>CAKTBG010000022.1 GCA_934533135.1 uncultured Faecalibacterium sp.
ATTCGAACCACCGAAGCTGAAAAGCAGCAGATTTACAGTCTGTCCCCATTGGCCACTCGGGAACACGCCCAGATTCAGTTCACAGTCGTGAATCGACTGCTTATATATGTTACCATAGCATCCGGAATTTGTCAACTCTTTTTTTTTCGCTTATTTTTATCGCAAGTCAAGAAATGAGCGCAACATCATAACAGCATCTCTGCGATATGCAATTCAACGTTGTTGCTGTTGCATGAAAAAGTTGAATTGCTATAACGCTCGGCTCCGCCAAAAGCAAAAGCCCCCGGAAACATCGTTCCGAAGGCTTTCCGTATGGAGCTGGTGACAGGAGTTGAACCTGCAACCCACTGATTACAAATCAGTTGCGCTGCCATTGCGCCACACCAGCACACATTACTAGAATAGTATACCACTGGCGGGCGGGTTTGGCAAGTATTGATTTTTACATTGCGATCGCCGTCTGGATCTTCGCGAAGTCTTCGAGGGTGAGAGCCTCGGGGCGGATGCGGGCATCAAAGCCAGCGGCTTCGATGGCGGCGATGACCCGATCCTTCGGCAGGTTCAGGCCGCTGGCGATGGCATTGGCGGCCGTCTTGCGACGCTGGCCGAAGGCGGCGCGGATCAGGGCAAAGTAGCCGTCCTCATCCGCCACCTGTACGGCAGGGGTGGGGCGGATGTCCATCCGAACCACCGCACTGGTGACTTTCGGAGCCGGGTAGAAGCTGCCCGGTGCCGCTGTGAACATCATTTTAGAGGTCGCATAGTAGCTTACCGCACAGCTGATGGCACTGGAAGCACGGGTTCCGGGTGCCGCAGCCAGACGGTCGGCCGCCTCCTTCTGGACCATGACGGTCAGGCTTTCGATCGGCAGGCGGTCGCCCAGCAATTTCATGACGATGGGGCTGGTGATGTAATAGGGCAGGTTGGCGCAGACGGCCACCGGCATCCCGGGGAACTCTTCTGCAATGAGGGCTTTCAAGTCCACCTTCAATACATCCTGTAAAACCAGTTTAAAATTATCCACATCGGCCATGGTTTCAGCCAGCAGCGGCGGCAGACGCTCGTCCACCTCGATGGAGACGACCTTCGCCGCACGTTTGGCCAGCTCCTTGGTCAGGACGCCGATGCCCGGCCCGATCTCGATCACGCCGTAGCGTTTGTCCACGCCGCTGGCGTCCACGATCTTGATCGGAAGCCCCGGATTGATGATGAAGTTCTGCCCGAATCCCTTGGAAAGGGCAAAGTCGTATTTTTCGCAGAGGCTGCGGATCACGGAGAGATCGGTCAACTCCGGCATAGATTCCATCCTTTCTTAAGAAGCGGCAGACTCTGAAGCAGCTTCGCTCTCTGCAGCTGTGCTTTCGCTTTCTGCTTCGACCGGCTGTTCGGACGCCGCATCCCCCTCCACCGGCGTACTGTCCGCCGCGGTGCTGTCTGCGGCTTCGCTGGACGCGGCCTCGCTGTTGGCGGCTTCGTTTACGCCGCCAACGGTGGTGGTGCCGCTGAGCTGCTGCGCCGTGCTGACGGCGCGCAGGATCTGCGGGTCGGTGTCTACGGTGTAATCGTAGTAGGCATTCTGCTCATCGGCGGTCAGCGGGCGATCCACATCCACCGACAGGCCGGTGCCGTCAAAGCAGGAGCCGTCGCCGCAGATGAGCTTGGCCACGGTGACCACGACCGCGCTGCCGTCGGACAGACGCTGCGGGCTGCTCTGGATGGTGCCCTTGCCCATCGTGGTGGTGCCCACCAAACGAGCCCCATTCAGGGTGCGCAGGCTGCTGGCAAACAGTTCCGCCGCACTTGCAGTGTTTCCGTTGACGAGGCAGACAATGGGCAGCGTGGTCTGGGTGTCGTCGTCGCTGCTGCCCAGAAGGGTCTGGGTGCCGTTCTTGTCCTCGGCATAGGCCAGCGTTCCCTCGGGGGCAAGCAGATCAATGCAGGTGATGGCGTCATCGAGGATGCCGCCGCCGTTGTCCCGCAGGTCGAACACAAGGCTCAGCGCGCCGCCGTTGGTCAGCGCACGGATGGCGTAATCCAGCTCGCTGGGGGTCGTGCCATCGAATTGGCGGATCTTGATGTAGCCCACATTGCCCTGCACCATCTGATAATCCACGGTGGTGGCGGTGTAACCGGAGTGGGTCAGGTCCGCGGTGTGCTCGGCTGCTTCGCTGTCCAGCCAAGTGACGTTGACTGTGGTGCCGGCCTCGCCCCGCAGACGCGTCTGGACTGCGTCCACGCTGGACAGGCTCTTGACGTCGGTGCCGTCCACGGCCGTAATGTAATCGCCGACTTTGATGCCTGCTTCCAGTGCAGGCGAATCTTCGTAGACCTTGGTGACCTTGGCGTAGCCGGACTGGTTGATGCCCAGCTCCACGCCGATCCCCAGCAGGGTGCCGTTCTGGATGTTGACCAGCTCGGTATAACCATTGGCTGTATAATACCGGGCGTATTTATCGCCCGTGCCCAGCAGGTAGCCTGCGGTCAGGCGGTCGTAGAGCATGGTCTCGTCGATGGTGTAATAATCGTTGCTGCGGACGTAGCGGTCTACCTCCGCGATCTTGTTGTACATACTTTCCTTTTCCTTCACGCTGGTCACGGTGCTGTCAAACAGACGCATCGCCAGCAGCATGGTGATGGAAAAGGTCACGGTAATCGCCAGAATGACGATGGTGACCATCATTCCGACCGAAATTTTACGGTTCATTGCTTTGCTCCTCCCCTCAGACCAGCAGCATCATCGCTACGCTCCCGAGCAGGGAGAGCACGAACACACCCGCCAAGATCAGACAGCCGATTTGCAGAATGTGCTTGCGTTTTTTGTCGTTCATACGCCAGACGGCCTCCTTACAAAAACAACAGAAAGACTTATCTCATGGGAATATAACCTCTTGGATTGACCGCATTGGCTTTCGAGCCGCCCTTCCAAACCTCGAGGTGGAGGTGGTTGCCGGTCGAATTGCCGGTGCTGCCGACATAGCCGATCAGGTCGCCCTGATTGACATACTTGCCCGCCGAGGTCGCCACGGAGCGCATATGGCCGTACAGGGTACTGTATGCGTTGCCATCCGACATCTTGCCATGGTAGATGATGACATAGTTGCCGTAGCCGCCGCTGGACCAGCCTGCCACCTGCACATAGCCGCTGGCGGCTGCATAGATGGGCGTGCCGCCCGGAGCGGCAAAGTCGGTGCCGGCGTGGAGCTTATTGACGCCCGTCACCGGGTTCTTGCGCCAGCCATACTCGCTGGAAATGCGGGTATAGCTCTTGAGCGGACAGATGAAGCCGCTGAAACTCAGCTGCGGCTTTGCCGCGGCCGCCGCTGCGATGAGCTTCTGGATCTCTTTCTTGACGGCCTCATAGTTCATCTCGTCCGATTCGATGGCGGCCTGCGCATCCTTCTGCGCCTGCTGTGCCTCGGCCGCACTGAGCTGTGCCTCCTTCACGCTGGAATTCAGCTCGCTCTGCTTGGACTGCATCTGGGTATTCTGGGCGTCCAGCTGGCTCTTCTTGGTCTTGAGCACCGTGCGCTCCGCTTCCAGCTGGGTCTTGTCGTTTTCCAGCGCGGCCTTATCGTTTTCCAGACCCTCTTTGGCGGTCTTCATGTTGTCGAGGATCTCCGTGTCTTTCAGGGAGATATCCTGCATGACCTCATTGAAGGTCAGCAGCTCATACAGGTCGTTGACCGATGCAAGCATGGCCACGCTGCCGCCATCCCGCAGCTCCTGCATGGCAGCCATGTGCTGCTTGAAATCGCTCCACTGGTCTGCGATCTCCGCTTCCTTCTGAGCGATCTCTGCCGTTTTCTGGGTGATCTCGCTTTCCTTCTGGGCGATCTGCTGCTCTTTCACGCCGATGCTGTTCTGCACGTCGGCGATCTGCCCCTTCAACACGCTGATCTGGCTCTGGATGACCGAGACCTTTTCCTTCAGCTCGGATTCCAGAGCTTTCGCTGCCTTTTCCTTCTTCTTGGCGTCCGACAGCTCTTTCTTGTGCTGATTGATGGACTGGGAGAGGCTGTTCAGCTTATTCTGCAGCGAGGACATACTGGTCGCGGCCGAGGCCGGGTAGACCGACAGGCTCAGAATCAGCATGACCGCCGCCAGAAACGCACTGGCGGTGCGGAGAGCCTTGGCGCGGCCGTTCTCCGGCTTCGCATGGGCGGCGGAGCGGCGCAGGTGCAGGCGGAAGCCTGCCGAATGTTTTGCTTGACTCACAGGCGGCTCCTTTCGCTCAGACGTTCAGATGCTTGCGGATGGAGAACATACTGCCCAGCGCACCGGCCAGCGCACCGGCCAGCAGGCTGTAGGTCAGGATGGTGGGCCAGACATTGGCCACCGGCACCAGCGCGGTGCCCATCAGCATCTGCCACAGACCGCCCAGCGTGCTGGACGCCTCGACGATGTAGCTGTATCCGCCGATGCCGGCGGCGGCCGTGATGCCGCCCGAGATCAGACCCATGACCAGACCCTCAATAAAGAAGGGCAGCGTCACCAGTGCGTTGGTCGCGCCGACGTACTTCATGATCTCGATCTCTCTGCGCCGGGCAAAGACGCTCAGCCGGATGGTGCTGCCCACCGTGATGATGCTGACCGCCATCAGGACAAGGACGACCCAACGCCCGATCCGCGTAACTGCCCGCTGGATCTGGACGAAGGTCTCGGTCATCTCGATGGGGGCTGTGACACTGTACACGCCCTCGATCTTGGCGATCCGGTCGCTCATGGCCTTCATCTGGCTCAGATCGGCCAGCGAGACCCGGTAATTGGCTTTGAAGGGGTTGTCGTTTTCAAATTCGTCCAGCAGGATGGCGTAATCGGCCATATAGCCCCGATACTGGTTCAGCACATCCTCTTTGGACATATACTGCAGCCGGCTGATGCCGGGCAGGGCCTGGATCGCCGCACCCACCGATTCTATGGCAGCGTCGTCGGCATCCGGCTGGAGGTAGACCACCATCTCATTCTGCTGGCCGAGGTAGTTCACCATGCTGTCCACATTGACCTCCACCAGCTGTGCAAAGGTGTTCAAGGTCATGCAGACGCTCAGGGATGCGATGCAGGCGATGGTCATCGCCCAGTGCTTGCCGAGGTTGCGGATGCCGCGCACCGTCAAAAACCCAAAGGTCGAAGGCTTCATCATACCAGCACCACCTCCCCGGTCGGTTCGAGATGCTCTGCACGCCCCGCATACGCGGGGTCGGCCGGAACATCCGAAATGATGCGTCCTTCCTTCAGGGTGACGACCCGCTGGTGGAAGCGGTGGACCAGCTCGTGCTCGTGGGTGACCACCAGCACGGTGATGCCCATCTCGCTGACCCGCTCCAGCAGCCCCATCATCTCGAGGCTCAGCTCAGGGTCAATGTTGCCGGTGGGCTCGTCGGCGATGACCAGCTTGGGGGCATGGGCCAGCGCACGCGCCACTGCCACACGCTGCTGCTCGCCGCCCGAGAGAAACTCCGGATAGCACTTGGCCTTATCTTCCAGATGGACCAGCTCGAGCATATAGTTGACACGCTCTTTGATCTGCTTGTGCCCGATGTTGGTGACGTGCATGGCAAAGGCGATGTTTTCGTAGACGGTCATGCTGGGGATCAGGCGGAAATCCTGAAAAATGATCCCCATCTGCCGCCGCAGGTAGGGCACCTGATGGCGGCGCAGGCGGGCAATGTTTTTGCCGTTTACCAGCACGGTGCCCTCCGTCGGGATCTCCTCGCGCAGGATCAGTTTGAGCAGGGTGGATTTGCCTGCACCCGAATGTCCCAGCAGAAAAACGAACTCGCCGTCATCAACGTGGAAATTGATGTCGTCCAGTGCGCGTCTGCCGCCTTTTTTGTATTCCTTGGAGACGTGTTCAAAGTCTATCATGAGATCGTATTACTCCTGACATAGAGATTTGGTCAACCTCTCCGTCAATGCTCCGCATTGCCACCTCTCCTAATAGGAGAGGCCTTGGCAGTCGATAAAAGCTTTCTCTATTTGCCAAAGGCTCACCTACTAGGAAAGACTCCCCCGATCGGGGGAGGTGGCACATTCGTGCCAGAAGGGGAACAGCTGGCGGGCGCAAGCCCGACTGAGAGGTTTAAGCCAAAAAGAACCGGCCAGCATCGGTTGCGAGCGGCCGGTTCTGCGCCGACGGCCAAATGCCGACAGCGGAAATCAATATTTGGCCGGGTTGTTGGACAGGTACTTCTTGACCATCAACGCCACCTTGAAAACGATGGCGTCATCGAACTCACGCAGATCCAGACCGGTCAGCTTTTTGATCTTTTCCAGACGGTACACCAGCGTATTGCGGTGGACGAACAGGCCGCGGCTGGTCTCAGAGACGTTCAGGTTGTTCTCAAAGAACCGCTGGATGGTAAACAGCGTCTCCTGATCGAGGCTCTCGATGCTGCCCTGCTTGAAGACCTCCCGCAGGAACATCTCGCAGACGGTGGTGGGCAGCTGATAGATCAGACGGGCAATGCCGAGGTTGTCGTAACGGATGATCTGCTTTTCGGTGTCAAACACCTTGCTGACCTCCATGGCGATCTGGGCTTCCTTGAAGCTGGTGGCCAGATCCTTGACGTTGGCGATCGGGGTGCCGATGCCGACCACGGCCTTGATGTAGTGCTCGCCGGACAGGGTGTCCACAATGCTGGCGGCCAGCTTCTCCATATCGGAGCGGTCGATGCCCTTGCGGATTTCCTTGACCAGAACGGTGTCGGTCTCGCTGATGTTGAACACAAAGTCCTTCTGCTTATCGGGGAACAGGCTGCTGACCACATCGTAAGCCGAGATGTCGCCGCCGGAGGTCACCCGCACGATGAACACCACGCGGGAAACATCGGTGGCAAAGTGCAACTCCCGTGCCTTGGCGTAAATGTCGCCGGGCAGGATGTTGTCCAGCACCACATTCTTGATAAAGTTGGACTTGTCGAATTTTTCGTCGTGATACTGCTTGATGCTCTGCAGGCTGATGGAGAGCACCGCCGCAAACTGGCCAGCCGTTTCGTCCGCGCCCTCTACAAACACCGCATAATCGTTATGCTTCGCGCTGGAAAACTGCTGGTAGGTGTAACCGTCCCGCACAAAACGATCCCCCGCCGTCAGCCGCTCTGCCATAAAGCCTTCGCGCACTTCGCCGATCAGGTTCAGCTCCGAGCAGGAGATGACGGCACCGGTCTCATCCACCACACCGACCACACGATCGATCGCGTCCTTCATCTGGTAGATCACGCTTTGAAATACTCTATTGGCCATAAATGGTACCCCTTTTCCTCTTTTGTGAAACCCGCGGTGGCGTGGATTGTGATTTTCTACAATTTCGCCGCATTACATTTTATATTTTACACAAAAGAATTTACTTTTGCAACATATTTCAACAAAAAAAATTCTATTTTCTTGTCTAATTTATCTGCCAGCTCCATTTTGGGCCTAAAAAGTGCCTTTTTGCGTGGTTCTTGCCTTTATTTTAGCGGCTAAATGTGATGCTTTTTTGAAATCCGGGTGAAAAGCCGACCCGCTCAGGTGGTAATTTTTGCTACTTCTTCGTCCGAAAGCTCTCTCCACTGCCCCGGTTCCAGCGTTTTGTCCAAGGCCAGCCCCCCGATGGCATCCCGGTGCAGCGCGTTGACGCCCGCGCCATACACACCAAACATCCGCTTGATCTGGTGGTAGACGCCCTGTTTGAGCGTTACCCGGACGGTCAGCCCATCCTCTGTGAGAGCTTCCACCTCCGCTGCGGACAGCTCGGTGCCGTCCGCGAGGGTCACGCCCTGCGCAAAGCCCGCCTTCATCTCCGCCGTCAGCGGGGTGTCGAGGACCACGGTGTAAGTCTTGGAAACGTGGCGTTTCGGCGCAAGGATGTCGTGGGCGAAGCCGCCGTCATCGGTCAGCAGCACAAAGCCGGTGCTGGTCTTGTCCAGCCGCCCCGCCGGGAACAGCTCCCGCCGCGGATATGCATCGCCCACCAGATCCACCACCGTCGTATCCCGCTTGTCGGTGCTGGCACTCACCACGCCCGCGGGCTTGTTGAGCATGAGGTAGACGAACTTCTGGTATTGCAGGGCTTTGCCGTCCACGGCCACCGCATCGCCTGCTTTCAGCTGGGTGTCGCCTTTTTTGCAGACCGCCCCATTGACGGTCACTCTGCCCTTCTGCAGCAGCGTTTTCGCTTCGCTCCGGGTGCATTGCGCGGTCTCGGCCAGATATTTGTCTAAACGCATAATCGCTCCTTTGGCGTCCTTGCCCTCTCAGTCATCGCTCCGCGATGCCAGAATCCTCCCTCTGTCGCTTGCGCGACATCTCCCTCCGGCCGGAGGGAGTCTTTCCTCAAAGGGAGAGCCACTGGCGTATCGGCACGCTTTCTGCAAACTGAATAGGGTTTCGATATAAGATAAAGCAAGACAGCCCTGCTGACCAGATCCACAACTGCGAAACAAGATGCAATATCTTAGCTGCCGTAAATCCAGACCGCAAGGCCATCCTTCTTACGAAATATGATTTTTTCTTGTTCAGATCAGGCTTTCCCGGCCTGCCAAGGGCTCTCCCTCTGGGAGAGCTGGCAAAGCCGTCAGGCTTTGACTGAGAGGGTTACACGCTCAGGCTTGCGTGCTGCTCCACAGCATCCGGGTTTGCCGCGAAGATGGGCTGCAGCACATTGGCCACAAACTCTTCCACCTGCTGCGGCGCACGTCCCACAAAGTTCTCGGGCACCAGACCGGCAACGATCTCTTCCTTGGTCAGGCCGAACGCCGGGTCAGCCGCAACGCGATCCACCATATCGTTGGGCAGACCCTCTTCCTTGACCTGCTTGCCCGCAGCGATGGCGTGCTGGCGCAGCCGCTCGTGCAGCTCCTGCCGGTTGCCGCCCTTCTCGACGGCCTGCATCATAATGTTCTCGCTGGCCATAAAGGGCAGCTCTGCCATCAGGCGGCTGCGGATGACCTTGGGGTACACCACGATGCCGTCGGTGACGTTCAGCATGATGTTCAGGATCGCGTCGGCGGCGAGGAAGCCCTCGGCCATGGCGACGCGCTTGTTTGCGCTGTCGTCCAGCGTGCGCTCAAACCACTGGGTGCCGGTGGTGAAACTGGGGTTCAGCACATCCACCATCAGGTAGCGGGACAGCGCACAGATCCGCTCGCAACGCATGGGGTTGCGCTTGTAGGGCATGGCAGAGGAGCCGATCTGGTTCTTCTCAAACGGCTCTTCCATCTCCTTGAAGTTGGCCAGCAGACGCAGGTCGGTGGCAAACTTCATGCAGCTCTGGGCGATGCCGGCCAGCGCATTGAGGATGAAGGCATCCACTTTGCGGCTGTAGGTCTGACCCGAAACCGGGATGACGGCCTCGGGAGAAAAGCCCATTTCCTCGGCAATGGAGGCATCCACGGCGCGGATCTTGGCGGCGTCGCCCTTGAACAGCTCCATGAAGGACGCCTGCGTGCCGGTGGTGCCCTTGACGCCGCGCAGCTGGAGCGTCTCCAGCCGGTGGTCGATCTCGGCGAGATCCATCACCAGTTCGTTGGCCCACAGGGTGGCGCGCTTGCCCACGGTGGTGGGCTGGGCGGGCTGGCAGTGCGTGTAAGCCATGCAGGGCATATCCTTGTATTCCACGGCGAAATGACCCAGCTTGGCCAGAACGCCGATCAGTTTTTTGCGGATCAGCTCGAGACCCTGCCGCATCACAAGGATGTCGGTGTTGTCGCCGACGTAGCAGCTGGTGGCTCCCAGATGGATGATGCCTGCTGCCTTGGGGCACTGCTGGCCGTAAGCGTAGACGTGGCTCATCACGTCATGGCGGACCAGCTTTTCCCGGGCGATGGCGACATCGTAGTTGATGTCATCCACATGGGCTTCCAGCTCTTCCACCATGTCGGGGGTGATGTTGGTCAGCCCCTGCTTCGTCTCGGCGCGTGCCAGTGCCACCCACAGGCGACGCCATGTGCGGAACTTGTTGTCATCCGAGAAGATGTACTGCATCTCATCGGAAGAATAGCGGGTCGAAAACGGGCTGATATAACGGTCATGCTGAGACATTGGTTTTCCTCCTGACGGTTGACCCTCTTTGGATCGGGCATTCTTGGCTCACCCCTTCGGGGGAGCTGGCGCGGATGCGCCTGAGAGGGCATTTCTTTTATTGTACCATCAAATCTTGAAATAGTCCACGCCGCCCTCAAAAATCGGCTGATACTTGTCGCCGGTGACGTTCTTGTAGAGGTACTCGCCGCTGCGCTCCGAGTGCCCCATCTTGCCGAACACGCGTCCGTCCGGGCTGGTGATGCCCTCGATGGCCAGCAGCGATCCGTTGGGGTTGTAGCTCTGATCCATGGTGGGCACACCCTCGAGATTCACATACTGGGTGGCGACCTGACCATTCTTGATGAGGGCATCCAGCACCGACTGGGGTGCCACAAAGCGGCCCTCGCCGTGGCTGATGGCCACGGTGTGCTCGTCTCCGACGGCACACTTGCTCAGCCACGGGCTGCCGGTGGACGCGATGCGGGTGCGCACCAGCATACTCTGATGGCGGCCGATGGTGTTGAAGGTCAGAGTCGGATCCTCCGGCGTGATGTCGCGGATGTCGCCGTAGGGCACCAGACCCAGCTTGATGAGTGCTTGGAAGCCGTTGCAGATGCCCAGCATCAGACCATCCCGCTTCTGCAGCAGGTCGCGGACTGCCTCCGTGACGGCGGGAGAGCGGAAGAAGGACGCGATGAACTTTGCGCTGCCGTCCGGCTCGTCGCCGCCGGAGAAACCGCCGGGCAGCATGACGATCTGGCTCTCGCGGATGGCCTTAACCAGTGCGGCACAGCTCTCGGTGACGTCGTTCGGGGTCAGGTTGCGGATGACCAGAATTTCGGGGTCGGCACCGGCGCGGGCGAACGCCTTGGCGGTGTCGTACTCACAGTTGGTGCCCGGGAAGACCGGGATGATGACCTTGGGCTTTGCCGCGCCGATCTTGGGTGCGGCGGGGGCGGTCAGGCTGCCATTGATCTTCTCGACGGCCGGGCCTGCCTTGCGGTAGGGGTAGACCGGCTCCAGCTTGGACTCCCAGATCTCCTGCAGCTCGGCCATATCCAGCGTATCGCCGCAGGCCTTGAACGCGTACTCCCGGGTGGTCACGCCCAGCAGCTCCCCGGCGGGTGCGTCGGAGACCATCTCGAGGATCATCGAGCCGTACATGGGGGCAAACATCTGGCTGGTGGTCATGTTGGCCGACTGCATCTTGAAGCCGATGTGGTTGCCCAGACCCATCTTGAACAGAGCCTCTGCGATGCCGCCGTAGCCGACGGAGGAAGCCGCGACCACGATGCCCTGCTCCATCATCTGCTCCACGATCTTATAGTTTGCCTTCAGGGAGGAGAAGTCGGGGCAGCCGGTCTTTTCGTCGATCAGCGGGCGGAGCAACACAACGGTGCTCTCGGGCTTCTTGAACTCGGTGGAGATGACCTTGTTGGCCTTGCCGATGGCGGTGGCGAAGGAGACCAGCGTCGGGGGCACATCCAAATCCTCGAAGGAACCGGACATACTGTCCTTGCCGCCGATGGAGGCGATGCCGAGACCCATCTGGGCATCCAGTGCGCCCAGCAGAGCGGCCACCGGCTTGCCCCAGCGTTCGGGCTGATCGCCCAGACGCTCGAAGTACTCCTGGAAGGTCAGGTAGGCGTCCTCATAGCGGAAGCCAGAAGCCACCAGCTTGGTGACGCTCTCGATGACGGCCAGCCGTGCGCCGCGGTACTGATCCGCGCTCATGAGGTAGGGGTTGTAGCCCCATGCCATGCCGGAGCAGGTGTTGGTCTCGCCGTCCACCGGCAGTTTTGCAGCCATGGCGTTCTGCGGGGTCAGCTGGTAAGCACCGCCAAAGGGCATCAGGATGGTGGCGGCTCCGATGGTGGAGTCGAACCGCTCGGACAAGCCCTTCTTGCTGCACACATTCAGGTCGCCGACCATGTGCTTCATCTTCTGGGCGAAGGTCACGCCGGCCCACTGGGGCTGCCAGACGTTCATCTGCTCGATATGGACGCTCTGGTGCTTTTCGGCACCGTTGGAATTCAGGAACTCGCGGCTGATGTTGACGATGGACACACCGTTCCACACCATGTTCAGCCGCTTTTCCTCGGTGACTTTGGCCACCGGGGTCGCCTCAAGGTTTTCTTCCGTGGCCAGCGCGATGAACTTGTCCACATCCTCGGGGGCGAGGGCGACGGCCATCCGCTCCTGACTTTCGCTGATGGCCAGCTCCGTGCCGTCCAGACCGTCGTACTTCTTGGTGACCTTGTTCAGGTCGATGTACAGGCCGTCGGCCAGCTCGCCGATGGCCACCGAAACGCCGCCCGCACCAAAGTCGTTGCAGCGTTTGATCATCTTGCAGGCATCCTCGCGGCGGAACAGACGCTGGAGCTTCCGCTCGATGGGGGCATTGCCCTTCTGCACCTCGGCACCGCAGGATTCCAGACTCTCGTGGTTGTGTGCCTTGGAGGAGCCGGTTGCACCGCCGATGCCGTCACGACCGGTGCGGCCGCCCAGCAGCACGATCACATCGCCGGGGGCGGGGCACTCGCGGCGGACATGGGAGGCCGGCGTTGCGCCGACCACGGCACCGATCTCCATCCGCTTGGCCACATAGCCGGGGTGGTAGAGTTCATCGACCTGACCGGTGGCAAGGCCGATCTGGTTGCCGTAGGAGGAGTAACCGGCGGCTGCGGTGGTGACCAGCTTGCGCTGGGGCAGCTTGCCGGGGATGGTCTCGCTGACCGGGACCAGCGGGTCGCCCGCACCGGTCACGCGCATGGCCTGATAGACATAGCTGCGGCCGGACAGCGGGTCGCGGATGGCACCGCCGATGCAGGTGGCTGCGCCGCCGAAAGGCTCGATCTCGGTGGGGTGGTTGTGGGTCTCGTTCTTGAAGAGGAACAGCCAGTCCTCGTCCTTGCCGTTGACGTCGCACTTGATCTTGACGGTGCAGGCGTTAATCTCCTCGGACTCGTCGAGGTTCTTCAGGATGCCCTGCTTTTTCAGCTCCTTGGCACCGATGGTGGCAAGATCCATCATGCAGCGGGGCTTGTTGGTGCGGCCCAGATCCTCCCGCATGGCCATGTAGCGGTCGAAGGCTGCCTGCACCACTTCGTCGTCGATCTGCACATTATCCAGAATGGTGCCGAAGGTGGTGTGGCGGCAGTGATCGGACCAGTAGGTGTCGATCATCTTGATCTCGGTGATGGTGGGGTCACGCTGCTCGGAACGGAAATATTCCTGACAGAACTTGATGTCGCCCAGATCCATGGCCAGACCCTTGTCGGCGATGAACTGCTTCAGCCCTGCTTCGTCCAGCTCGTTGAAGCCCTCCAGCACGGCCACGGCGGTGGGCACCGCGTACTCCATCTTCAGGGTCGCCTTCGTCTCCAGCGAAGCTTCACGAGCCTCCACCGGGTTGATGACGTATTTCTTGATCTCCGCCACCTGTGCGTCGCTCAGCTTGCCTTCCAGCAGATAGACCCGGGCGGAACGCACCAGCGGACGCTCGCCCTGACTGATGAGCTGGATGCACGCGGCGGCAGAATCGGCGCGCTGGTCAAACTGGCCGGGCAGATACTCCACGGCAAAGGACACGCCGCCCGCAGCGGGCAGCTCGCTGTAGGTGCGATCCACCGGCGGCTCGCTGAAGACAGTGCTGACGCACTGGGTGAAGAGGGCTTCGTCGATGCCCTCCACATCGTAACGGTTCAGCAGACGCAGCCCGGACAGCTCCTTGATGCCCAGCAGGGAGACCAGCTCGTTGCGCAGCCCCTCTGCCTCGACGTCAAAGCCGGGTTTCTTTTCAACATAAATACGATATACCATAGGGAAAGACCCTCCTGTAAATTGATCGTTCCATTGTTAGCAGCATTGCCCTCTCAGTCACCTTCGGTGACAGCTCTCCCAAAGGGAGAGCCAAGACTTGCCTCCCACTTTGGGGGAGGTGGCATCGCGCAGCGATGACGGAGAGGGCAAACCGCTCACCCTTTTTCTGCAATTGCCTTCAAAGCCCGCAGGCCGATATCGGTCCGCTTGTGCAGCTTCTCAAAATGGATCTTCTCAGCGGCCGCATAAGCCTTGGTCAGGGCACCGGGCAGAGCGGGTGCGGTGGCCGTCACGCCCAGCACACGGCCGCCGGCGGTGACCAGCTGGCCATCCTCGGTGAGGGCGGTGCCGGAGTGATACACGGTGATGTCCGGCTCGCCGGGCAGCTGACCGTTTTCCAGCCCGGAGATGGGCTTGCCCTTTTCGTAGCGGACGGGGTAGCCGCCGGAGGCCAGAATGACACAGGCCGCTGCGCCGGACGAGAATTGGACCTCGGTCTCGGCCAGCGTACCCTCGGTGCAGGCGGTCATGACCTTGAGCAAATCGCTTTCCAGCAGGGGCAGGACGACCTGTGTTTCGGGGTCTCCGAAGCGGCAGTTGTACTCGATCACCTTGGGGCCGTCCGGGGTCAGCATCAGGCCGAAGTAAAGGCAGCCTTTGAAGGGGCAGCCCTCGGCGTTCATCGCATGGATGGTCGGCAGGAAGATCTTTTCCATGCACTCGGCGGCGATCTCCGGCGTGTAGTAGGGGTTGGGAGCCACCGTGCCCATGCCGCCGGTGTTCAGGCCGGTGTCGTGGTCGTTGGCGCGCTTGTGATCCATCGAGGAAACCATCGGCTTGACCACCTTGCCGTCGGTGAAGCTCAGCACACTGACCTCCGGGCCGGTGAGGAACTCCTCGACCACCACATGGTTGCCGGAAGCACCGAATTTCTTGTCCAGCATGATCTCCTTCACGCCGTCAGCGGCCTGCTGCTCGTCCTCGCAGATCAGCACGCCCTTGCCGAGAGCCAGACCGTCGGCCTTGATGACCACCGGATACCGGTTCTCCGCGCGGATGTAGTCCATGACCTTGGCGGGATCGTCGAAGGTCTCATATTTGGCCGTGGGGATGCCGTATTTCTTCATCAGATCTTTGGAAAAGACCTTGGAAGCCTCGATGCGGGCTGCGGCTTTGTCTGGGCCAAACGCCGGGATGCCGACGGCGGCCAGCGCATCGACCATGCCCAGTGCCAGCGGGTCGTCCTGTGCGACCACAACGTAATCAAACGCCTCGCTCTTGGCAAATGCGACCATCTTTTCCACATCGGTGGCCTTGATGTTGACACAGCGGGCGTCATAGCCGATGCCGCCGTTGCCGGGTGCGCACCAGATCTCCCCGCAGTCCGGGCTCTTTTTCAGTGCCTTGATGATGGCGTGCTCGCGGCCGCCGCCGCCGACGACCAAGATTTTCTTGCTCATTGATATACCCTCCTAATCGGATCTTCTCGGGTAGACTTTCCTTCCTCCAACCTCTCCGTCATTGCTTCGCAATGCCACCTCTCCTTGTAGGAGAGGCTTTGGCAGTCCACGAAAGACAAAATCTCTTTGCCAAGGGCTCCCCTATTAGGGGAGCTGGCGAGCGACAGCGAGACTGAGAGGTTCTTCCTTCTTAATGATGGAACAGCCGGATGCCGCAGAACGCCATGGCGATGCCGTACTTGTTGCAGGTGTCGATGACCTGCTGGTCGCGGATGGAGCCGCCGGGCTGGACGATGGCCGTCACACCGGAGCGGCGGGCCCGCTCGATGTTGTCGCCGAAGGGGAAGAACGCATCCGAGCCGAGGCAGACGCCGGTGATCTGGCTCAGGTAGGCTTTCTTTTCCTCGGCGGTCAGGGGGGCGGGCTGCTCGGTAAAGGTCTCGGCCCAGACATCGTCGCCGATCACATCCTCCGGGGTGTCGCCGATGTAAACGTCAATGGCGTTGTCCCGGTTGGGCTTGGCCACATCGTCCCGGAAGGGCAGGTTCAGCACCTTGTCCATGTGGCGGAGCTGCCAGTTGTCGGCCTTCTGACCGGCAAGGCGGGTGCAGTGGATGCGGCTCTGCTGGCCGGCACCCACGCCGATGGTCTGGCCGTGGTAGGTGTAGCAGACGCTGTTGGACTGGGTGTATTTCAGAGTGATGAGCGCGATGATGAGATCCCGCTTCTGCTCCTCGGTCACCGTCTTGTTCTCGGTGACGAAGTTGTTCAGCATGGTGTCGGCGTTGATGGCCAGCTCGTTGCGCCCCTGCTCGAAGGTGATACCGTACACCTGCTTGTGCTCGATGGGGTTGGGCTTGTAATCGGGGTCGATGGCGACCACATTGTAGTTGCCCTTCTTCTTGCCGGCAAGGATCTGCAGGGCTTCCGGCTCATAGCCCGGCGCAATGATGCCGTCCGAGACTTCGTGCTGGATCAGCTTTGCCGTGGGCACGTCGCAGACCTCCGACAGGGCGATCCAGTCGCCGAAGGAGGACATCCGGTCGGCACCGCGGGCACGGGCGTAGGCACAGGCCAGCGGCGACAGCGCGAAGTCGGGGGCGATGTGGTACATCTTCCGCTCCACGTCGGTCAGGGGCAGACCCAGAGCCGCACCTGCCGGAGAAACGTGCTTGAAGGACGCCGCTGCGGGCAGGCCGCAGGCGGTCTTCAGCTCCTTGACCAGCTGGATGGAGTTGAGCGCATCCAGAAAGTTGATGTAGCCGGGCTTGCCGTTCAGGACGGTCACCGGCAGGTCGGAGCCATCTTCCATATAAATGCGGCTGGGCTTCTGGTTGGGGTTGCAGCCGTACTTCAATGCCAGTTCGTTCATTCTGCGTCCTCCTTATTTCTCGTCAAAGCCTTTCATGGCTTCCAGTTCCTCGGGCAGCAGCTCCGGCTCCTCGGGGTCGTCCAGATCGCTGCACACCGCGTCGTATTTGTTGAAGATCATGTCGCCGCTCTCGCCGGTCTCGAGGTCGATGACCCGGGCAAAGAGGCTGACCTTGTTGTCCATGTTCAGGCTGCTCCACAGATCGGTGGCAAAATCGCCGATGGTGCGGGGGCAGGCAAAGCGCAGCGGCTCGCCCTCAAAGCTGGGGATGGGGCTGCCGTTGTGCTTGTAGGTGCTGATGAAGTGCCCCTCTCCGGCGACGGGCTGCGGGTAATCGAAGAAATACCGCTGGACGCTCTCGCCATTGCCGTCGGCGGACTTCAGGATGCTCATCTGGTAGCTGCCGTCGGCGTAGACCACTGCCGAAATGCGCGGGGTGTAGTTGGGGCCGTCCGGCTCAAAAGTCCGGGTGCGGAGGGCGTCGGCAAAGCTCTTGCCCTGACTCATCAGGTCATAGATGGTATCGGTCTGGTCGCCGTTGGTCACGATGTGGGTCTTGCCGAGGGTCAGCACGGGGTTGTAGATGATGAGGCTGGGATCCTCGAGCTTGGCGGGGTCGGCGGCGATGGTACACAGTCCGCCGCGCTCCGGCACCGGGTCAAAGACGCGGTTGCGGCTGTTCTCGCTGCGGCCCATGATGAAATAGGCGATAAACATCTGGCGGCCATCGGGTGCCTTGGCGACGGCAATGCCGCGGCCCGGGTATTCGTTGGAAGCCAGATACTCGTTCAGATTGATCTTTTCCATGTTGTTCTCCGTTTCTGCGCTTGCCTCCCCGAACAGGGGAGGTGGCAATGCGAAGCATTGACGGAGAGGTTTTCCTGCTGCACGCAGCGTTTTCCCTGCTCCAACCTCTCAGTCTCGCTATCGCTCGACAGCTCCCCTTGTAGGGGAGCCTTATTTCGCTTCTCCGCTGCAGATCATTGCCACTGCCTTGGGCAGCAGCTTCCACTCGGCCTGTTCCATGACCCGCTTCTGCAGCACCTCGGGGGTGTCGCCGGGCAGGATCTCCACGGCTTTCTGCAGCAGGATGGGGCCGCCGTCGCACTCTTCGTTGACAAAGTGGACGGTCGCACCGGTCACCTTGCAGCCGCGGGCCAGTGCCGCCTCGTGGGGGCGCAGGCCGTACATTCCCGGGCCGCAGAAGGACGGGATCAGGGCGGGGTGGACGTTCAGGATGCGGCGGGGATAGGCCGCAATGACGCTCGGCCCCAGCACCGACAGAAATCCGGCCAGCACCACAAGGTCGATGCCATGCGTTTTCAGCACCTCCAGCAGGGCGGCGTCAAACGCTTCGCTCGTGTCATAATCCTTCCGGCGGACGACCACGCCTTCCACGCCGGCGTTTGCGGCGCGCTCCAGCGCGTAGACGCCGGGTTTCGAGGCGACCACCAGCGTGATCTTTCCGTTGGGGTTCTCGCCCCGTGCCTCACTGTCCAGCAGAGCCTGCAGGTTGGTGCCGCCGCCGGAAACCAAAACCGCGATCTTCAGCACAGCTCCACACCCTCGCCTTCTGCGATCACGCCCAGACGGTAGGCCTCCGGCTCACCGTTGGCGTGCAGGATCTCCAGAGCCTTGTCTGCCTGCTCTGCGGGAACGGTCAGCACCATGCCGACGCCCATGTTGAAGGTGTTGAACATATCGTGCTCGGAGATATTGCCGGTCTTCTGCATCAGGTGGAACAGAGCCGGGGTGCGGACATCCGCCTTGCGGATGCGGGCGCAGCAGCCCTTTTTCAGGCTGCGGGGGATGTTCTCATAGAAACCGCCGCCGGTGATGTGGGAGATGCCGCGGACATCGACCTCTTCCAGAACCTTGAGGACGGGCTTGACGTAGATCTTGGTGGGAGCCAGCAGAGCCTCGCCCAGCGTTTTTCCGCCCAGCTCCGCGGGTGCGGTCTTGAGGATGTCGGGGTCGCCGTCGATGTCAAAGATCTTGCGCACCAGCGAAAAACCGTTGGAGTGGACGCCCGTGGAGGGCAGTGCGAGGATGACGTCGCCGGGGATCATGCCGTCGTTCTTGAGGATCTTCTCTTTGTCCACAACGCCCACCGTGAAACCGGCCAGATCGTACTCGTCCTCCGGCATCATGCCCGGGTGCTCGGCGGTCTCGCCGCCGACCAGCGAGCAGTCGGCCTGCACGCAGCCCTCGGCCACGCCCTTGACGATCTCGGCGATCTTCTCGGGGATGTTCCGGCCGCAGGCGATGTAATCGAGGAAGACCAGCGGCTTGGCGCCGGCGCAGATGACGTCGTTGACGCACATGGCCACACAGTCGATGCCGATGGTGTCGTGTTTGTCGAGGATCATGGCAACCTTCAGCTTGGTGCCCACGCCGTCGGTGCCGGAGATCAGGACGGGATGCTGGATGCCGGTGCAGTCCAGCTCAAACAGGCCGCCAAAGCCGCCCAGACCACCGATGCAGTGCTCGTTCATGGTGCGGGCAACGTACTGTTTCATCAGCTCCACGGAGCGATAGCCTGCGGTGATGTCCACACCTGCGGCTGCGTAGCTTTCAGAATAGCTCTTTTCCATCTTGATTACTCTCCTAACTTTTTTTCACCCTTGGGGCGGTCGTTCAAGTGGCGGTCGTGAATATCGGTCGAAAGCACCTCGTCCGGCTTCACGGCATATTCGCCGGTGAAGCAGGCGGTGCAGAAACCGCAGCTGGCGTCCTTGGCCAGCCGTACAACGTGTTCGGTGGACAAATAGCCCAGCGTATCCGCTCCGATGATCTCGTTGATCTGATCCACGGTGCGTCCGGTGGCGACCAGAAGTTTCTGGTCGGGGATGTCGGTGCCGAAATAGCAGGGATATTTGAAGGGCGGTGCCGACACCCGGAAGTGGACTTCCTTGGCACCGGCATCCCGCAGCAGGTTGATGATGCGGGCCGACGTGGTGCCGCGCACGATGGAGTCATCCACCAGCACCACCCGCTTGCCCCGCACCGTGCTGGACACGACGTTCAGCTTGATGCGGACGCTGTTTTCGCGCTGCTTCTGGCTGCCCTGAATGAAGGTGCGGCCGATGTATTTGTTTTTGATGAAGCCGATGCCGTAGGGGATGCCGCTCTCCTCGGAATAACCGAGGGCGGCGTCCAGACCGGAATCCGGCACGCCGATGACCACATCGGCCTCGACGGGATGCTCCTGCGCGAGGAAGCGGCCGGCCTGCTTGCGCGCCTCATGGACCGAGCAGCCCTCGATGATGCTGTCCGGGCGGGCAAAGTAGATGTACTCGAAGACGCACATCTGCGACTGTTTGGTGCCGCAGTGGGTCTTGATGCTCCGCAGACCCTCGGCGCGGGAGTCGGCGATGACGATCTCGCCCGGCTCCACATCCCGCAGCATGGTCGCACCGGCAGCGTCCAGTGCGCAGCTCTCGCTGGCAAAGACGTAGCCGCCGCCGGGCAGGGTGCCGATGCACAGGGGGCGGTAGCCGCGGGGATCGCGGACGGCGATCAGCTTGGTGGAGGACATGATGACGAGGCTGTATGCCCCCTCCAGCTTGTCCATGGTCTGGCTGATGGCCGCCTCGATGCTGCCGGCCTTGAGCCGGTAGCGGGTGACGAGGTAGCAGATGACCTCGGTATCGGAAGAGCCGTGGAAGATGGCTCCCTCATTTTCCAGCTCGGTGCGCAGCTCGATGGCGTTGGTCAGGTTTCCGTTGTGGCACAGAGCCATGGTGCCGCGGCCATGCCGCACGATCATGGGCTGGGCGTTGGCGCGGGTGCGGCTGCCTGCGGTTGCATACCGGACATGGCCGGTCGCCATCCGTGCGCCGGGCGTGGAAACGCTGGCCAGAACCGCCGGGGTAAAGACCTCGTTGACCAGACCCAGATCCCGGTGACCGTGGATCACACCGTCGTCGTTGACGGCGATGCCGCAGCTCTCCTGCCCGCGGTGCTGCAAAGAGTACAGAGCCGAGTACGCGGCCGCGGCCACATCCTCTGTTCCTGCGCGGTCATAGATGCCGAACACGCCGCATTCTTCGTGAAGCGGATATGCAAAATCAGACATTACAGTTCCTCAATTTCCTTCTGAAGTTTCTCTTCTTTCGCGGCGATCTGCTCCGCCATGGCCACCCGCTCTGCGGCCAGCCGTTCTGCCAGAGCCTCATCGCCAAGGGCGAGGATCTCCGCAGCCAGCCATGCAGCGTTCTTTGCGCCGTTCAGAGCCACCGTTGCCACCGGGATGCCGCTGGGCATCTGCACGGTCGCCAGCAGCGCGTCCAGACCATCCATCGCGCCGCCCTTCATCGGGATGCCGATGACCGGCAGCGTCGTGTTGGCCGCAAACGCACCGGCCAGATGCGCCGCCATGCCTGCCGCACACAGAATGACGCCGAAGCCATTGCTCCGGGCACTCTTGGCAAAGGCAGCAGCCTCTGCCGGCGTGCGGTGTGCCGACAGGATGTGCGCCTCAAACGGGATGCCCAACGCCTTCAGCTGGGTGCAGGCACCCTTGACCACCGGCCAATCGCTGTCCGAACCCATGATCACAGCAACTTTACGAATCATCGAAATCCAACCTCTCTTCCTTTTGCACCGATCCAAACAAAAAAGGCTGTGATGCAGTTACACCACGGCCTTGCTTTTCAATTTGGATAAAACGAGATCCGGCAGGAAGCCGCACGCAGCCCCTGACGACTGCATTCGTGCATCTGGCACAGGATGCCGCGCAGCAAATTCTGCATTTCATTTCCCTCCGCTTACCGGTCTGCCCGTTTTCATTCTGTGGCGGAGCGTCTCCCTGAAACCGGGATCCCGTCCGCCCGCTACATACAGTGTACGGCAAAAAAATCGCTTTGCAAAGAGCGTTTCGGCAATTTCTCCCTTGTGTTCTCAACCCGCCAAAAAACTTTCAAAAGTTTTGTGCAGTTTCGACATTCATTTTCTTTTTTAGTATGACTTATTTGTACGACCAATTTAAAATATGATTTTGGCCGTCGTCGCGCGGGCAGCCTTTATGAGGTCGGCCGGTGCGCAGCAGATCTGGGTGCCGATCCGCCCGGCAGAGACATAGACCTTCTCCTGCGCCAGAACGCTCTCATCGAACACAGTGACATACTGTTTTTTCATCCCCACCGGGCTGCAGCCGCCCCGGATGTAGCCGGTGACCTTGTTGATGTCGGCCACATGGATCATGGCGACGCTCTTCTCGCCCACGCTGCGGGCGGCGGCTTTCAGATCCAGCTCTGCCGCCACCGGGATGACGAACACGAAGTAGTTTCTGCTGGCTCCCTGCGTCACCAGCGTTTTGTAGACGCAGGCGGGATCCTCGCCGATGCTCTGGGCGACGGTCACGCCATCCACGGCCACGCCTTCTTCATGGGGATATTCCCGCGCTGTATAGACGATCTTTGCGCGATCCAGCATCCGCATCGCGTTGGTTTTGGCTTCTTTGCTCATGATTGTTTACCTCGTTGGTTCTATTTTACACGCGTTGTTTTTCTCATTGCCAAGGCCTCTCCTACTAGGAGAGGTGGCAATGCGCCAGCATTGACGGAGAGGTTGTACAGAGCAGCCGTTGAAATCAAGTCGCACTTGTCCAACCTCTCAGTCTCGCTCTCGCTCGACAGCCGTTCCCCTTCTGGCACGAATGTGCCACCTCCCCCGGCCGGGGGAGTCTTTCCTTGTAGGGGAGCCTTTGGCAAAGCGGTCAAGTTCATTCTACCACTTTTTCAAAAAACTTTCAAAACCCTCTTGACTTCAGTTTCCTGAAGTGATATGATAAGCTCACGCTTCAGGAAAGTGAAGTTCAGTGTAGTGATTTACGGCAACGGGGCCACGCTCCTTTTGCCGAGGAAACCAAACGAAAACGGCAAGGGAGAAACCGCTATGATCATTGTATTGAAACAGGACGCACCCGACGTACAGGTGCATGAATTCTGCCGCGAGCTGGAAGACATGGGTCTGCAGATCAACGACTCCAAGGGCAGCGACACCCACATTCTGGGTCTGATCGGCGACACAAAGGCCATCGCCGAGAGCTGGGTGCTGGCCAACCCCGTGGTCGAGACCTGCCGCCGCGTCTCGGAACCTTATAAAAAGGCCAACCGCAAGTTCCACCCGGACGACAGCGTGATCGACGTGGACGGCGTCAAGATCGGCGGCGGCAATTTTGCCGTCATCGCCGGCCCGTGCAGCATCGAAAGCGAGGAGCAGATCACCTACTGCGCCCAGCGCGTCAAGGCTGCCGGTGCTTCCCTGCTCCGCGGCGGTGCATTCAAGCCCCGCACCTCGCCCTACTCGTTTCAGGGAATGCGGAGCGAGGGTCTCGACCTGCTCAAGCTGGCACGCCGTGCCACCGGTGCCCCCATCGTCACCGAGATCATGAACACCGAGCATCTGCCCCTCTTTGAGAACGTCGATCTCATTCAGGTCGGTGCCCGCAATATGCAGAACTTTGAGCTGCTGAAAGCCGTCGGCCGCCAGAAGAAGCCCGTTCTGCTCAAGCGCGGCCTCGCCAACACGCTGGAGGAGTTCGTCATGAGTGCCGAGTACATCATGGCCGAAGGCAACGAGAACGTCATCCTCTGCGAGCGCGGCATCCGCACCTTCGAGACCAGTATGCGGAACACCCTCGACCTCGCCGGTGTCGTCATGCTCCACAAAATGACCCACCTGCCCGTCATCGTGGATCCCAGCCACGCCTGCGGTCACGCATGGATGGTGCCGGATCTGGCCAAGGCTGCCGTCGCTGCCGGTGCCGACGGTCTGATGATCGAAGTCCACAACAATCCCGCCAAGGCCAAGTGCGACGGTGCGCAGAGCCTGACCCCCGACCAGTTCGACGAGCTGATGCAGTTCATCGGCAAGGAGGTCACCTTCTTCGGCAAGAAGATGAATTGATTTCTGGGATTTTCTGCCCTCTCCCTCGGAGAGGGTATTTTTGTTTTCTTTTCCGCCAAGCTGTGGTATACTGTTTTACGATTGCAAAAAACAGAAAGAGGTTCTTTTTATGAAAGCACATATTGCACGCAACCAGAACGCCGGGATCCCGCTGGCATTGGGTTGGAATCTGTCGGCCGCCGACCGCGGCATTCTGGAGGGGATGGCTCCTGCATTCGGGATGAAGCTGCTGCTCGTCTCCCCCGCCGACGCCGGCAAGACCGTCTCCCAGCTGCTGGGCGAGGTCGAGACACTCTCTTCCCGCACCCTCGTGCTGGAGCCGGGTGCCTACCCGCCCGCACTGCTGCTGGCCAACTTCAAGGACAAAGATGTGGACACCCTGCTTGACCTGATGCGTCAGGCCAAGGTGAACATCCCCCTCAAGGCCGTGGTCACCCCCACCAACAAGAATTGGGTCTTTGGCGACCTGCTGGCACACCTGCAAGAGGAGCACGCTGCCTTTACCGCTGCAAAGGAGACGACCAACGCATGAACATCCGCCGTTTTTCCGCCCTTTTTGCGGCAGCTGCCCTCTGTGTAAGCCTGCTGGCGGGCTGCGGCGGCACGGCTTCGTCCGCACCGTCCGCTTCCTCGGATGGCCCGCAGCGGTACAGCACGGTCTTTTACGACGCCTTTGACACCGTCACGCAGGTCATCGCCTACTGCGACAGCGAGGAGGAATTCACCGCGCAGATGGACGCCCTGCACGCGGATCTGGTGGCCTACCACCAGCTCTACGACATCTACAACGACTACGACGGCGTCGTCAACGTCAAGACCATCAACGACCATGCCGGTTCCGATCCGGTACCGGTGGACGACCGGATCCTCGGGATGCTGGAACTGGCGCAGAAGATGTACGATGCCACCGACGGCAAGCTGAACATCGCCATGGGCAGTGTGCTGCGCATCTGGCACGACTACCGGGAAGCCGCCGAATCCCATGAAAACGAAGCCGACAACACCCTGCCCTCGCAGGAAGAGCTGGACGCCGCCGCCCAGCACTGCGACATCCGCGCTCTCGTCATCGACGAGGACGCCAAGACAGTCTGCCTGACCGACCCGGAAATGTCGCTGGACGTCGGCAGCGTCGGCAAAGGCTATGCCGTTGAGATGGTGGCGCAGGCCGCCGAAGCCCGGGGTCTGACCAGCGCGCTCATCAGCGTGGGCGGCAACCTCCGCGCCATCGGCACAAAGCCGGACGGCTCCCAGTGGTCGGGCGGCATCGAGAACCCGTGGAACGCCTCGGAGGTCTACACCGCCAGCTCGTCCTATGTGGGTGCCGTCAACATGAGCGACCTTGCCCTCGTCACCAGCGGCGATTACCAGCGGTATTTCGTCGTGAACGGCGTGCGGTACCACCACCTGATCGACCCGGCAACCCTCTGGCCTGCCTCCTATTTCGACAGCGTCAGCGTCCTCACCCCGGATTCGGGCGTGGCCGACTGCCTGACCACCGGCCTGTTCTGTATGCCCTTGGACGAGGGGCAGGCTCTTGTGGAATCGCTGGACAACGTCGAAGCCATGTGGTGTACCACCGATGGCCAGATCCTCACCTCCAGCGGGTGGGAGAAGCACGCAAAATAGCCCTCTCCGTCTCGCATCCGCTCGCCAGATTCCTCCCTCTGTCGCTAACGCGACATCTCCCTCCGGCCGGAGGGAGTCTTTCCTCAAAGGGGGAGCCATTGGCAAGTCGGACAAGTCTGAGCGTATAACTTAAAATACCGGGCCTTGCGGTCTGGATTCACAGCATCGAACGAGTGAATCTAGGCCGCGGGGTCCGGCTTTTTGTCTTATGAGCAACTTTGTTCAATCCGATTGGACTGAACCGGGATGCCAAGGGCTCCCCCTTTGGGGGAGCTGTCACCGAAGGTGACTGAGAGGGCAACGCAAAAAGCCGGGATTGCTCCCGGCTTTCTGCTTCTTGGAATGGAGAAGAAGAATATTGGTAAATGAAGGTTTGGCGGTGATTTACAGCTCGTGGATGCGGCAGCAGGTCACGAAATGTCCCTTCGAGACCTCTTCCTGCTTCTGCGGCTGGCGGCACGCTTCGGTGGCGAAGGGGCAGCGGGCTGCAAACCGGCAGCCGGGCTTGGGATTGATGGGCGAGGTGATCTCGCCCTTCAGCACTTCGCGCTTGGTCGGGTGGTGGATGTCCACCGACGGGATGGCCGAAAGCAGAGCCTTGGTGTAGGGGTGCATCGGGTTTTTGAACAGCTCCTTGGAGGGGCACTTTTCCACGACCTGCCCCAGATACATGACGCAGATATCGTCCGAAATGTGGCGCACGACCGACATATCGTGGGTAACGAACATATAGGTCAGGCCGCGGTCCTGCTGCAGCTTCTTCAGCAGGTTCAGAACCTGTGCCTGAATGGAAACGTCCAGTGCGGAGACCGGCTCGTCGCAGACGATGAAATCCGGATTCAGAGCCAGCGCACGGGCAATGCCGACACGCTGCCGGCGGCCGCCGTCCAGCTCATGGGGATAGGCACGGCGGAGACGCTCGTCGATGCCGACCAGCTCCATCAGTTCCTCGGCCTTCTCCTCGATCTCCTGCTTCTTGTAGCGGCCGGAGACCTGCAGCGGCTCACAGATGGTGCTGCGGATGTCTTTGCGGGGATCCAGCGACGAATACGGGTCTTGGAAGATGATCTGCATCTTCTCGCGGGCCTCGCGCAGAGCTTTGCCCTTGAGGTTGGTCACGTTCTCTCCGTTCAGCAGGACGGTGCCCGCGGTCGCCTCGTGCAGGTGGATGATGGTGCGGCCCAGCGTGGATTTGCCGCAGCCGGACTCGCCGACAACGCCCAGCGTCTTTCCTTTTTCAATGGTAAACGTCACGTCGTCCACCGCGTGGAGCAAGCCGTGCGGGGTGGGGAAATATTTTTTTAGGTTCTGTACTTCAATAACCGGTACCATAGCTTAACCCTCCTGCTTTGCGATTTCGGCCATGCGGCAGCAGCGGCAGGCGTGGCCGTCGGCCGTTTGCTGCATCGGGATCGCACTCTTGCGGCAGGCGTCGGTGGCATACTTGCAGCGGGGTGCAAATGCACAGCCCTGCGGCAGGTTGGTGGGATCCGGCGGCAGACCGTCGATGGGGTGCAGCCACTCCTCGTCCTCGTTCATATCCGGGATGGCACCGAACAGGCCAATGGTATACGGATGGGTCGGATGGTCAAAGATCTGCTCCTTGGTGCCGTACTCGACGATGTTTCCGGCGTAGATGATGGCCACTTCGTCGCAGACCTGCGCCACAACGCCCAGATCGTGGGTGATCAGCAGCATCGAGGTGTTGTACTTCTTGCGCAGGTCGGCGATTAGATCCAGCACCTGTGCCTGAATGGTCACATCCAGTGCGGTGGTGGGCTCGTCCGCCAGCAACAGGTCGGGATTGCAGGCCAGCGCAATGGCAATGACCACGCGCTGCTTCATGCCGCCGGAGAACTGGTGGGGATACTCCGAGTAACGCTCGGCCGGGATGCCGACGGTCTCCAGCATCTCCTTCGCACGCTCTTCGGGGTTCACATGGTTGTCGTTGTGCAGGCGGACGACCTCGGCGATCTGGTCGCCGACCTTCTGGACCGGGTTCAGAGCCGTCATGGGATCCTGGAAGATCATCGAGATCTTGTTGCCGCGGATCTTGCGCATTTCGTTCTCGTGCAGGGTCAGCAGCTCCTGACCGTCCAGATGGATCTCGCCACCGGTGACTTTGCAACCCACGTCCGGCAGGATGCGGAGGATGGATTTGGCAATGGTGGTCTTGCCCGCACCGGTCTCGCCCACCAGACCCAGCGTTTTGCCGTGATCCAGATGGAGGGAGACACCGTTGACGGCGTGGACGGTCTGGCCGTCCGACTGGTACTCCACCACAAGATCCTTGACTTCGAGGAACTTGTTCGATTTTTCACTCATATTCCGTTCCTCCTTTTAGTTCTTCAGCTTCGGATCCAGCGCGTCGCGCAGACCGTCGCCCATCAGGTTCAGAGCCAGAACGGTAACGGCAATGGCGAGGCCGGGGAACACGACCAGATGAGGAGCCTGACGCATGAACTGGCGGGAAGCCGACAGCATGGCACCCCACTCAGGGATGGGAGGCTGTACGCCCAGACCGATGAAGCTCAGACCTGCGGCCAGCGTGATGGTCTGGCCAACGCCCATGGTTGCCTGCACGATGATGGGAGACAGACAATTGGGAATCAGGTGATGGAAAATAATGCGGAAGGTCGAGCAGTTGATGGAAGTCGCTGCCTCGATATACTCGTTGGTGCGCTCTTTCAGCATCTGGGCGCGAAGCATACGAGCCATACCAGGAATGGAACCAAAGGACATTGCAATGATGGTGTTCAGATAACCGGGTCCCAGAACAGCGGAAATAACGATCATCATCAGCATACCGGGGATAGCCTGAATAACGTCCAGCAGACGCATGATGAGGTTATCGACCTGACCACCGAAGTAGCCGGCCACTGCGCCGATCGCACAGCCGATTACAACAGAAAACAGCACTGCCAGAATACCGATTGAGATGGAGTAACGTGCACCGTACAGCACACGGCTGAAGATATCACGACCCATATCGTCGCAGCCAAAGAAATGCGTGGCCGACGGGGTTGCAAAGCAGGCCGTCATGTCCATCTTGGTATAGGAGTATGGGCTGATGTGGGGAGCGAGGATCGCAAGAACGATTTCAACGATGAAGATTGCCAAGCCAATCATGGCCAGCTTGTTCTTGCTCATCTGCTTCATCACGCGGACAAACTCACTGTTTTTCTTCGCTTTCGCTTTTACAGAAGCCTGCGCCGTTGCCGTTGCATTAGCCATTTGCTGCCGCCTCCTTCTGCTTCTTGAGTGCCTTCTTCTTACTGGCATACTGAGCCTTGATGCGCGGATCGACTGCTGCGTAGAGCAGGTCAACAGCCAGCATACAGAGCGAGAAGGTGATGGCGAGGAAGATGGTGCCGCCCTGCACGATGGGGTAATCACGGTTATTGACAGCACCAATGATGTAAGTACCCATGCCGGGGATCGCAAAGACGGTCTCAATGATCATCATACCGCCCAGCAAACGGCCAAAGGTGGAACCTGCCATGGTGATGATGGGGATCAGCGCATTTTTCAGAGCGTGCTTGGTGACAACATCGCGCTCAGGCACGCCCTTGGAGCGTGCGGTGGTGATGTAATCCGACCGGATGACGTCCAGCATCGAGGAACGGGTCTGACGGGCGCAGGTTGCCAGCGAGCCCATGCAGGCTGCCAGCGCGGGCAGGATGTACGACTTGATGCCCGCATCAATGCCCATGGCCGGCAACCAGCCCAGATTGACCGAGAACACGATGATGAGCATCAGAGCCAGCCAGAAGTTCGGGATTGCAACACCCAGCAGAGCCAAAACCATGGACACGGAGTCCTGCCACCGGTTCTGATGGGTCGCTGCCACGATACCCAGCGGAATACCCAGTGCAAACGAGATGAACATGGTACAAAGGGTCAGCATCAGAGTGCGGGGCAGACGTTCCATGATGGTCGGGATGATTGCAACACTGGTGATCCACGAATTGCCCAGATCATGCTGGATAAAGACCTGATACATATAATTGCCCAGCCGGACGATGTAGGGATCGTTCAGCCCCAGCTCTTCGGTTTTTGCGGCCAGATCTTCTGCCGTTGCAGTAGTACCCAGAATGATCTCGGCGGGGTTGCCGGGGGTAAAGCACATCAGTGTGAAAACCAGCACCGTAACGCCCAGAACAATCGGGATCATCCACAGCAGACGTTTTATAGTGTATTTTGCCATAGCGTATCCTCCATAAGCCCTACTAAGAGGGGGAGACCTCCTTTGAGGTCTCCCCAGAAGCAGGTTTGACTTTTATCGACCGGCCGCTGCCGGAAGGGATCAATAGTTGGAGTAGGTGCTTGCAGCGGGTGCAATGTAGCCGAAGCCGCCGTGGACAACATTCTCTACACCGATGTCATTGCGCCAGATACAGAAGTTGTACGGATCCAGCAGGCCGTAAGCAATGGCATTGTCCTTCAGATAGTAATGAACCTTGTCAATGTTCTCCTCAGTCCAGCCTTCCGGAGTCCAGCACTGATACAGCAGGTCGCCCAGCTCGTAATCGTGACGGCTGGTCGCATCGCCGGTGGAGTAAGCCTTCGGATCATAGCGGATGGACCATGCGTCAGGCAGATAGGTGCCGCCGATGGTGTTGATGAACATATCGTACTTGGTGCCGTCCAGACGGACAGAAGTGATATATGCCATATCGCCGCTCAGCAGTTCGCAGTTGATGCCGGCTTCCATAAGGTAGCTCTGGAGCATCTGAGCCAGACGCTGCGTGAAAGTGTTGGAGCTGCACAGCAGCTTCAGGCTCTGGCCTGCATAGCTGGACTCCGCAAGCTTTTCCTTTGCTTTGTCCACGCTGTAATCATAGTAATCCTCATCGCGCCACTTCTCATTAAAACCAATGTGCAGCGGAGAGTGTGCGTCCCACATATGAGTGCCGTAGCCAGAGCACAGGCCGGTCAGCAATCCATCCTGATCAATGGAGTAGCAGATTGCCTGACGCAGAGCCACATCATTTGCGCAGGGAGAATTGTCGGCACCGGAGAAAAACAGCGTCCAACCCTGCGGGCCTTCGGTCATATCCACGGTGTAGCCGTCACGGTCAACAAACTGTGCACCGGTAGAGAGATCCATGTTGATGACCAGGTCAACGGTACCAGTCTCCAGTGCAATGCCCATCTGAGAAGCTTCGGTGATGGTGACATAGTTGATCTTGTCCACATTGGCCTGTGCAACTTCCGGCATTGCGGAAACATCCTGCCAGTAGTCGTCGCGCTTTTCCAGAGACAGGGTGGAGCTTGCGGTGAACTCGGTGACCTTGTACGGAGACGTGGTCACACAAGATGTACCAAACTCGTCACTGCTGGCCTCAAATGCAGCCTTTGTGACAATGTAGGTATCCTGCAGAATGGTCTCGATTGCACCGACGATATTGGAGGTCAACTTGATCTCAACAGTAGTATCGTCGATCTTGCTGATAGAGTCCACCTTGGTCCAGATGGGCTTCAGCGCGCGGCTCTTGCTCTCTTCGATGAACCAGACCACATCCTCTGCGGTGTAGGGGTTGCCAGCAGAATCCTTGACACCCTCATGAATGGTAATCGTATAAGTAAAGCCGTTGTCTTCGGTGCTCCACTCTTTCGCAACCCACGGTTCCAGCTCGTGGTCGGAATTCAGGATTGCCAGTGCCTCAAAGATCTGCTTCAGGTAAGATGCGTCACGGCCAGTGTTCGCACGGAACGGAGTCAGCGAGTCGATTGCCGTGCCATAAGCAATGGTCAGAATGCCGTCACCTTGTGCGGCCGGAGCCGCCGAAGCAGCGGAACCTGCACCGCTGGAAGCGGCGGTAGAGCCGGAGTTGTTGGAAGAGCCGCCGCAGGCAGCCAGAGTGCCAGCTGCTGCAACCACGCCCATAGCCTTCAGGAAACTGCGACGATTGATCTTTTTCACGATAGTGTCCTCCTTCATTGTTGCGATCTCATTCTTTTGCTTTCTCATACACGCATAAACGCCCGACGCGCATCTCCATTCACGGGTGGATCCAGCCCGCTTCTCCCGGCGGGCTGCCGCATCGTTCGTTTATTTATTGAATTAATTATAATATACCAAAAATCCGCCTTTTTTCAAGAGGGAATGTTGCACAAGAACCACCCCTATTTTTTGCCGCTTTGAACAAACGCTGTATTTTTCAGCTGTCTTTCTTCCAAGCGTTGCCAAATCCGGAAGACTTTTCCCATACTTTGACGATCTGTAACCTTTTGTTTCTATTTCAGGTCTTATCCCAGTTTTTGTCCTTTCTTGGATACAATATCCCATGCAAACGTTTGACTTTGTCATCAATTTTCCAGATTCGGCAGATCCGCCCTATTTCGCCTTTAAAATATATTACATTATAAGGCTCCTGTTTTCAACCTTTTGGGGGTGGAGCCCCTGCAAAACAGCAAAAGCCGCCCTATTATTTTATTCATTTTAACAAAAGCCAAACTTTTCACCCAAAACCCCTTGACAATGCCTAAATAGTTTGTTATTTTATTTAATAAATAGAAGCTATGAAAACCGGCCGCACAAGCCGATCTTCACACCGGCAATGAAACAAGCAGAAAGAGGAAAGCAATGGAAGTTTACAAGGATCGCAGCCGTCCGGTCGCTGAGCGGGTCGAGGATCTGCTCAGCCGGATGACACTGGAAGAAAAAGCCGCTCAGCTCTGCGGCGACCTGCCTGCCTCGGTGCTGACCGAGGGCAAGGTGGACGAGAAGAAACTGGCCGAAAAGTTCCCCGACGGGCACGGCCGGATCACCCAGTACTCCATGGTCGGCATCGTGGATCCGGTGCAGATCGCACAGATCTCCAACGACCTGCAGCATTACTTCGTCGAGCACACCCGCCTCGGCATCCCGGTGGCCCTCCAGACCGAAAACCTCTGCGGCTATCCCGCGGCAGGCGGCACCCTCTTCCCCGCCCAGATCAACGTCGGCTCCACTTGGGAGCCGGAGCTGGCCGAAGAAATGGCCGCCGTCATCGGGCAGGAAAGCCGGGCCGTGGGCATCAACAGTGCCATGAGCCCCGTCATCGACGTTTCCCGCGACCCCCGCTGGGGCCGCACCTACGAGACCTACGGCGAGGATCCCTACCTCATCAGTCAGATGGGCATCCATTACATCAAGGGGATGCAGGGCGCGGACAAAGAGGGCGTCGCCTGCATCGCCAAGCATTTCCTCGGTTACGCCGAAAGTCAGGGAGGCCTGAACTGTGCCGTCTCCCGCATCAACGACCGGGAGCTGTACGAGACCTTCGCCACCCCCTTTGAAGCCGCCGCCAACGAAGCCGACGTCTCGGGCATGATGACCAACTACGGCGAGATCGACGGCCAGTGCGTCGGTGCCAACAAAAAGATCGCCCGCACCCTGCTGCGCGACACCATGAAGTTCCGCGGGATGCTGACCAGCGACGGTGCCGGCATCATGAAGATGTACAACTACTTCCACATTGCTCCTACTTATAAAGAAGCGGGTCTGCTGGCCAAGAAGGGCGGCCTCGACACCGAGATCCCCGTCGGCAACGCCTACCGCCAGCTGCCCGATTACGTCCGGAGCGGCGAATTGGAGGAAGCCCTTCTGGACGAATCCGTCCGCCGCATCCTGACCATCAAGTTTGAGTACGGGCTGTTCGAGCATCCCTATGTGGATGTGGACAAGGTCCGCGCCGCCATGACCAACCCGAAAAAGGCCGCCCTGAGCCAGAAGATCGCCGAGAAGTCGATCATCCTGCTCCAGAACGACGGCACCCTGCCCCTGAAAAAGGGCACCAAGCTGGCCGTCATCGGCCCCCACGCCGACAATCTGCGCTACCCCATCAGCGGCTACACCTACCCCGCTTACATCGAGATGATGAAGGCCGGCAGCGAGGACGACGGCTCGGTGACCTTCAACGGCATCGCCGATGAAGCCGCCGCCGGCAAGAACAAGGCCTCGGGCGGCTACTCCAACATCTTTGCCGAGATGCTCAAGATGTTCAGTCCGGAAGATCAGGACAAGCTGAACGACCTGCCGACCCTGCTGGCCTCTCTGGGCTGCCGGAGCCTCCGCGATGTGCTGAGCGGCCGGTTCGACGTGAACTACGCCGAGGGCTGCAAGATCATCGGCGAGGACACTTCCGGGTTCGATGCCGCCGTCGCCGCTGCCAGAGAGAGCGACGTGGTCGTGATGGCCATGGGCGGCAACTGCGGCTGGGTCAACGTCACCGGCGGCGAAGGCAAGGACCGCAGCCACCTGACCCTGCCGGGCGTTCAGCAGCAATTGCTGGAAGCTGTGGCCGCCACCGGCAAACCGGTGGTTCTGGTGCTCTACGGCCCGGGCATCTTTGCTGTGCCTTGGGCGAAGGAACACTGCGCCGCCATCGTGCAGGCCTTCATGCCCGGCGAAAAGGCCGGTGAAGTGGTCAGCGATGTGCTGGACGGCACCCTGAACCCGGGCGGCAAGCTGACCGTGACCATCCCGCACCACATCGGCCAGCTGCCGATGGTCTACAACCACCGCACCGGCAGCGGCTGGTCCGGCGGTGCCGACGAGAACGCCAGCCTGATCTTCTCCGGCGGCTACGTCGATGACACCGACCGCCCGCTCTATCCCTTCGGCCACGGCCTGAGCTACACCACCTTCAAGGTGGACGGCATCGAAGCCGACAAGGAGCTGCCCACCGACGGCAGCATGAAGATCCGCTGCACCGTCACCAACACGGGCAGCATGGCCGGTGACGAGACCGTGCAGCTCTACTACCACTTCTCGGGTGCTCACGTCATCCGCCCGAACCTGAGTCTGGCTGCGTTCCGGCGCGTCAGTCTTGCACCCGGCCAGAGCAAGACCGTGACCTTTGATCTCAAGGCCGCACAGCTGGGCTACTACAACGAGGATATGGCCTATGTCGTGGAGCCCGGCCCCGCCGAGCTGAAACTGGGCACCAGCAGTGCCGACATTCTCGCCACCCTGCCGGTGCAGCTGACCGGCAAACCCGTTGCTCTGATGGGCCGCCGCAGCTACACCTGCGCTGTGACCGTAGAATAACCATCCACAAACCATATCCAACATTTCTGAGAGGGGAAAATCATTATGTTAGTACCAATGAGACCGATTCTGGAAGCCGCCGACAAGTATCATTACGGTCAGGGTGCCTTCAACATGAACAGCGTGGGGCAGATCGAGGCCGCTGTCCGCATCCACGAGCTGCTGCGCAGCGGTGCGATCCTGCAGGGTGCCGAGGCTTCCAACGCCTTCATGGGCGGCGAGCTGGACTTCATGCACGGCTCGCTGGAAGCCAAGCAGAAGGGTGCCAAGAACATCGGCGACGCCGTCAAAAAATACGGTGCCGACAGCCCCGTACCCATTGCCCTGCACCTCGACCACGGCAAGAGCCTTGAGAGCGTCAAAGCCTGCATCGCCGGCGGCTACACCTCCGTGATGATCGACGGTTCCAGCCTGCCCTACGAGGACAACGTGGAGCTGACCCGCGAGGTCGTCCAGTATGCACATCCCTTCGGCGTCACCGTCGAGGGCGAGCTGGGCGTGCTGGCCGGTGTGGAGGATCACGTTTTCAGTGCCACTTCCACCTACACCAACCCCCTGCAGGCCATCGACTTCTTCAAAAAGACCGGCTGCGACGCGCTGGCCATCAGCTACGGCACCTGCCACGGCCCCAACAAGGGCAAGGACACCAAGATCCGCCGGGAGATCGCCATTGCCACCAAGGAGTGCATGATGCACGAAGGCATCCACGGCTTCCTCGTCAGCCACGGTTCTTCCACCGTTCCGCAGGAGTACGTCCAGCAGATCAACGCCATGGGCGGCAAGCTGGAAAACGCCTTCGGCATTGACGTCAACCAGCTGGCAGATGTGGCCAAGTGCGGCATCAACAAGATCAACGTCGATACCGACATCCGCATGGCCTGCACCCGCAACCTGATGGAGCTGTTCCGCCGCGAGCCTTCCCTCAAGACCAGCTCTTCCGTCGGTGCCCTGTACGAAGCCATGATCTCCCAGCCCGCCAACGTCGATCCCCGCAACTATGTCGCCAGCATCATGGACACCATCCTGTACGGCACCATCCCCGATGCCGATGTGGGCAAGGTCGTCCAGTGCATGAAGGACGGCGTCATCGAGAGCATCGCGCCCCTGCTGGTTCAGTTTGGCAGCTACCGCAAGAGCCAGCTGATCGAGCCGGTCACCCTCGAGATGATGGCCGACCGCTACAAGAAGGAAGAGAAGGGAGCCCTCTGAGATGAAACACATTTTTCTGAACCTCAAACGGTTTGATGTTCCCACCGAATTCGGCGGCGTCAACCGTCTAGCACCGGTCAATGCGTGGGGCAAGGTCATTGTGGAAAATACGCAGGACACCCTTGCTCACTATGACCCGGCCGAAGTCGAGTTTGCCATGTACTTCCCCGAAGCCCACATCCCCGCGGCCGTCGCCGCCAAGAAACCCGGCAGCCCGGTCAAGATCGGCTGTCAGGGGGTCTACCGCGCCGATACCGCCGTGGGCGGCAACTTCGGTGCCTTCACCACCAACCGCCCCGCTTCCGCAGCCAAGGCTCTGGGCTGCGAGACCGTCCTGATCGGCCACTGCGAAGAGCGGAATGATAAGATGGGCATTCTGGCCGAGGCCGGCGTCACCGGCGAAGCCGCCGCCAAGGTGGTCAACCAGCTCCTCCAGCAGGAGATCCAGTGTGCGCTGGCCCGCGGCCTGAACGTCCTCTACTGCATCGGCGAAAAGAGCGAGGAGCAGGCCGCATGGCAGCAGGTTCTGGGCGGTCAGCTCTCCATCGGCCTTGCCGGTCTCACCGACGCCGACAAGAGCCGCATCTGCATCGCCTACGAGCCCATCTGGTCCATCGGCCCCGGCAAGACTCCGGCCGACAAGCCCTACATCACCAAGATCGCCCGGTTCGTCAAGGAGCAGACCGGCGGCATGGACGTCGTCTATGGCGGCGGCCTCAAGACCGACAATGCCGAGATGCTGGCCTCCATCCCTGAGATCGACGGCGGCCTCATCGCGCTGACCCGCTTCTCCGGTGAGATCGGCTACTACCCCAGCGAATACCTCGACATCATCCGCCTGTATCTGGGCAGGTAAAATAAAAAAAAACGACCACACATTGCAGACCGCACAAGCGGGAAAGGATGGCATATCATGAAACATTTTGAGTTTGAGTACGGTGCAGGCACCATGGGCGCAGATCTGCCCGACAACACCGACGAGTTCATCCCCGGCGTGACCGTTCCCGATCCGGAGCACATCCCCGAGGACAAGCTGGAGGCCGCTTACCGCGAGAGCCTCGACCACCCCATCGGAATGCCGACCGTCAAGGAGCTGGCACACAAGGGCAGCAAGGTCGTCTTCGTGGTGCCCGACCGCGTCAAGGGCGGCGAGCAGCCCACCAGCCACCGCAAGCTCTCCATCAAATACATCCTCGAGGATCTGTACAGCGTCGGCGTCGAGCCGAAGGACATCACCTTCATCATCTCCAACGGCCTGCATCCCCGCAGCACCGCAAAGGATGCTCTGGCCATCTTCGGCCACGAGATCTACGATGCGTTCTGGCCCCATGGCCAGATCATCAGCCACGACTCTGAGGATCCGGACAACATGGTGGATCTGGGCTTCACCCAGCGCGGCGACGCCGTCTGGATGAACAAGATGGTCTATGAGGCCGACCTGCCCATCCTGATCGGCCATGTGCAGGGCAACCCCTACGGCGGCTACTCCGGCGGCTACAAGCACAGCGCGACCGGCATCACCAACTGGAAGAGCATCGCCACCCACCACGTTCCTTCCGTCATGCACCGCGCCGATTTCACCCCCGTCAACGGCGGCAGCCTGATGCGGGATAAGTTCAACGAGATCTCCATGCACATGGAGGAGAAGATGGGGCATCCCTTCTTCTGCTGCGACGCTGTTCTGGACAGCAAGAGCCGCCAGATCGCCATCTTCTCCGGCTATGCCAAAGAGATGATGCCCTTGAGCTGGAAGGTCGCCGACAAGCGCACCTATGTGCATTGGGCGGAAAAGAAGTACGATGTGCTGGTGTTCGGTATGCCGCAGAAATTCCACTACGGCGACGGCATGGGCACCAACCCCATCATGATGATGCAGGCTCTGTCCGCACAGGTGCTGCGCTTCAAGCGCGTCATGAGCGACCATTGCGTCATCATCTGCTCCAGCCTCTGCAACGGCTTCTTCAACGACAAGAAATGGCCCTATCTGCGGGAGTGCTACGATTGGTTCCAGCACGACCAGATGAACGAGCTGCCCGATATGGACCGTCTGGGTCAGTACTTTGCCACCAACGAAGAGTACATCCGCAAGTACCGCTTCACCAATGCCTTCCATCCCTTCCACGGCTTCTCCATGATGAGCTGCGGCCACATCGCAGAGATGAACACCAGCGCGATCTACATCGTCGGTGCCGAGGAGCCGGGCTACGCACGCGGCATGGGGCTCAAGACCCGCGCCACCTTTGAGGAAGCTCTGGCCGATGCTGAGAAGAAGTACGTCGGCGAGAACCCCAACATCCTCGCCCTGCCCCTGACCTTCAAGACTGCCGCCGTCCATCTGTGCATGAAGGACCCCAATAAGGACTGCATGGACGCCTACGGTCATCGCCCCGAGGGAGGCTGCGGCTGCTGCTGAGCCGGATGCCCTTCATAAGCTGGAAAGGAATGTCGATCTATGGCTGACAATCTGATTATCATGCACGGCGGCGGCCCCACCGCTGTCATCAACGCCTCCCTCTACGGAGCGATCCGGCAGGCACAGGCTGCCCCCGAAGTGGGGCGGGTATATGTTGCCTTGGGCGGCACCGGCGGCTTCCTGCACGAAAAACTGCGGGATGTCACCGACCTGACCGACGCGCAGCTGCACGGCCTGCTGTCCAGCCCGGCTTCTGCCATCGGCACCAGCCGCGATGCGCTGGAAGCCCCCGAGTACGAGGCCATGCTCCCTCTGTTTGAGAAATACGGCATCCGCTATGTGCTGATGAACGGCGGCAACGGCACCATGGATACCTGCGGCAAGATCTATGCCCGCTGCAAGGAAAAAGACATCCGGGTGATCGGCATCCCCAAGACCATGGACAACGATCTGGCGGTCACGGATCACTCCCCCGGCTTCGGTTCTGCAGCCCGGTACATGGCCGGCAGCGTTGCCGAGGTCTGCTGCGACGTCGAAGGTCTGCCGATCCACATCGTGGTCATCGAGGCACTGGGGCGGAATGCGGGCTGGGTCACTGCAGCAGCTTCGCTGGCCACCGACAGCTATTGCCACGGCCCCGACCTGATCTATCTGCCCGAGCGGGCTTTTGACGAAGCGGCATTCCTGCGGGATGTCCAGAAGCTGATCGACACAAAAGGCCACGGCGTGGTCGTCGCCAGTGAGGGGCTGCACTACGCCGACGGCACCCCCATCGTGGAGCCGATCTTCACCGTGGGGCGCGCCACCTACTTCGGCGATGTGTCGGCGCATCTGGCCAATCTCATCACCAAAAAGCTCCACTACAAAGCCCGTGCCGAGAAGCCCGGCCTGCTGGGGCGTGCTTCCATCGCATGGCAGAGCAACACCGACCGGGAGGAAGCCGAACGGTGCGGCCGCGCTGCGGTGCAGGCCGCCGTCTCCGGCGAGACCGGCAAGATGGTGGCTCTCCGCCGCCTGCCCGGTGCGGACTACAAGACCGAGACCTTCCTTGCCGACATTCAGGACGTGATGATGACCGAGAGCAAGATGCCCGACGCCTTCATCAACGCCGAGGGCAACAACGTCACCGAAGCCTATAAGGACTGGGTGCGGCCTCTGCTGGGCAGGCCGCTGCCCAAATTGATGGATCTGCGCAGCGAAATTTGACAGATTTTCCACAAACGTGATATACTGATTGAGCCTAGAGGAGAGAAAACAATGCTTGAATTGACGGTAAAAGACCAGCGGGAACTGGTCACCGAAGAAGCACTTCGGCAGGCCATGCAGTGCCATGCGGAGATCCTCCGCCGCGCACAGGCCGGGGAAGCGAAATACAGCGACAGTCAGGGCTGGCTGGACGTAAACGAGTGGGCCAGCGACGCCATCCTGACCCACATCGAGCAGATCGCGGCAGACGTCCGCGCACACTGCGATGCCTTTGTCATCATCGGCGTCGGCGGCAGCAACAACGCTGCCCGCAGCGTCATTGAGGCACTGGCGCAGCAGAGCGGCGACACCGAGATCCTCTACGCCGGCAACACCCTGAACCCCAACGCCCTGAACCGGATGCTGAAGAGCCTCGAGGGAAAGGACTACGTCATCGACTGCATCGCCAAGAACTTCGAGACGCTGGAGCCGGGTTCGTCCTTCCGCATCCTGCGCAAGGCGATGACGGCCAAGTACGGCCCCGAAGAAGCCGCCCGCCGCACCATCTGCACCGGCACCTACGGCTCCTCGCTGGAGGAGCTGTGCAAGGCTGAGGGCTACACCTTCGTTCCCTTCCCCACCAATGTGGGCGGCCGCTACACCGCCATGACCTATGTCGGCCTGCTGCCGATGGCCGTGGCCGGCATCGACATCCGTACACTGGTGCAGGGTGCCGCCGATATGCAGAAGCAGCTGCACGAGGGTTCCCCCGAGGACAACCTCGCTTTGCGGTATGCCTGCCTGCGCAACCTGTATTACCAGAAGGGCTACAAGCTCGAGATGCTGGCCAGCTTCGAGCCGCAGTTCCGCTGGTTCTACAAGTGGTGGATCCAGCTCTTCGCCGAGAGCGAAGGCAAGGACGGCAAGGGGCTGTTCCCTGTGGCTGGTGAGTTCAGCGAGGAGCTGCACTCGGTGGGGCAGTACATTCAGGATGGTGCCCCCCTGATGTTCGAGACCTTCCTCGACGTCACCGCCCACGACGACAGCCTCGTGGTAGAGAGCGACGGCAAGAAGGACTTCTTCGATTATCTGGACAACAAAGATTTCTGGGAGATCAACAAGGCAGCCTTCGGTGCCACCGTGACCGCCCACAGCCAGAAACTGCCCTGCCTGATCCTGCGTGTTCCCCATCTGGACGCCTACAATTTCGGCCAGTTGTTCTATTTCTTCCAGTTCGCCTGCTACGTTTCGGGCGAGATCCTCGGCATCAACCCCTTCGACCAGCCCGGCGTGGAAGCCTACAAAGCATGGATGTTCCAAGCACTGGGCAAATAAACCAACTGCCGCTGCCACGAAAAATGCGGCACGCCGCAGTCCTTCTGTTGTGATTGAAAGGAGTCTGTATTTCCCTCATGAGTGAGCTGCTATTTTTCGTGGTCAGTTTTCTGGCCTCCATCGCCGGTGCGATCTGCGGCATCGGCGGCGGTGTCATCATCAAACCCGTGCTGGATATGTGCGGCCTTGCCAGCGTGTCCACCATCAGTTTCCTGTCCGGCTGCACGGTGCTCTCGATGAGCTGCTATTCGGTATTCAAGAACATCTCTTCCGGTGAGAACAAGGTGGATTTCAAGATCGGCACTCCGCTGGCCATCGGTGCCGCCGTGGGCGGCGTGGTCGGCAAGCAGACCTTCAGCATGGTCAAGGCCATGTTCGAGAACCAGAACACCGTCGGCGCGGTGCAGGCCGCCTGCCTCGCCGCCCTGACCGTGATGACCTTCGTCTACACCGTCTTTAAGGAGAAGATCCAGACCCACCACGTCACCAATCGGGTCGTCTGCCTGCTGATCGGCTTTGTGCTGGGCATCTTCTCCAGCTTCCTCGGCATCGGCGGCGGCCCCATCAATCTGGTCATCCTCTTCTTCGTGTTCAGCATGGACACCAAGACGGCGGCTCAGAACAGCCTGTACATCATCCTGTTCAGCCAGATCACCAGCCTGATCACCACCCTCATCACCCGCAGCGTGCCGGAGTTCAGCCTCATCGCGCTGGTGCTGATGGTCTGCGGCGGCATCGGCGGCGGCATGGTTGGCCGCATCTTCAACAAGAAGATGGACAACAAGGCCGTGGATAAGCTCTTCCTCTGCCTGATGGGGATCATCATCGCCATCAGCATCTACAACACCATCAAATACCTCGGCTGATTTTCCTCTCCGCTATGATCGAAAACTCCCCTCAGAGCGTCGCAAAGGCGTTCTGGGGGGAGTTGTTGTTTGCCCTCTCAGTCGCCTGCGGCGACAGCTCTCCCAAAGGGAGAGCCCTTGGCAAATAGATACAGTTTGTAGAAACTGAGTAAAGTTCTGCATAACGGAAACAGTAGTGCCCTGCGGACTGGATGCACGGCTGCGTGTCCAACCTCTCAGTCTCGCTATCGCTCGACAGCTCCCCTAGTAGGGGAGCCTCTGGCGAAACCGTATATGCTGTGGGGACTGCCAAAGCCTCTCCTACTAGGAGAGGTGGCAATGCGAAGCATTGACGGAGAGGTTGTACAAAGCGACTGCTGCCCTAGGCTGCAAGGCCCGGCAGCTTATGCCACAGACAGCCCACGCGGGCAGCGTAAACTTGACCGATATGCCAAGGGTTCTCCCTTTGGGAGAGCTGGCAAAGCCGTCAGGCTTTGACTGAGAGGGCACCCCAAAGGAAAATCCAAGAAGCACAAAACCCCGCCGCTCCGGGATCGCTCCCAGTGCGGCGGGGTCTTTGTGTTAAAATACAGTCAAGCAGCAGCTTGCTTTTTTACAGCTGGCTCTGGTACTCCTTGCGGTAGCCCTCCAGCTCTTTCTGGTTGCCATAGACGAAGTGGCCGTTGGCGATCTCTTCCCAGACCGGCTTATCCACGCTGTAATCGTGGATGGACGGATCGTAGACGAGAAGCTTTTTCTGCTTCTCCAGACCCGGGTCGGGGATGGGAACGGCACTCAGCAGAGCCTTGGTGTAGGGATGCAGCGGGTGAAGGAACAGCTCTTCAGCCTCTGCCAGCTCTACGATACGGCCCTTGCTGATGACGGCGATGCGGTCAGAGATGAACCGGACGACCGACAGGTCGTGGGCGATGAACAGGTAGGTCAGGCCGCGGGACTTCTTCATGTTGTTGAGCAGGTTCAGCACCTGCGCACGGATGGAAACATCCAGTGCGGAGATGGGCTCGTCGGCCACGATGAACTCCGGCTCCATGATGAGGGCGCGGGCAATGCCGATGCGTTGCCGCTGGCCGCCCGAGAACTCGTGCGGGAAGCGGGAAGCGAACTCGGGCAGCAGACCGACCTCGTGCAGGGCATTCATGACCTTTTCATGCAGGTCGTCCTGATCCTTGTACAGGTGGTGGTTCAGCAGACCCTCGGCCACGATATACTCGACCTTGGCGCGCTCGTTCAGAGACGCCATCGGATCCTGGAAGATCATCTGGCACTTCCGGATGACCTCTTTGTCCAGATCCTTGGAGATCCTGCCGTTGATCTTCTGCCCCTTGAAGAGGATGTCGCCGCCGGAGGTCGGGTTGATGCGGCAGATGGCACGGCCAATGGTGGTCTTGCCGGAGCCGGACTCGCCGACCAGCGAGAAGGTCTCGCCCTTGTAGATGTCGAAGTTGACATGATCCACTGCGACGAATTTCTTTTTGCCTGAGCCAAAGGTGATCTGAAGGTCTTTCAGCTCAATCAGCTTTTCACGTTCAGCCATTTAAGTTGGAACCTCCCATCTTTCCCATTTTCTCACGCAGGTTCTGGATCGAGTGCGGACGCTCGATTTTGGGCGCACGCGGATCCAGATACCAAGTCTTTGCAGCGTGGGTCTCGGACACCTGAAAATACGGCGGCTCTGCCACAAAGTCGATGGCCAGCGCACGCTTGTTGCGGGGTGCGAAGGCGTCGCCCTTGATCTCGTTGAACAGGTTCGGCGGCGTACCGTCGATGGTGGGCAGAGCCTCGCCCTTGGTGCCCAGCTGCGGCAGAGCCTGCAGCAGAGCCCAAGTGTAGGGGTGCCATGCGTCGTAGAAGATTTCCTCTACGGTGCCGTACTCGACGATCTGGCCGGCATACATGACCGCCACACGGTCGGCGACGTTGGCAACGACGCCGAGGTCGTGGGTGATGTAGATGACCGACATTCCCAGTTCCTTCTGCAGATCGCGGATCAGCTGCAGGATCTGTGCCTGAATGGTCACGTCCAGAGCGGTGGTGGGCTCGTCGCAGATCAGGATCTGCGGGCGGCAAGCAGCAGCGATGGCGATGACGACACGCTGGCGCATACCGCCGGAGAACTCGTGGGGGTACTGCTCGTACCGACGCTCCGGGTCGGGGATGCCGACCTTGGCCAGCATCTCAATGGCTGCCTTCTTTGCAGCCTCGCCCTTCAAGCCCTGATGGTGCTCGATGCTCTCCTGAATCTGTTTGCCGATCTTTTTCAGCGGGTTCAGGCTGGTCATCGGGTCCTGCATGACCATGGCGATCTTTTTGCCGCGAACGCCCAGCCAGTCCTTTTCGGTAAACTTGGCCATATCACGGCCTTCGTACAGGATGGAGCCGCCGGTGATCTTGCCGTTGACATCCAGCATACCCACAAACGTCTTGGTGAAAACGCTCTTGCCGGAGCCGGACTCGCCGACGATGGCCAGCGTCTCGCCCTCGTACAGATCGAGGGAGCACTTGCGGATGGCATTCAGCTTCTTACCGCGCAGGCTAAAGGTGATCTCCACGTCTTTGGCAGAGATGATCGGTTGTCTATCCATTTACTTTTCTCTCTCCAATCTATCAAACGTGGTTGCGCGGGTCTGCCGCGTCCGAGAATGCGTTGCCCATGATGTAGAAGGAGATGGAGATGATGGACACGATGGACGCAGGGAAGATCAGCAGATAGGGATAATCGAGGAAGAAGCCGCGCACCTTGCTCAGGATCAGACCCAGAGACGGCGTCTCGATGCCCAGACCGATGCCCAGATAGGACAGGGTGGACTCGAGGTTGATGGTGGCGGGGATGGACAGTGCCATACGCAGGATGATGACCGACACCAGATACGGCAGGATGTTCTTGGTCAGCACGCGCCACAGCGGGGTGCCGAGGCACCGGGAGGCGAGGTTGTATTCGCGGTCACGGTACATGAACACCATGTTGCGGACGCGGCGTGCCATGACCAGCCAGCCGATGGCGATCATCGAAACCGCCATGATGGTGAAGCTCTGGCCGACGATCAGGGCGATCAGGGTCATATAGATGATATACGGCACGTTGTCGATCAGGTTGTACAGCTCGGTGAAGAAGCGGTCCAGCTTGCGGACGTAGCCCCAGATCAGGCCGACGATGACGCCGACGATGCTCTCGCCGACGGCAACGATCAGAGCCAGACGGATGGAGACCTGCGTGGCGTACCACACCTGACACCAGTAGTCACGGCCGAGGTTGTCGGTGCCGAACCAGTACTCGCTGCTCGGACGCTTGAAGGCCAGCGAGGAATCACTGACCAGCGTTGCGTAGTCGTACTTGCCGATGGCCAGTGCGATGAACGAGAAGATGACCAGCGCAAGGAACAGGAACAGGCAGACGACCGCCACCTTGTGCTTGAGGAAGTTCTGGACGACAGAACCCCAGTAGGAATAGTTGGAGTAGCCGATGCGCTCAGCTTCCTCGGGAGAGTATTCGACGAAGTAGAACAGATCTTCCTGCTTCTTGCCCTCAAAATCAGATGCCTTAGCCATCAGCGAGCCTCCTCCTTTCCAGTCAAAGTAATACGCGGGTCAACGACCATCATCAGGATATCGCCCAGGAACACGCCTGCAATGCCCAGTGCGGCATACAGGATGACCAGCGTCTGCACCACGTTCAGGTCATAACGCTGGATCGCATCGGTCAGCAGCGGGCCCATGCCGGGAACGGAGAAGAACCGCTCCACCAGCAGAGAGCCGCCGACGGTCAGCAGGATGGACTGGGGGATATACTGCACCATGGGCACCATGGCGTTGCGAAGAACGTGCTTGAACATGATCTCGCGGGAGCTCAGACCCTTGACGCGTGCCAGCTTGATATAATCGCGGGTCAGCTCATCGACCATGTAGCGGCGGGTCCACAGGGCATAGCCTGCAATGGATGCCAGCGACAGGCAGGTGATGGGCAGCACGCTGGACGGGCCGACGTTGCGGGTGGAGTACAGGGTCGGGAACCCCAGATACTTCGAGCCGAAGACCAGCACCAGCGAGTAGGAGACCAGCGACGGAACGGCGTTGACGAAAACGGTGTAGGCCGTGCCGATCCAGTCAAAGACCTTGTCCTTGAAGGCGGTCTGCAGGATGCCCAGCAGCACGCCGATGACCAGCGAGATGGCCGAAGCAACCAAGCCCAGACGCATCGAAACGCCGAACTTTTTGCCGATGACCTTGACAACGGGCGCACCGTTCTGGATCCGGCGGGAAGTGCCGAAATCCAGATGGAGCAGGTCGCCATAGAACTTGATCAGCTGGGTGCCGATGGGGTCGGTCAGACCGGCGGCGTCCAGTGCTGCTTCTTTCTGCGCATCGGTAAACTTCATCAGCTGTTCTTCGGTGAAGTAATAGTCCGTGGGCAGGCAGCGCATCAGCAGGAACACGAGGGTCGCTACCAACAGGATGGTGACAAGCGACTGCGCCAGCCGCTTAACTGTGTATTTTAACATTATAATCGAACCTTTTTAATTTAATTAAGCCTTGGTTGCTGCATCAAAAGCAGCGGCGAAAGCTTCGTACTGCTCAGTGGTGTAAGCCTCTTCGCTGGTCTCCCAGTTGACAGCCTTGTAGTTACAGGGACCATACATGGCGTTGATCTTGCTGTACTCGTTGGCGTGGGTCAGGCTCCAAGAAACCTCGAAGTTGCTGGGGCAGTCCAGAACGTTGTTCAGCAGGCAAGCCTCAGCCTTTGCGAAGGCAGCGTAGCGGGCGTCGATGTCATCGACGATGGCCTTTGCGGTGTTGACCAGATCGGTGAACTCCTCATAAGCGGCGACCAGATCCTTCTGCCAGTCGGCAGCACCGGCCTCAACGACCTTGGCGATGTTGGAGTAGTACCAGCTGTAGTAAGCGTTGTCGTCGTGCAGGATCTCCTGACCGAGGAAGTTGACGGGATCGCCGAAGTCTGCGCCCCAGCCGTTGATGACAAAGCTCTGCAGCTGCGGGTTGCGGACTTCCTGCGTGATGGAGGAGACGTAGGTCTTGATGTCCAGCACGATGAAGTCATCGCCGAAGCTGTCGGTGAAGCACTGCTTCAG
>CAKTBG010000023.1 GCA_934533135.1 uncultured Faecalibacterium sp.
CCCTAGGCGAGCCGATAAATTGCTCTACACAGTTCCGGGTGTTCCTCGATTTGGCACTAGAAAAACCGGTGAACCGCTCGGCAGTTCTCCCGGAGATCTATTAGCAAATCAAATCCGAACATTGGTTCCGCCCGTTTCGCAGAGGAGTAACTTCTCTGCCGGTGGAACGTATTCCATCGCTGTCAGTAATTTTTTCGCCCGGTTCTAAGATCGGACATACTCCGCGGAAATAACCCGTCTCGACTATCGCCGGACGACAACCTCCCGCATCTACGCATATCGCTGGCCTGCACGACTTGTATCGCACAAGCCTTTTGCAGCCGAGAGATATTTTATCACAACTGCGTGCATTTGGCAAGTCTTTTTTGAAAAAAACACGAATTTTCTTTCTTATTTTCTTTCTGCGGTCAATCGGCATATTTTTTGTGCAAAACGCACAATGTCCGCGCCGCGTTTCCGGTGGAAAACCCCGCCGAAATCTAGGATGGCCGTTTCCCGGCTCTTTTATACCTTTATAGAACAAAAAACACCCTTCCGGAGGGGTCTGCCTGCGCAGTCGGAAGGGTGCGGCATCTTCTCATGCCTTTATGTCAATGGGAGGATCGCGTTTCTGCTCTATTATAAGGTTATAAGGTCAGCTGGATGCCGTTCAGCTTCACGGTGTCGCTGTCCAAGATCTTTTTCACCTCGTCGTTCGTCATGATCTGCGCCACGTCCTTCGAGACGGCGTTCACGGCATTTTCCTGCAGGGCAGTGCATTTCACCATGGCGCAGCCCTCAAAGGTCAGCTTCTTAGCGATGGTGTCCGGCTCCAGCGCGGCGTCCAGCGTGACCATGGCGCAGCCCACGCAGGCGATGCCTTCCGGATAGAGCAGCAGCATCTCTTTGCCCAGCCGGAGCATCGGCTTGCCGACGATGGCTTTGCCCTTGAGCAGGCGCAGGGTGCCGTACTCCAGTTCCGGGATGGCGTTGAACGCCTCTTCCAGAGCCTCCGGCAGCAGCACATCGCCGTCCGCGTGCAGATAGGTCAGCTTCCGCAGAGCCTCTTCCCCGTCCTCGGGCACAGTCACATCCCCCATGACGTAGAGCCGGTCTCCATACCGGCGGAGGGTCGCTGCACGCAGTTCCAGATCATCGTCCAGCACCGCCGTGCCCTCCGGCAGGATCACCAACTCCGTCTCCTCGGTGAAGAGGGGGGCCAGCGTCTCGGCGTTGCGCTCGGTCAGGATGGCTTTCTGGCTGGAAAACCGCGCGCCCTTCGCCGCCAGTGCCTCTGCGTCCAGCTTCGGGTCAACGGCGAGGAACAGTTTCTCCGCCCAGTAAAGCTTCGGCTGCGCCCGGAGCAAAAACATCTTATCCAGTCGGGTGGTGCTGTTCAGGATCACGGCATCGTCCGGATAGAGGCAGAGCTTGCCGTTCATGATACACTTGGCCGTGACCACCGACGCCAGCGATTCCGGGCAGTAGAGCTTGCCGTTGATGACGATGCCGCAATACTGTTCCAGAGCCTTCACGCCGTCCGGCTTCACCGAAAGCTTGCCGTTGACGACCATCACCCGCTTCTTCTCCGGGATGGAGGTTCCATCCAGCGTTGCCTTGCCGTTGATGGTCGTGGTCTCCACATCTTCCTCACAGTGGATGCTCTGCACCACATCCAGCTTGACGCCGTACTGGTTCAGCAGTGCCTGTGCCTGCGGATTCGTCAGGGCAAACACCGCGTCCATCTCACATTGGTCATAAGCGGCAAGTGTCTCTTCGGTCAGGTGGCGCAGATCCAGAACAACAGCATCGACATTCAGTTTTTTCATCGTTCAGTCCTCCAACAGTTCGTGTTTCAACAGGGTTCGTGCTTTCATCAGGCGGGTGCGGATGGTGCCGGGCGGCTGGCCGAACATTCGGCTCAACTCGGTGGCGTTATAGCCTTCTTCATAACGTAGCGTAAAGAGCACGCGGTCGCTCGGGCTCAGCAATTCCAGCAGATTCCCGGAATCGACCTCGTCCATTGCAGCCGAGGCGGTCTCATCCATCGCCTCCCCGTCTCCGTCCGGGAGAAGGGAAGCCAGCAGTTCTTCTTCCTTCGCCCTGCGGCGGATCTGGTCGCAGTAGAGGTTCCGCGCGGTGGCAAACAGCCATGCCTTGCACTGCCGGGCATTGAAGCCGTCGATCAGCTCCCGGTTCTGCAAGGCCCGCAGAAATACCTCCTGTGTCAGATCCTCGGCACGGCTTTCGTCCCGGCAGAGCTTCGCGCAGAAATGCTCGAGCTTCTCCCAGAACTCCTCGTACATCGTCTCCCACATGGGGTGTGCCTCCCTCCTTTCTCCCTTGCGGTGTTCTGTCTGTAAGACGAACGGCAGCGGCGAAGTGTTTTGGGTTTTCTAAAAAAAATGAAAGCTGCCGCAAGAGAACCTCTCCGTCATCGCTCCGTGATGCCACCTTCCCTGTTCGGGGAGGCTTTTCCGTTCTGCCAAGGGCTCTCCTACTAGGAGAGCTGGCGAGCGTCAGCTCGACTGAGAGGTTGTTCTGCAACAGCCTCAATTTTCACTTCTTCTTCAATTGTTCCGCCAGCTTTTCCCGCGGGGTGACATAGACGGTCGTGTAGACCTCATACAGCACCATGCCGGGCTTTGCGCCGTTGGCTTTCCAGATGTTCCGGACTTCGGTGGTGTCCACGGCCACCTTTGCGGCGGCACCGGCCTTGAACGCGCTGGAATAGAGCACGGCCAGCTCTGCCGCCTCCTGCCGGGTGGCGTCCGGGATGTCCTCGCCGCGGCTCATGACCACAACATGGCTGCCGGGAGCCTTCTGGACGTGGAACCACAGATCCTTGCCCCGGGCGGTGTGGAGGGTCAGGCGGTCGTTCTGGGCGTTGTTTCGCCCCACAAGGATCTCAAAGCCCTCGCTGGACGTGAACCGCAGGAAATCGGCCGGTTTCTGCTTTTTATCCCGCTGCTTGTAGTATTTCAGGTAGCCCTGACTTTTCAGCTCTGCGCGGATCTCGTTCAGTGCCGCCTCGCCGCTGGCCGACTCCACCTCGTACAGCACCGTCTCGAGGTAGGCGATCTCTTTTTCGCCCTCCGCCAGCAGATCCACCAGCATCCGGGCGGCGGTCTGCTTCTTCTTGTAGTTTTTGAAGAAGTTCTGGGCGTTCTGGCTGGGGCTGAACCGCAGGTCAAGGGGAATGGTGACTTCCCTGCCTTCGTCGTACCAGTTGGGCACGGTGATGCTCTTCATCCCCTTCTGCGCCAGATAGAGGTTTGCCGACAGCAGCTCGCCATACAGCCGGAGCTTTTCGCTCTTGCCGCTGGCCGCCAGCTCTTCCTGCCGGGCCGCCTGTTTTCGGATGGCACGCTCGTACAGATTGTGGACGGCTTTGTGCAACTCCTTGCTCTTGGTGCGGAGCCGCTCGGCGCGATCCTTTTCGGCATAGTATCCCTCCAACATTTCGTTGAAGGATGGCCACTTCCGGATCTCATACTTCTCGCCGTACTGCTGCGGCACAAAGAAGGTGTATTCCACCGGTTTGCCGTCCGGAGCCGTCACGCTGCAGGGGCATCCGCCCTTGTCGTAGATCTCCTTCAGTGCGTCGATGGCCGCCATCAGCTGGATCTTCTGCGCCTCGGTCAACTCGTTGGCGGGCAGGTGCTCCCCCTGAAAGGCACGCCATGCGGCTTCCCGGCAGACCACCGGGCCGACCCCGGCCACCGTCTTGTTCAGCGCGTCTGCCACCGGCAGATCCCGCTCACAGGCTGCAGCCACGATGGAGGCTGAACTGACGGCGAGAAAATCCGGCCGGGCGGGTTTGGGTGGAGTGGTGTAGGGCAGACCGGGCAGAAGCTGCCGCACATCGCTGTCCTCAAAATCCACCCGCTTCAGCGCATCAATGATCCTGCCGTTCTGCACCAGCACCAGATTGGAGTACCGCCCCATCAGCTCCGCACAGAGGATGTTGTGGACAAGGTCGCCCATCTCGTTGGTGCAGAGAAACTCGAAATACACGATGCGGTCGCCCGGCTCCATCCGGACGTCGATGAGGCGGCCGCCTGTCAGGTGCTTGCGCATCAGCATACAGAAGGAGGGCGGGGTCTCCGGGTTCTCAAAGCTTTCCTCGGTCAGGCAGACCCGCGCCGAGCCGCTGCGCGCCGACAGCAGCAGGCAGTAGGTATCCGTCCGGGTGCGCAGGGTGATGACCAGCTCATCCCGGGTCGGTTCAAACAATTTTGCGATCTTTGCATCCACCAGCGTCGTCTTGAGCTCCGCCGCCGTCAATGCCAGTGTCGCGGCATCCAATGCCATAGCGATTACCTCATACTCCCTCAGTCGCCTATGGCGACAGCTCCCTCCATGAGGGAGCCTTTTTCACTCGCAATCAGGCAAAGCCTCCCTCCCCGAGGGAGGTGGCATCGCGCAAGCGATGACGGAAGGAGTCCTTCTATTATAAATAAATATAAGGGTCGCGATTCTCACAGCTGACCAGCACTTCCAGTTCCGGGAAAGCCGCACGCAGCCGCTCTGCCACCGCCGCCGTCACCGGAAACTCCGTGGCATAGTGCCCTGCCGCGATCAGCGACAGCCCCAGCCGTTTTGCGTCGCAGGCATGGTGATGGTTTGCCTCGCCGGTCAGCAGGCAGTCGGCTCCCTGCGCAAGGGCGTCCTCAAACAGACTGCCGCCCGCGCCGCTGATGACCGCCAGCCGCCGCACCGTCTTGCCGGTGTCGGCAAATTTCACCTGCACCGGCGTGCTGCCGTCCACCGGCCGGTTGCAGCGTTTGGCCAGCTCTGCCTGTGCCTTTTTCGCCAGTTCCGGCACCGAGATGGGGTCGATGCTCCCCACCCGGCCGCAGCCTTCTGCAAAAACCGACCACTCCCGCATCCCGAAGATCCCGGCCAGCACCTCGTTCACCCCGCCTTCCGCGGCGTCGAGGTTGGTGTGCATACAAATGGCCGAGATGCCCTTCTGCACCAGCTGGAAGGGCACATCCGCCGCCGACAGCTTTTTCAGCGGCGAAAAGATCACCGGGTGGTGGGAGACGATGAGGGCGCAGCCCTTGGCCGCCGCTTCGTCCACCACTTCGGGCGTGATGTCCAAGGTGACCAGCACCCGGCGGATCTCGCCGCCGCAGTCCACCAGCAGGCCGACGTTATCCCAGCTCTCGGCCAGATCCGGCGGTGCGATGCGGGTCATTGCTTCGTAGATCCTGTGTACCGTAGTTGCCATACAATCCATCCTCATTCTCAGCGGGCTTGCCCTCTCAGTCACCTGCGGTGACAGCTCTCCCAAAGGGAGAGCCAAGAAGCGTTTTGGTCAGGCCCTTGCCTCCCACTTCGGGGGAGGTGGCATCGCAAAGCGATGACGGAGAGGGCCAGCACGCTGGCGGGAAACGAGCCCTCTCAGTCCCCTGCGGTGACAGCTCTCCCAAAGGGAGAGCCAAGACTTGCCTCCTTTGGGGAGGTGGCATCGCAAAGCGGCCTGAGAAGGCTAGGCCAAAATTCTGTCGATCTCTTCGGCCAGCGGGGTGCCATCGGGCACGCCGAGGCGGAAACGCGGAAGCTTCGCTTTCTGCCACGCGGCGTAGTCCGCCCCCTCCGGGGATTCCCCCGTTTTCCCGAACAGGCACTCCGCAAACGTCGGCGTGCGTACCGCACCGGTGTACTCGGCGGCCATCACTGCGTACCAGCGACCCGCCGCCTGCACCGGGCGGTCGGCAACAAGGGCAAACCCATTTTCCCACAGCCAGCGGCGGAGGTCGGCGTGCCGGGTGGCCGGCACCAGAACCAACCGCGGGCCGTCCGGCGCAAACACCCATGGAGCCTTTGCGAGGATCTCCCATGTCGTCTGCGCCGAAACACCGGCCAGCACGATCGTGCCCACCTCGCCCGGCGACAACACAGAAAGACCGTCGCCGAGCCTCAGCTCAACGCGGTCTTTGCATCCGGTATGTTCCAGCGTCTGCTCTGCCTTGGCCAGCGGCCCCGGCCGCAGATCGGCTCCGATGACCTTCGGGAACTTTCCCGAGGCCGCCAGCACTGCCGTCAGTTTGCCGTGGTCGCAGCCGATGTCTGCCACCGGCTGACCCGGGCGGACCAGCTCTGCCGCAGCGGTCAGACGCGCATCCAGTGTCGGCAGCACTTAAGCCTTCTTGGATGCCAGATGAGCGTTCAGCTTCTCGATCAGCTCATCGCAATCCACACCGTGGACCTCGCAGGCCTCCTCAAGGCTTTCGCCGCGGGATGCCGGGCAGCCGAGGCAGTGCATCCCGATCTCCATGAAATAGGGTGCGGTGCTCTGATCCATATCCAGAATGTCGCCGATGATGGTCTCGCGGGTCACCTGCTTGATGGCAGCAGGCTCCTCGTCCTTCTTGAGCATATTAAAAATATCAAACATCGTTGAAGATCCTTTCTTTGCAAACAGTTTGCGGCCGCAAAAGCCGCCTGCTTATAATATACCCTATCTATAGCTTATTTTTCAAGTACTATCTGAAACTTTGCCTTGGCCGCAGAGCAATGCTGTTCCCCATTTGCCTGAGAGGGTTCAAAAAAGCCTCCCCCATCCAAAGACGGGGGAGGCTCGAAACTTCAGTTAACCCAAAGCTTAGTTCTGCTTCATGCGAGCGAAGCAGTCAGAGCAGTAGACCGGACGGTCCTCACGGGGCTGGAAGGGAACCTTGCAGGTCTTGCCGCAAGCTGCGCAGACAGCGTCGAACATCTGACGCTCGCCGCCGTTGTTGCTGCGGGCACCGCCGTTCTTACGAGCGTCACGGCAGGGCTTGCAACGCTGGGGCTGGTTCTCGAAGCCACGGGATGCGTAGAACTCCTGCTCACCAGCAGTCCAAACAAACTCCTTGCCGCAGTCCTTGCAAACTAAAGTCTTGTCTTCAAACATAGTAGTATCTCCTCTTTGTTTAGTTCTTGCCCACGGAAGGATTGTAACCATACCTTTGGTTTTTCGGGACCATCGCGCTGATCGTAAGCTTACCAGGGGCTTGAATGAGTAAAACGTCCCCGATCTGAGGACTCCCCTATTGTACCGTGGTTTTTTTTGTTTGTCAACTCAAAAACCAACCTTCGCCTTTCTTTTTGTGCATTCAACCAAATAAGTGCGGCTTCTACTTTACAAAATGCAATAAAAGAGGGCTGCACACCCCCGGATCCGGGAGGTGCAGCCCTCAGAGCTTCTGCTTTGGAGCAGCGTTACTTTTCGATGACTTCCTTGGTGTCGCGGGCGATCATCAGCTCCTCGTCGGTTGCGATGACCAGCGTGCGGACCTTTGCGCCCCAAGCGGTGATCTCGCAGACATCGCCGACCGGGTGCTTGTTCTTGTCGGTGTCGATGCGGATGCCCAGCCAATCCATGTGGTGGCAGATCTTTGCGCGGGCAATGGCGTCGTGCTCGCCGATGCCGCCGGTAAAGACGATGGCGTCCACGCCGCCCATGGCTGCGATGTAGCCGCCGATGGTCTTCTTGATCTGATAGTTCAGCATATCGGAAGCCAGCTGTGCGCGCTCGTTGCCGGCAGCAGCTGCCTCTTCGACGTCACGCTTGTCGCTGGAAACACCAGAGACACCCAGCAGGCCGGACTTCTTGTTCAGGATCTCGTCCAGCTGGTGGCCGGTGATGTTCAGGGTGTACTTCAGGTAGTTGACCACAGAGGGGTCGAGGTCGCCGCAGCGGGTGCCCATCATCAGGCCGGCCAGCGGGGTCATACCCATGGAGGTATCGACGACCTTGCCCTGATCGACGGCAGCGATGGAAGAACCGTTACCCAGATGGCAGGTGATCAGCTTCAGACGCTCGATGGGCTCTTCCAGATACTCAGCAGCCTTGTGTGCAACATACTTGTGGCTGGTGCCGTGGAAACCATAGCGGCGGACGCCGTACTTCTCATAGTACTCGTAGGGGATGGCATACATATAAGCCTTCGGGGGCATGGTGCTGTGGAATGCGGTATCAAACACAGCGACCATCGGGATGTCCGGGCCAAAGACCTTGCGGGCAGCCTCGATGCCAAGGATGCCGGCGGGGTTGTGCAGAGGTGCCAGAGGGCTCAGCTCACGGATGGTGTTGATGACCTCATCGGTGATCAGGCAGCTGTTCTTGAACTTCTCGCCGCCATGGACCACGCGGTGGCCGATGGCGTTGATCTCCTTCACGTCGTCGATGCACTTGCCCTCGCCGGTGGTCATCTTCTTGACGACTTCCGCAAAAGCCTCCGTGTGGGTGGGGAAGATCGCCGGAGTGGTCGCCTTGTGGCCGTTGGCCTCGTGGGTGATCATGCTGCTCTCCATGCCGATGCGCTCGCACAAACCCTTGCAGAGGACCTTCTCGCCATCCATGTCGATCAGCTGATACTTCAGGGAAGAAGAACCGCAGTTAATAACCAGAACTTTCATCTTCTGTTGCCTCCATATTGATTGTTGCAGCCCGGACCCGGGCAGAATTTTACAGAATCCTGTTTTTATTATATAATAGGGTCAGCCGCTTTTCAAGCCGTAACCGTGGCAAGGGTTTCCCAATCCGCGCCGCCTTTTTTGTACATCCTGCCCAGAATTGCGTCGAAGCCGTCCATTTCTCCCGGCAGTATGACAGATATTTCACAAACTCCACCCTCTCAGGCCGCTGCCAAGAAAGGACCTCCTCTATGAAATTCGCTGGTATCATTGCCGAATACGACCCGTTCCACAACGGCCACGCATGGCAGATCGCGCAGGCCAAAGCACGGGGTGCCGAGCGGGTGGCCGTTGCAATGAGCTGCGGGCTGACCCAGCGGGGAGCCCTTCCCCTCCTGCCCGAAGAAGTCCGTGTCCGCGCCGCCCTGACCTGCGGAGCCGACTTTGTGTTCGCGCTCCCTGCCCCCTGCGCCTGCGCCGGAGCCGAAGCCTTTGCCCGGGCAGGCATCCGTCTCCTTGCGGCCGCCGGGTGCGACACGCTGGTGTTCGGAGCCGAGACGCCGGACATCGCCCTTCTCATGGACGCCGCACGGCTTCTCCTGTGCGACGGCTACCGCGCCGCCCTCAAAGCCGAACTTGTGGGCGGCGCACGGAACTTTGCCGCCGCACGGCAGGCGGCTGTGGAGACGCTCTGCCCCGGCAGCGGCCTTTCCGCCCTGCTGGAGCAGCCCAACAACAACCTTGCCGTCGAATACTGCAAGGCCATCCTCACGCAGAACGCCCCCCTGACCCCCCTTTCTCTCCCGCGGCAGGGGGCAGGCCATGGCGAGGCACTGGCTCCCGATGCCGCCGGGTCGTTTGCCAGTGCCAGTGCCCTCCGGATGCTCTGGGCGGAACAGGGCGTGGACGCCCTCCGGCCCTACGTTCCCGCTGCGGTCTTTCCGCTTTATCAGGCCGCCTTTGCCGCCGGGCGGTACACCGATTTTGCCGCAGCAGGCCGGTGCGAACTGGCTCTGCTCCGCGCCGCCTGCCCGAAAGCCGATCCGTTCAAGGCCGTGCGCGGTGTGTCCGAAGGGCTGGAGCACCGGCTGGAGCACGCCGTGCGCCGTGCTTCCACACAGGACGAACTGCTGGATGCCCTGACCACTGTGCGCTATCCCCGTGCCCGGATGCGCCGTCTGGCCATGGACGCCGCACTGGGCTATACCAACGCCCTGCCCGAACTGCCGCCCTACCTGCATCTGCTGGGCGGGCGGCGGGAGCTGCTCTCCACTTTAAAAGGTGCGGCTCTTCCCCTCTCCCATTCGCTGGCGCGGCTCCGGGCGGTGGATCCTCTGTGTTCCGCCATGGCAGACGCCCAGCAGACGGCCAGCGATTTTGCCGCGCTCTGCCGCCAAAAACCGGAGCCCATGGGCGGCGCACTTCGTCAAAAAATTATCTTTTTGACGTAATAGCAAAAATTTTCTCGAAAAAACTGTCATTTCTACCATTGTATCTGCCCGGCGATTCGATGTATTATTAAAGAGAAGCTTGGATACAACAAGAAAGCCGCTCAACAAGAGGAGGAACTTCATGGCACTTCATGTTCTGGACGAAGCCAACCGCTGCCTCGGCTGCAAAAAGCCGCTGTGTCAGCAGGGCTGCCCCATCCACACCAACATCCCCGAGGTCATCCGTCTGCTGAAAGACAATCATCTGGACGATGCCGGCCGGATGCTGTTTGAAAACAACCCCCTGACCACCGTGTGCAGTCTGGTCTGCAACCACGAGAACCAGTGCGAGGGGCACTGCATCCGCAACCGGATGCCCAGCCACGACCCGGTGCACTTCTCGATCATCGAGGACTACATCTCCACCACCTATGCCAACAAGATGGTCGCCGGCCCCGCCCCGCAGAACGGCATGAAGGCAGCCGTGGTCGGTTCCGGCCCGGCTGGTCTGACGGTGGCCGTCCTGCTGGCCCGCTGGGGATACGATGTGACCATCTTCGACGCCCGCGACAAGATCGGCGGCGTCATGCGGTACGGCATCCCCAACTACCGCCTGCCCGACAGTGTGCTGGACGACTTCGCCTATCGCCACCTCGAGCTGAAGGGCATCAAGGTGCGCACCAACACCTCCATCGGCCGTTCCATCACCATCGACGACCTGTTCCGCGATGGCTACAAGAGCGTCTTCATCGGTGCCGGTCTGTGGAAAGCCAACGCCATGCACATCAAGGGCGAGACCCTCGGCAATGTGGTGTTCGGCATCGACTATCTGGCCAACTCCAAGGCATTCCGGCTGGGCGACGATATCGCCGTCATCGGCGTGGGCAATTCGGCCATGGACTGCGCCCGCACCGCCATCCGGAATGGTGCGCGCCATGTCACCTGCTACGCCCGCCGCGATGAGGACTGCATCAGCGCATCCGAGCACGAAGTCCGCTATGCCCGTCTGGAAGGCGTGGGCTTCCGCTTCTGCAAAGCCCCGGTCGAGATCCGTGAAAACGGCCTGATCTGCCGCGACACCGTGAAGGGCGAGGACGGCAAGTTCACGCAGGTGGAGGGCAGCGAGATGTTCTACCCCCACACCGGCGTGATCGTCTCGGTCAGCCAAGGCTCTGAGAGCAACCTCGTCAAGAGCACCACCGGCATCGAGACCAACCAGCGCGGCCTGCTGACCGTCAGCGACGACGGCAGCACCACCCGCGAGGGCGTGTTTGCCGGCGGCGACGCCGTCATGGGTGCCCGCACCGTCGTCGAGGCCGTGGCCATCGCCAAGAAGGTCGCCGAGTCGATGGATCAGTACATGAAGAGCCTGCCCGCCGACACCACCCCCGACCCCTACGCCGATATCCCGGTCTTTGCCACCCCGACTTCGGACGTCCTCACCAAGCAGGGCGTGTAAGCACCGTCGGCTTGTTCCCCTAAAAAACTTCACCCCCGGATCCTGCGGCTTTGCCGCACCACCCGGGGGTGTTTTTGTCTTACTTTGCCAACTTCCTGTTTCCAGCGATTTTCGGGGTAAAGACAATTTTCAGATCCATCCCCATCCCATCCGCCAGACGCTTCAACAGTTTCAGCGACGGATTCCGGGTTCCATTTTCCAGCTTGCTGATATCTGCCTGATGGATGCCCGTTCTTTCTGCCAGTTCTTTTTGTGTCAGGTTCTGCGAAATGCGTGCATCCGCCATCGCCCGGATGATGTCCATTTCCGGTTGATTTTCTTCCCATTCCTTCCGGAACGCTTCGTCCTTCAACTGTTCATCCAGATACAGATCCAGTGTTTTCATCTCAACCACCCATCCTTTCCAGAAAATCCTTTCTGTACGCTTTTGCTTTCTCGATTTCACCCCGCGGGGTCTTTTGCGACTTTTTGATAAAACCATTTGTCAATATGATTTTTCCGCCAAAGTAGAAGAAATACAATACCCTCGAAATATCGGTTCCGACCTTGCCGCGAACTTCAAAAATCCCGTCTTCAAGATGCTTGCTGTAGGGTTCCCGAAGGCCATTTCCCTTTTCCTGCAGCACTTTCAGCGTCATGACCAGTTTACTCCGCATTTTGGTATCCAATTCATTCAGAAATTCTTCGGCTGGTCGTTCACCGTTCTGCATCTCATAAAATTCAACGACAAATTGATCCATCTTTTCTTTCCTCACATTTTATCCAATTTCATTATATGGCAGATATGCCATGTTGTCAAGAAGCATCTCTTGCCACGCTCTCCCATCTGCCATTGATCAAAACGATCCGATTGAGGGGTTCCAGCTAATAATCTTAACCGCCATTTAGTTGACCCAGTGTCGTTTTGTTTGATATACTATTCTTAAATCCCTTTGCGGATTCAACAAATTGTACGCTTTTTCGGGGCGGTGCGAAGCCGCATCGGAACAGCGTCCGAAAGGTCGGTGGACAACATTCTCAAACATTCTCTCCCCAAACTGCGGGAAAAGCTGCTGGAATCCCTGCAGGCGGTGCTGCCCATTGTGGCCATCGTGCTGGTACTCTGCTTTTCCATCGCGCCGATTTCGCCCAGCATCCTGCTGTGTTTCCTGCTGGGTGCGGCCATGATCATCCTCGGCATCATGTTCTTTACGCTGGGTGCCGAGATGAGTATGTCGCCCATGGGCGAGCGGGTCGGTTCGGTCATCACCCGGACGAAAAACGTTCCCCTCATCCTCGGTGCCGCCTTTGTGATGGGTCTGCTCATCACCATTTCGGAGCCGGACCTGCAGGTGCTTGCCAATCAGGTTCCCTCTATCCCCAACATGACCCTGATCCTCTCGGTGGCGGCCGGCGTGGGCTTGTTTCTGACCATCGCCTTCCTGCGAATGCTGGTGGGCGTTGCGCTGCCCAAGCTGCTGGTGCTGTTTTATGGGCTGATCTTTGCGCTGGCGGCCTTTGTGCCAAAGGAGTTTCTGGCAGTGGCCTTTGACTCGGGCGGCGTGACCACCGGTCCCATCACCGTTCCCTTCATCATGGCGTTGGGCGTCGGCGTAGCCTCCATCCGCAGCGACCGCCACGCGGCAGACGACAGCTTTGGTCTGGTGGCTCTCTGCTCGATCGGCCCCATTCTGGCGGTGCTGACCCTCGGCATCCTCTTCAAGGCCAGCGACAGCACCTACATCCCGCCCATTCTGCCCGAAGTCGGCAACTCCGTGGAGCTGTGGCAGCTCTTCCACGAGGGTCTGCCGACCTACATCCACGAGATCGCCCTCTCGCTGCTCCCCATCATCCTGATGTTCGGCGTGTTCCAGTGTGTCGCACTCAAGCTCGACACCCGGACACTGGGTCGGATCGCAGTGGGTCTGGCTTATACCTACATCGGTCTGGTGTTTTTCCTTACCGGCGCAAACGTTGGTTTTATGCCAGCCGGTAATTATCTGGGGCAGGTTCTGGCCGGGCAGAGCTTCCGCTGGGTGCTCATCCCCATCGGAATGCTGATCGGCTATTTCATCGTTAAGGCCGAGCCTGCGGTCTACGTCCTGAACAAACAGGTGGAAGAAGTCACCGACGGTGCCATCTCTGCCAAAGCCATGGGCACCGCCCTCTCCATCGGCGTGGCTCTCTCGGTGGGGCTCGCCATGGTGCGGGTGCTGACCGGGATCTCGATCCTGTGGTTCCTCATCCCGGGCTATACGTTTGCCATCGGGATATCCTTTGTGGTGCCAAAGCTCTTCACCGCCATTGCATTCGATGCGGGCGGCGTAGCCTCCGGCCCCATGACGGCCACCTTCCTGCTGCCGCTGGCACAGGGTGCGTGCGTGGCCGTGGGCGGCAACATCGTCACCGACGCTTTCGGCGTGGTGGCCATGGTCGCCATGACGCCGCTCATCACCGTCCAGCTGATGGGACTCGTGGCCGAGCTGAAAACGCGCCGGGAACGCAAGGCGCAGCCTGCCCTTGTGCTGGCTGCGGCCTTTGCCGATCTACCGGATGACGCCATCATTGAGCTGTAAAGGAGGCCTTTTGTGAACACGCTTTACTGGCTGGTCACCATCACCGACCGCCGCACCACAGACGCCTTCCTCAAGCTCTACGAGGAGCAGGGCGTAAATGTCAGCCTGCGCACCGTGGGCGCGGGCACCGCCGTGCAGGATGTGCTGGCCACGCTGGGGCTGGAACGCTCCGAAAAAGCCGTCCTGCTCTCCATCGTCACCGCCGACACATGGCCCCGCATCCAGAAGGCTCTGCGCCACCAGATGCAGATCGACGTGCCGGGCACCGGCATCGCCTTTATCATCCCGGTCAGCAGCATCGGCGGCAAACGCGCCCTGCTGTTCCTGACCGAACACCAGAAGCTCACCCTGAAGGAGGAAAGCACCTTGAAAGATACCCGCTATGAGCTGCTGCTCGTCATTGCCAATCAGGGCTATACCGGCTCCATCATGGATGCAGCCCGCGCCGAAGGTGCCGGAGGCGGCACGGTCATCCACGCCAAGGGCACCGGCATGGAGGGTGCAGCCCGCTTCCTCGGTGTGGATCTCGTAAACGAAAAGGAGGTCGTGCTGATCGTCAGCCGCACCGCCCAGAAGAACCAGATCATGTCTGCCATCATGAAGAACGCCGACGCCAAAGCCGGTGCCATCGTGTTCTCCCTCCCCGTCACCGATACCGCCGGTCTGCGGCTGATCGACGAGGAGGAGTGACCTGCCCTCTCAGTCACCTGCGGTGACAGCTCTCCCGCCCTCTCAGTCTCGCTCCGCTCGACAGCTCTCCCGGAGGGAGAGCCAAGTCTTGCCTCCCACTTCGGGAAAGACTCCCTCCGGCCGGAGGGAGATGTCGCACAGCGACAGAGGGAGGACAAGGTGGCACGGCGTAAGCCGTGACGGAGAGGGCTAGCACGCTGACGGGAAGCAAGCCCTCTCAGTCACCTGCGGTGACAGCTCCCCCAAAGGGGGAGCCAAGAACGCAGCGGAGAGGTTGTACAAAGATGTTGTTTTGCAAGTAGATTTATTTTTGATTTTCCTGTATGATAAGAGCATACAGGAGGGAGTAACATGAATCCACCCAAACACGGGCAGCAGATGCTGCTCAATGCCGCTGCCATTACCTTCGGCAACGCACTGTACTCGCTGGCGGTCGCTCTTTTTCTGGAGCCATCCGGCCTCATCACCGGCGGTGCCACCGGCATCGCGCTGGCCGTCGGCCGCCTGACCGGGCTGTCGGTCTCGGGCGTGCTGCTGGCGTTCAACCTTGCCATGCTGGTCTGGGGCTGGGTCGTCTTTGGCCGGGCATTTGCCTTCAACACCCTTGCCAGCAGCCTCCTCAGCCCGGTGTTCCTCGGGCTGTGGGAGCGGATGCTGGACGGCCGGATCCTGACCGACGACATCTTTCTCTGCACCATCTTCTCGGGGCTGGGCATCGGCGTCGCGCTGGGCATCGTTCTGCGTTCCGGTGCGTCCACCGGCGGCATGGACATCCCGCCCCTCGTGCTCCACAAGTGGTTCCACCTGCCCGTCTCTGCGACCATGATGGTCTTTGACATCGCCATCCTGCTGGTGCAGGCGATGTTCAGCCCGGTGCGGCAGGTGCTCTACGGCATCGTGATGGTCATCATCCACACCATCGTCATGGACAAGATGCTCCTGCTGGGCAACAGCCGCACGCAGATCAAGATCATCAGCACCAAGTCCAGTGACATCCGCGCCGCCATCCTCGACCAGCTGGACCGGGGCGTGACCATCCTCCACGGCGAGGGCGGCTACACCCGTGAGCCCGCCGAGCTTCTGCTGACCGTGGTTTCCAACCGCGAAGTTCCCAAGCTCGAAAAACTGATCCACGCCATCGACCCCGCGTGCTTCATGATCGTCAGCCGGGTCACCGAAGTCGCCGGCCGCGGCTTCTCGCTGGAAAAAGATTATCAATAAAGGAAAAACCTCTCCGTCATCGCTACCGCGATGCCACCTCCCCGATCAGGGGAGCTGGCGGGCGCAAGCCCGACGGAGAGGTTTCTTTTTACATCAACGGCGCAATGGCTTTCAGCACAACGCCCATTGCGTGAAGGAGCGGGTGTTTCTGCCAGATGCTCTCGCGGGTCGGCTCCACGGTGCGGCACTGGGCAAGCGTGTCCTGAAAATCCCGTTCGATGTCCGGGATGCAGGCGGCGTCCACCATCCAGACCGCATTTTCAAAGTGGTGGTACAGGCTGCGGTAATCGAGGTTGATGGTACCGACCACCGCCTCCCGGCCGTCCACCACAAAGACCTTGGCGTGGACGAAGCCGGGCGTCCATTCGCTGATCTTCACGCCCGACTGGAGCAGAGCCTTGTAGTGGGTCTTGGCCAGCGCGTAGGCGAATTTCTTATCCGGCACCCCGGGCAGGATGAGGTGGACGTCCACGCCGCGCTCGGCGGCAAAGCGGAGAGCCATCTCCATTTCGCCGTCCAAAATCAGATACGGCGTCATGATGTGGACATACCGTCTGGCGCGGTTGAGTAGGTCGATGTAGACCATCTCGCCCACCCGTTCGCCGTCCAACGGGCAGTCTCCGTAGGGGGTCACAAATCCCTTGGCGTGCTCTGGCACCGGAATTGGCTCATTGAGGAACTGCTCCAGCTCCGGTGCGCGGAAGATGCTCCATTGCTGCAGAAACAACGCCGTCAGCGAGCGGACGCCCTCGCCTTCCAGCATCACGGCCGCATCCTTCCAGCGGCCGTATTTTTCCACCTGATTGATGTACTCATCGGCCAGATTCACCCCACCGGTAAAGCCCACCCGCCCGTCGATGACAAGGATCTTCCGGTGGTCGCGGTAGTTGTAATGGGTCGAGACAAAGGGCATCACCGGGGAAAAGACCTTGCACTGGATGCCCAGCTCCTGCAGCAGCGCGGGGTAATTCCGGGGCAGGGTCGAGAACTCGCAGGTGCCGTCGTACATCACCCGGACGTCCACGCCCTGCGCGGCTTTCTTGGCCAGAATTTCGAGGATCCTGCCCCACATCAAGCCTTCGTCGATGATGAAATACTCGAGGAAGATGTACCGTTCCGCCTGTTCCAGCTGGCGCAGCAGTGCGGCAAACTTGGCCTCGCCGCCGGGGAAGTAGGTCACCTCCGTGTTCTCCCGCACCGGGAAGCCGCCGCCTCTGCCGTCCAGATACCGGGCCAGCCCTGCGGCCTCCGGGTGCTGCTGCTCCAGCTTGCGGAAGGTCTCCCCCTCCTGCGGCAGATGGGCGCGGGTCTCATGCTCCAGCTCCAGCAGCCGCTTTTGGAGCAGATTGTGCCCAAAATTGCTTTTGATGTAAAAGAAGAGGGGCACGCCCACCACCGGCAGCACCGCGATGACCACCAGCCATGTGATCTTCACGCTGTTGTCCAGATCGCTGCTGAGCAGGTAGAGCACCATCCCGGCGGTCAGCAGGATGCTGCTGCCGAAGTAATGGGGCACCAGATTGCCGAACCAGCGGAAGATCGAAAACAGCAGCCCGAACTGCAGCAGCAACAACAGGAGCATCAGCCCAAACCGGCTGAAGATGGCACGCACCAAGCCCATCTTTCCCCGTTTGATGAGCCGCATCCCGCCGTCCTCAAGGTCTCGAACTTTCTCCTTCATATTTTCTTTCAGCTGTTCTGTCTGCACGGTTTCAATCTCACTTTCCAATCAGTTTCAGATGCGCAAATGCCTGATACAGGCCGTCTTTGTCCACATCGCCGGTCACATAGTCGGCCGCGGCCTTGATCTCGTCGCCGCCGCTGCCCATGGCAACGCCGTAACCGCAGGCTGCAAACATCGGCAAATCCACCTTGGCGTCGCCGAACGCAATGGTATCCGCTTTCTCTGCGCCGAGCGCGTGCAGCAGCGTTTCCACCGCGTGCGCCTTGGTGATGCCCTTCACGCCCATGTCGCCGAAGAGGGCCGTTTCGCCCGCACCGCCCCATGTGCCGTGCTGCATCTCGGGGAAGGCCGCCTGCGCGTCGAGGAAGTTCTGGTAGTCGTGGAGGACATAGCTGATCTTGTTCAGGTCGTCGCGGTACAGCACGCCATCCCAGATCATGCCCGGGAATGCCTGCTCCGGGGTTCGATCTTCCTGCACACCCCGCCCTTTCCGGCGGCTGTACTCGTTCATCACCGGCACGACCACGTCCTGAAAGGTCCGGCTGGCGAAGAGGCCGTTGTTGCTCTCGAGGTAAAATTCCAGCCCGCGGGCATCCAGCCAATCCACGATCCGGCGGCACTGGTCGGCGGTGATGCGCTGGTGGAGCAGCACCTTGCCGTCCGACTCCACATAGCTGCCGTTGCCGCCGATGTAGCCGTCGATGCCGATGTCCCAGATCTCCTGCTTGTTCTCGGCCTTGCTCCGGCCGCTGCACAGATAGACCCGGTGGCCGTTGGCACGGGCGGCACGGATGGCGCGGACGGCAGACTCTGGCAGGCGGTTTTCGTAGTCCACCAGCGTACCGTCGATGTCAATGAGCAGGATCTTCGGGAGCGTCGTGTTCATAAGGTTTTCTCCTTTTTGCAAAAAATCGCCCGGCTTGCATTTGCAGGCTGTCAAAAAGAGCCGAAGTGTGGTATGATATCTACCAGATAAGTATATCGCATTTTCCGTTGATTTTCCACATCAATCGGCACGCGGGAGGATTTAAGGAATATGAACAATCTGATCATCGGCATCGCAGGCGGCTCCGGCAGCGGCAAGACCACACTGGCTCTCCGCCTCAAGGAGCGTTTCGGCGAAGATGAGGTGCGGCTGATCTCGCACGACAGCTACTACAAGCGGCACGATGAGCTGCCCTTTGCAGAACGCTGCAAGCTGAACTACGACCATCCGGACGCGTTCGACAACGACCTGCTCATCGAGCATCTCAAGGAGCTGAAAGAGGGCAGATCCATCGACTGCCCGATTTACGATTACAGCAACCACAACCGCAGCAACGAGGTGCAGCACATTGCGCCCGCCCCCGTGCTGATCGTGGAGGGCATCCTGCCGCTGGCGGAGCCGGAGCTGTGCAGGCTGTTCGACTACAAGATCTATGTGGACACAGACGCCGACGAGCGGATCCTCCGCCGCATCCTGCGGGATGTCAAAGAGCGCGGCCGCTCGCTGGACAGCGTCATCAACCAGTACCTCACCACCGTCAAGCCCATGCACGAAGCCTTCGTGGAACCCAGCAAGCGGAATGCCGACATCATCGTGCCCAACGGCGGCGAGAACACGCAGGCCGTGGAGATGCTGGCGCACCACATCCGCCGCCTGATCGAAAAGGCCAATCTGCAGTGATCGTTCCCTGAGAACCAAAAAAGCGGCCCGGACGCCTTTGCAGACGTCCGGGCCGCTTTTTGATGTTGCTTTACGGGCGGACGGAGGTACGCACCAGAGCGCGTTTGAGACGCGCCTGTGCCAGCTCATAGTCGCGGCGGTCGAGGTTTTTCTGCGCCAGAATTTCTTCGGCGCGTTTCTTCGACGCCTCGGCACGTGCCTGATCGATCTCCTCGGCCCACTCCCATGTGGTGGCCACCAGACGGACTTCCCCTTCCAGCACGCTGAGCATCCCGCCCATGCAGGCGGCACGGCGGCGGTTCCCGTCCGCGTCCACGATGTGTGCCTCGCCCATGCCCAGCGCGGTGCAGTAATCGCCGTGCTTGGCGAGGATGGCAAGGTCGCCGTCGATGGCGCGGCAGACCACCCGCTCGGCCTGCCCGTCAAAGGCGCAGCCGTCCGGCGTGACCACCGTCAGATGAAAGGTCGTCATGGTTTACCCCTTCTTTGCCTTGGCAAACACGTCGTCGATGGTGCCCGCAAACAGGAACGCGCTCTCGGGCAGGTCGTCGCACTCGCCGTTCAAAATCATCTTGAAGCCCCGCAGGGTCTCTTTCAGCGGCACATACTGGCCGGGCATACCGGTGAACTGCTCGGCCACGTGGAAGCTCTGGGACAGGAACCGCTGCACCTTGCGGGCACGGCTGACCGTCCGCTTGTCCTCTTCGCTCAGCTCGTCCATGCCCATGATGGCAATGATGTCCTGCAACTCTTTGTACCGCTGCAGCACCTTCTGGACGGCGCGGGCGATCTCATAGTGCTCCTGCCCCACGACCTCCGGGCTGAGGATGCGGCTGGTGGAGTCCAGCGGATCCACCGCCGGGTAGATGCCCTGCGACGCAATGTCGCGGCTCAGGACGGTGGTGGCGTCCAGATGGGTGAAGGTGGTGGCCGGAGCCGGGTCGGTCAGGTCGTCGGCAGGAACGTAGACGGCCTGCACCGACGTGATGGAGCCCTTGCGGGTGGAGGTGATGCGCTCCTGCAGTGCGCCCATCTCGGTGGCCAGCGTGGGCTGGTAGCCGACGGCCGAGGGCATACGGCCCAGCAGAGCCGACACCTCAGAGCCTGCCTGCGTGAAGCGGAAGATGTTGTCGATGAAGAGCAGCACGTCCTGGTTCTTCACATCGCGGAAATACTCCGCCATGGTCAGGCCGGACAGGGCCACGCGCATACGGGCTCCTGGGGGCTCGTTCATCTGGCCATAGACCAGCGCCGTCTTGTTGATGACGCCGCTCTCGGTCATTTCGCCGTAGAGGTCGTTGCCCTCACGGGTGCGCTCGCCGACGCCGGTAAAGACCGAGTAACCGTTGTGCTCGGTGGCGATGTTGTAGATCAGCTCCTGGATCAGGACGGTCTTGCCGACACCGGCACCGCCGAACAGACCGATTTTGCCGCCCTTGGCGTAGGGGCAGATCAGGTCAACGACTTTGATGCCGGTCTCGAGGATCTCGGTGGTGGACTGCTGCTCCTCATAGCTGGGGGCAGGGCGGTGGATGGGCCAGTAGGCATCCGGCGTGGGGGCCGGCTTGTTATCCACCGGCTCGCCCAGCAGGTTGAACACACGACCCAGACACTGGTCACCGACCGGAACCTTGATGGGCTCGCCGGTGTCCACTGCGTCGGTGCCGCGAACCAGACCATCGGTGCTGCTCATGGCAATGCAGCGGGCTACATTGTCGCCGGTGAGCTGGGCGACCTCGACGATCAGTTTCTCGCCGTGGTTGTCGATCTCAATGGCATTGAGCAGCTCGGGCAGCTGGCCATCCTCAAACTGGATGTCCAGCACCGGGCCGATGACCTGAAGCACCTTTCCGATGTGTTTTTCGGACATGGGCTACAACTCCTTTTTCAATTACTTGCCAGCGTCCTCGCCCTCTCAGGCCGCTTCGCGTCCAGCTCTCCCGAGGGGGGAGAGCCAAGACTTGCCTCTCCCAAAGGGAGTGGCATCATTGCAAAGCAAGGACGGAGAGGGCAGGCCGCTTTTAGATCTCCGCGCCGGCCACGATCTCGGTGATCTCCTGCGTGATCGCGGCCTGCCGTGCGCGGTTGTAATACAGATTCAGATGGTCGATCATCTCTCCGGCGTTCTTGGTGGCGGCATCCATGGCGGTGCGGCGGGCGGCCAGCTCGCTGGCAACGCTCTCGCAGACGGCTCCATAGACGATACCGGCCACATACTCCGGGATGATCGCGCGGAACACTTCCTCGCTGCTGGGCTTGTACAGGATCTGGCTGCGGCGGGCCTCGGCCTTCTGCTGTTCGGTCGGCTCAATGGACAGCGGCAGCACCTCCAGGGTGGCGGCGGTCTGGGTCATCATCGAGTCGAACCGGGTGTAGCAGATCTTCACCGCGTCGTAATCGCCCTTGAGGAAGCCTTCGGTGATCCGGCGGGATAGCTGGAAGCACTCGCCCACCGAGATGTCCGCCGCCAGCAGCACCTCCTCGGTAAAGAGGTCGGCTCCGTGGTGGACGAAATATTCTGCCGAACGCTTGCCGATGGGCAGCACCGTGACCGGGCCGGGCTGTGCGTCCGCCTGTTTCAGGACGTTCGCGTTGTAGCCGCCTGCCAGTCCGCGGTCGCCCGCAATGACGATGAGCAGGGTGCGCCGGATCTCGCTGCGCCGGAGATAGGGGTTCCGGGCGCGGGGGTCGGCGGCTGCGATCTTGGTCAGCGATTCGTGCAGGGTCTCAAAATAGGGGCGGCTGTGCTCCACCCGCTCCTTGGCACGCCGCATCTTGGAGGACGCCACCAGCTCCATGGCTTTGGTGATCTGCATGGTACTCTCTACGCTTTTGATGCGCAGCTTGATGTCCTTCATGGAACCTGCCATGCGTTACACGCCTCCTTCCTGTCAGTGTGCCTTGAGAAAGCTCTCGGTATAAGCAGACAGAACCCCCTTGAGAGCTTCTTCGGTGTCCTTGTCCAGATTGCCGGTGGTGCGGATGGTCTCCATCACGGCTGCACCGGCTGCGTCGTTGTCCAGATACTCGTACAGGCCCTTCTCATACTCGGCCACATCGCTGACTTTGACCTGCACGAGGAAGTCGTGGATGGTGGCGTAGAGGATGGCGACCTGCTTTTCGACCGGCACCGGAGCCGAGCGGTTCTGCTTGAGCACTTCGACGATGCGCTCGCCCTGTGCCAGACGCGCCTTGGTGTCGGCGTCCAGATCGGAGCCGAACTGCGCGAAGGACTGCAGCTCGCGGTACTGGGAGTAGATCAGCTTCAGGGTACCGGCGACCTTCTTCATGGCCTTGATCTGGGCGTTGCCGCCGACGCGGGAGACCGAGATGCCGGGGTTGACGGCCGGCATGACGCCCGAGTGGAACAGCTCCGTCTCAAGGAAGATCTGGCCGTCGGTGATGGAAATGACGTTGGTGGGGATATAGGCCGAAACGTCGCCCGCCTGCGTCTCAATGATGGGCAGTGCCGTCAGGCTGCCGCCGCCCAGCTCATTGGAGAGCTTGGCCGCCCGCTCCAGCAGACGGGAGTGCAGATAGAAGACATCGCCGGGGTAGGCCTCGCGTCCCGGAGGACGGCGGATCAGCAGTGACAGCGCACGGTAGGCGACGGCGTGCTTGGACAGGTCGTCGTAGATGATCAGGACGTGCTTGCCCTTGTGCATGAAGTACTCGCCCATGGCACAGCCGGAATAGGGGGCAATATACTGCAGGGGCGACAGCTCCGACGCCGTAGCCGAAACGACGATGGTGTACGCCATGGCTCCGGCCTCGGTCAGGCTCTGGACGAGGTTTGCCACGGTGGAACGCTTCTGGCCGATGGCGACATAGATGCAGAGGACATCCTTGCCCTTCTGGTTGATGATGGTATCGGCGGCGATGGTGGTCTTACCGGTCTGGCGGTCGCCGATGATCAGCTCGCGCTGGCCGCGGCCGATGGGGATCATCGAGTCGATGGCCTTGATGCCGGTCTGGAGCGGCTCCTTGACGGGCTGCCGCTCGATGATGCCGGGGGCACGGCTCTCGATGGCGCGGAACTCGGTGGTCTCAATGGGGCCTGCGCCGTCGATGGGCTGACCCAGCGCGTTGACCACGCGGCCGATCAGGGCGTCGCCCACCGGCACGGACACGACCTTGCCGGTGCGCTTGACGGTGCTGCCTTCTTTGATGCCGACGTCGGAGCCCAGCAGAACGATGGAGACGGTGTTCTCCTCGAGGTTCTGCGCCATACCGTATTCGCCGTTGTCAAACTGAAGCAGTTCACCCGCCATGCACTTTTCCAGACCGCTGGCGCGGGCGATGCCGTCGCCGACCATGATGACCGTGCCGACCTCGCTCTGCTCGATCACATTCTCATAGTGCTTGATCTGCGCACGGATGATCTTGGAGATCTCTTCAGGTTTCAGTTGCATTGTTGTGTCTCACCACTCAATTCTATTTTCTATTTCGGGTGGAATAGCCCTCTCAGGCACTTCGTGCCAGCTCTCCCAAAGGGAGAGCCCTTGGCAAAGAGGGAAACTTGAATTCTTATATGCCAAGCTGTATCCATTGCTTTTTATAAAGTGGCTGCTGCAATGTTGTTGCGGAGGCTGGCGAGGCGGTTCTGGACGGTGCCGTCCAGCTCGGTGCCCTCGATGTCCAGCCGGATGCCGCCGAGGACCGCCGGATCGACCTTGGTTTTCAGGTCGATCTGTTTGCCGGTCACGGCTTCCAGTTTCTCCTGCAGGCGGGCAGTCTGCTCCCCGGTCAGAGCCACCGCAGAGATGGCCGTCGCCTCGAGGATGCCGTGAGCCGCATTGTAGCGGATCCGGTACGCACGGGCGCAGCCGGGCAACTCCCGCAGGGTGCCCTTCTCGCAGAGGATCTTGAGGAAGTTGAGCAGATAGGGGTGGATCTGCCCGCGAAACGCTTCGTCCAGCAGGGCGCAGCGTTCCTTTTTGGGGATGCTGGGGATGCTCAGCAGATGCAGATAGGCGGGATCGCCCTTCAAGATCGCAGCGGCCTCGTCCAGCTCGCCCAGAATGCGGGGCTCCAGCCCTTCCTCCGCCGCCAGATCGTACAGGCTTCCGCCGTACATCTTTGCGATCTCGGTCATGATGCTTCACCCACGTTCTTGATGAATTCGTCGATCAGATCCTGATGGTCCTGCTCCCGGATCTCGCGCTCCACCACTTTGGAGGCGATCTCCATGGCCATGCCGCCGATCTCGTCCTTGACCTCGTTGACGGCCTTCTTGCGCTCCTGCGCAATGTCCGCCTCGGCTTTCTGCTTGAGGGCAGCAGCCTGTGCGCGGGCCTCGCCCAGCATCTCTTCGGTGCGGGCAGCCGCCGTCTTCTGGGCCGATGCGACGATCTGGTTGGCCTCCGCGCGGGCGTTCTGCAGGTTCTGCTCATAGGCAGCCTTCATTTCCTCCGCTTCGGTGCGCAGCTTCTGGGCGTCCGCGATCTGGCTGTCGGCCTTGGCCTTGCGCTCCGCGATCACCTTTTTGACCGGGTTCAGCAGCAGCTTTTTAAAGATGAACAGCTGGATCATCAGGTTGCAGATCTGGGCCACGAACGTCCAGCCATCCAGCGTGATCAGTGCCTGATAAAGTTGCATAAGCGTCTCCCTTCTTTCGTATTTTTCAACTCAGAGGGAAGCTCAGCCCAGATAGTTCATGAACATACCGGGTGCGAGGAAGATCAGCAGCAGGCCGGTGACGAAACCGTAGATACCGGTGGTCTCAGACAGTGCGACACCGAGGATCAGGGTGCTGGTGACGTCGCTCTTGCACTCGGGCTGACGGCCAACGGCTTCACAGGCAGCAGCGGCGGCGTTGCCTTCGCCGATGCCGGGGCCGATGCCGGCGATCAGTGCCAGACCTGCGCCGATGCCGCAGCCGGCCAGAGCGATACCACGAGCAAGAAGTTGAAAGTCAGTCATTTTAGTTGTCCTCCTGAAAATGAAATCGTTTTGCGGGGATGCGCCGGAAAAGCTTACTCTTCACCGGCAGCACGTTTGATGAAGATGGTGGTCAGGGTACAGAAGATGAATGCCTGAATGCAGCCGCCGAACCAGTCGAAATAGAGGCCGGTGAAGGCCGGGATACCGATCTGGAACAGCTGCAGCTGGCTCAGGAAGCCGGGCAGCCAGCCAAAAATGACATGGCTGAGGCTTGCCAGTGCCCAGTACAGCAAAGTGGAAATGACCGTACCGGACAGGATGTTGCCGAAGTGTCGGAACGCCATGCTGACAGGCGTAGAGAGCTCCGACAGCACGTTGATGGGTGCCATCAGGAAGATGGGATCCAGCAGACCCTTCAGATAGGCGAGGATGCCGTTGGTGGTGATCTTGTAATACATGATGATGACAAACACCACGATGGCCCACGCCGCCTCGGTGTTCAGGTCTGCTGTGGGGCTCCACAGGCCGATGACACTGATGAGGTTGCAGCCGATGCTGAGCGCGAAGATCGCCCCGACCAGCGGGATATACTTGTCAAAGTGATACCCCATATTTTCATGGACGAACTGATCGAGCCGCTCGACGATGAACTCGGCTGCGGCCTGCCGCTTGGAGACGTTTTCCAGTTTGAGGTCGCGCCCCAGCCAGAAGGCCAGACCCGAAAGCAGTGCCATCACGATCCATGTGCTCACCAGCGTCTGGGTGATCTTGAAATCGCCCAGAAGGGGCACATTGGTGTGGATGGTATACAGGATCTTTGCGCCGTTCAGTTCCATTTGTTACGTTTCACCCCCTTTGGCTCCGGGGTTTTCCTCCTGCACGGCGGCAGGTGCGGGGTCGTCCTCCACTGAGACGTCCACGGCCTCCTGCTTGGGTGCAAGCGGTTTGTACTTTCCGGTTATTTGCAGGTAATAAATGGTGATCCGAGGGAAAAACAGCGGCAGAACGCTGGCAAACGGCTGGAAGCAGGGGGCGGCAATGGCCACCACCACCCAGACGGCCTGCAGCAGCATCCGCGCGTTGTGGGAAAGCTGTAATTTGGCCTTGCGGCGTTTCTCGTCCGGTTCGTCGATGATCTTCTGCACCACAAAGCAGATGCCCGCAAAGTTCGCAATGGCGACGGCTGCACCGAGGATGCTGCCCAGAATGACCGTAGAGTCGAACCGTACCCAGCCCACCAGATGCAGTGCGGCAAAGATCACCCACATCGCTGCCGTACACACGGCCGTGCCGCAGGCGATCCGGATCAGTTCCTTCTTGGATTCCGGCTGCAATTTCATAAGCAAACCTCCCGATAATTATTGATGCGTATTGAACCCGACACGATGGTTTTTGTCCTTTTCAGCGCGATTCATACGTTCTTTGGCAAAGACCCAGAAATTCTGTGCGCCGGAGGCCAGCCCGAGGGCGATGCCCGGGATGTAGACCCAGAACGGCCAGCTCCAATGGTTGACCGTCCACCAACAGCCCAGCAGACAAAGCACCAGCGGAAGCAGCATGTTCAGCCCCAGCTGGGTCAGCCAGACGATATCTTCCAGCACTTTGTACATTCCTTTCACGACTGATGCCTCCCTTCTGCCCACGGCAAAGAATTTTTTCTGGCTAAAAAGCTTATACGCCCATTATAATCAACTCCGCTCCAAAATACAATGAATTTTGCACCGAAATATAGCAAAAGTTAACAGTTTGTTTATACTTACCAAATAACTGTCCGTACTGGGAAAACTTTGTATTCCTCTGCGGACATCATTTTTGGCAAGTTGCTACAAATTCCGTTTTCTCCTTGTGCAAAACAGCAAACAAAAACTGCCCGACTTTTCGGCCGGGCAGTTGGATCGCTTTGCGATTGATTTTTATGCTTATGCTCTTAACGATAGTTCGTGTAGGCGTTGGTGCCAATGATCGAATATTCTACCGTCTTTTTGCAGGCAGGGCAGGTTTTGGTTCCTCTTCTTGCGCCGCCCTGCGTCTTGCCATCATATACCGATACTCTGGTGTAATCCAGCAGGCGTCCACAGGGACAAACAATATCAACTCTTACTCGCTCAGTCATTGTCAAACGCTCCTTCTCAATCTTTGAAGATTTACAGTTTGCTTGTAAGATTGTCATCCAAAGTGTACCCCCCACCTGCTTTTGTCAAGCAAAAGTGCAAAATTTGTTATTTTTCACAAGAGATCTTTCTGTATTTCAGCATCCTCCCTCATGAGGACAGCAAAAGCCGCCCGGCTTTATTTAGCCGGGCGGCGGGATGCGAAAGTGATTTCAGTACCGTGGGAAATTACCAAAGGTTTGCCGTCTCATTGTAGAGACCCTCGTAGCTCTTGGCGGAGACATCCCAGCCAAAGTCGCACTCCATGACGTGCTTGACGAGGTTGTGCCAGTTTTCCTTGTTGTTGTAAGCGTCCTGTGCGCGGCAGCAGGCGTCGTACAGCTCATGCGAGCTGTATCCGGCAAAGGTGAAGCCGTTGCCGTCGCCCATGGTGGAGTCGTGGATGGAGTCGCGCAGGCCGCCGGTCTCGCGGATGATGGGAGGCGTACCATAACGGCAGGCCACCATCTGTGCCAGACCGCACGGCTCGCTCTTGGAAGGCATGATGAAAGCATCCGCACCGGCGTAGATCTCCTGCGACAGGGCAGGCTCAAAGCCGATGTAGGTTCCGACACGGCCCGGATGACGGGCGCACAGATCGGAGAAGAAGCTCTCATACTGGTTCTCGCCGCTGCCAAGGACGACCAGCTGGATGCCGCGGTCCACCAGACCATCGGCAACGCTCTGCACAAGGTCAAAGCCCTTCATACCGACCATGCGGCTGACCATACCAAAGACCGGGCTGCCGTCCTGATGCAGGCCAAACTTCTCCTGCAGAGCCTTCTTGCAGGCCGCCTTGCCCTCCTCGAAATTCTCGATGCTGTAGTTGAAGGGGATGTTGGGGTCGGTGGCCGGGTTGTTTGCGTCCATGTCGATGCCGTTCAGGATGCCGCACAGCTTATACTGCTTCTCGCGGAGCAGTGCGTCCAGACCGTAGCTGAACCACGGGTCAAGGATCTCCTGCGCATAGGTGGGGCTGACGGTGGTGATCTTGTCGGCGGTCTCGATGGCACCCTTCATGAAGTTGGCGCAGCCGTCGTACTCCAGAATGTGCTGGTCGCGGTGGCCGATGCCGCAGGTGTCCTCAAGGATGTCGGTGCCGTACTTGCCCTGATATGCGATGTTGTGGATGGTGAAGATGGTCTTGATCCGGTTGAACTTGTCGAGGTGGCGATAGTACAGGTTCAGGTAGACGGGAACCAGTGCGGTCTGCCAGTCGTTGCAGTTGATGATATCGGGGGTAAAGTCGATGTAGAACAGGGTCTCGAGGACAGCGCGGGAGAAGAATGCAAACCGCTCGCCGTCATCGTAGAAGCCATACAGCCCGCGACGCTTGAAGTAATACTCGTTGTCGAGGAAGTAGTAAGTCACCCCGTTGACCTCGGCCTTGAACAGGCCGCAGTACTGGCTGCGCCAGCCCACCGGAACCGAGTAATTGGTGACATATTCCAGTTGATCGCGGAACTTCAGATCGCCGTACAGCGGCATGATGACCCGGGCGTCCACGCCGTCCTTGACCAGAGCCTTAGGCAGAGAGCCTGCCACATCTGCCAGACCGCCGGACTTGGCAAAGGGGGTCGCTTCCGAAGCAGCATAGAGGATTTTCATGGGATCGCTCCTTTCAAAAAAGAGATGGATCGTTTCCCCGCGAACAGAAAGAGCGGGCGGAGGCACAAGCTGCCCCCGCCCCTCTTTGAGAGGGGCTACCGGGGAGGGAGCCGCCCCTGTGAAAAAGTCAGAGAAAGATCATCCGTTCAGACGGTGTGGTTCTTCTGAACATAGACCGGGAAGCTCTCGGTGCCGGACAGCTTCTTGCCTGCGGTGATGCGAACGTTCTTGTCGGTCACAACGCAGTCCAGCTGGGCATCCGCTTCCACGATGGTATCCTGCATCAGGACGCAGTTCTTGACGACGGCACCCTTCTTGACCTTGACGCCGCGGAAGAGCACGCAGTTCTCCACCGTGCCCTCGATGATGCAGCCGTCTGCCAGCAGAGACTTGCTGACGTTGGAGCCGGTGACATAGCGGGTGGGGTTGTCGTCGCGGATCTTGGTGTAGATGGGGCTCTTCTTGGGGAAGAGGGCGTCCAGATTCTTCTCGTCGATCAGCTTCAGGTTCTCGTCGAAGTAGCTCTTCATATCGCAGATATGCGCCACATAGCCGGTGTACTCCACGCCGTGAACGTTGAGGATGTTGACGTTGTGTGCCAGAATATCGCGCTCGAAGTAGATCAGACCGCGGGCGGTAGCGTCCTTGACCAGCTTGATCAGGGTCTCACGCTCCAGCACATAGATGTTCAGGTCGAGGTTCTGGATGCCGGGGCGATAGTCGTTGAACAGCAGCTCGGTCACGCGGCCGTCGGCATCGACGGTCAGGGTGTAGTTGTCGTTCTTGCGGCCCTCGGGGATCTCGGTCTTCTGGTAAGCGACGGTCACATCGGCACCGCTGGCCTGATGTGCAGCCAGCAGCGCGTTGAAGTCGTAGTTGATGGCGATGTTGGCATCGCACAGGATCACATACCGCTCCTTCTGATTTTCAAGGAAGCTCAGGATGGAGCCCAGTGCCTCCACACGGCCGGAGTAGATGCGGACGCCCTTCTCTGCAAAGGGCGGAACGATGTTCAGGCCGCCGTGCCGACGTGCCATATCCCATTCACGGCCGGTGCCCAGATGATCCATCAGGGAGTGGTAGTTCTTGCGCACCACGATGGAAACATTGGAGATGCCGCAGTTGGCCATGCTGGACAGCATAAAGTCCACCATGCGGTAACGGCCTGCAAACGGGATCGAAGCCATGGCACGCTCGGTGACCAGCTCCGGTACGGTGTTATCATAGCTGTTGGGGAAAATGATGCCCAACGCATTGTTGTTCTGGCTCAGCATACTTCCTCGCCCTCCTTGACGGATTCAAATACTTTGGCACCCTCTTTGACGGTGGCACCTGCGCCGATGGTCAAGCCGGTACCCACGTGTGCGATGGGGCCATCGCCGCCGATGGTCGCGCCTGCACCGACCTTGACATCTTCGGCCAGAATGCAGCGTTTGACCACCGCACCGGCCTTGACCACGACACCATCCATCAGGACGGCATCCTCAACGGTTGCACCCTCTTCGACCACGACACCGGCACTCAGCACCGAGTGCTTGACGCTGCCGTAGATCTTGCAGCCCTCGGTGATCAGCGAATCCTGCACGACAGCGCGGGGGCCGATCTTCTGGGCGGGCAGCACCGGGTTGCGGCTGTAGATCTTCCACTTCTCGTCGAAGATATCAATGCCGGAGTTCTCGGGATCGAGGACTTCCATGTTGGCTTCCCACAGGCTGTCGATGGTGCCGACGTCGCGCCAGTAGCCGGAGAAGTGATAGGCATACATCTTGCGGCCATCCCGCAGCAGAGCCGGGATGATGTTCATGCCAAAGTCGTTCTTGGAGTTGGGGTCTGCCTCGTCCTCTTCCAGATACTTCTTCAGGACGTCCCAGTTGAAGATGTAGATGCCCATGGATGCCAGATTGGACTTGGGCACCGGGGGCTTCTCCTGAAATTCGGTGATCCGGTCATCCTCATCGGCGACCATCAGGCCGAAGCGGGAAGCTTCCTTCCAGTCCACTTCCATGACGGCCACCGAGAACTCCGCGCCCTTCTCCTTGTGGAAGCGGAGGAAGTCGGCATAGTCCTGCTTGCAGATCTGGTCGCCGGACAGGATGATGACATACTCGGGATCGTAGTTGTCGATGAAGCTGATGTTCTGGTAGATGGCGTTTGCCGTGCCCTTGTACCAGTCGGTGCCCTTGGCCTGCTCGTAAGGGGGCAGGGTGTGGACGCCGCCGTAGAGACGGTCGAGATCCCAGGGCTGGCCATTGCCGATGTACTCGTTCAGCTTCTGGGGCTGATACTGGGTCGCGATGCCAACGGTATCAATGTTGGAGTTGACGCAGTTGGACAGCGGGAAGTCCACGATGCGGTATTTGCCGCCGAAGGACACCGCGGGTTTTGCCGTTTTCTGTGTCAGCGCGTACAAGCGCGAGCCACGTCCGCCGGCAAGGATCATTGCCACAATTTCTTTTGCCATAGCTTTATTCTCCCCTTTAAACATTTCCTGAATTTTAGTGGAAATGGTTCAACAATGTTCTGTGCGTTCGGGATCACTCTTTCGGCTCCGTGGTCTTTTTGGCGCGGGGCTTGCGGGTGGTCTTGGCCGGGGTCTTATCCGGCTCGGCCGGTTTCTCCGCCTTGGGCTTGGCGGCACGCTTGGCCGGGGTCTTCTTGGCAGGCGTCTCCGCTTTTTCGGCCTTGGCTGCCTTGGGGGTCTTTGCGGCCTTCTCCGCCTTGGCGGGCTTTTCTGCCTTCGCGGTCTTGGCAGCGGTCTTCTTGGCGGCGGGCTTTTTCTCCGCAGCCTTTTCCTCGGCCGTCTTGCGGGCTGCGCGTTTTGCCGGCACCTCGAAGTAGAGTGTACTCATGGGCGGCAGGGTAATGGTGATGCTCTGCTCAAAGCCATGGAGCGGCTTTTTCTTGGTGCGGACCGCCTTGTTGTGTACGGTGCCTGCGCCGCCGAATTCCACGTCGTCGCTGTTCAGCACCTCTTTGTAGGTGCCGGAGACCGGTGCGCCGAGGGTGTACCCCTCGCGGAGGACCGGGTTGAAGTTGCAGACCACAAGGATCTGCTTGCCCGCGGCGTCCTTGCGCAGGAAGGCCACGACGCTCTGTTTGGAATCGTCGGGCACGATCCACTGGAAGCCTTCCCAGCTGTAGTCGATCTGCCAGAACGCCGGATGCTCTTTGTAGAACTTATTCAGGGTCTTCACATAGGTCTGCAGCTCGGTGTGCTTCTCGTAGCCCAGCAGCATCCAGTCCAGCTGCTTTGCTTCGTTCCACTCGGCAAACTGGCCGAACTCCTGCCCCATGAAGAGCAGCTTTTTGCCCGGGTGCGCCAGCATATAGCCGAAGAAGGTGCGCAGATTGGCAAACTTGGCTTCGTACTCGCCGGGCATCTTGTTGATGAGGCTGCCCTTGCCATGCACGACCTCGTCGTGGCTGATGGGCAGGACAAAGTTCTCGCTGAAGGCGTAGAAGAAGCTGAAGGTCACTTTGTTGTGGTTTCCGGCGCGGAAGAGCGGGTCGGTCTTCATGTAGCTGAGCATATCGTTCATCCAGCCCATGTTCCACTTGAAGTTGAAGCCCAGACCGCCGTCGGACGCGGGCTTGGTGACCAGCGGCCACGCCGTGGACTCCTCGGCGATCATGTACTTGTGGGGATGACGCCCCAGCACGGTGTTGTTCAGCTTGCGCAGGAAGGCCACCGCCTCAAGGTTCTCTTTGCCGCCGTCTTTGTTCGGCTCCCACTCGCCCTGCTTGCGGTTGTAATCCAGATAGAGCATCGAAGCCACAGCGTCCACCCGCAGGCCGTCGATGTGGTACTGCTCCAGCCAGTAGAGCGCACTGGAGATCAGGAAGCTCTGGACCTCACTGCGGCCGAAGTCGAACACCATGGTGCCCCACTCCTTGTGCTCGCCGCGCTTGGGGTTCGGATCCTCATAGCAGGGCTCGCCGTCAAACCGATACAGGCCGAACTGATCCTTGGGGAAGTGGGCGGGCACCCAGTCCATGATGACGCCGATGCCGGCGGCATGGAGCTTATCCACAAAGGCCATGAGATCCTTGGGGGTACCGTAGCGGCTGGTGGGGGCAAAATAGCCCGTGACCTGATAGCCCCAGCTGCCGTCGAAGGGGTACTCCATGACGGGCAGCAGCTCCACATGGGTATAGCCCATGTCGGTGATGTACGGGATCAGCTGATCGGCCAGCTCGGAGTAATTGTAGGGCACATTGCCCTCCTTCATCTTCCAGCTGCCGGCGTGCATCTCGTAGATGTTCATCGGGCCGTTGATCACGTCCACTTTCTTCTGGGCTTCCTGCCATGCGTCGTCGTGCCAGACGAAGCCGTTCAGGTCAAAGACCTTGCTGCCGTTGGACGGGCGGGTCTCGGCGTGGAACGCATAGGGGTCGGCCTTGTAGACCAGATCCCCGGCGCGGGTGGTGACACAGTATTTGTAAACGTCGTATTCCTTCATGCCCGGGATAAACAGCTCCCAGATCGAATCGCCATCGACCTTGCGCATCGGGTGGCTGCCCGGCTTCCAGCTATTGAAGTCGCCCACCACGCTGATGGCCACTGCGTGCGGAGCCCAGACGCGGAACACCACGCCCGTCTCGCCTGCCCGCTGCTCGATGTGCGCACCAAAATAGCGGTACGCCTCGCAGTTGTTGCCCTGCTTGAACAGGTATACCGGAAGATCAGAAGGATTTCCGTTGATCTTTTCGTCAGTCGGTTTCATAAACAGCTCCTCCCCGTACAGACTGGGGAACAGTCTGTACCTTTTACTCTCTTATATTAAAGATTTTTGAAACAATTTGCAAGGCTTTTTCCGGAAAATGTACCATAAACTTTTCGTCGATATTTTTCTGATATATACAACATAGCCAATTTTCAACAAGAAATATGGTGAATCCTGACAATTTCTTGGCAAAAAAGAAACATCCGCCCCCTTTTCGCAGCTTTTGCGAAGTGGGGAGCGGATGCTCTTTGCGTATTCTTGATGTTGATTTTACGGATTGCGGACGCCTCAGTTCACCACATAAACGTTGACCTGAATGGCTCCGTTGATGACCGACTCGGCATACGTCTCATAGAACAGATCCACAAGGATCTGGCCGTTCTGCAGGGCGATGCCGGTATCGGTGGCCACCGCATAGCCGTAGACAAAGCTGCCGTCGGTGGACGTGATATACAGCAGGGTGCCGTAAGGGATGACGCTGGGATCGACGGCCACCGTGCCGTAGCCCAGCCCCAGCCCCGAAGAACCCTTGCCGCTCTTGGAATAATAGCCGGTCGCCTTGCCGGTGAGGACTTTCTGGTAAGAGCTGGGGGCATTGGTGGTGCCGTCCGGCCCGGTCACCGGCGAGACGGGTGCGCCTGCGCCGTAGGTCTTGATGACGTGGGTCTTGGGCTCCACGGTGGTGGTCACATCCACGACCGTGCTGTTTTCCAGCTCACCGTCCACATAGCGATCCCGGGTGGTCACCGTCTGCTGGCCTTCCGAGCCGTGCTGCAGGGTGGTGGCACGCTTGGTGTTGCGGAAGTAAAGGCTGGTGTAGACATAGGATGTTTCGTAGGGGATGGTCTGGGTCTCGACCCGGTCGAAGTAATCGACCCGGTGGACGACGATGTTCTCGCCCATGGTGACCGGCTGATCCAGAGCCGGTTCCGTGTAGTCCTCGGGATCCAGCGTGATGCCGGCGCGTTCGAGTGCGTCGGCCACCGTGCCGTAGAGCATCCTGACCGGATACTCCTGCCCGTCGGCCTGAATGGTAACGGCGAAGACGCGGTCGAGGCTCAGCGAGGCAAGGCTGCCGCTGAACGCGGTGTAATAGGTGGTGTTCTGATCTGCTGCAGACAGACCCATTGCGCGGGCGGCAACGCCCTCTGCGGGGAGGGCGGCCGTCTGTACGGTATTGGAGTCGGTGACGTAGGTCAGCCGCAGATCCGCGGCGGTCACGGTCAGCGTGAAAGCAAGGCACACGACCATGACGCAGAACGCCAGCACACGGGGAGAGACTGCGCGGGCGCAGTCAGACAATGCTTTTTTCAATTTGACGGAAGCGATACGAGACAACTCCTCTCTTTTTACAGTTTGGAATACGCTGCGGACGATCCTTCTGCTGTCCGCTCTGGGCGCAGGTCTTTGCCTGTGCCCGGGCCGCAAGGGATGCGGCATTTTACATCTTTTCTCGTAAAATTTAGACGCTGCAACGTATGTTGGTACGTTGAGCGCGGACTATTTTAGCAGACAGCGGCCGATTTGTCAAATCCGGGTCAAGCCATTTGATAGTTTGTTAACATACTTTTTTGTACATTTTGCACAGTGTTTTCTCGAAAAAGACCCATTTTAAGGCGGTTCCTTCCGATTTTTCGCCCAAAAAAGAGCGATTTGTATTCATAATTTTTTAACATTTAAAATCTCATTTCTTCGTTGGGATACAACCAGATATTGGAACAATTTAGAAATGGCAAACTGTCTGCATCCAGCTGTTTTTCGGCTTTTTCCGCGCTTAATTCAGGTCGTATTTTTGCAGGGAAAAAGCCTTGAGTTTCTCTCCAGAAATTCCGGCTGGCAAAATGCCGAAAGGCCAAAAAAACGCAATAAAAATGACCACACTTCCGCTGCCGCGCCACCTGCGCTACAATCGGCTTGCAACCGCCGCAGACTCCACCCCCGCGATCCTCAGATTCTGAAAAAGGAGGCTTTATGGAAATTCAGATCAACCCCAAGGACTTCGGCGGAACCGAATTCCTTGCCCGCCCCAGCCAGCTCCACCTCGGCGCACAGAACGCCGTCGGCGTGGATCGGCTCACTTTCCGTCTGCCCGCAGCATGGAAGGATCTGGCCGTCACCTTCCACGTCCGGCACAGCGACGGCAGTCTGGCCGCGCCCCTTCTGCTGGACAGCAGCGGCTCCGTTCCGGTCAGCCGCGCCCTGACCGGCTGGACATCCGGCCAGTGGATGCTCTGCGCCGCCGGAACCGGCTACACGGCCTACACCCGCCCCGGCCGCTACGACGTCCACACGACCCTGCCGACGGACGGCACCGCTGAGGAGCCGCCCGCGTCTCTCTACGAGCAGTTTGTGGCGCAGGTGCTTGCCGACGCAGCACACGCTTCCGCCGACGCAGCACGGGCGGAGAAGGCTGCAGACCGCGTTTCCGGCGTCCTGCGCGATCCTCTGTCTGCGCTCGTTCTGTCGCCTTACACCGTCCTCAGCGGCCCGGAGAAACTGACGGCCGACGGCGCAACGCTGACCCGGGATGGCACCCATGTGCGCCTTGCCGGGTCGGGCAGCACCGCAGCGGTCTGGCTCCTGCCCGACGGCACGGCAGACCGCCGCTTCCGGATCACCGGCCATTGCGCCGCGCTGACCGGCGGTGTCCGTCTCGTCCTGAACGGCACGACCAAAGCCCATCCGGACGAAACCGAGTACTATCCCTTGGCGACTCTCTCCGCCGGTGCGGACTTTGCCGTGACGCTGGATCTGGCCGACTATCCCAACCTCGATCTGCGCGAGCCGCTGGACATCCGGTTTCTCTGCACCGCCGCAGCCAGCACCGCCGACCTCGAAGATCCGACCCTGTACCAGAAGACCGTTTCCTCCCGTTTCGTGGCAGAGAACGGCTCGACGCTGGGGGAGGTCCTGCAGCGGATCGAAGCAGAAATGAAACCGCTCTGATCCGCAGATCCATGACACAGGAACGCACAAAAAATGAACTTTGTTACAACCCTGAAAGGAGAAATGAAATGGCACTTTGCGTTTACTCTCTCGCCAAGGAGGGCGAGAAACGGTTGAGCAAAAACTTCCGCGTCCGGGAGTTTGCCTGCCGCGACCGCTCCGACCCGGTCTTTGTGGACAGCGTACTGGTGGAGATCCTGCAGGACATCCGGGATCACTTTGACCAGCCCGTATGCCTGACCAGCGGATACCGCACCGCCGCCCACAACGCCACAGTCAAAAACGCCTCCCGCTACAGCCAGCATCTCTATGGCCGTGCCGCCGACATCCGGGTGGCGCACACCCCGGTGGACGCCGTTGCAGCCTATGCCGAGCTGCTGCTTCCCGGCCGGGGCGGGATTGGCCGGTATCCCACGACCCCCCAGCGTCCGGGCTGGGTCCACATCGACGTCCGCCCCACCCAGAGCCGCTGGGTCGGTTGAACCACCGCATCGAAGAAAGGAGCATCCCCTATGAAACATGGCAAGATCACGGCCGCGACCATCGCCCGCACCGCAGTGCTGGCTTTGGCTTTGACCAACCAGATCCTGAGTACCACCGGCCACGCTGTGCTGCCCATTGAATCGGCTCAGCTGGAACAGCTGGTGACCGCCGCCCTCACCATTGGTGCATCGGTGGTCGGCTGGTGGAACAACAACAGCTTCACCCAAGAGGCCATCGAAGCCGACGACTTCATGAAGCAGCTCAAACAGAGCAAGTAACCTGCAAAAATGCCGGAACCCGCGAAGGTTCCGGCATTTTTGTTTCCGATCATTTCATTCAGAAAAGCTTGCTCAGAATCGAGTTCTGGCGGCTCTCATAGATGCCTGCATACTTGACCAGTGCGCCCAGCAGTGCGTTGCACTGATCCTGATTGATGTCGATGGGGTTGCCGTCGGCGTCGGTGCGGCTGTCGCCCAGCGCATCCCGCTCGGGATGGAACTGCAGAGCCAGCGCAAACAGGCTGTCCTGATGCTCCACGGCCTCGATGATGCCGTCGGAGGAACGCGCCACCACGGTCAGACCATTGCCCAGACGCTCCGGATCGGCCGCCTGATGGTGAGCCGTTGCCACGAGATTCAGGGTATCGGTGCCGACGATCTGATACAGCCACTTGGATTTGCTCTTGTCGATGGCGATGCTGTCGTTGCCCGTGCCGCCGGCAAGGACATGGTAGCCGGTGCCGCCGCTGTGGATCAGACCGTCCACGACCACACGGTAGTGGGGCGTGTCGCAGTCTTTATGGTTTGCGCCCCAGCCAGTGCCGGTATCCTCGATCACCGTCGCACGGCTGGCGTCGATCTCGCCGCTCTGGACTTTTTCGCCCAGATAGGTGGGAATATCCTGAATCAGTGCGCCGCCCATTGCAATGTTAAAGCCCTGCTCGCCGCGGCAGACCGCCAGCATCGGAACATCCAGCGCGATGGCCTGCTGCATGAGGTTCAGGTCGGAGGTATCGCGGGCATCGTTCCAGCCGGAAGAGCCGTGCGGGTAAGCGGTCTCGCCATAGAGCGACGGGTTCCAGTCCTCACCGCCCGTCACAAAGATGCCGTCCACACCGGACAGAACGGCTTTTGCGGAGTCTGCGTCGGTGATCTGGGGCAGATACACGGCATACGCACCGTTCCGCTCAAACGCCTCGGCAAAGCCCTGATAGTCGCTGCCGATGGTATTCTTCTTCCACGAAATGCCCACCGTCGGGCGGCTGCTGACCTTGGTAACGGTCACAGACGAGACCGCACCGTTGCCGTCCAGAACCAGATCCGCAGTGACGGCCTTGCCGAGCGTCCGGTCACCGGTCTCGGTGCCGAAGACCAGCGCAGGCTGATCGGCGGTGCCCATGGTCTCTTCCAGCTTGGCGACCGTGTTGATGCCGTGGAACGTCTTGTCCTTCACGACCGTCTCGGCGGTGACAGCCGCTTCATAGACCACATTGTATTCCAGATTTCCGTCGGCGTCCACCGTATACAGGATGGCCGATTCGATCTTCTTGCTGGGGCTGACGCCGTTTTCTCCCTCTGCTGCAAAAGCAGGCACAGAGAGGCTGAGCAGCATCAGCAAGGCCAGCGCAAAGCTGGCCAAGCGTTGGGCTGCCGAATGGGTTTGACTTCCGTTCATAATTTGGTTTCTCCCTTCGTTTTGTTGTCCTCTGGGTCCGGGTTCTCATTCACCCGCGGCACAGAGCTTTCCCACCCCGGTGCTTCTTTCCAAACGCCGGGATCAAAAAAAGCCTGAAGCGACCCTTGATCGCTTCAGGCTTCTTTGCCAGAATATCAAAACACCCCTGTTTTGCTCACACCCGATGGGTCACCGCGTGGCCTTGGGTGTCGTCCTCGTCCACGCGATAGACCACCTGATCCATCGTATCGCAAGACGAAACGGTCTTCTTTGCTTCCATCGACCGGAAGAGGAACATCCCGGCCAGCAGCAGCAGTACCAGCGCGCAGCTCACCAGCTGAAGCAGTGCGAAGTTTTCCGAATGGTTATTCATACAAGATTCCTCTTTTCCTATCCAAACCCAGCCGCGCAGGTGACGGCACCGCCTGTTTGCGGTTTTGTACGAAAAAAGCCCAGAGCATCTCCTGCTCTGGGCTTCATTGCCTTGTGTGGGTCTTATTATAGTGCTGCGGCCTCCCCAAGTCAAGCGTGTTGAGCATTTTTCAACTCAAAGACCCCTTGCACGAGCTTTTCTGCATTTCGGATGCTTTCCGGGTCATTTCCCGGCAAACCGCTCTCTCTTTTCCACTGCATTCGTATCCCCTGTGGAAAACCGGCATCGGCCGCTGCAGACATTTGAGGAGCACGCTCAACAAAAAAAGCAGCCCTGCCGAAACAGGACTGCCAGAAATTCCGTATGGAAAAATCAGCGTTTGCTGAACTGAGGTGCGCGACGAGCGGCCTTCAGACCGTACTTCTTACGCTCCTTCATACGAGGATCGCGGGTCAGGAAGCCAGCCTTCTTCAGGACAGCGCGGTTCTCATCGCTCTGCTGCAGGAGAGCGCGGCTCAGGCCGTGGCGGATCGCACCAGCCTGACCAGCAACGCCGCCGCCGTTGACGCGGACGACGACATCGTACTTACCCTCGAGGCCCAGCAGGACCAGCGGAGAGCGGACGATCAGCTTCAGGGTCTCCAGACCGAAGTAGTTGTCGATATCACGGTCGTTGACGGTGATCTTGCCGGTGCCGGTGTAAACGCGAACGCGGGCAACGGAATTCTTACGACGACCAGTGCCGTAGAAATAAGGTTTGGTTTCGTACATATTCAATTGCCTCCTTCTTAGAACTCGATCTTCTCGGGCTTCTGAGCTGCGTGAGCGTGCTCGGCACCCTGGTAGCAGTGCAGGCGGGTCAGAGCCTTAGCACCGATGGTGTTGGAAGGGATCATGCCCTTGACAGCGTAGGTCATAGCCAGATCGCTGTTCTCAGCCATCAGCTTGCTGTACTGGACCTTCTTCAGGCCGCCGATGTACTTGCTGTGGGTGATGTGGAACTTCTGCTCGGCCTTCTTGCCGGTCAGAACAGCCTTATCGCAGTTGATGACAACAACGAAATCGCCGCAGTCCACGTTGGGGGTGTAATCGACCTTCTGCTTGCCGCGCAGCAGAACAGCGGCCTCAGCAGCGACGTGGCCCAGGCTCTTGCCGGCAGCGTCGAGCAGATACCACTTGCGCTCGACTTCAGCGGGCTTTACGAGAGTAGTGCTCATATCTATTTCCTCCTGATAAGTGTTTTTGTGTCTCAGGCACCCTTCTGGGGCGCGAATGTCAGTATACATCACAAAAAGCCGCCTGTCAACACTCTTTTCCGATTTTTTCAGCGCAGATTTTTGAATCTCTTGTTTTCTCTTTAATTCTCGCAAAATCTCGTGATTTCAAAAAACGCATTTTTTGTTTTTCTTTTGCCTCTTCGCAAAGATTTTCTGCCCTGCACCGCTACAATTTTCCGGCATCTTGTGCTATACTATATCAGATAAGGTCGTTTTCCATTTCCGGGGTCTTTCCAAAGGTGTCCGGGCGGGTGCGGCCTGCACTCAAAACCGTAAAAAGGAGACCTCCTCATGTCGAAGGATATCAACCGGCAGGAATCCGCCCAGCAGCGCAGCTCCAAGCTCCTGATGGCCATGGGCATCATCGTGGTGCTCGGCATTCTGGCGTATTTCATCCTGACCCTTGTGGTCAACCGCCGCACCCCCGCCAACCCCGATACCCACTATACCGCCGAAAACGGCATCTCCGTCTATTACGAAGGCTCCCTCTGGCCGGTCTGCCAGATGACCGAGGATGCCACCCTCGGCCATGCACTGGAAATCGCCTCGGCCGCCGACAGCGACGACGCCAACTATCAGGTCGTGCTGTTCCAGCGGGGCGATGCCTCCACCTACGAGGATTTCATCGCCCAGTCGGAAGCCGACCTGAAAGAGGCCTACGGCGTCATCAGTCCTCGGAAAGTCAACCTCAGCATCGACGGGGCAGCGGTCACGGCCGTCCGCTGTGACATTCAGGCCTATTACGCCGTCCTCGCCACCATTGCCTACGACAACGGCGAGGTGGTCTATGTCTCCGGCCTGACCAAGCTGGCCTCCATCAACGATATCGTAAACCTTGTCGAGAGCGTCAGCCTGTCCTGACCCGCTCTGCATCAAATGGATAGAAGGGATTTCCCCATGCAAGATCATACCTTTGAAAAACACGTCTGGGCCGAGATCGACCTCGACGCCCTGCGCTCCAATTTCCGGGTCGTCCGGCAGCAGGTCGGCAGTCTGCCGCTCTGCGCCGTCGTCAAGGCCGACAGCTACGGCCACGGTGCCGTCCAGTGTGCCCGGGTGCTCTCGGAGGAAGGTGCGGCGTGGTTTGCCGTCAGCTGTCTGGCCGAGGCCAAACAGCTCCGCCGTTCCGGGATCCGGCAGCCCATCCTGATCCTTGGCCATGTGCAGTCCACCTACACGGCGGAACTGATCGAATACGATCTGACCGCCGCCTGCTATTCGACCGAGCAGGCCCGCTCCATGAGCAAGGCCGCCGTCGCCGCCGGAAGCAAGGTCAAGGTACATCTGGCCGCCGACACCGGCATGGGGCGGATCGGGTTTGCGCTCCGCACCGATTTCCAAAAGGCCATCGACGAGATGGCGGCCGTCTGCAGGCTGCCCGGCCTCGCCATGACGGGAATGTTCCAGCATTTTGCCGTGGCCGACGACACCGCCCCGGAGAACGTCGCCTACACCGCCGAGCAGTACGCATATTTCATCCGGGCGTATCAGGCTCTGAAAGCGGCCGGCTGCGAGCCGCCGCTGCTCCACTGCGACAACTCTGCCGGTGTGATGCTTCACCCGGACTGGCCCGAGGGACTGCCCGCCGACCACTGCATGGCACGGCCCGGCATCATCCTCTACGGGTTTGACCCCAGCGACGAGGTGCGGTTCGGGCTGTTCCGCCCGGTGATGAAGCTCAAGACCGTGGTCAGCATGGTCAAGGAGATGCAGCCCGGCCAGTCCACCAGTTACGGCCGCTGCTTCACCGCCGAAAAGCCCACCAAAGTCGCCACCCTCTGCACCGGCTATGCCGACGGTTATCCCCGCCTGCTGAGCTGCGGCAACGGGATCGTGGAAGTCCACGGCAAGCCCTGCCCGGTGCTGGGCCGCGTCTGCATGGATCAGCTGATGGTGGACGTGACCGCGGTGCCGCAGGTGCAGGAAGGCGACGAAGCCATCCTTTGGGGCGGCGCGGTCAGCGACAGTGCCGAGGACATCGCCCGCAAGACCGACACCATCTCCTATGAGGTGCTCTGCGGCGTTTCCCGCCGCGTCCCCCGCGTCTATCTCGAGCACGGCCAGATCGTCGCCGTCGAAAACTGGATTTTAAACGACTGAGGCTTCCCTCAGATCAACTCTCTATCGGAGGAACAGATGGCAAGAGACAACATCCGCAATTTCTGTATCATCGCCCACATCGACCACGGCAAATCCACCCTGTCGGACCGCATCCTCGAGCTGACCAAAAGCGTCGATGAGCGGACCATGGAGGATCAGATCCTCGACAACATGGACATCGAGCGGGAGCGCGGCATCACCATCAAAGCCCGCGCCGTGACCATGAATTACACCGCCAAGGACGGCAAGACCTACGAGTTCAACCTCATCGACACCCCGGGTCATGTGGACTTTGCCTACGAGGTCTCCCGCAGTCTGGCGGCCTGCGAGGGCGCGATCCTTGTGGTCGATGCCACGCAGGGCGTCGAGGCACAGACCCTCGCCAACACCTATATGGCCCTCGAGCACAACCTCGAGCTGGTGCCCATCCTGAACAAGATCGACCTGCCCAGTGCCCACCCGGACGAGGTGGCGCAGGAAGTCGAGGACGTGATCGGCCTGCCCTGTTTGGATGCGCCCCGGGTCTCGGCCAAGACCGGCCTGAACGTCGATCAGGTGCTGGAGCGGGTCGTCACCGACATTCCCGCCCCCACCGGCGACCCGGACGCCCCGTTGAAAGCCCTGATCTTTGACAGCATTTACGACAGCTATAAGGGCGTCATCGTCTACATCCGCGTCTTTGAAGGCACGGTCAAGCCCGGCGACACCATCCGCCTGATGGCCACCGGTGCGCAGTTCACGCTGGTGGAAGTCGGCCACATGGGTGCCACCAACCTGACGCCCTGCAGCCAGCTTTCTGCCGGCGAAGTCGGCTACCTGACCGCCAGCATCAAGACGGTGCAGGATACCCGGGTGGGCGATACCGTCACCCTCGCCAACGACCCGACCCCCGAGGCTCTGCCCGGCTACCGTCAGGTCAAGCCCATGGTGTTCTGCGGCATCTACCCCGCCGACGGTGCCAAGTACCCCGATCTGAAGGACGCACTGGAAAAGCTGCAGCTGAACGACGCCTCCCTGACCTTTGAGCTGGAGACCAGTGCGGCTCTGGGCTTCGGTTTCCGCTGCGGTTTCCTCGGCCTGCTCCACATGGAGATCATCACCGAGCGTCTGGAACGGGAGTTTGACCTCGACATCATCACCACCACCCCCAGCGTCCGCTACCGGCTGACCCTGACCGACGGCACCGTTGAGATGATCGACAACCCGTCCAGCTACCCCGACCCCTCCAACATCGTCAAGCAGGAGGAGCCGTTCGTGGACGTCCACCTCTACACCCCCAACGAGTACGTCGGCGGCCTGATGGATCTCTGCCAGCAGAAGCGCGGCGTCCTCATCGACATGAAGTACCTCGATGATGTGCGGGTCGATCTGCACTATGCGCTGCCGCTGGGCGAGATCGTCTACGACTTCTTCGACGCCATCAAGAGCCGGAGCCGCGGCTATGCCAGCTACGACTACGAGTTTAAGGAGTACCGCGAGAGCGATCTGGTCAAGCTGGACTTCTTGCTGAACGGCGACCCCGTGGACGCCCTGTCCATGATCGTGTTCCGGGATAACGCCTATGCCAAGGGCCGCCGCATCTGCGAAAAGCTGCGGGATAACATCCCCCGCAACCTGTTCGAGATCCCGGTGCAGGCTGCCATCGGCGGCAAGATCATTGCCCGCGAGACCGTCAAGGCCATGCGCAAAGACGTTCTGGCCAAGTGCTACGGCGGCGACATCTCCCGTAAGAAAAAGCTGCTGGAGAAGCAGAAGGAAGGCAAGAAGAAGATGCGTCAGCTCGGCAGCGTCTCCCTCCCCAGCGAGGCCTTCACCGCCGTGCTCAAGCTGGACAGCGACGACGATTGATCGAGCCATGCTCTAAATTTGCATTCCGCTCGCTGAATACGTTATATGGACAAACAGGCTGCCGTGGTGTGTACCATGGCAGCCTGTATTTTTGTGCTGTATCCCAAAAACCGCCCCGGCTTCCTGCTGTGGAAACCGGGGCGGTTCGTTTGCTTTCTTTGTGCCGGTTCAGGCACTCACGCCATTCCTTGCGGGGGGTCTTGATGGCAGCCTGCGCGGGTGCCAAAATTATAGGGCGTTTGGAGTAACGACAAATCGCTATTTTCAATTTTTCAGTTGATTCCAAACTCTTTCAGTAGACGGTCACAATATGCAGCGTCCTCGGAAGCCTTTTTTGCATCGTCAATGCGATTTTGTTCAAAGAGCTTCTTCATAAGAGTTGTCACTTGTGCCTTGCCTTCCATTTCGCCCTCAATTTTTCCCTTGGCAATGCCACGGTTTTCCACTTTATCAAGCACATCACACATATTGCGTGGGCCTCCTTTCCTGTCATCGGTACTGGTATTGTATGCGTCTTCAAATCGGTGGTCATTCGTCATGATGCTCAACAATTGAAGCGTTTCCTGCACATGAGTCAAATCCTGTGAACTTGGCACATAATCGCCATTCTCTCTTTTCTGCACAAAGTAGTCTGCAACCACCTTGAAATCGCTTTGGAACAGATTTACCTGCTCACGGGTCAGATATGCAATCTGGAACAGGTTGATTTTATAATCGTCGACGTATGGCTCAAACTCTTTTGGAACGTTCAGTCGTTCTTTCAGAGACAGCGGCCCGCTCCACGGTTTCTCATGACCAAAATAGAGCACCAGCGTTACGACTGGGTAGCGACTCCCTGTATCATTATCTCCCAGAAGCTGTGCCCGATACTCTGCACCATCATAACCTATCACTCGGAGCGGCATATCCGGGTCAGAAGCTGTTTGGTTCTCAAACCCGATACACGCCACCCTGATATTACCATTCTTCCATCGTTTGGCAACATCACGTTCAATTTCATGGAGCCTGCCATCTGCTTTATAATAGGTGCGCGGAGCCTGATCTTCCAATTCATCTGCACCTAAAACTTGCTTTCCGTTGAATAACAGCACGTTTACGATATCAGAGAATACATCATTGTAGGATTCCAAAATCTTTTCAGATGCGTCTTTTTCTGCCACAGACTCACCGCCTTTCTTTTCTTATATTACCACAACGAACAGATTGAATCAATCATACCCATGTAAACTTTTCAACACCTTCCAGCTGCACATTGCTGGCTGTCAGCGAATCATAGACCGGGTACACTTTGATATTGTCAATATTATCCTATTGCCTCACACAAACTGAAATGCAATCGGCATCAGCTCTTCCATGCTGTGCACCACATCACCGGTATTCAGGACTTTCACGTCCACCGGGAACTTCTTCTTGCCAAAATCCATGAGATGCCGCAGGTTGATGGTCAAATCCTTCTTTTTCGTCAGCTTCAGAATAAAAGGAGCACAGTCCTCAGTCATCAGACGCAGCACATTCAGCAGAATCCTCACATAGCATTATTATACCGGTATTTTTCACTTATTGCAATCCATATGCAAAACCGCCCCGGTTTCCATAGCAGGAAACCGGGGCGGTTCGTTTGCTTTCTTTGTGCTGGTTCAGGCACTCACGCCATTACTTGCGGGGGTTCTTGATAGCAGCCTGAACGGGTGCCAAAATTACAGAGCGTTCACAGCAGTGATATGCCGTTTCTTTAACACGCTGTATCTCCAAAGAACGGCTTCACTGTACTAAGGGAAACTCCGTTACGCTTTGCTTTTTCCTGTTCATAAGTCACACGGGTAACTTCCTCAATAAAAGCTCGTACTTCCGGCGTTGCGGTTGACCATGTGACATTAAAGCGTCTGCAAATTTGATAAAATATGCGATAAAATGTCTCTCGCTCTGCATCACGCTGAAAATATTCTTTTGCACTCATCAAACACACCTCATTTCAAGTA
>CAKTBG010000024.1 GCA_934533135.1 uncultured Faecalibacterium sp.
GTGATGGAGGAGACGTAGGTCTTGATGTCCAGCACGATGAAGTCATCGCCGAAGCTGTCGGTGAAGCACTGCTTCAGGACGGTTGCGGTGTCCAGAGCGGTGGTGGAACCAGCCATGATGTAGTAAGCAGCCTTGACGGGGAAGGTGACGCCGATGGCGGACAGCTCGTCCATGGCCTGCTTCTTCAGGTCAGCGATGTCGCCGTTGTTGGCACGCAGGCGGATCATGGTCTCGCCATCGTAGGATTCCTTATCGAAGCCCATCTCGGCAGCGACCAGCGTGGTGTACTCCTGACCCTGCGTGTTATAGCAGACACCCGGCATGGTGTAGTAGTCGTTCTCGCACTTCAGGGGGTTGATCTTGTTGGTGCGTGCATAGTAGCTGACCAGATTGAGGCCCTTGTACCAGCACTGACGGAACGCGGTGTTGGCAATGGCCTTGTTCCAGTTGTCATCCGGGGTGCCGTCCTCGTTGTTCTTCTGGTAGTTGAAGTGCATCTGATAGCTGTACTTCTTGGGACGCTTCTCGCACAGCTGGCTGTTGTACTCGTTGCTGGGATCGGAGGTGATGGTGGTCAGGGTGCTCTCGCCGCAGTCCATCTCGTCCAGCTCACGGTTCTGATACAGCTGGAAGGTGACGGTGCCGTCGGAGATCATGGTGACGGTGAAGCGGTCGAAGCGAGCCACATCGTCTGCGCCCCAGTAGTTGGGGTTGGGGATGTAGCTCTTGGTGTTCTGCTGGATGAACTCCTCGATGAGGTACGGACCATTGTACCACATGTTGGTGTAGTCGCAGGCACGGAAGCCCTCAACGCCCAGCTCATTGATCAGATCCTCGGAAACGGGATAGAAGCTGGTGTAAGCAGCGACGGTATCGAAGTACGGGCAGGGATCCTTGCAGGTGAAGACCAGAGTGTAATCATCCGGAGCCTCGACGCCGACACCGGCAGCCAGCATATCCTCATAGGTCAGGTCAGCAGCTGCATCGCCCTTTGCCTCGGTCAGTGCGTAGTAATCGGCTGCGCCTACCACAGTCTCGTTGGGCATGGAGGTGTTGTTTGCCTGGTTCTTGGCTGCGTTCAGCACCCACTCCAGACCAACGAGGAAGTCCTTGCTGGTCAGGTGTGCCTTGACCTCGCCGTTGACATCGACCCAATCGACGTCGTCGCGCAGCTTGAAGGTCCAGACAGAAGAGTCGTCGTTGTGGCTCCACTCTTTTGCCACAGAAGGCACAGCCTTGCCGTAGCAGTCAAAGCTGATCAGGCCTTCCCACAGGTTGGTGGTGACATTCATGTCGGAAGCCATCTGGCTGTACAGCATATTCCAGCTCTCCAGCTCACGGTTTGCGCTCTCCCAGCTGATGAACTCCTTCAGCGGGGTAGCACCGGTGGTGTTGGGTGCAGAGGTCGCGCCAGAAGAAGCGGCGGTGCTGCCGGTGGAGCTGGAGCTGCCACCGCAGGCTGCCAGAATGCCTGCTGCACCGACGACGCCGGAAGCCTTCAGGAAGCTGCGGCGGCTGATCGCATGAGACTCATAGTTGCTGTTCATTGTGTTATCCTCCCAAATATTTTTTGTGCCTCGGCACATGGTGCAGAGCCCTTTGCCCTGCAAGGTTCCCACTCTTTTGCGGAAGGTTCCCCTCACTGTATTGCCAGAGAATACAAAAGAGCGCAGAAACAGACCCCTCTGTCTGTGCCTGTGCTCCTCCCGCAAAATCCTTAACACGGCCTATATTGTACCATTGAAATAGAAAGATGTCAATGGAAGAAGAATCCCTTTTTCTTCAAAAGTGAAGAACTGCGGTCAAAAACGATGAAAAACATTTGCTTTACTCTGCTGAAGAATGACGATATTTAAAGGAAAGCGCAAAAAACAGAAACGCAAATTTTGTGCGTGTGCCGCGCACAGACCGTTTTTGCACACTTCGACTGCCCCCGGAATAGACTGACACGAAACCCATTCTTGACAAAGGAGATCTTGCCATGGCAACCGGAATCCTCCGCATTCAGGCGTTCGCCGCCCGCCAGTCCTCCCCGGTGGAAGGGGTAGCCATCACCCTGACGGGCGACGGCTTCACCGCCCACCGCATCACCGACGCCGCCGGCAACGCCGGCGACTACCCCATCCCCACCCCTGCCTGCGCCCTCTCGCTCGACGAGAACAATACCGCCCAGCCCTACGCCGTCTGTTCCCTGACCGCCTCCAAGTCCGGCTACCGGACCGTGCGCATTCAGGGCATCCAGATCTTTCCGGGGCAGGTCACGCTGGCGCAGCCTGAGATGATCCCTGCAGCCGAAGGCGACCGGGATCCCCCCAACGAGCCGGTGGTCATCCCGCCTCATTCCCTCTTCTCCGGCAAAGGCGGCAGCGGCCCCGCACCGACCGAGCCCTGCCCCCGCATCCTCGACCGGGTCATCATCCCCAAAACCATCACCGTCCACCTCGGCCGCCCCGCCGCCTCCGCCCAGAACGTCACCGTCTCGTTCCGGAACTACATCGCCAACGTCGCGTCCAGCGAGGTCTACCCCACTTGGCCCGAGCAGGCCCTCCGCGCCAACATCCACTGCCAGATCTCGCTGGCTCTGAACCGCATCTACACCGAGTGGTACCCCAGCAAGGGATACCGGTTCAACATCACCAACTCCACCAGCTACGACCAGTATTACGTCCACGGGCGGACGGTGTTCGAGGTCATGACCCGGCTGACCGACGACATCTTCAACACCTACATCCGAAAGACCGGCACCGTCAACCCCTACTACGCCGAGTACTGCGACGGCAAATCGGTCACCTGCCCGGGACTGAAGCAGTGGGGCACCGTCACGCTGGCCAAACAGGGCAAAAACGCATTGCAGATCCTGAAGCACTACTACGGCAGCAACATCGAGATCGTCCGCACCCACAACATCCAGTCCATCCCCCAGAGCTATCCCGGCTCTCCGCTCCGGCAGGGCTCCACCGGCAGTGCCGTGTTCACGCTCCAGCGGCAGCTCAACCGGATTGCCAAGGATTACCCCTTCCTTGGCCAGCTGAAGGCCGACGGCGTGTTCGGCCCCAAAATGACCGCCACGGTCAAGGCCTTCCAAAAACAGTTCAACCTGACCGCCGATGGCGTCGTCGGGCGGAGCGCATGGTACAAGATCAGCTACATCTATGTCTCGGTCAAGGATCTTGCCGAGCTGACCAGCGAGGGCGAGACCGCCAGCGGCACCCTTTCGGACGGCACATGGAACGGCACGACCCTGCGGCAGGGTTCCACCGGAGCGGCGGTCGAGCAGCTGCAATTCTGGCTGAACACCCTCGCCCAGTACGAATCCGCCCTCCCATCGGTGGCCGTGGATGGGATCTTTGGGTCCGGCACCGCCGCGGCAGTCCGGGCGTTCCAGCGCAGATACGGCCTGACCGTGGATGGCGTGGTGGGGCGCACCACGTGGAAGCAGCTGTACGACGAGTTCCGGAGCATCCAGTCGGACAACGGCACGCCCAACGCCTACCCGGGCACCCCGCTGCGGAAAGGTGCCAGCGGGCAGAACGTCCGGCTGGTACAGTTCTGGCTCAAGATCGCCCGCACGGTCTATGCGTCGTTGCGCAGCCTGACCGTAGACGGCAGGTTCGGCGCGTCCACCGAGGCCGCCGTCCAGAAATTCCAGAGCTACTTCGGTCTGACCAGCGACGGCGTCGTGGGACGCACCACGTGGAACAAGCTGTACGAGGTCTACAACGACATCGCCAACAAACTGCTGTCCGCCAGCCTGCGCCCCGGCGAATACCCGGGCGTGCTGCGGAACGGCTCCAGCGGCACCGCCGTCCGGGAACTGCAGTTCTATCTGTATCTTCTGAGTGCCTACGAGAGCAGCATCCCCTCGGTCTCCATCGACGGGCGGTTCGGTGCGTCCACGGAGGCGGCTGTCCGCGCCTATCAGCGGTTTGCCGGGCTGACCGTGGATGGGGTGGTGGGGCGCACCACTTGGGATTCTCTCTACGGCAAAGCGTCCGTTCTCCGCACCTCCGGGCCAGTGGTCACACTGAAACGCCTGCCCTATCCCGGCACGCCCCTGACCATCGGCAGCCAGAGCAGTGCGGTGCTCTATTATAATGTGCTGCTCCAGCGGATCGCCTATTACTTCGAGCCGGTCGAAAGCCCGCCCCTCTCCGACCGGTACACCGCGGAGACCGCCGCCGCGACCCAAAGTGCGCAGGAACTTTTCGGCCTGCCTGCCACCGGCGTGGCCGATGCCGAGACATGGGCGGCTGTGGAAGCCCTCAGCCTGCATCTGGCCGCTTACACCCCCAGCCCCGACCGAGACGGCAGGTCGGCCGACGCCTATCCGGGCCATGCCCTGCGCGCAGGCAGCGTCGGGCCGGATGTGACCCGCATCGAGCAGTGGCTCAACGGCCGGTCCTGCCGCTCCTGCGGCGCGGATTATGTGCCGGAAAATGCCATCTTTGGCGAAGCGGAGACGGTGGGCGTCCGGGCGGCGCAGCAGCGCGCCGGGCTGGACGTGACCGGCACAGTCAACCGGGAAACATGGGCGGCACTGCAGGCGCAAAGCTGCGGCTGCGATGCTGCAGCCCCAAAGGAGGAGTGAGCGATGGCACGGCTGCTTGTCTATGACGCCTACGAGAACAAGGTGTTCACCTATTCCCATCTCAACGAAAACGACCCCATGCCCTACAGCACCGGCACCACCCTGACCATGCGGGAGTTCCGGGGCAGATCCGGCAGCCCCGTGCTCTGGACCACCATCGCCGCGATGGAAGCTTGGAACCTGACCCGCCGCAAGTACGGCAGGGGCATCCCGGTGGGGTACGCCTTCCGCCGGATCTGGGAGGGCGGCCACGGCACCCGCAGCCAACACTATGCGGGGGTGGCCTTTGACGTCGGCCAGAGCCTTTCCAGCACCCAGCGGAAGGCCATTTACAACGCCGCCCGCGCCACCGGCGCATGGGGCTATGTGGAACCCCTGAGCCAGACCCCGACATGGGTACACTTTGACCGCCGGTACGGAACGCCCGCCTGCAGCGGCACCACCGCCGGATACCCAGCCCTCCGGCGCGGGAGCCGTGGGTGCTATGTCATGATCCTGCAGGACGCGCTGTCCACCCTCGGCTACCAGACCGGCACCCGGATCGACGGGCTGTTCGGCGTCCGCACCGAGGAAGCCCTGCGGGGCTACCAGCGGCGCACCAGCCTGCGGGTGGATGGCGTCTGCGGCTGCAACACCTGGAAAAAGATCACCACCGCCGTCATCGGGGTGGGGCGGACGAAAACGACGATTGACTGAAACAAACCTCTCCAGAGGCAAGACTTGGCTCTCCCTTCGGGAGAGCTGTCGAGCATCAGCGAGACTGAGAGGGCTTCCCTGCGTTCTTGGCTCCCCCTTTGGGGGAGCTGTCGAGCATCAGCGAGACTGAGAGGTTGATTTCCCTATAAACTATGCTATACTTTTGCTATAACATAGTTTGAAAGGGGTGCATCTTTATGGTACCGGCACTGGAAAAGATCATCGCAGAGAGCGACAACATCGTGTTTTTTGGTGGGGCAGGGGTCTCCACCGAGAGCGGCATCCCGGATTTCCGGAGCGTGGACGGCTTATACCACCAGAAATACGCCTATCCCCCGGAGACGATCCTGAGCCACAGCTTCTGGGAAACGCATCCCGAGGAATTTTACAAATTCTACCGGGATAAGCTGATCGTCAGGGGGGCAAAGCCCAACGCCGCCCACCTGCGGCTGGCCAAGCTGGAACGGGAAGGCAAGCTGAAGGCCATCGTCACCCAGAACATCGACGGCCTGCATCAGGCGGCTGGCTCCAAAACGGTCTACGAGCTGCACGGCAGCACCCTGCGCAACTACTGTGAAGACTGCGGCGCGTTCTACGATGTGGACTTCATCGCCAACTCCACCGGCGTGCCCCGCTGCCCCAAGTGCGGCGGCATCGTCAAGCCGGATGTCGTACTCTACGAAGAAGGTCTGGACGAGGGCGTGCTGTCCGGTGCCGTCTCTGCCATCCGCCGGGCCGATACCCTCATCATCGGCGGCACCAGCCTTGTGGTCTACCCGGCTGCCGGGCTGATCCGCTACTTCCGGGGGCGGCATCTCGTGGTCATCAATATGCAGCCCACCAACGCCGACGAACAGGCTGACCTCTGCATCGCCAAACCCATCGGGCAGGTGCTCAGCGAGGACGTTGTACTCACAGACGACTGAAATTTTGGAGGAATCCCCATGATCTACGATACCCTGAACAATCTGCCCAACTACCTCGGCCTGACCGACAACCTTGACACCGTCATCGAGTATGTCATGGCGCGGGACATCAACACCCTGCCCACCGGCAAGACCCGGATCGACGGCGACAACGCCGTGGTCACTGTCAGCACCGTCACCCCGCAGGCCAGCGAGAAAGCCGCTTTTGTCCGGCACGACACCCACCTGACCCTCGAGACCGATCTGGAAGGCAGCGAGCTGTTCGAGGTGTCGCTGGGCGAATTCTCCCCCACCAAGCCTACCGACGAAGCCACCGATACCACGGTCGGCAATGCCGGCACCAGCATCGCCGGGATGCTCTGCGAGGGGCGTTTTGCCCTCTACCTTGCCGGGGAGCCGTACAAATCCGGCCTGAAGGCGCAGGGCTGCGGCAAACTGAAAAAGGCCGTGTTCTCCATCGCCCTTGACCCCGATGAGCCAGATGAGGAAGAGGACGGCAAGATCGAAGAATAATCCATCCTTTCCACCGCATTTTCCACTCCACGCAGCGTAGGTTGTGTGGAGTTTTTTGTTATAGTATACTTTGCCTAGGCAGCAAGGCCATCATGTTTCCGTAAACAACGATTTTCTTGTCCTGCTCAGACTTTCCCGGCTTGCCAAGGGCTCCCACTTTGGGGGAGCTGTCGAGCAACGCGAGACTGAGAGGGCAATTCCGAAAGCGAGGCGCATCCTATGAATACTTACGTCACCGGCAGCACCATCCGGCAGCTGCGCGAATCGAAAAACATGACCCAGTCTCAGCTGGCGCACATTCTGTCCGTCAGTGCCAAAACCATCTCCAAGTGGGAGACGGCAAAAGGTCTGCCCGACATCTCTCTCCTCGAGCCGCTGGCCGCCGCGCTGGGGGTATCGGTCTTGGAGCTGATGCAGGGCGAACCGGTCATCAACCGGAACCGTGCCGCCAACCTCCTGCGCTCTAAGCTCTACGTCTGCCCGGTCTGTGGCAACGTCCTTCATGCCACCGGGCAGGCCGTGGTCAGCTGCTGCGGCGTGGCTCTGCCCGCGCAGGATATCGCCGACGCGGAAAACGCCGACGAGCACCACCAGCTCACCGTCGAACGGGTCGAAGACGAGCTCTTTGTCACCATCCACCACCCCATGACGAAGGAACATTCTATCTCCTTCATCGCCTATCTCACGGGCGATAAGTTCCAGCTCGTCAAGCTCTATCCCGAGGGCAATGCAGCCTGTCGTTTCCCACTTCGCGGCAAGGGTGTGCTCTACTTTTACTGCAACCGCCACGGCTTGATGAAGCAGTCGGATTTCTTCGTCACCCGGAAAACGCCGCCCCAGAAGCTCCATCTCCGCCAACCGGAAGCATCCGACCGGGAGCAGGTCATGGCCTACCGGGAGGAGTTTCTCGCCATTGACTCCCGGATGGACGGCACCTGCGCTCTCGATCAATACGACGATTTTGATGCATGGCTTGCAAATGTCCGCGCGTATTCCGCTCCGGAGACGACGCCCGCCGGGAAAGTTCCCGCGACCCAGTATCTCGCCTTGGACGAGAACGAGCATCTGGTCGGCATGGTAAACCTGCGCCACTGCCTGAACGATTACCTGCTGGAATTCGGCGGGCACATTGGGTACAGCGTCCGTCCTGCCGACCGCAAGAACGGCTACGCCATCCAGATGCTGAAGCTTGCTCTGGACGAAGCAAAAGCCCTCGGCCTCGACCGGGTGCGCATCGCCTGCGACCGGTACAACATTGCTTCCGCCAAGACCATTCAGGCCAACGGCGGCGTCCTCGACGGCGAACGCTACGATCCGCAGGACGGCACCCTCACCCAGCGGTATTGGATTGAAAACAAATGACAAGACCCCGCTCTGCACCGGATCAAACCGGAACGCTGAGCGGGGTCGTTTTATGCGTATTGTTATCTTTTTTGTTTTTATCCCAGATGGAGCACATCGATCAGGAAGATCATGGCAAGGCCATAGTAGGTCACCACGGCAACGAGGTCGTTGACGGTGGTGATCAGCGGGCCGGACGCCACGGCGGGGTCTACATGGATCTTGTGGAAGAGCATCGGGATGACCGTGCCGACCAAGCTGGAGATCGCCATAGCCACGATCAGAGACACGCCGACGCAGCCCGCGATGAGGAAGGCCTCGCCCCAGAGATAGCCCTTGAACAGGTGGATATACGCACCGAGGAAGGCCAGTGCCATCAGCGCAAGGATCACGCCGTTGAACAGGCCGATCCGGACTTCCTTGAACAGAAGCTTCAGCTTTTTGCCGGTGGTCAGCTGCTCGTCCATCAGGACACGGATGGTGACTGCCAGCGACTGGGTGCCGACATTGCCGGCCATATCCAGCACCATCGACTGGAAGCAGATGACGATGGGCAGCACCGCCACCACCGACTCGAACATTCCGACCACCGAGGAAACCACCATGCCAAGGAACAGCAGGGCGATCAGCCACGGCAGACGCTTCTTGACGCTCTCCAGCACCGTCTCGTTCAGATCTTCCTCGCTGGTCAGACCGCCGAGTTTTGCGTAGTCGTCGCCCATCTCGTCGTCCACGATCTCCACGACGTCTGCCGAGGTGATGATGCCCAGCAGCGCGCCGCTGTCGTTCAGCACGGGCAGGGATTTTTCGGCGTATTCGGTGATCCGATCCAGACATTCGCTGATCTTTTCGTGGTCGGTCACATAGGGGTAGGAGCAGCTGATGATATCCTCCAGCTCGTCGCCCGCCCGTGCCACGATCAGATCTTTCAGGTCAATGGCACCGTAGTATTTTTCCGCTTCGTCCACCACATACAGGGTCGAGATATTGTCGTTTTCGCCCGCCTGCTTGACCAGCTCGCTCATGGCCTGCCGGATGGTCAGATCCTTGCGGATGCAGATGTAGTTGGTGGTCATGCAGCTGCCGATCTCGTCCTCATCGTAGGACATCAGCAATTTGACGTCTTCCGCCGCATCCTTATCCAGATGTTTGACCAGCTCCTGTTTGTCGTCCTCTTCCAGATCTTCCAGTGCGTCCACCGCATCGTCCGAGTCCATGCTGGAGACGACCTTTGCCGCTTTATCCGCCGGCAGTTCCTTCAGATACGGCTCGGCATCGTCCAGATAGGAGAAGATCTCCGCCACACGATCCACGCCTAAGATCGTATAGAGCTTCTGCCGTTCGTCCGGTGTCAGCTGTTCCAGCGCATCGGCCAGATCGTTTTCATGGTAATCCGACAATTGTTCGGCGATCTCTTCTGCGGGCAGACCGCTGTGGATGATATGGAGTATTTCTTCCAGATAATTTTTCTTCTGCATGGTATTCAGCCTCCTATCCGCTCTGGTTTAGCCCGGTAATCATACTACACCGGGGATGTTTTTTCAACCCATTTTGCAAAGATTTTACCGTTTATAAAGCAAAACAAGCCGAATGCCTGCCTTTTTGCATTCCGGCAGCGCATTCGGCTTTTCGGTTGTGCTCAGTGTGCAAAAATTTCCAGCGCGGCGGCCTCGGCTTCCAGCTGCTCTGCCTGCTCCCGGGTCAGGACGCGGGCCTCCACCATCCGATCCAGCACGACGCGGGCTCGCTTGAGAGCCAGATCCGGGTTTGCGGTGGGCGAATAGAGCGACGGTGCGTTCGGCAGCCCGGCCAGCAGCACCGCCTCGGCGTCGGTCAACGCGGCGGGCGTTTTGCCGAAATACCCGGCGGCAGCCTGCGCGATGCCGTAGGATCCGTTGCCAAAATAGATCGTGTTGGCATACATCTCAAAGATCTGCTGCTTGCTGTAGGTTTTCTCGATGGCCAGTGCCGCGAACATTTCCGCCGCTTTCCGGGCCAGACGCTTTTCCTGCGTGAACAGCTCGTTCTTCGCCAATTGCTGGGTCAGGGTGCTGCCGCCCTCGGCCAGCGAGTGGGTCTTGAGGTCGATGAGCAGCGCACGGCCGATGGAGATGGGGTCGATGCCGTGGTGCGACGCAAACCGCCGGTCCTCCACCGCGATGACCGCCTGCACATAGGTCTTTGGCATCGCATCGTAGGTGACGAAATCCGTCCGGCTGCGGATGGAATCGTACATCGCCGCGATGGGGTGATCCGCGATCGCTTTCTGATATAAGGTATGTCCCTGCCAGCCAAAATAGATCCCGGCCAACAGCAGCCCGGCCAGTACGACCAGCAGCAGGGTCAGCAGCAGCTGCTGGAGAAAATGCAGCAGGTTTCGCATGGTTCATCCGCTCCTTTCCCGCTTATCTTACCCGATTCGGTGCATTTTTGTCAACCTTATCCCCTTCTTCGTCTCCGGATGACCCGATGGAGAGGTTTTTTCAAATTTTTTCTATCATCCTATTGACAAACTGGGTAAATGCAGATATAATGCAATCACAAACCAATCTACAAGGTTGGTAGGAAGTAACAGAAAGGAGGGCTCAAGATGTCGCTGATTTGGAACACGCTGCTGCACGCAAATTTCCGCTGTGGGCGAATGTGCGGTACCCGGGCAGATATTTTGGCCGAGACCTGTGCGTTGCCCTCCACTGCACGAATGTGCCGCTGACTTAGAGGATCGCCCGGATCTCAGGATCGAATTGTTTGCCCGGTGCTCAAATGTTGTGGAGCATCGGGAATTTTTGTACGCAGAAATTATACGGAATGTAGAATTAGAGAGGTAGATTACAATGGCTAACTATAAATTTGAGACCCTTCAGCTGCACGTCGGTCAGGAGCAGGCGGATCCCGCCACCGATTCCCGTGCGGTGCCCATTTACCAGACCACTTCGTATGTGTTCCGCAACAGCCAGCACGCCGCCGACCGTTTCGGTCTGGCCGATGCCGGCAACATCTACGGCCGTCTGACCAACTCCACGCAGGATGTCTTTGAGAAGCGCATCGCTGCCCTCGAGGGCGGCACCGCAGCTCTGGCGGTCGCGTCCGGCGCGGCCGCCATCGCCTACACCATTGAGGCACTGGCACAGGCCGGGGATCACATCGTGGCGCAGAAGACCATCTACGGCGGCAGCTACAACCTGCTGGAGCACACCCTGACCCAGTTCGGCGTCCAGACCACCTTTGTCAACGTCCACGATCTGGCCGAGGTGGAGGCCGCCATCCAGCCCAACACCAAAGCCGTCTACCTCGAGACGCTGGGCAACCCCAACAGCGACATCCCCGACATTGACGCCGTCGCTGCCATCGCCCACAAGCACGGCCTGCCGCTGGTCATTGACAACACCTTCGGCACCCCGTACCTGATCCGCCCCATCGAGCACGGCGCGGACATCGTGGTACACTCTGCCACCAAGTTCATCGGCGGCCACGGCACCTCGCTGGGCGGCGTGATCGTGGACAGCGGCAACTTCGACTGGAAAGCCAGCGGCAAGTACGGCAACATTGCGGACCCCAACCCGAGCTATCACGGCGTCTCCTTCGCCGATGCTGCCGGCCCCGCAGCCTTTGTCACCTACGTCCGCGCCATTCTGCTGCGCGATACCGGTGCTGCCATCTCCCCCTTCAACGCCTTCCTGCTGCTGCAGGGCACCGAGACCCTGAGCCTGCGCCTTGAGCGTCACGTCGAGAACACCAAGAAGGTGGTGGCTTATCTGGCCAATCATCCGCAGGTCGAAAAGGTCAATCATCCTTCCCTGCCCGATCATCCGGATCACGCCCTGTACGAGAAGTATTTCCCCAACGGCGGTGCTTCCATCTTCACCTTCCAGATCAAGGGCGGCCGTGAGGAAGCCTTCCAGTTCATCGACAACCTGAAGATCTTCTCCCTGCTGGCCAACGTCGCCGATGTGAAGAGCCTTGTCATCCATCCGGCTTCCACCACCCACAGCCAGCTGAGCGATGCAGAGCTAGCCGATCAGGGCATCTATCAGAACACCATCCGCCTGTCCATCGGCACCGAGCACATCGACGACATCCTCGCCGACCTCGAGAATGGTTTTGCAGCCGTCCGCGGCTAACCCTGAAAAGAGCCTCTCCCTGCTCTGACAAACGCTCTCCGAATTGCAATTCTCCTCCTTTTGCTCGTGTATAGAAAAAGATCCCGGCCGCTGCCCATCCGAAGCAGCGGCCGGGATTTTTGTTTGTTGCAGCGTTCAGAAGAAGATCTCCCCCGCATTGAACGTCTCGATCTTTCCGCCCCACGCCATCTGCACGGCATGGAGACGGTCGGGCGAAAAATGCAGAACGATCATCTTTTTCGGGGGCCACTCCAGCGCGAGCTTGAAGCGGCTGTCCGGATCCATGGGTTCGGGTGAGAAGTAGAAGTACCGGGTGCCGGTGTGCTTGGGGTCGTTGTTGTTGAATACCTTCAGGCCGACCACGCCCACCTCGGCGATCTCACTCCAATCGACCCTTTTGTATTCCCGCCCCCAGAAGGTGCAGCGCAGACCGTTGAGATCCACATGGATCACCGTGCCGTACCGGAACGCAATGTACCCGAACACACCGGCACAAGCCAGAAAGAGGATCGCCGCGACCCACGCGCCGATCTGCAACGCCAGCAGCCCGAGGAAGAGCGACACCGCACAGGTCGCCAACGCCACGCCGTATTTCAGCGGATCTGCATAATATCCTTTTTTCGCCATTCCAAGGACTCCTTCCGGTCTTCCGTTTTGGTTGTTGCTGCGGAAAATCAATTTGTTAGTTTGTTTAATTATACCAAGTCCAACCCGGTTCTGTCAAGCGTTTCCGACCGTTTTACCTCTTCTCTTCTGCGTTTCAAAAGACGTTCTTTCCTCTTTTTTCTTGCATTCTGCACCCAATCATGCTATACTTTTCATGATAATAAATTTAATAAACAAACTGCAAGGAGGTTCTATGGAATTTGCAACGATTTCCACCGGTCGGCTGCGCGGGCGGGTTCTGGACGGATGCACGGCATTTTTGAACATCCCTTATGCAGCTCCCCCGGTGGGGGATCTGCGCTGGCGTGCCCCGCAGCCGCCGCAGGCATGGCAGGGCACCCGGGACGCCACCGACTTCGGCACCCGGTGCTGGCAGGCAGCACCCATGCCGCCGCTCAGTGCCCCGCCCGACCCGGCCGCTGTCGCAGACCGAACCGAGATCGACTACCGTCAGGAATTCCACTCCAATCCGGATTTCCCGGATCGAGCCGAGAGCGAGGATTCCCTGGTGCTGAACGTCTGGACCCCGGCGCAGCGCGATACCGAAAAGCTGCCGGTAGCTGTCTGGATCCACGGTGGTGCATTCTGCAACGGCAGCGGGCAGGAGATCCACTTCACCGGCGAGGCCTACGCCAAACGGGGCGTGATCCTCGTTACCCTCAATTACCGGCTGGGGCTTCTGGGCTTCTTCTGCCACCCGGATCTAATCGCAGAGGCGGGCACCTGCGGCAACTACGGCCTGCTGGATCAGCTGGCCGCGCTGCGCTGGGTGCGGGAAAACATCGCGGCCTTTGGCGGCGACCCGGACAACGCAACCCTCTTCGGCCAGTCGGCCGGTGCCATCAGCACCATGCTCCACTGCTGCTCCCCCATGACCACCGGACTGTTCCGCCGGGTCATCCTGCAGAGCGGCGGCGGCCACGCCTCAGAGTTCCAAGAACACACGGTCGGCTCCACCATGGCAGACGCTGCCCTCGCCGGTGCAGACTGGGCCAAGCGGCAGCTCGGGGTCTCCACAGCGTCCGAGCTCCGCGCCCTGCCGCCCGAGACCCTGCGCGCCGCCGTCCTGCAGGAACAGGCCGAACAGCGTGCCCGGCAGAGCAAACCGGGTCTCGGCTTCCTGCCCTACCTCGCCCCGGTCGTGGACGGCAATTTTGTGCCGGATTTCCCCTACCACCGGATCGAGGCTGGCCAGCTCCAGCCGGTGGCCAGCATGATCGGCAGCAACTCCGAAGACCTGATGGCCGCCGATATGGTGGTGGGCAGCAAGAACTGGGCTGCCAAGTGTACCCAGCTGGGTCTGCCCTCCTACACCTACTATTTCTCCCACAAGCCGCTGGGCGACAAAACCGGTGCCTTCCACTCCTGCGAGCTGTGGTACACCTTTGGTGTGCTGGATCGCAGCTGGCGGCCCAAGACCCCGGACGACTACCGCCTGAGCCGTGAACTGCTCGACCGCTGGACTGCCTTCATGAAAAACGGCGACCCCAACACCGACTCCCTGCCCTGCTGGAAGGCCTACTCGCCGGAAAATGCGGAGCCGTATCAGTTCTTATAAGCCGAATCATTCAAAATCAAACACACGGAGGTTCTTATGAAAGCAATTTTTGTCATGTACGATTCTCTCCGCCGGGATATGCTGCCCTGCTACGGCGGTGCGGTGGCCGACCTCCCCAACTTCAAGCGGTTAGCTGAGCACACCGTCACCTTTGACAACAGCTACGTCGGCAGTCTGCCCTGTATGCCAGCTCGCCGGGAACTTCAGACCGGCCGCCTGAACTTTCTCCACCGCAGCTGGGGACCCATGGAGCCGTATGACATTTCCATGCCGGAGATCCTCGACCGCAATGGCATCCACTCTCATCTGGCCACCGACCACTACCACTATGTGCAGGACGGCGGTGCCACCTATCAAGGTCGCTTTTCCAGCTGGGCTTGTTATCGCGGTCAAGAAAGCGACGCTTGGATTGGCAGTGCCGCACCTGAGCAGGACATCAGCCACATCATGGGCTTTGAGGATATGCCGCCCGCACTACAAAAAATGCGGGGCAGAGGTGCCGCCCGCAATGCCGTCAACCGCGCAGCCATCCATGGTGAAGCCGAATATCCCCAGACTTTGACCTTTGACGACGGCCTTGATTTTGTCAAGCGGAATGCGCAGTACGACAACTGGTTCGTCCAGATCGAGACCTTCGACCCGCACGAGCCGTTCGACGCCCCGGAAAACTTTGAGGCCAAATATTTTGACCCCGCCGACCCCTTCCAGCAGGACTGGCCCCCCTACGCCAAGGTCAAGCAGAGCCCCGAAGAAGTGGAAAAGATGCGCAAAAAGTACTTTGCTCTACTCGAGTTCTGCGACAAGAGCATGGGCCGGGTGCTGGACATGATGGATGAGCTGGATCTGTGGAAAGACACCATGCTGATCGTAGGCACTGACCACGGCTTCATGCTGGGCGAACACGACTGGTGGGGCAAGGGCAGTATGCCGGACTATGACGAGATCGTGCACACCCCCATGTTCCTGTGGGATCCCCGCAACGGCATCTGCAATGAGCACCGCAGCGGTCTGGTTCAAACCATGGACATTCCTGCAACTGTGCTGGAATTCTTTGATCTGCCGATCCCCGATGTGATGGATGGCCGCCCACTCCGCATCGCCGTAGAGCAAAACGAATCGCTCCGTCCCTACGGGCTGTTTGGTTACCATGGCGGCACCATGGGCATCACCGATGGCCGGTATGTCTATCTGCGCGCTCCGGTCATGGAGGATCCGGATGTCACCGAGTACACTCTAATGCCCACCAAGATGATCGGATTTGCTTCGCTGGACGCCCTGCGTCAGGCCAAACTCGTGCCCGGCTTCTCCTTCACGCAGGGTCTTCCGTTGCTGGCTTATCCCGGTCAGTTCGGCCGCACCAAGATGCCGGTCGGAACCGATTTGCTTTTTGATACGGCCACCGATCCCCACCAGCAGCATCCCATCGACGATCCGGCACGCAAAGAAGAGCTTTGCCGTCAGATTGCGCAGATCATGCTGGAAAACGAAGCTCCTGAAGAGCTCTATCCCCGCTTTGGCCTGACCAAACCCACTGTCTGACTTCATACCGATTTGTATATAAGACCCCCGGTTCTTTGCTTTGCACACTGTCGCAAAAACCGGGGGTCTGTTTTATCCTTATGATACGATGTTACGCCCGCAGGAAGTATTTTTCAATGCAGCAGGCTGCGGCACCGAGGGCACCGCCGTAGTCGCCGAGGTCGATATAAACGAGGTTGAGCTGCTCGTCCTCGGCATGGAAAAGATAGCCGCGCAGCATATTTTCCACCGTCTCGAGGTTGCGGCGGTTGCGGAACATCGGGCCGCTGAGGAAGATCAGATGCGGGTTGATGAAGTTGACCACATTGGCCAGCGCGATGCCCAGATACCGCATTCCGCGGTCGATGATCTTACAGACGGCCTCGTCGCCCTTTTCCTGTGCGCGGAGCACCTGTTCCAGCGTCAGCTTCTCGGGCTTTTTGCAGATCTGCGCCAGCACGGTACACTTTCCGGCTTCCAGAGCCTCGCGGCAGTAGGTCAGGATGGCGCGGACGCTGGACAGGGATTCCAGCGTGCCCGGCATACACAGAGCCGGCATATTGCGGCTGCAGGGGTCGGTGGTCAGCCGGGGATCCATGACCATCCGGCCGATCTCACCGGCGGCGGCGTCCTCCCCCCGGAAGGAATGGTTGTCCAGCACCAGCGGGCAGGCAATGCCCCAGTAGACATAGCAGAACGCGAAGGTGGAGTAATCGCCCAGCAGCTCCGAGTGGAAGAGCGACACCGCGCAGGCACGGCCGCGGGTGTTGTTCTCGAGCCGGACCGGAAGCCCGATCTTTTGGCTGATCCGGCTGGCCAGCGGCTTCTCGCGCCACTCCTGCCGTTCGTTGTAGCCGGGATTCTTGATGACGCCGTTGTGGGCGTCCACGATGCCGGGCAGGGTAATGCCCACCCCCAGCAGCCGCTCCCACAGGTCGGCATACCGCTGCTGGATGGAGGCCAGCAGATCCAGCAGCTGCTGCACCATGGCTTCGTATTCCTCAGGCATCAGGTCGGCCGTACCCTGTGCCAGCACCTTGCCCCGCAGGTCGGTGATGCAGTAATGGGTGGCGTCGCGCCCCAGCGAAACGCCCAGCGACAGGTGTGCCCCCGGCACAAGGTCAATGTTGATGGGCTTGCGGCCGGCTCCCCGCCCCTCGCCCTCGGTCTTTTCCAGTTCCTGCACGACCCCCTGCTGGATCAGCTCGCCCACGATGTTGGTGATGGTCGGCGGGGTCAGCTCCAGCTGGTTTGCGATCTGCGCCCGGGAAAGCGGTGCCGAGCGATACAGGATCGTTTTGATGTTCTCCATGTTCTGCTGTTTGATCTTGGCAAGGTTTTTTCCCTGTAAGGCGTTCATAACATTGTCCTCTTTTCTGTATTGCGGGCTTTTGGGGTTGGGATTGCATTTCGTTCACATTAATTAAAGTTAAAAATTATTTTCTTCAGTATAACACAGCCTGCCCGATACCGCAAGCAATTTCCGGAGAAAAATCCAGATTCTGCTCCAAATATTACAAAATCCAACTCCTGTTTTTCCAGATTATCGCAAGTCAAGAAATTAACGCAAGATCAAAACGGCATCTCTGCGATATGCAATTCAACGATGTTGCTGTCGCATTAAAAAGTTGAATTGCTATAACATCATCATACCATACCCTTCCCCTACAATGCAATCAAAAATACAAATCTTCTGAAAAGAAATTGTGCCGAAAATTTTCTTCCGTTTGAATGGAAAACTTCCCTGGCATTTTTGCCGAAATAATCCATCGTTTTTCAGCAAAACAACAAATTCATCCTTTTTCTTCTGCCCTCGATTGACTTTCCTGTGCAGATTCGCTATACTCGGAGCACATAATTGATTCATTAAATAAATATATAGAGGAGGCTTGATGTGATGAAAATTGGCTTTCTGACCAATGCGCTGGTGGAGCAGGCACGGCGTTCGGGCAGCGATGCGTTCTCGACCCTGCCGCAGGTGGCGGACTGGGCTGCCGCCCACGGGTTCACCGATCTGGAGTGCGGGCCGATGCTGCCGCTGGACCGCGCCGCCTACGAACAGGTGCTCAGCGAGGGCAGGATCGGCATTTCGGCTCTGATCTACTGCCGCAACTACCTGAGCACCGACCCCGAAGAAGCCGCCCAGCACCTCGCCGCCCTCAAGGAGCGGATCGTGTTTGCCGGTGCACTGGGCATCGACAAGGTGGTGACCTCCACCGGCATCGACAAGTCCGTTGTGGAGGGTCTGTACGACCGCGACCCCGCCCTGCGCGACCGCGGAAATCTGATCCGCCGCATCCCCGCCCAGAGCCTTGACCGGGTGGTGGATCTCTTTGGGCCGCTGGTGGAGCTGGCCGAGAAGAACAACGTCCGTCTCTGCTTTGAGAACTGCCCCCTGATGGGCAACATCGCCATCTCCCCCGTGATGTGGAAGAAGCTCTTCGAGCGGCTGCCCAGCGACCACCTCGGTCTGGCCTACGACCCCAGCCATCTGGTCTGGGAGATGATCGACCCCTACACCCCGCTTCTCGAGTTTAAGGATAAGATCTTCCATGTCCATGCCAAGGATACCGCCATCGACCGGGTCAAACTGGCGCGCACCGGGATCCTGACCGATTTCAGCTGGTGGAGCTACCGCATCCCCGGCCGCGGAGAGCTGGATTGGCGGCAGCTGCTGGGGCAGCTGACCGCCGAAGGCTACGACGGCACCCTCAGCCTTGAGCACGAAGACGCCGCTTACGAGGGCAGCGTCGAGGCCGTGGAAAACGGTCTGCTGGACGGCAAGGCATGGCTGGAAAAATGCATGGCACCGGAAACCGCATAAGAAACACGGTTCAACATAAAATCGGAGGAAATTTTCTATGGTCAAGATCGGTATCATCGGCGTTGGCCACACCATTGGCATCGCCAGAAACCACATCGAAGCGTACAAATGCTGCCCGGATGCCGTCATCACGGCTGTATACGACATCCGCAGCGAGCGGGCACAGCAGACCATCGACCAGATGGAGCTGCACGACGCCAAGGCCTGCACCAGCCTTGAAGAGCTGTTCGGCCTCTGCGACGCTGTGAGCATCTGCACCCCCAACGCCACCCATGTGGAGCTGACCGTGCAGGCACTCAAAGCCGGCAAGCACGTCCTGTGCGAGAAGCCCTTTGCCCCCACCCCGGAAGCGTGCGACGAGGCCGTGAAGTACGCCGAACTGACCGGCAAGGTCTGCATAATCGGCCTGTGCTACCGCGACATCCCGGGCTTCGTCTACATGAAGCAGCTGATCGACGCCGGCAAGCTGGGCAGGATCTTCTTTGTCCGCGAAGAGCAGGGCGGCGACCGCATCGCCAACCCCCATGTCAAACTGGAGTGGCGGATGCAGAAGTACCTCTCCGGCCCGGGCGCACTGGCCGACTTCGGCAGCCACATGATGGACATCTGCGACTACCTGCTGCGCGACAGCTGCGGCCCCATTGAGCAGATCCAGTGTATGCAGTCCACCTGCATCCCGGAGCGGGAGCGGATCCATCAGCCCGGCCAGTACGGTGCCGTGACCAACGACGATGTGGCCTGCTGGAACTGCCGCACCACCGGCGGCGTGCTGTACAGCTTCCTCGCCAGCCGCGTGGGAGCCACCTTCATGCTCGAGATCGTGGGTGAGGGCGGCAAGATGATCTTCGACGGAGCCAACCCCTTCCAGCTGACCCTGCAGCTGAAGGAGAAAAGCGGCGGCTACGCCAGCCGCCCCGAGGTGGTGCCCGTGCCCGAAGAATGCTTCGGCGGCGACGCGAACGCGCCTCGCATTCCCTTTGCCATCAATTTTTATTATGAGATCCGCCAGTTCCTCGACGCGATTCAGGGCGGCAAGCCCAGCAAACTGACCTTCGAGCGGGGCCGCTACATCCAGACCCTCATCGACGCCGCGCAGTTTGCCGCCGACAGCGGCGAGATGGTCTCGGTCACGGAGGTGGAATAAGATGAAACTGGGTGCGCATTGTGTTCTGTACGGCCCCGAGATCGCATCCGATCCCGACGCCGTCATCTCCCGCTTGGTCTGGGCGGGTGCCGAGGGCTGTGAGCTGGGCGAACGCTTTTTCAGCGTGGACGACCGCCCCAAGCTGACCGGCGTACTGGACAGGCATTCCTTCGCACTGGCCGGAATGCACGCCAATCACCTGAATCTGATGGAGCTGCTGCGCGAGCCGGAAAAAAGCCGCACCGCGCTGGAAAATGTGGCCAAGTTCGTGGCTCCGCTGCCCGATAAAAACGTCATCGCCACCGGTATGCCCGGTGCCATGGACGGCGTGCAGGGGCGGACGCTGGGCGAAGGTGCCGCCGCCCCCGAACTGCACGACCCCGAGGCCGTCAAGACCATCGCCCGCAACCTGAACGCCATCGTCAAGGACATCCAAGCGCAGTACGGCGTGCAGATCCACTACCACAACCACAGCTGGGAGTTCTGCGACAACGGCCTGATCTGGTACACCCTCGCCGAGGAAGCTCCCGACCTGCTGTTCGCGCTGGATACCGGCTGGGCCGCTGCCTCCGGATTCGACCCCGTGGAGCTGATGGACCAATACCCCGGCCGCTTCCACTACGTCCATCTGCGGGATTACCGCCGCTCCGCCGACCCCATGGCTCTCAAATTTGAGGACGTCCACAGCGGCTTTGTCGATCTCGGCACCGGCGATATGAACTACCCCCGCCTGATGCGGAAGCTGAACGCCGTCCTTGCCCCTGACGACTGGGCCATCGTGGAATACGAGCTGGGAAACTTCGATCAGAACAGCTACCTCCGCGCCCTGAGCTATCTGCACGGCGTGCGGGATATGCTGTAACGCAGGGAGGTGCCGCTGAATGGATCGTTTGCGCGTTGCCGTCATCGGCTGCGGCCGGATCACCTCGGCCTACGGGCCGGCCCTCGCCAACCTGCAGGAGCTGGCGGTGCCCGTCCTTGCGCTGGACAAGCACCTCGACCGCGCCCAGAGCTTTGCGGCCAAGTTCCCGGGCTGCAACGCCAGTGACGCCGTGGATTTTGCGTCCTTCCGCGCCCTGCTGCGGGAGTATCAGCCCGACCTGCTCCACATCCTGCTGCCCCATCACCTCCACTGCCCCTACGCCATCGCCGCGCTGGAAGAAGGCGTGAACGTCCTGACCGAGAAGCCCATCGCCCTCTCGACGGCAGACGCCGAACAGATGATCGCCGCCCGGGATGCCAGCGGCAAACAGCTGGGCGTCATCTTCCAGAACCGGTACATCGACGGCGTACAGCAGATCCGCCAGCGGATCCAAAGCGGCGAACTGGGCGCAGTGAAGGGTGCTTTTTCGACCCTGAACTGGTATCGCCCCGCCAGCTACTACCAGTGCGACTGGAAAGGCCGCTGGGAGACCGAGGGCGGCGGCGTGATCATCGACCAGGCCATCCACTCCATTGATCTGGTGCGGTATATGACGGGGCTGGAAGCGGTGGAAGTGCAGGGGCACACCGCCCGGCGCATCCTCAGGACCATCGAGGTCGAGGACGAAGCCGATGCTGCCATTACCCTCTCCAACGGAGCTGTCTACTCCTTCTTTGCCTGCAATTACTACACCACCAACAGCCCCATCCGGGTGGAGATCGCCTGTGAAAAAGGCACCGCCCTGCTGACTTATGACGAAATGGTTCTGACTTGGGCCGATGGCCGCCGCGAGGTGATCCATCCCGACTCTGCCCCCGCTCTGAACGGAGAGGGGTACTGGGGAGCCTTCCACGAGATCCAGCTCCGGGAGTGCTACACCGCCCTGCGGGAAGGCCGCCCCATCCCTTGGACGCCCGAGGATGCCGCAAAGACCCTTGCCATCGTGCAGGGCATTTACAATTCCGCCCGCATCCAGCAGGCGGTCACGCTGTAAGATAGGAAAGGAAGTTCCCCCATGGTAGATCTGCGTGCAAATCCGTATTTTCTCTCCGACGAAGACGTGCAGTGGGTCGAGCAGACCGCTGCCGCCATGACCGAGGACGAAAAGATCTGGCAGCTTTTTGCCGACCCGCTGATGGGGCGGGATCAGGAAAACCTGATCGCATTTCTGGCCGAGCACCCGCTGGGTGCCTGCCCCTTCCGCGCCGGGCAGTTTGACAACGCCGCCGCCCGCAAAATACTGGGTGCCGTGCAGGATGCCCAGAAGATCCCGATGCTCATCACCGCCGACTGCGGCACCGGTGCCGACGGCCGCCTGAAGACCGGCACGCTGGTGGGCACGGCGGCGCAGGCCGGTGCTGCGCCCGACAACGGTGAAACCGCCTACGACATCGGCAGCATTGCCTGCAAAGAGCTGGGTGCGGTCGGCTTCAACTGGGCGTTTGAGCCGGTGGGCGACATCCTGCTCAACTGGCGCAACTGCCTTGTCAACACCCGCGCCTTCAGCAGCGATCCGGATCGGGTCATCACCTGTGTGGATCAGTTCCTGCAGGCCGCCAAGGACAACAACTTCCTGCCCTGCCTCAAGCACTTCCCGGGCGACGGCTGGGAGGAGCGGGATCAGCACATCGTCGAGGGCAACAATGGCCTGAGCTGCGAGGAGTGGGATGCCACCTTCGGCAAGGTGTACCAGCACTGCATCGACCGGGGCGTACCCACCATCATGGTCGGCCACTTCACCCTGCCGGCCTACCAGAAAAAACGGAACCCTGCCCTGCGGGATGCGGACATGACCACCGCCTGCACCTCGAAAGAGCTGATCACCGGCCTGCTGCGGCAGCAGCTGGGCTTCCATGGCCTTGTGGTGACCGACCAGACCACCATGATGGGCTTTTACTCCCTGCCCCGCACCAAGGCTCTGCCCGCCTGCATCGAAGCTGGCTGCGACATGATCCTCGGCATCAACGATGTGGACGAGGACTTTGCCTGCGTCAAGGAGGCCGTGCAGAGCGGCCAGATCACCGCCGAGCGGCTGAACGACGCCCTCTACCACATTCTGGGTGCCAAGGCCATGATCGGCCTGCACCGCCGCAAGGCCGAGTACGGCACCCTGACCCCGCCCGAAGAGCAGCTGGCCTGCATCTGCTCCGAGGAGCACCGGCAGGCGGCCATCCGCGCGGCAGACAAAGCCATCACACTGGTCAAGGACACCCGCCGCCAGCTGCCCATCCGCCCCGAGACCCACAAAAAGATCCTGCTCCATGTGCTGGGCGGTGCCGCCAGCAAGAGCCTGTTTGGTACTGGCGTGGCCTCCGGCGGCGCGTCCGGCCTGCCCGAGCTCATCAAAGGCATCCTCGAGAAGCAGGGCTTTGAGGTCACGATCTGGTCGAATGAGGTGTTCGGCACCCGCAGGTACGGCACCATCCCCGGTTCCTTCAAGGGCGTCACCAAGGAGTCCGCCCACCGGTTCGATGCGGTGCTCCTGTTTGCGGATGTGAGCCAGTTTGCCACCACCAACGCCATGCGTCTGGTCTGGCCCAGCCCCATGTGCAACATCATGCCGTGGTATGTGGCCGAGGGCGTGCCGGTGGCGTTCATCTCCCTCAACCTGACCAACCACATGATCGACGTGCCCCGGGTGCCCATCTTCATCAACGCTTACAACCACCGCCCCGAGACCATCGAGCTGGTGATCCGGAAGCTGATGGGCGACTCGCCCTTCACCGGCCGATACGAAGAAACCGTCTTCTGCGGCCAATGGGATACACATTTCTAAAATTCAAACGCAAAATTCACGCAAAAACGGCTGGCACCAGTGATGTGCCAGCCGTTTTGTCATGCGTTGTTTTCAGGATGCTGCAGGACCGCTCAGCGGCCGCGGCCACCGCCGCCGCCCATGCTTCGGCCGCCGCCCATCCCGCCAAGGCCACCGCCGCCGCGGAACGAACCGCCGCCAAAGCTGCCGCCCGAGCGACCACCGCCCATGCCGCCGCCGGTAAACCCGCCGAAGCCGCCGCCACGCGGAGGACGCGGGCCACCCATGCCGCCGCGCGGCGGACGAGGCGGACGCGGACCGCGCGGCCCTCTGGGGCCGCCCCAATCGTCATAAGGCGGGCGCGGACCACGCGGAGGACGGGGTCCGCGGCGGCGGTGGAAGCCAAACCAGCCGAAGGGCCCCCAGTACCAGCCAAAGCCATGGCCGATGGGCGCGATGAAGATATAGAACAGAGCCATCCCCACAATGATGGTGGCGATCAGCGTGGTCAGACCGCTCAGGAGCGAACCTCCTGCCGGTTCTGCCTCATAAGAAGAGCCGGGGGCTGCTGGCTGGGTCGTCACGGTGCCCGCGCTGCCGGAAGTACCCGAGAGGGTCACACCGTAGAGGTCGGCGATGGTCTGCGCCACATTTTGGGCGCAGGTGACCACCGCGCCATCGTAATCCTTGGCCGCAAAGTCATCCTCCATGGTCTGGGCGATGGCACTGGCCTGTTTGTCCAGCGTGGTGTTCCGGAAGCCGATGCCGTAGGTCAGGTAGTAGTCGCCGTCGGCATAGTCGGGCGACTCCATCACCAGCAGGATCAGCACACCGTTGTTCTCGCTGGAACTGCCGATGCCCCATGTGTTGAAGGCTTCGGTGGCGTAGTCCTCGGTGGAGAGGCTGCCGGTGTACTGCACGGTCAGCACCCCGATCTGCGCCCCCTTGCACTGGTTCTGCAATTGCAGATTCAGCTCCTCAATGGTCTGGGTGGTGGTGCTGCTCAGCACCCCGGCATCATCCACCACCCGCTGATCGGTCGGCAGGTCGGGCAGCTGGGCTTTGGCGGCAAACGCCGCCGGGCAGAGAGCCGCCATCCCCACCGCCAGTACCAGCAGCAGGGCAAAGAGCTTCTGCGGACATTTTTTCATCGTTTTCATGCGAAGGGTTCCACCTCCTTGATCCCGAACAGACCCTTGAGCAGGCTTGCCGGGAAGCCGCCGGTCTCCTTCTGGTAAGAAGCCACGGCCTCGTTATAACTCAGGTTCCCGATGACGGTGCCTGCGCTGTTGAACTGCCCGTACTGCCCCTGCACAGCTCCCATCTTCATGGGGTCGGCGGCCTGCTCCTGCAGCTTGGCATAGAGCTGGTCGATGGCCGCACCAAGGGCTGCGTCGTTCTCATACACCGCGTGCATCCGGGTCTTTCCGGCGTTCAGGCCGTCCAAATCGTTGCGGAATGCGGTCAGGGCGTCCTGCGCCGTCCGCACTTCGGCCGTGTCTGCGCCGAGAGTGTTGGAAGCCGTGGTCAGGATATTGGCCGCGGCGTTTTCCCGGGTGGTCAGCTCCTCGCTGAGGTTGTAGCCGCCGTCGGCCGAAACGCCCACGGTGTACCACTGGGCGGCGGCGTTGGCCTTGCCCTTCAGCTTGGCACCGCCAAACCCGAAAAACGCGGCCAGCATCACCGCCGCACTCAGGACGAGGGCAACGCCTTTCGTGCCGAGGGCGGCAGGCAGTGCCTGCTCCAGACCGGAGAGTTTCTGCTGCAGCGGGGTCAGGCGCACCGCCTGCTCCGGCGCGGCCTTGGCCCGGTAGCTGCCCGCATCAAACCCGCCGGGCGCAGTGTTGGGGGTATTCTGATTCTGCGAAAAATCTGCGTTAGCCATTTCAGCTGCGAATCTCCATCATCTTCTGTTTCAGCTCGTCTTCGATGCGGGTCAGCTCCTGCTCGGCAGCGGCTCGCTTTGCACGACCCTCGCTCTGGATCTTGTTCAGCTCGTCGAGGGTCTCGATGAGGCTCTTGTTGGTCTGCTGCAGCGTCTCGATGTCCACGATGCCGCGCTGGGATTCCTTGGCCGTCTCGATGGTGCCCATCTTGAGGGTCTCGGCGTTCTTCTTGAGCAGCTCGTTGGTCATGTCGGTCACGGCACGCTCGGCCTGCATTGCCTGCTGGCTGTGTGCCAGACCCAACGCCAGCACCATCTGATTCTTCCACAGCGGGATGGTGTTGACGATGGTGGACTGGATCTTCTCGGCCATCATCGCATTGTTGTTCTGCAGCAGGCGGATCTGAGGCCCCATCTGCAGGCTGATGTTCCGGGTCAGCTCGAGGTCGTAGAGCTTCTTCTCAAACCGCTCGCACTGGTCGGCGAGGTCGCGGGCTTTCTGGGCGTCCTCGGGCAGGCCGGACTGTTTGGCCTTGTCCATGGCCTGCTGCAGCGCACCGTTGCGGACTTCTTCCAGCTTTTTCTTGCCGGCAAGGATATACATACTCAGCTCTTTGAAGTACGCCATGTTCAGCTCGTACATCTTGTCCAGCATGGCAATGTCTTTCAGCAGCTGCACCTGATGCCCCTCCAGCGTAGACTGGATGTTTTCCACGTTGGTCTCCGCCTTGTTGTACTTGGTCTTGAGCTGCTCCAGCTGGCTGCTCTTCTTTTTGAAGAAGCCGAGGAAGCCTTTTTCCTCTTCGGCGGCGTCGAAATTCTTCAGCTCGCCGATCAAGTTGGTGATCATATCGCCGACTTCGCCCAGATCCTTGGTGGACACCTTGGAGAGGGCTGCCTCGGAGAAATCGCCGATCTTCTTCTGGCAGGCAGAGCCGTACTGCAGCACCTGCTGGCTGTTGGTGATGTCGATCTTCTCGGCAAAGGCGTCCACCATCGCCTGCTCTTCGGGGCTGAGGTTGACCTGCGGTGCCTCGGCAGGTGCGGGTTCGGGCTTCTTTTCCTCGGCCTTCGGTTCCTCGGCGATGGGATCCAGCGTCAGGGTCGGGGCTGCGGGGGCGTCGAGATCAAAGTTCAAAGTAGTGTTATCAGCCATTGGGATTCCTTCCTTTCCAGATATCCGTTTTATTGACTCAGACCCTGTCCTCTGAGCATATTCTGCAGCACGGTCAGGTCTGCTGAGAGATCCATACTCTCCGCCGCATACAGGGCGTCCAATTGATTTTCAAAGGCCGTGGCGATGGATCCGGCGTTCCGTTCCACCTCGGCACGGATGGAGGCGGCATTTGCGCCGCGCACCCCCTGCTTCGCCAGCTTCGCGTACTGCTCCAGCACATTGACCGCGTCGGGCAGGTAGTAGTTGGCGAACCGCCGCACCTGCTTGGCCTTGGCGGGGTCGGCCTCCACCGTCTCCACGATGGCGCGGCCGGCCTTTTCCATCCGGGTCATCGCCGCCGAGAGCTGCGGGTCGGGCAGAGCTTCGTTCAGGGCGTGGAGGGCATCCAGCTTGTTCTGAATGTCGGTCAGCATCGCATCCACATCGTCCACGCCGGTGTGGAACGGCACTTCCGTCTCCACCACCCGGGGCGGGCAGAACTTCCGCGCCGCGCCGAACGCTGCCAGCGCACCGCCCAGAGCCGCCAGCAATGCCCACAGCCGGTAGACCGGCAGCAGGGCGCAAAGCACCACAAACGCCAGTGCCCCGGCATACCACGGCAGAACACTGGGTCTCCGGGTGCGAATGATCTTGCTCATCCTGTTTCTCCTTTTCCGGGGAAGCCTTCTCCCCCTGTACTCTCCATAATACGGCCTTTTGCGAAAAACGCAAGGGTTTCACGAATAATTTACAGGTTTGAAACCGATTGTTTGTCTTTTATTTGAGCTTTTTAAAGGCATAAAAGCCTCTCCTACAAGGAGAGGTGGCATTGCGAAGCAATGACGGAGAGCTTGGACAAGCTGCATCTGTAAAACCTCTCAGTCACCTACGGTGACAGCTCCCCTGTTAGGGGAGCCAAGGACGAAGTGCCTTTCCCCACACCTCTTTTAATATCTCCGGGCGGCAGGCGGCGTTGGCCGGGCTGGTGCTGGGCAGTTTGACCGCCGGGATCCCGCTGACCGGCGCAAGGTATCTGGTATAGATCCGGTAGGCCGTGGCTCCGTTGCAGAACACCGCCTCGATGGGGGCGATCTGCAGCAGGCCGGCAATGTCGTTGGGCACCACATCCTTGATGGACGCATCCGACGCCCCCGTGATGGTGCAGCTTTCCAGCGTATCCCAGAGAGCCAGCCCATGCCGGAGGATGATCTGCTTTTTGGCGTCGATGTCCTCCCGCTCCGGCACCGGCTCGCCGGTCAGTGCCGCCAGCATCGGCCAGAACCGGTTCTGCGGATGGCCATAGTAGAAGGCCATCTCCCGGCTCTTGGGGCTGGGCCATGTGCCAAGGATCAGCGCACGGCTCTGTGCGCTGCAGACCGGTGCAAAGCTCATTTCTGCACCGCTTCCTTCTCAAATTTATCCCATGCAGAGCCGAGGTCTCTGCCGGAAGGCCGCGCCTCCGGGCCGTGGAACCAGAGTTCCTCGATGAGGTCGGCAAGGCCGTTTTCCCGCACATCGCCGATGATCCGGTCGGCGGCAGCTTTGGCGTCCGCCGTACCGTTGGCCATGCAGCAGCCCAGACCGGCCGCTTTCAGCATCCCGACGTCGTTGGCCGAGTCGCCCGCAGCCACCGCATCGGCGAGGGTCAGACCCATTTTTTCGCACAGGTCGGCCAGCCCAACGCCCTTGTCGATGCCGCCCCGCACGATGTCAAAAAAGCGGTAGCCCTCCGGCGTATCGGATCCCACCATCATGAAGTGCAGATTCAGGTGGCCGTATTTTTGCGCAAACGCCGCGGCAGCCTCCGGCGGCATCGCGGCAAAGGCCGCATGGGGCATATCCAGCAGATGCCGATCCTGATCCTCGCCGTCCAGACAGTTCAGACCCGCACTGTTCATCTGCGCATAGCGGCGGTGGAGATAGTCGTACTCGCAGTAGGCATAGCAGGCATCCCGGAAATCAAACTGGAGCGGGTAGTTGTAGTCCTCGCAGAAATCCACCAGCGCGTACATTTCCTCGTTGGTCAGCGGATGCTCGGCAAGGATGCTGCCATTTTTGTCCACCACGCAGGCACCGTTGCAGGTGATGGCGTAATCGTACCGGAGGCCGCCCAGCTGCCCTTTTTCCCGGATGGACGGGTATGCGCGGCCGGTGCTCAGCACGAAGCGGCCTCCGGCAGCCTGCATTTTCCGGATCGCCTGCACGACCTCCGGGCGGGGGTGCGGCTCGCCAAAGGGAACCAGCGTATTATCGTAATCGCTTGCCAAGATCTGATAGCTCATAACGTCTCCTGTTTTTCTCAAAAGAATGATTCAGAATGAGTATAACACAAAAAGCCGCCCCGGACAATTCCGGAACGGCTTTCGCAAGCGTTCGTATTGGTTTTATCCCACCAGAGCCACGAGCAGCTGCATCCCGACGCCCACAGCAGCACCGGCAGCCCAGACCAGACCGGTGATGAACAGGTTCTGCTTCCACGAGGGGTTGGCGCGCCAGAGCACCGCCAGACCCACGCCTGCGCCGGTGCAGAGCCCCGCCACGAGGCTCGAAAAGCGGAGAGCCCCCTCGACATAGAGCTGGGTCAGCAGAACGCTGGCCGCGCAGTTGGGGATCAGACCCACCAGCGCGGAGAATACCGGCTGGAAGAATCCCATCTGACCCAGCAGATCGGCAAAGACGTCCTCGCCGACCCCTTCGACGATCAGGCCGAACACCAGACTGAACGCGAAGATGAACACGAAGATCTCCAGCGTATGGCGGAGTGCTGCCCTCCAGATGGGCTGCGGCTTACCCTCGGCATCGTCGTGCTCCTCGTGGCAGTCGATCTCATCCGCGCTGCCGGTGTAGCCGCCCCGCAGGGATCCCGGCAGGACGCCCCGCAGCGCGAAGTCCAGCACAAGACCCACCGCAATGGCGTACACCACCTTGATGACCATCAGCAGGACCAGCTTATCCCAGTAAGCGGGCATCGAGATCAGGAGCGGCACCGCCTCGTCGCTGGTGGCAAGGAACACCGCCATCAGCGTACCAAGGCTGATGACCCGGGAAGCATAAAAGTTCGATGCAATGGCCGAAAAGCCGCACTGGGGCACACAGCCCAGCAGTGCGCCCGGGATCGACCCCCAGCGTCCGCCGCCCGCCAGCAGCGACTCGATCTTCTCGCCGTGGCGGTGCTCGACATATTCAATAAACAGATAGGCCAAAAACAGAAAGGGCAGCATCTTGGCGGTGTCCACCAAGCTCTCGCCCAGTACATCCAAAAACAGTTCCATAGGTTCTCCTCAGAAAGCGGGGTGCTTCAATCGTTTATCGTAAGTCAAGAAATTCGTGCAACCTTCAAACAGCATCTTTGCGCTATGCAATTCCACGTTGCTGCTGTTGCATGAAAAAGTTGAATTGTGATAAATTGCAATCAACTTGCATTTTCGTGCGAAGTAGAGTATACACGTTTTGTTCCCCAATTGCAAGAGGAAAATGCAAAAAGGTTGCAAATTTATTCTGAGGATCCTTCCGGGCAGCAAAAAAGACCCGCCGAGGCAGGTCTTTTGCTCTTCTTCATCCACTGTCAGGCAGGCATATTGTTGCTGCGCTCACTCCGGACAACTCCCAAAAAAGGCGGAACCGAAGAACGCTGCAAGCCTTGCTCGTGCGCCTTTTGCAGCTGGTATTCATGCACAGCCACTGCGTCCATGAATTCCCGCTGTTTCGGGCTGGCATGATAATAATCTGTTTTGAAGCGTTTGCACACGCCAAACAAAACGTTCAGATAGTCCATCGTCTCTTCGTCCAACGATGCGACCTGCAATTCTTTCTCGGTATTCGGCATTTCTTTTCTCCCCCTCCGTCTCAGAACAGATAGGTGCTGAAAATGTTCTGCGCACCTTCATCGGCAAGCATCAAAAGCTTCGGGTCTGCGATGAACGCACTTGTCCAGTCTGACTGCCAGCCATCTAATGCCGAACATTTTACCCCTTCAGCGGAACAAAGCCCACGAGATCCTTGACGACCTCGCCGCCGATGATGAGGCCGGCGACCGAGGGCACAAAGGCGTTGGAGCCGGGAACCGAGCGGCGGATGGTACACTTGCGCTGGGTCCCCGGGGGGCAGACGCAGTGGGATTTGCAGCTGATGGAATCGTCCTCGATGGGCGTCATGGCAGGCTCCTTGGAGTAGACGACCTTCAGGTGCTTGATCTTCCGCTTGCGGCACTCAGTGCGCATGACCTTGGCCAGCGGGCAGACCGAAGTCTTGTAGATATCGGCGACCTCAAAGCGGGTGGGGTCCATCTTGTTGCCTGCACCCATGGCGCAGATGATGGGAACATTCGCCTCTTTTGCCTTCACCACAAGGGCGATCTTGCCGGTCACCGTGTCGATGGCGTCCACCACATAGTCGTACTGGGTAAAGTCGAACTGATCCTGCGTCTCCGGCGTGAAGAACGTCTTGTAGGTGGTCACCTTGATGTCCGGGTCGATCTCATGGATGCGCTGCTCGGCCACATCGACCTTATACTGGCCGATGGTCTTGCGGGTGGCGACGATCTGCCGGTTCAGGTTGGTCAGGCAGACCTTGTCGTCGTCGATCAGATCCAGCGCGCCGACGCCGCTGCGCGCCAGTGCCTCGACCGTATAGCCGCCCACGCCGCCGATGCCAAACACGGCCACCCGGCAGCTGCGCAGTTTTCCCATCGCTTCCGCCCCCAGCAGCAGCTGGGTACGGGAATATTGATTTTGCATCTTTATACTCTCTCCTTTTCCCTCTTTGCCAATGGCTCCCCTACAAGGAAAGACTCCCCCGGCCGGGGGAGGTGGCACATTCGTGCCAGAAGGGGAACGGCTGGCGAGCGTATGCGAGACTGAGAGGTTCTGCTGCTTCCGCTTCGGCAAAAGACTTCTTGTCCAACCTCTCCGTCATCCCTCCGGGATGCCACCTCTCCTTGTAGGAGAGGCCTTGGCAGACCGCAGGGTTTCTGCACATAAAATTATTTTTCGACTTTTGTGATCGTTCCGCCGCCCAGAACCACATCTCCCTGATAGAGCACCACCGCCTGCCCGGGGGTCGGTGCCCGCTGGGGCTGGTCAAATTCCAGCCGGAATCCGCCCTCGCCTGCCGGGTAGACCGTCGCCGCCTGCTCCACCTGATGATACCGGGTACGGGCGGTCACCCGCAGCGGTTCGGTCAGCTGTGGGATGGCGATCCAGTTGACCTCGTCTGCGTAGACGATGCGATCGAACAGTTCACTCTCCGGCCCGACCGTGACGGTATTGGCCTGCATATCCTTGGCGCAGACATAGACCGGTGTACCCATGGCAAGCCCCAGACCCTTGCGCTGGCCGATGGTATACCGCACCGCGCCGCGGTGCTTCCCCACCGGTTTCCCGTTTGGATCCAGAAAGTCGCCCTCCGGATACTGCCTGCCGGTAAAATCCTCCATGAAGCGGGCATAGTCGCCGTCCGGCACAAAGCAGATGTCCTGACTGTCGTGCTTGCGGGCATTGATGAAGTTTTGCTTTTCTGCGATGGCACGCACTTCGGTCTTGTGCAGTGCCCCCAGCGGCAGCCGGACATGAGCCAGCTGCTCCTGCGTCAGATTGTAGAGCACATAGCTTTGATCCTTGCCCTCGTCCAGCCCCTTTTTCAGCAGCCAGCGGCCGGTGTGCGCATCCTGCTCGATCCGGGCGTAATGGCCGGTGACGACGTACGCGATGCCGTGCTCCTGCGCCCAATGCAGCAGGTGATCGAATTTCATATATTTATTGCAGTCGATGCAGGGATTCGGCGTGCCGCCGGCCTCGTAGACCCGCACAAATTTGTCGATGATCTTTTCCCGGAAATCCACCGTGAAATCCAGCACTTCGTACGGGATGTCCAGCGCAAAGGCCACCTCTGCGGCATCCTCGATGTCCTTTTCGGAGCAGCAGGTGTGGAAGCCCGACTGCCCGATCGTCTCGTTCCGGGTCAGGCGCATGGTAATGCCGGTGCAGTCGTAGCCCGCATCCTGCATCAGCCACGCCGCCACCGAGCTGTCCACACCGCCGCTCATGGCGATCAGAGCCTTGGGGTTCTGTGTCGTTTTCATCATAATCCTCTGTCTGCTCCTGCTTTGGGGGAGGAGCATTTTCCCACTTCACAAGTAGTTATATATTACCGCACGTTCCCGCGCTTGTCAAGACGCAGAAAATCGCTTGGCTGCGTCCAACAGCACTTCTTTCTCGTTGGGGAGCTGTTCGGTGACGACGGCTTCCAGCAGTGCGTCCAGAATCGTTTTCATCCCCCGCCCGGGCTGCACGCCCAGCGCGATGAGATCCCGGCCGTTGACCGCCAGCTCCGACACCCGGCAGCAGGCGTGTTCGGCGGTCAGGCCTTCTGCCGCAGCCCAGAGCCGTTCCAGCGGCTCTGCGGCTTCCGGCCGTTTTGCCCTGCAAAGCAAAATCAGCCGATGCAGCTGCTCCGGGGTCAGCGTGCCCAGCAGCCGCCGGGCCTGCAGGCGAAGCGCATCGGCTTCCGGCTCCAGCCCGCTCTCCCGCACAAGGAGAGCCGTCTCGCGGATCGTGTCGTTGGAGCAGCGCAGGCGTTTCAGAGCCTTGCGCGTTCCGTCCTCACCCAGCGGAGCCAGCAATGCCGCCAGCCGGACGACCCGATCCTCCGCCCCGGCAGGCAGGGCGTCGAGGATCTGCCGCGTCTGCGCGAACCGCTCCGGCTGTTCCAGCGGATCCAGCTCCGGCAGAACGACGGCAAAGATCTCCGGCTCCATCCAGCGGCCGGGGCGGGGTGCCTCCAGCAGGCGGCTCAACTCCTCCTCGATCCGTTCCAGCGACACACAGTTCAGGTGGCGGCACAGCTCCTTGGCCGCTGCACCGGTGGCCGGGTCGATGGCAAACCCAAACCGCGCCGCAAAGCGGTAGAGCCGCAGGATGCGCAGCGCATCTTCGGCAAACCGCAGTTTCGGCACGCCCACTGCCCGGACGATGCCCCGTTTCAGGTCATCCTGCCCGCCGAAGGGGTCGATGAGCCCTTCTTCCGCATTGCAGGCCATCGCATTGATGGTAAAATCCCGCCGCGCCAGATCCTCCCGGACGTCCGGCACAAAGTCCACACGATCCGGATGCCGTCCGTCGGTGTAACTGCCCTCGGTGCGGAAGGTCGTGGTCTCATACAGCTTTCCCTCCCACTTGATGGTCACGGTGCCGTGCTGCAGACCGGTCGGGATGCAGCGTTCTTCCCCAAACAGTTCCATCACCTGCTCGGGCAGGGCACTGGTGCAGAGATCCCAGTCGTGGGGCGTCAGCCCCAGCAGGCTGTCCCGGACGCAGCCGCCCACGGCATAGGCTTTGTATCCGGCTGCGTGGAGTCTGTCCAGCAGCTTCGCCGCGCCGGATTCCATTTTGATCCGTTCCATCGTCAGTTTTCCTCATACTGCAGGACAATCTGTTTTCCATCGGATCCGCATTCTGCCGCCGGGAAGACCGCTTGCGCCTGCGGCAGAAAATCCGCCGGGTCGGTGATCATGGGCGAGTAATGCGCCAGCCAGAACCGCTGTGCGCCCGCATCCGCGGCGATCTTCGCCCCCTGCGCAAAGGTGCTGTGGCCGTACTGTTTTGCCTGCGCTTCCTGCGCCGCTTCCGGGTAGGTCGCATCGCAGATCAACAGGTCTGCCCCCTCCGCAGCCTTCCGCAGGTTCGGGCAGGGTGCTGTATCGCCTGAAAAAACAAAGCACAGCCCCTGCCGGGGCGCACCAAGCACCTGCTCCGGTGCAATGCGGATGCCGTCCACCCACACGGCTTCGCCGTGCTGCAGGCGTTTCCAATCCGCCACCGGCACCCCCAGAGCCTTGGCCTGTTCGGGCAGGAACCGACCCGCCCGCGGCAGGTCGATCCGGTAGCCGCAGCTGGGCACCCGGTGCCGCGTCCTGAACGGCTGCAGCGTCGCCCCCGCCGGCCAGCCGGACGCCGCGCCGCTCAGTGCATTCAGGGCAATGGGTTCGCTCCCTACCTCCCGTGCTTCAATGGGATAGGGCAACGGCCCGGCCAAGGCACAGAGTGCCGCCCAGACCGGCTGCAGCCCCGCCGGACCAAAGAGCGTCAGAAGCCGCGTCCGCCCCTGACAGCCCAGCGTCTGCAGCAGACCCGGCAGCCCAAAGATGTGGTCGCCGTGGTAGTGGGTCAGGCAGATGGCATCCAGTTTCATCAGGTTGACCCCGGCACGGCGGGCGGCCGTCTGGGTTCCTTCGCCGCAGTCGAACAGCAGGCTGTGCCCCCCGCACTCGGCCAGAGCCACCGTCAGGGCGCGTTCCGGCAGTGGCATCGTGGCAGCCGTGCCCAGCAATGTGATCGTCAGCATTCCAATTCCTCCATTGTTTCTGCAGATAGTGTACCACACTTGCCCGTCGGACACAATCTTCCGCGTCGGCACATAGGATGGGAAAACACCCAAAGGGAGGAATCCTCATGCGGCGCAGCCACCATCAGCCCATCTCTGCCCCACTGCTTCGTGTTCTTATCGTTCTGGCCCTGCTGCTCTTCTTTGCGGCCTTCCTGTACAGCTGCTCGGCGCAGCCGCAGATCTATTCCGGCCGTGGATACGTTGTTTTCATTCCGGCCAGCAGCACAGTCTGTTCTCCCATCTTGTCTCCGTGGGGGCAAAATCGCAAAAGACAGACTTTTCTCCCCCTGCGTCAAAATTTTTCAAATTTGGGTCTTGACTTCACTTTCCTGCAGTGATAAAATGCGACCAAACCAGAGAGAAAGCATAAGTACCACCGCGATTCCCCTGCTTTTACAGAGAGTGCCGGGTCTGCTGAGACCGGCGCAAGGCAGATGTCGGTGGGAATGGGCTTTTGAGGGCAAACCAAACCGTGCGCAGCACGCAGTAGGGGCGACGGAGAGCGTCTTCGTTAACAAAGCCGGTATGTGTTGGCATATCACGAGTGGGCAGGGTCGTTCCTGCCAAGATTGGGTGGCACCGCAGGAGTTTTATCCGCTCTTGTCCCAATACACGCACAGTGTTTTGGGATAAGGGCGTTTTTTGTTGTCCTTATCCCGCAAGCAAGGGCCGACGGGCCCGGAAAGGACAAGCCTTATGAAAACCGAATCGAACATCCCGTTCAAGATCTACCTCGACGAAGCGGAGCTGCCCACCGCATGGTACAATGTGCGGGCGGACATGAAAAACAAGCCTGCCCCCCTGCTCAACCCCGGCACCCTGAAGCCCATGACCGCCGCCGAGCTGGACGGCGTGTTCTGCGATGAGCTGGTGCAGCAGGAGCTGGACGACACCACCGCCTATATTCCCATCCCGGACGAGATCCGGGAATACTACCGGATGTACCGCCCGAGTCCCCTTTGCCGCGCCTATCGGCTGGAAGAAGCCCTCGGCACCCCGGCCAAGATCTATTACAAGTTCGAGGGCAACAACACCAGCGGCAGCCACAAGCTGAACAGTGCCATCGCGCAGGCCTACTACGCCAAAAAGCAGGGTCTGAAAGGCGTGACCACCGAGACGGGTGCCGGGCAGTGGGGCACCGCCCTTTCCATGGCCTGCAGCTATTTCGGGCTGGACTGCAAGGTGTACATGGTCAAGGTCAGCTATGAGCAGAAGCCCTTCCGCCGGGAGGTTATGCGCACCTACGGTGCATCGGTGACCCCCAGCCCCAGCATGACCACCCGCGTCGGCCGCAAGATCCTCGCCGAGCATCCCGACACCACCGGCAGTCTGGGCTGCGCCATCAGCGAGGCCGTGGAGGTCGCCACCTCCACGCCCGGCTACCGCTATGTTCTGGGCAGCGTGCTGAATCAGGTGCTGCTCCACCAGAGCGTCATCGGCCTTGAGACCAAGACCGCCCTCGACAAATACGGCATCAAGCCCGATATCATCATCGGCTGCGCAGGCGGCGGCAGCAACCTCGGCGGCCTCATCAGCCCCTTCATGGGCGAAAAGCTCCGCGGCGAGGCCGATTATCGGATCATCGCGGTCGAGCCTGCCAGCTGCCCCAGCCTGACCCGCGGCAAGTTCGTCTACGACTTCTGCGATACCGGCATGGTCTGCCCGCTGGCCAAGATGTACACCCTCGGCTCCGGCTTCATCCCCAGCCCCAACCACGCCGGCGGCCTGCGCTACCACGGCATGAGCAGCATCCTCAGCCAGCTCTACCACGACGGCCTGATGGAGGCCACCAGCGTGGAGCAGACTTCCGTTTTTGAGGCCGCCGAGCAGTTTGCCCGGATCGAGGGCATCCTGCCCGCCCCCGAGAGCAGCCACGCCATCCGGGTGGCCATCGACGAGGCTCTCAAGTGCAAAGAGACCGGCGAAGAAAAGACCATCGTGTTCGGTCTGACCGGCACCGGCTACTTCGACATGGTGGCCTACGAAAAGTTCCACGACGGCAAGATGACCGATTCCATCCCCACCGACGCCGACCTGCAGAAGGGCTTTGACGGCATCCCCCGCTTCCCCGGCAATGAAATTTGAATTTTGACCAAAAAACGGCTGCTGCACAGGTTCAAGTGCAGCAGCCGTTTTGTTTTGTTGCTTCAGTTCCAGCGGTTCAGCCGGATGGCGATGTAGGGATTTGGCAGTTTGAGCTCGTCGGCAAGATCCTCTTCGGTGTTGTACTTGTCGGCCGCCATGCCGACCATGACCACGCAGGTATCAAACTTGCCTTCCGGCGAGAGAGCCGTGATCTTGGCTTCCCCATCTGCAACCGCAGTGACCACACCGTTGGTGTCCACGGTCGCCACGCCCGGGTTGCTGCTGATCCATGTGATCGGCACATTCCGGCTCGTTTCCACGGCGACCGCCGCCGTCAGCGTCTCCTGCTCCCCGGCTTCCCGGAGGATGAGGTCGTTCTTGTTCAGGGTCACTTTGCCGATGTCCGAGGCCACTGTCACGCTACAGCGAAGAGCCTGCCCGTTGGATACCAACGCTGTGATGGTGGCTTTGCCGGTGCTCTGGGCGGTCACGGTGCCGTCCTCGTCCACCGTGGCCACCGCCGGGTCGCTGCTCATCCACTGGTAAACGTAGAGGAAGCCCTGCTCGTTGTTGGTCAGGCTCAGTTTCGCGCTGGGGTGAAGGTTCTGGCTCTCGATGGTCAGGCTCAGGCTGTCCTGATCAAGGGTCGGCTGCTGGTCGCCATGGTCGGTCTCTTTCTGCACCGTCACCTTGCAGGCGGCGCGGTCGCCCCGGTCGGAGACCGCCGTGATGGTGGCCGTGCCCGCGCTGCGGCCCGTGACCCGGCCGTCGCCGTCCACGGTGGCCACCGCCGGGTTGCTGCTCATCCAGACGATGAAATAATAGTCGCTGCTCTGCCCGCCGGTATAAAGGTAGGCTTTGGGGCGCGGATCCTCGGCGGTGATCTCGAGGTGCAATTCCGTCACCTCCAGCTCAAGGCCGCTGCCGCTTTTGGCAGAAAGCATCTGGATGGCGGGGGCCGCCTGCGCCGCCATCGGGCAAGCCAGCAGCACACCGCTCAGCAGCCATGCGGCCAGCCGGATTCCGGTTCGTTTCATCGCTGAATTTCCCTCCTTTGGGGTCGCAAAATGATGCTGCGTCGGATCTCGCAGCGGGGATCTTCTCCATTCATTTTACACACGAGGAAAAGAAGGGTCAAGTTTTTCGCCCCAAGTCTCACAGATCTGCAATGGTTTTTGTGGACTGACACAAAAACCAGCTGGAAAAACTGTGCAAAAAGCCGTTATGTCTCCGCTGTCCGTGCCTTCCCGCGCAGAGGCTCAGTTGTGCTGTTTGAGCGCGCAGACGGCGATGCTCAGGCCGCTCCATGCCGCCTGATACATCAGCACCGCCGCCACAGAAAGGAAGCCGATGCTGCCCGCATAGGTCAGCAGGACGCCGATGACCACCGAGAACCAGACCGAGACCATCTGGACGGTGGTGGCCGTCGTCTCGGCATTCTGTGCCTGCTCTGCCGCCCGCAGACCGCCGGTCATGCTGGCAAAGCCCTTGGTATGGATCATGCAGCAGGTGTCCTTGGACGCGGTTTCCGCCTCTGCCGGGGCTTCGGCGGCTTCCAGTGCCCTGCACTGCTCCTGATCCAGCAGAGAGACCATCCCCTCGGGCAGGTGATACGCCTCGGTGATATGCCGTGCCGTCAGGCTGGGGTCGAGGCAGGAGACCAGCAGGCGGATGTTTTCCTTCTGCAGCACTTCCAGCCCCCGCGCCGCGTTCCGCCCGCCCACAGAGCGGAGGACGAACATGGCGTGCAGGCTGCCGGACACCGCCAGATAGAGGATCTGAAGGCTGCCGTTCTTGGAGTGCTCGTTTTCGTAGTCTATCTCGGGCAGGGTCACACCCTCGCTTTCGAGGTATGTACGGTTGCCGATGAGGATGCGGTTGTTGTCGCACCACGCCGCAAAGCCAAGGCCGCGGTGGATCTCGAGATCCTTGACGGGGTAGAGGATCTCCGTCTTGTCTTCGATGATCTGGCGGAACAGCCCCCGCAGGGTCTCACAGCTCTGGTTCAAAACGCTGGCCGTATAAAGGATGGCGCGGTCGATCCGGCCGCCCTTGAAGATCCGGATATCCTCCAGCGTGACGCTGTCCGGCGTGAAGAGATCGTCCGAATCCACCTGCACGGTGTCCACGCCGCCCAGCTCCTCGATGGACGCCCAGCCCGGCACGACTGCCCCGACCGTCTCTGCCGACTTCTGGAGCCGCAGAGCCGCAAGACCCGCGATCAGGGTCGAAGAGAGCGGTGCGCCCATGCAGAGCATCGCGGTAGAGGCTGCCGCCATGCCGTTGATGCCGCCGCCAAACAGCAGGAACACCAAGCCGCTGAGCACCGCTGCGCCCAGCAGGATGTACGATGTCTTCTGCGCCCGGCGTTCACTGGCACGGACGCTGAAGCTCAGGTCGAGGAAGCTCTCGCTCCAATCGGCCTTGCGGCTGAGCAGGATCCACGGATCCTCCTGCTCCAGACTCCGGGCGAGGGTGCGGATGAGGTCTTTGTCCTTGACCCGGAACGCACCCCGGTGCTCCGGTTCACGCATGGCGAGATCATAGCCATTTTTAACGGCTGCCAGCATGACCCGGTCGCCCACCAGTGCGAGGCAGAGCCCCAGCGCAGCGATGCCGGACAGCAGGGTGAAGCTGGACGGCTGATAGCTGCCTGCATGGAGGAGGGCAACCACCGCTTCCAGCGCGGCACCGCAGGCAGCCAGCGCAGGCATGGTCTCGGCACTGGGGCGGCTCTCTTTTTTCAGGCCGGTCAGACCATCCCGCAGGATGGGATAGCCCACCACCATTGCCGCCGCCAGCAAAAGCAGGTTGGCTGCATAGAACGCTGCCGGTGCCGCCGCCGGGTCCAGCGACGCCATGGGTGCCAGCAACCCCTCAGCCATAAGGCCGAAGGCGAGCAGCACCAGCGCAAGGATGCCGCTCAGCACACACCGTAAGGTGAGCGTTGCCCCCATCTGACGCAGCCGCTCGCCCACTTCTTCGGGTGTTTTGGGGGCGTCGTCCGCTTCCGCCTCGGCAGGCTCTGCGGGGTCGGCCGCTTCGCCCTGCGCGGCCGGGGATCCGGATGCCGGTGCTGCGGCGTCGCTTGCGGTTGTTTCCGGCGGCTCCGGCACGGCGGCAGCTGCGTCCTCCTCCAGCGCGACCAGCGGCAGACTCATGCTGTCGTCCATGCTGGGGGGCGTCGTCCGGGTCGGTGCCTGCACTTCGTCATCGCCCACACCGAAGAACCGGAACGCCGGTTCCTCGTTCACGCGCTCTTCCGCAGGCGGCTCCGCGGCGGGGTGTGCCGTATGATCTTCCGCAAACACGGCTCTGGGCAGCGGCGGCTGGGGCTCTGCCGGAGGCACAGCCTTCGGTTCCGGCTGAGGCTCCTCCGGTTCTGCCGGGGGCACGGCCGCCGGTTCCGGCTGGGGTGCAGGCGGCTCCGGCCGGCGGCTCATGTGGTAGAGCATGGCCTTGAGTTCCTGCATCTCCTGATGTTCTTTTTCTTCCTGCGGCAGCGGTGCCCGCGGCGGTGCTGCCTGCACCGGCTTGTCCGGCTCCGGCTGTTTTTCCGGGGCCGCACTCGGCGATTTTTCCGGCTCCGGGGATGCCGCCGGTTCCGGCTCCGCCGTCAGTTCCATGGCAAAATCTGCGTCGTCGGCTCCGTCGTCCGGCTCTGCGGGAGTCTCTGCCGGTGCGGTCGGCTCTTCCGGCGCGTTGAAGCGATCCCATTCTTCCGCGGGAACGGCCAGCTGCAGATCCGACTGCGGCTCATCCTCTTCGCCGCCCAGCCGTACCTCGCCGGTGGGCATTTCCTGCGGCGTTTCGGAGCCCGGGGCGGCGTCCTTCTCCGCCTTTTCGCGGTGGAAGAGCTTCCCAAACAACCCCTTGGACGGAGTTTCCCGGTTGTTTTCCTGTTCCATCCGGCGGTTCATCTCGTCGGGAACCTGCGCCACACTGGTACTGAAAAAGGTTCGGAATTTTTCGTCTTTCCGCGCCGCGATCTCTTCCGGGGTCAGGTCTTCCTGTCCATTCAGTCGCTTGTTGTTCTTCGGCATCCTTATTCCTCCCTGTTCTGGTTGGGCAGAGCTCTGCTCGCTTTATTTTTTGGCAGCCCGCTGGGTCTGGATCTCATACAGGATGATTCCGGCCGCGACCGAAACGTTGAAGCTGTCCACGCCGGTGCCCTGCGCGGCCATATCCAGCCGCACCACGCCGTCGCACAGCTTTTTGACCAGCTGCGAAACGCCGCTGCCCTCGCTGCCCATGACCAGCGCGATGGGGCCGGTCAGATCGTTCTGGCGCAGCGGCACACCGTCCATGTCGGCGCAGTAGACGAACACGCCCTGCTCCTTGAGCCGACGGATGGTCTCCCCGATGTTGGCCACCCGTGCCACCGGCAGACGCTCGGCCGCGCCTGCACTGGACTTGATGACGGTGGGCGTCACCGAGGCACCGCCCCGCTTGGGGATGACGATGCCGTGTGCGCCGCAGAGCAGTGCGCTGCGCATCACCGCGCCGAGGTTGTGGGGATCCTCGATGCCGTCGCTGAGGACGAGGAAGGGCGGCTCGCCCTTCTCCTTGGCGATGCGCAGCAGATCCTCCACGCTGACGTATTCGATCTCACTGGCAAACGCGGCCACTCCCTGATGGCTTTCGGTGCCGGTCATGAGGCGCAGCTTGTTGGGGTTGACCCGCTTGACGGCAGCACCGGCCTCCTTTGCCATAGCGGTATAATACGCGGCCACCGCCGGGGCCATGCCCTCTGCGATGAGAACGGTATCCACACCGGAACCGCTCTTGAGCAGCTCGGTCACCGGGTTCTTGCCGTAAACGAGGCTCTCGTTCTTCGGCTGATCTTCCGCGTTCCGACGCGGGCGGCGCGGCATATTTTTTTCATCCATGTTTGGGGGTTCTCCTTCCGTTTCTATGGCAAGATGCCGTCGGCATCCTTTGTTCGACTTGCTGCCTGTTTTTTCGAGAAAAGACATGAAATCATTTTAAAGTATAGCATAAGCCGACTTTCTTTGCCATAGAAGACGCACTTTTTCTTCCGGATTTCCCCAAAAATTTCATCCCGGCTGCCGTTATGGAGTAGGATTGCCGCCCGGCCCCCGGATTATCCGTCGGTTTTGCACAAGACAAAAGTTTTCCACAAATCTGCCGGTATACACGCTGTAAACCCCCTTCGAGTTTTCCACAAGTGGAAAACTCGGTGGAGAAAGTTTAAAATTCAAGTTTTCAAGCCCCTTTTGGGTGTGGAATTCCACACTTTCCACGGAGTTTTCAACGTTCTCCTCTCGACGAAAGAAGAATCCCACATACATTTTGTAATTTTCAAGTCAAAATTATGACAAGAATTTGACGTGCAGGATCGAAAGTTTTGCAATATCCTCCAACATCATTTTGACGAATGTGGATTTTTGTTGAAAACTCTCCCTTTTCCGCACGTTTTGTCGAACCGGCCGCAATGTTGTCGGACTCATCCCAAATGTTGCAGTTTCGCATCTCTGTTTTCTTCAGCAACTTGTATACATACTTGTTTGCTGCCAAAACCCCTTTCCGTGGATTGATTTTAAGCGGCGTTTGGGGTATACTACCCTTGTAAGATTGTTAAGCCTTGCGCAAAGTGCAGGCGGCAGCGATCACAACCCCAATATTTTGTGGAGGTAATAGAATATGTTGGTAAATGCAACCGAAATGCTTCTGAAGGCTCGTGACGGACACTACGGTGTGCCTCAGTTCAACATCAACAATCTGGAATGGACCAAAGCCGTCCTGACCGCTTGCGAGGAAATGAAGAGTCCCGTCATTCTGGGCGTCTCCGAGGGTGCCGGTAAGTACATGACCGGCTTCAAGACCGTCGCCGCCATGGTCAGTGCTATGGTCGATTCCATGGGCATCACCGTGCCGGTCGCCCTGCATCTGGATCACGGCACTTACGAGGGCTGCAAAGCCTGCGTGGAGGCTGGGTTCTCTTCCATCATGTTCGACGGCAGCCACTACTCCATCGAGGAGAACGTTGCCAAGACCAAGGAGCTGGTCGAGCTGGCACACTCCAAGGGTCTGAGCATCGAGGCTGAGGTCGGTTCCATCGGCGGCGTCGAGGACGGCGTTGTGGGCGCAGGCGAGATCGCAGACCCCGAGGAGTGCGCAAAGATCACTGCTCTGGGCATCGACTTCCTCGCTGCCGGCATCGGCAACATCCACGGTGTCTACCCGGCCAACTGGAAGGGTCTGGACTTCGAGGCTCTGGATCGCATCCACAAGGCCACCAACAACATTCCGCTGGTTCTGCACGGCGGCACCGGCATCCCCGACGAGATGATTGCCAAGGCCATCAGCCTCGGCGTCTCCAAGATCAACATCAACACCGAGTGCCAGCTGGTCTTTGCGGAGGCCACCCGCAAGTACATTGAGGCTGGCAAGGATCAGCAGGGCAAGGGCTTCGACCCCCGCAAGCTGCTGGCTCCCGGCTCTCAGGCCATCATCGACAAGTGCAAGGAGAAGATCGAGCTGTTCGGCTGCGCCGGCAAGGGCTGATCTCCCCGGAGACTCCAAAGAACCATACAGCGGCCCCGCAACGTTGGCACTCCCAACGCGGCGGGGCCGCTTTTTGCTGCGCAATGCCGGTTTGTGCAAACCAAATCCCCGCGGGGAGCATCCGATCCCATCGGTGCTTCATAAAAGATTTACATTTATCTCCAAAAAGATAGCTAACAATCCTGAGCATTCTGCGGTATACTATTCTTGTTTATTCTGGAAAATCTGCCGCCCCTGCTGCGGCTCGAAAAGAGGAGAGTCTTTGTGAAGATCAAGATCACCGCCGACAGCACCTGCGACCTGACCCAAGAGCTGCTGCAGCAATGGAATATTTCGCTGATGCCCATGCACATCCTGATGGGCGGCGAAAGCTATCTGGACGGCGTCACCGTCCACCCCGCCGATGTGTTCGTCCACGTCCAGAATGGCGGACAGACCCCGAAATCCGCCGCCGCCAATCTGGTGGAATACAGCGATTTCTTTGCGCCTTTTGCAAAGGAATACGACGCCGTCATCCACATTTCGGTCGGCTCCAAATTCTCATCCTGCTTCCAGAACGCCCGGCTTGCTGCGCAGGAATACGAAAATGTTTCGGTCGTGGACAGCGAAAACATCTGCACCGGGCAGGGCTATCTGGTGCTGCGTGCCGCAAAATGGGCGGCAGACGGCCTGTCTCCAAAAAACATTTGTATGCGGCTCCAGAGCCTCGCCAAGCGGGTCGAGCTGAGTTTTGTCCTGAACCAGCTGGATTTTATGGCCAAGAGCGGCCGCTGCTCCGGCGTGCTGGCTTTCGGTGCCAACATCCTCGGCATCAAGCCCAGTCTGGCCGTCATCAACGGCGAGTTGAAGGTCGTCAAAAAGTACCGCGGCAGCCTGCCCATCTGCGTTGGCAAGTACATCACCGACCAGCTGGACGGCCGGGACGACATCGACAACACGATGGTCTTCGTCTCTTCCTGCCAGCCGAAACCCGGCTGCATGGACGCCGTCAAAGCCGGTCTGCGCAAGTACGGCAAGTTTGAGCACATCATCGAGACCGATATCGGCACCACCATCGGCGGCTACTCCGGCCCCGGCACCATCGGCATCGTCTTTGCGAAAAAAGCGTAATCGGAGATCGTATCTCCTACAACAAAGCAGCGGCTCCGCTATGTTGAAAACAACGTTGCGGAGCCGCTTTCTATGTATTTTTAAATATACTCGCTATATGGTGCAAATTGCTTTTCCGCATAGGAAAGGCTACATTCTATCGCAGAAGTTTTTTTCAGTATCTCTTTGGCTTCTACCAAACGGTTAACATTTTCCTCAGCTTCCACAGAAATGAATCCTGCTGTAATACACTCTGGCATTCCCAGCTTCATTTCTTTTCCATTTGCAAATATCACAGTAATAGTATTTTCATTTTTAGATGTAATTCTCCCATTTCCGTACAGAGAATGCTTTACATCCATTCCAACATCCAATATGGAGCAAACATCCTGCCGAGCCTGATCCAGTTTTTTCTTCTGTATTTGTGCACTTTTCAGCTTATTCAGCAATTCCTGTGCTTTTTCTTGCTTTTCCTGCATCAACTGCCGTTCCTTTATTTTAGGTCTCGTAAAAGTGATCCCTCGAAATAAATTATAGGTCGAACAGCAATAAATAATATCAAACGCAAGAATGTGCTTTGCTTTATCTGGATAAAAAGTATTGGAATCTACTCCCCACCCGTTTTGAAATCGACTTTCATCCGTCTTTTTCAACACTTCATTCTTTTGAATAGCGTCTACCAGTTGATCGCACATCCGATAGTAATTTTTCAATTTTACATGATCACCTGATCCAAAATCATCGTAAAATTCCACACAATCTGCAAAACGTTGCGCATGAGTCGCTTTATAAATATAATTATGATCTGGGTCATACAAAAATAAATAGCCTGTTACTGAGTGAAAATCGTCTTTATACAAGTAACTTTCCGGAGTATACCGCGCTCTCAGTCGATGGCTTTCCTGCAAAAATTCTTCAATCCTTTTCTGCCGAAGGTTTAAGTCTCCTCCATCATCTTCATATAATTTTTGAAACATTTTACGAACAGTTCCCGTTTCTCCCGGTTCTCTCGCAAATTTTATCAGTCCACCAAAAGGTTGCGTATAATTATCAATAAAATTTCCCGTTTGCTTTTTTATTTGTTTCAGTTTTTCAATAAATTCTACGTCATCACTGTTTAACGCATCATCCATCATAGGTTTAAACTGCTTTGCAATTTGCCATTTGTAGTATTCTTCTGGTCCCGGTGCATTCAATTCTTCAAATTTTTCGATGTAATTTGCAAAAATTTGCTGCAAATGGTTCTCATTCATAGAATATATGCCTCCTTTTCATTAAACAAAACTTTATCCAATTTGATTATATCAGCTTTTCACAGGAAATACAAATGCTCTATGACTTTTACAGCAAGTCAAAACCACCGGCTGAGCCGGTGGCTTGAGTAAGCCCTAGAAGGGCATAATACTAGCAAAGCCCCTTAAGGGG
>CAKTBG010000025.1 GCA_934533135.1 uncultured Faecalibacterium sp.
GTAGACCATCCACTCCCGCTGGTCTTCCCCCGAGCCGGTGGTGTACCAGACGATGTACACCGGGTAGGAAAGATTCTTGGTGTAATCCTCATCCTGAAAACAGGTGACGTCGCGGGGTTCCCCCTCGCCGGTATCCAGCGCGGCAAACTGTGCGGCATACTCTGCGTATTCCTCCACGGTCTCGTCGGTCCGCAGAGACTGGAACGCCATATCCACCACCAGCACCGAGCCGTCCTGCGTCATATCCTCATAGGTGTAGGTGCCGTCCTCGTAGTTCTCGTTCATCAAGTTTTCCATGCTGGTGAAGGGCAGGCCGCCGCCCACCAAGACCGGGATGCTCACGATATCCGAAGAGGCGGGGATCAGGTCTCCCCGGCCATCCTCGGGCGGGATGACCTCGTAGGATCCTGCCGGTTCGGTGTCCATCGTCTTGCCTGCGGTTTCCGAACTGCTGCAGCCGGTCAGGGCAAACACCAGTGCTGCGGCAAGCAAAAGTGCAATACGTTTCATGTTGGGTTCCTCCTGTTTCAGAAAAGCTCTGTATTCTGCGCCACGGCTTCCATCAGGTCTTTCATCCGGTCAACCGAATCCTGAAAACTGCGGCGATACTCGTCTATGATCTTGGGGTCGATGTCTTTGGAGACCGCCATGATCTTCTGGTCGGTGGCAAGGGCGGCGTACATCAGATCCCCCCGAAAACTCATCCGCAGCTCCCGGGCATCCACAGCCCTCCGCAGCTGCTGCTCCCAGTTTTCCAGCTCCGGACCAAAGCCGGGGCGGGGGCTTCCGGGCAGGACGAAGGAATCCTGCAGCACCGGCCTGCGCATCCGGCAGACCAGAAACAGCCCCTGAAAGATCGTTTTGGAGCAGGTGCGCGTGTGATGGGGGTTATCGGGCATGGGATCCCGCTCCTCCCAAACGTGGGTCAGGGTGGTGTTGTGCATCGCAAAGGGGATGCCCCGATAGCTGCCCTCGTAGCTGCCGTGGGCACTGGCAGATTCCCATTCCTCCGGGAAAAGCCCGGAGCTGCGCACCAGTTCATTGCGCATCGCCCACTGCTTATGCTCCGGCTGCGGGCCGAATGCCTCCTGCAGGGCGGCCAGAAACCCATCCCCCAGCTGACTGAGGATCAGGGCACTTTGCAGGGCATGGATCCATTGGATCAGAAACACCGCCGCAACGATCACCAGCACCACGATGGCACAGCCTGCCGAGAAACTTTGCAGCAGGATGCCTGCAAGGACGCCCAGCACGGCACCTGCGATGCAGCCATAGGCGCAGAGGTTGGCCAGATGCCCGTAGAACAGGATGCGGCGGGCAAGCTCCTCGTCCGGCATTTTTTCCTGCAGCGTACGGTTCCGCGTTTTCATACTGCATCACTCCCGTCAGCACCAGACGGTGCTGCTTACCTTTTTCCCCATCTTCTCCGCCTTCTCGTAGCCCTTGTTTTCCGGCACAAAGAAGGTCTTTGCCATCACCTTGTCGTGGTCGGTATCCCAATAGATCACCGTCCACATATAGGCGTCCATCGCATTGTTCCACAGATAGCCCCGCATGGTGGCGATGCGATTGGCCGCATTGCTCTCGTCTACGACCTCCCACGAGGTATCCGGCCACTGGCCGCCGTACAACTCCTTGAAATCATACTCAAGATATTCGCCTGCATAATCCAGAACAAAGTCGTCATCGGAGTCCAGATAGTTTAAATACGCATCCGTGACTTCCCGGCAGACCGCATAGCCGCAGTCGTTCCATTCCGGGTTCACCACCACAAGTGCGTCCTCCAGAACGTCCAGCACATAATACTCGTAGGGATAGTAGGTCTGCACATGAACGGTCTTATCCTTGACGTGCATTCGGTTGCCTTTGTCGGTAAAGGTCAGGTTGTGCTCGGACGAAGCATAGGCACTGAGAGCCAGCGTCATCGTCAGCAGCGCAGCTGCAAACAGCCCGAGGGTACGTTTCATGGTCGTTTTCATAAAATTGCCTCCCTTTTTCAGAATGGTTTCAGCTCTTGTCAGGACGGAACCGCCCGGAAGAGCCCGGTCTCCGGATCCCAGCAGAACAGCAGCTCCAGCGTTCCTTCTTCCTGCGAAAAGCGGAGCAGGACATCGCTGCTGCCGTCGCCGTTCCGGTCTGTGGTCTCCATCCCGAGATAGTGCTTCTCCGCATTTTCCACAGACACCGGGTAGACCAGCTCTGCCAGCAGCACCTGACTTTCGGTGTCATAGTAGAGGGTCGTATCCTGTGTGTGGACGCAGGCGCAGAAAGCGATGCTCTCCCCGCCCTGTACCAGCGTGCCCGCGTCGTCGATGATGCCCCATGTACGCCAGTCGCTTCCAGCAATGTTCTCCTCCGGCGGATCCGCTCCCGGCATCGCCGGTGCCGGGCGGAAGATCCACCCAAGCAGCAGGAGCAAAAGTGCTGCCAGCAGGATGCCCCGTTGTTTTTTCATGTTTTACCACCTGTTGTTGAAGAGCAGATCGGACCCGTTCAGGCTCAGGGTGCTGACGTCCTCCCCCACATCGCCCGGATGCTCATTGGGGATCAGGACTGCGGTGTCCTCGGTGCCGTCATCCCAGAAAAGGCTCACGGCATCGCCGTCCACCATCCACCGGCCGGTATACACGCTGTCGGCATCAAAGCCGTAGAAACCGTCGCCCAGATCTTTCTGCGCATACAGGATGAAGCCGTGGTTGGGGTAGAAATTGAGGTACAAGTGTTCTTCGTCCAGCCGCCACTGCCGGTACATCAACACACAGGCGTTGTGCAGATCCACATCCTCCGTCTGGTCGGAGCGGATGTAGTAGCTCGGGAAAGAGCTTGCATTTCCGACCAGAAACGCTCTGCCGTCCTCGATGATCTCCACGCTGTTGAAGACGTTTTCCTCCATCTGAAGGCTCAAAAAGCCCACATCGTCGGGGCCGATGTCAAACCCCTCCATGCTGTAGGACATCCCTTTCATGGGATAGGCCGTGTAGGTGTCCTCGGTGGAACCGTATTCGCCGTGCATCTCCACTGTGCCGTCGGACGCAATGTGGTACCAGTTTTCTGAGGTGTAGTCTCCCCGCTCATACCAGATCCAGTCGTCCAGTGCTTCGGTCTGCTCGTCGCTCAGGCCGGTCACAGAGGCTGCATCCAGATCTTCGGCAGAATACGGAGCTTCCTCCGCTGCCGATCCGGAGGAGGGCTCTGCAGCTTCTCCTCCGCAGGCAGAAAGGCCGATGCACCCGGCCAGCAGCAGGCTCAGAGCCGCGATCGTTTTTCTCTGTTTCATCTTATTCCTCCTCTCTTTTCCGGAATTTTTGTTCAGATAAAACAAAAAGATCCACGTTACACCTTTACTGTAGCGCAGATCTTTCCAAAATACCATTAACCTGAGGTTAGTTTTTCACGCAGCCTTCTCTCCATCCGACAAAGCGGTGCAAGGGCGGTGTCCGCCATGGGGATCGTCTCAGCTTCCCATCCCAAGCAGGATCAGCACGACCACCACCGCAATCGCGATGAGGCAGCCGCAGCCGCTGCCATCTCCCCCGCCGCCGTTGTTGTGGCCGCCGCCACCGCCGGACGAGCCGCCAAAATTGCGGTTGAAGGCCGTCATGTACTGAGCATAACCCGTAGAGCCTTTGCCGAAATAGCCGTAATCACCGTTTGCCATTGTATTTTCCTCCGTTTGAAGGGTGTTTTGCTTCTTACAATGTGATTTTACCAGCTGTGGTGTCCAATAAAGATCTCTTTCAAATTTTCCCTACAGCTCCGGCGGTCAGATCTTAGGCTGATACTGCATACCGGACACATGGTAAATGGTGACAAAGGCCTTGGGATCCTCCCGGTTGATGAAGTTCATCAGCTTCTGATACTCGCTCTTGTTCACGATGGTAATGATCTCGTTGTGCTTTTCCAGATTGTACGCGCCGATGGCCTCGTACATGGTCGCGCCGCTGTGCAGGTCGTGAATGATGAACTGCCGCAGTGCCTCCTCTTTTTCGGTGATGATGCAGACACGGCGTTTGATGCTGTTGTCAAAGATAAAATGATCCAGCACGATGCCGTTGAAATAGGTGCCCAGAATGCTCAGAACCACCGTTTTCTTATCATAGACCAGTGCTGCGGAAAGTGCCACGCACATCCCCGACAGCGACATGGCTTTTCCCAATTCCATGTGCAGGTACTTGTTCATGATTTTTGCCACGATATCCAGCCCACCGGAGGATGCGTTGCGGTTGAACAAGATGCTCATCCCAATGCTGACCACCAGAATATAGCACACCACATCCAGCTCCTGACTGCCGGTCATAGAGCCAAACGCCGGGAACAGTTTTTCAAACAATCCCAGAAATACCGGCAGCAGCACGCTGGTGTAAACGGTCTTTGCGCCAAATTCTCTGCCGCAGGTAAAGAACCCGAGGATGAGCAGCACAACGTTCAGGAGCATCGTAATGACCGACAAGGGCAGCGGCACAAAATTGGACAGCACGATGCCAAGGCCGGAAATGCTGCTGACGGATGTATGGCTCGGCACCAGAAAAAAGTAGACGCCCGCCGCAACGATCGCCACCGCCCCGGTCAGGACTGCCGTCTCTTTCAGAATTGCGCCGGTCTTTGCTTTTATGTCGTTCATCTTTGTTCCTCCAGAATCAAATTATTTTCAACACAGTATACCATGGTTTTTCCATTTCGGAAAGAACCTGTACAAAAAAATCCCTGCGGGCATCCAACGCTCGCAGGGATTTTTGTGTTCGGATCGGTTTGTGAAATGCTGTGTCAGCCGCCTTTGCTCCGAATACGAATGTGTACCCGAAAGATTGCGCTGCCCCCGTTTTCAGAGTGTTTCCATACGCAGTTCTTCCAAAAGGGCGGTGCAGCCCTCCAGCACATCCCGCCATGTGGCCTCAAAATCCCCGGTATACCACGGGTCCCACGTCACCGGGGCGGCGGGTATGATCCATCAACAGTGAGACCTTATGCTCCGGGTCACTGCCCACGAAGCGGGTCATATTGCGCAGATTGTTGTGATCCATGGCGATCAGATGATCGTAGGTTTCATAATCCCGCCGGGTCATCTGCCGGGCGGTCTTGCCTGCGCAGGAGATGTCGTGCTCGGCCAGCTTCCGCCGGGCAGGTGGATAGACCGGATTGCCGATCTCCTCGGTGCTGGTGGCCGCCGATGCAATTTCAAACTGCCCGGAAAGCCCAGCCTTTGCTGCAAGATCTTTCATTACAAATTCCGCCATCGGGCTGCGGCAGATATTGCCGTGGCAAATAAACAGTATTTTTATCATATTCTTACAACTCCGTTTTTGCTTTGTATTTCTTCTCAAATGCCCAATATTGCAGGTTTTTTTCAGCATTTCCGGTTGCAGTGGCAGCTTCTGCAAGATACTAGGTTACATCGTCCAACCCCTTCATTTCCCCGCTTCACAGGATATACTCCATCTGCCGTTCCTTTGTTTTCATGCCCATCTTTTCGTAAAAGTGCTCTGCCGAAGTATTCCCTGTCCAGACGTTCAGCGTCACCTCATAGCAGCCCAGTTCTTTTGCCTGCTGCTTCACATATTCAAACAGGCTTTCCCCGATGTGCTGTCCCCGTGCCTGCTGGTCAACGCACAAATCGTCGATGAACAGCGACGTAAAGGGCACCATATTGGTGGAAAAGGGCTGTTCCCTGCGCTGACAGAAGGCGTATCCCACGCACACATCGTTCTCGTTTACCGCAACGTAGATGGGTTTATCCTCCTGCTTCAAAAGCTCTGCCAGCTCGCAGACGGTGTACTTGGTGGTGCCGGGGATAAAAATATCCGGGCGGATCTCTGCATGGATTTGCAGCACCTGCCCCAGCAGCACAAGAAGTCTTGGAATATCTTTTTCCTCTGCTTTCCGAATCTTCATTTCACTTTCCCACTTTCTCGGAGCCGCTCGATTTCCTGCGGCGGTTCCTGCAAAAATTATACCACGTTTTCCGCCAAAACGGTATAGGGCGAACCGGCCGTCCGTTCTCTTTTTGTCCGCCTCCCCCGCCCTTGCTTTGCGTTCCGCTCTGGCGGTTGCGCGCTCTGCTTCCAACAAAAAAAGATAGACACTCCCCTTTTGCGGAAATGTCTATCTCGTTTTACTTCAGATTCTTTTGCAGATGTGGTTCAGGATTCCGGATCCCGTTCGGTCAGCACAAAGGTCAGCTCTGCGGTCGCAGCACATTTGCCGTCCACATAGGCCGAGGCCTTGCCCACTCCCACGGGGCCGTGCTGTTCCACCAGTTCACAGTGGAGGGTCAGCACATCGCCGGGAACGACCTGTTTGCGGAAGCGGGCACTCTTGATGCCGCCGAAGAGAGCCAGCTTGCCTTTGTTTTCGGGCAGGCTCAGGGCGGCGACTGCCCCGGTCTGCGCCAGTGCCTCGAGGATGAGCACCCCCGGCATGACCGGCTGACCCGGGAAATGGCCGCAGAAGAATTCCTCATTGCGGGAGACGCACTTCCGGCCGATGGCCCACTGACCCGGCTCGTAATCGAGGATGCGATCCACCAGCGCAAAGGGATAACGGTGCGGCAGCAGGGCGGCGATCTGCTCACTGTTCAGAGCATTCGCGTGCTCCCGCACGGTGCGCGGTTCTGCCATCGGTCATCCCTCCCATCTGCGCAGGGCGATGCAGGCATTGTGCCCGCCAAAGCCCAAGCTGTTGCTCAGCGCGTAGGTCATGGCCTGCGGACGACCCGCATTCGGCACATAGTCCAGATCGCACTCCGGGTCGGGCTGCGCGTAATGGATGGTCGGCGGGGCAAACTGATCCCGCAGAGCCAGTGCCGTGAACACCGCTTCGATGCCGCCCGCACCGCCCAGAAGGTGGCCGGTCATGCTCTTGGTGCTCACCACCGTCATCTCTTTGGCGTGCTCGCCGAACACGGCATGGATGGCCGCCGTCTCACAGGCATCGTTCATGTGGGTGCCGGTGCCGTGGGCATTGATGTGATCCACCTGCTCCGGTGCGATGCCTGCATCCTGCAGCACCTGCTTCATGCAGCCGATGGCACCGGTGCCGCCGGGAGCCGGCGCGGTGAAGTGGTAGGCGTCGCAGTTGGCACCGTAACCCACCACCTCGGCATAGATGTGCGCACCGCGTGCCTTGGCGTGCTCCAGCTCTTCCAGCACCAGAATGCCGCTGCCCTCGCCCATGACGAATCCGCCGCGGCGGGCGTCAAAGGGCAGGCTGGCTGCGTCCGGATCGGTGGAGGTGGACAGGGCCTTCATGCTGGTAAAGCCGCCGATCCCCAGCTGGCTGATGCAGCTTTCGGTGCCGCCGCAGACCATGACCGGCTCGTAGCCATCCCGGATGCGATGGAAAGCATCGCCCACCGCGTTTGTGCCGCCGGCACAGGCGGTGACCGGGCAGGTACACATTCCCTTCAGGCCAAACCGAATGGCGATCTGCGCAGCCGCCATGTTTGCGATGGCCATGGGAACAAAGTACGGGCTGACCTTCTCCATTCCCTTTTCTTCGCCGCGGGTATGCTGCTCCTCAATGGTGGGCAGACCGCCGATGCCGCTGGAAACGATGCAGCCGATGGATTCGCCCTCGGCCTCGGTGTCCAGCCCGGAATCCCGGATGGCCTCGGCTGCGGCACCCAGTGCCAGCAGCGTAAAGCGCGCCATCTTGCGGGTCTCCTTTTTATCCACGACCGTTTCCGGGTCGAAGCCTTTTACTTCGCCTGCCAGCTTGCACTTGAAATCGGCGGTGTCAAACTGGGTGATGGGGGCGATGCCGCACTTGCCGGCCTTGGCTGCAGCCCAGCTGTCGGCGGTGTTGTTGCCAAGAGGGTTCACGGTGCCAAGACCCGTGATGACGACTCTGCGTTTTTCCATGAGAAGTTCTCCTTTTACATTGCCATGCCGCCATCCACACAGAGCACCTGCCCGGTGAGATAGCCGCTTTGTTCTGCGGCAAAAAACGCCACCGCATTCGCCACATCCTCCGGCGTTCCGGCACGGCCGGCCGGAATGCCCTTTGCCATTTCGGTGCGGACCGTTTCCGGCAGGGCGGCGGTCATATCCGTCTCAATAAAGCCCGGAGCCACCGCGTTGACGGTCACATTCCGGCTTGCCAGCTCCCGGGCCAGACTCTTGGTCAGGCCGATCAGACCCGCTTTGCTGGCGGCGTAATTGGTCTGACCCGCGTTGCCCCGCAGGGCTACGACGCTGGACAGGTTGATGATCCGGCCCGACCGCTGACGCACCATCCGGCGGGCGGCTTCTTTGCAGCAGAGGAACGCCCCCTTGAGGTTCGCATCCAGAACTGCGTCAAAGTCTGCCTCGCTCATGCGGAGGATCAGGTTGTCGCGGGTGATGCCCGCGTTGTTGACGAGGATGTCCACCCGGCCAAAGACGCGGATGGCTTCCTCAAAGAGCTGCTTGCAGCCCTCGGCGGTGGAGACGTCGGCCTGCACTGCCGCTGCCTGCACGCCTGCGGCGCAGCAGAGCGAGACGGTTTCGGCAGCCGCCGCTTCCCCGTGGCAGTAATTGACCACCACATTGCAGCCCTGCTTTGCCAGTGCCACGCAGACGGCGCGGCCGATGCCGCGGCTTCCGCCGGTGACGACGGCGGTGCGGATGCTCTTTTCTTCGCTCATTGTTCTTCCTTCCATGCGGTCAGCACCGCATCCAGCTGCGCCGGGGTCTCCACCGAAGCACAGGCCACGCCGGGCAGGGTCTTTTTCACGAAACCGGCGAGGGCATTGCCCGGGCCGACTTCCAGAATGGTATCCACGCCCAGCTCTCCCAGACGGCGGAGGGTATCTTCCATGTAGACGCTGCTCTGCACCTGCCGCACCAGCAGATCCGGGATGCGGTCGTCCGCGGCCTTTTCGCGGCCGAGGCAGTTGAACAGCACCGGGATCTGCATCGAGCCAAAGGCTTCGGTCTCAAACCGCTTGGCCAGCGCGTCTCCGGCGGGAGCCATGAGCCGGGTGTGGAACGGCCCGCTGACTTTGAGCGGGATGCAGCGGCGGGCACCGGCCTGCTTTGCCCGCTCTGCGGCGTTGTCCACGGCAGCCTTTTCGCCGCCGATGACCAGCTGCCCCGGGCAGTTGTAATTGCAGATCTGGACCACGCCCTCTGCGGACGCTTCTTCGCAGCATTTGGCCAGCGTATCCCGGTCGAGATTCAGCACGGCCGTCATCCCGCAGTCAATGCCTTTGGCGGCGTCGGCCATGGCCTTGCCGCGGTAGGCTGCCAGTTCCACGGCCTGCTTTGCGGTAAACACACCGGCGGCTTCCAGCGCGGAGTATTCGCCCAGCGAAAGACCCGCCACAACAGCGGGCTTCACGCCCTTTTCGGCCAGCACTGCCGTCACGCCGCAGGCAAACGCCACCATGCAGGGCTGGGTGTATTCGGTCTGATTCAAAACGCCGTCCGGGTCGTCGAAGCAGACGCGGTGCAGATCAAAATCCAGCTCCGCGCTGTCGAATGCCGCCCGGAATGCAGGCGATGCTTCGTAAAATTCTTTGCCCATGCCGGGGTGCTGTGCCCCCTGACCGGCATACAAAACAGCAAGTTTCATTGATTTTGCCTCCATTCGGCCACAAGTTCATCCATCAGCTCCCGGACGGTGTACATCCGGTCGAGCCGACCCACGTTGGCACCGCAGAAGAACAAGCCCTCTTCCACATTGCCCTTCACGGCCTCGATGAGCGCGTGGGTGATGCAGTAAGGCACTTTGGCGGGGTCGCAGGTCTTGAGACAGCGGGCGCAGCGTTTCGGCGGGAAGCGTTTTCCCTCCGCCAACGCCTGCACAAGGGGCGTGTTCAGTGCCCGGCCCGGCATCCCGACGGGGCTGTGGATGATCCGCACGTCCGCAGAGGCGGCCTTCAGCAGAACATCCTTGTACCCTTGGGCGGCGTCGCACTCGTAGGTGGGGATGAAGCGGGTGGCGATCTGCACACCGGCCGCACCCTGTTTGGTAAAGTGCGCCATATCTGCCCCGGTGTACACACCGCCCGCCACAAACACGGGGATGGCGTGCCCGAACTGTGCCTCAAAGGGCTTTACCTCGGCCAGCACCTCGGGCAGGATCTCGTCCAGCGTCTGGCACTTCCCGGCCAACAGGTCGTCCTCGGAAAATCCGAGGTGCCCGCCCGCCTTGCAGCCTTCGATGACCACAAAATCGGCGGTGCGGTCAAACTCCTTCGCCCAGCGGCGCAGGATGAGCTTGGCGGCGCGGCCGCTGGACACGATGGGGGCAATGGCGACTTCCCGCGTGTTCACCAGCCCGGGCAGTTCCAGCGGAAGCCCTGCGCCGGAGACCACGGCATCCACGCCCGCTTCGACGGCGGTGTGGATGGCGGCGGCATAATCCTGCGTGGCGACCATGGCGTTGATGGCGACCATGCCCGCGCCTTGGGCGATCTGCTTTGCTTTCCGGATCTCGGCGGCGAGGGCACGGTGATTGGCTGCGGCCGGATCCCGGCCAAAGTCCGGTTCCCGGTAGCCTGCGTCGGCGGTGGAGATGCACCCCATGCCGCCGCAGGCCGCCACCGCACCGGCCAACCCGCCGAGCGACACGCCCACGCCCATGCCGCCCTGCAGGATGGGCACGGACAGAGCCTTTTTCCCAAGGGTCAGCATTCTTCGCTCAACGCATGGATGCGCTGCCTCCCGCTGGCCCACAGATCCTCGAGGATATCGGCCACCGGCCGGACTTCGTGGAGCATTCCGGCCACCTGACCGGCCATCAGGCTTCCGTTTGCGGTGTCGCCCTCAAAGACCGCCCGGCGCAGACTGCCGAGGGTGTATTTTTCCAGTTCCATCTTGTCGGCACCGGCCTTTTCCTGCCGGACGTACTCACGGCTCATCCGGTTTTTCAGCACACGCACCGGTGCGCCCACGCTGCGGCCGGTCACGATGGTATCGCTGTCCTTGGCCTTGAGCAGTGCAGCCTTGTAGTTTTCGTGGATGGGGCACTCTTCGCTGACCAGCAGGCAGGTGCCGACCTGCACGCCGCAGGCTCCCAGTGCCAGCGCAGCCGCCAGCTGACGGCCATCGGCGATGCCGCCCGCCGCAATGACGGGTACCTTCACCGCATCCACCACCTGCGGCACCAGAGCCATGGTGGTCATCTCACCGACATGACCCCCGCTCTCGGTGCCCTCGGCGATCACGGCATCGATGCCCAGCGGCTCAAGGTGTTTGGCCAGCACCGCGGCGGCAACCACCGGGATCACTTTGATCCCGGCAGCTTTCCACTGCGGAATGTACTTGCCCGGGTTGCCCGCGCCGGTGGTGACGACCTGCACGCCCTCTTCCACCACGATCTGCGCAAACTCATCTGCCTGCGGGTGCATCAGCATGATATTCACACCGAAAGGCTTGTCGGTCAGCTCCTTGCAGCGGCGGATATTCTGGCGCAGGGTGTCGGCATTCATGCCGCCTGCCCCGATCAGACCCAGCGCGCCTGCATTCGAGCAGGCAGCTGCAAACTCGCCCGTAGCAATGTTTGCCATGCCGCCCTGCAGGATGGGATATTTCGTTCCCAGAATTTCGTTTAAAAGTTTCATAAACTATCTTTTCTCAATTCAACCGATTTCTTTGTCCAACCTCTCCGTCATTGCTTACGCAATGCCACCTCTCCTTGTAGGAGAGGCCTTGGCAATCCACAAAAAAGCAAAATCTCTTTGCCAAAGGCTCCCCTATTAGGGGAGCTGTCGAGCGGATGCGAGACTGAGAGGTTGATATACCATAACCGCACCGCCCCAAGTCAATCCGCCGCCGAAGCCGATGCAGGCCAGCGGCCGGCCTTCCGGCAGCTGCCCGCTCTCGGCCAGCTCGTTGAGAGCCACCGGGATGCTGGCGGCACTGGTATTGCCGTAGCGATCCATGTTCTTGTAAAATTTCGTCGGATCTGCGCTCAAGGCGCGGACGCAATGGTCGATGATCCGGCTGTTGGCCTGATGGCAGATCACCCACGACAGATCCGCAAGGGTCAATTGCGTTTCTTCCAGCACGGTGTGCAGGCATTTGGGCAGGGCGTCCACCGCAAAGCGGAACACAGCCTTGCCGTCCATGGTGATGGGGACGGAACCGTTCCGGTTCGGCCCTCCGGCATGGAGGACGTCGCTGCCCCGCGCACCCAGCGTCAGGGCAAAGGGCGTATCGGCCGCACGGAAGATGGCAGCTCCGGCCCCGTCTCCAAACAGAACGCAGGTGGCGCGGTCGGTAGGATCCATCAGGCGGGAAAGTGCTTCGCACCCGATCACGAGCGCATACTGTCCGCCCATGGTCGCCAGCAGACCCCGTGCCACCGCCATGCCATAGAGAAATCCGGAGCAGGCCGCGTTGATGTCCAACGCGGGGCGATCCTCCGGCAGGCACAACGCCGCCTGTACCTGACAGGCCACGCTGGGGGTCGCATCCGGAGCGGACAGGGTGGCGCAGATGCAGCAACCGATATCCGCCGGGGAAAGGCCGCTGCGCTCCAACGCCTGCCGTGCGGCGGCAATGGCCAGCGTTGCGGCGGATTCGCCCTCGGCACACCAGTGCCGGGTGCGGATCCCGGTGCGGCTGGTGATCCATTCATCGCTGGTGTCCACCATCCGGCTCAGGTCTTGGTTGGTGACCGTCCGGCCGGGCAGAGCCCCGCCGGTGGCGATCAGCTGTAAAGCATTCATGCGTTCCTCGTTTCTCCGATCTGCCGGTATTTCTGATAACGCTGGTCGGTCAGTGCCCGGCCGCTCATCCGGCTCAGCTCTTTCAGATGGGTGCGCAGTGCGGCATCCATCCGCTCAAACAGAAGGGCATGGCTGCGCTGTGCGCCGCCCACCGGCTCCGGGATGATCTCTTCCACGATGCCGTCCCGGTAGAGATCCTGCGCCGTCAGTTTCATCAGCTCGCAGGCCTCGCCGCTGCGGGAGGCATCCTTCCATAGAATGCTGGCAAAGCCCTCCGGACTCAGCACGGAGTAGACGGCATTTTCCAGCATCAGGATGCGGTTTGCCACACCCAGTGCCAGCGCACCGCCGGAAGAACCCTCGCCGGTAACGACGGCAATGATCGGAACGGTCAGGCCGCTCATCTCCATCAGGTTCCGGGCGATGGCCTCGCCCTGCCCCCGCTCCTCGGCATCCTTGCCGGGATAGGCACCCGGCGTATCGATGAAGGTGATGATGGGGCGGCCAAACTTTTCGGCCTGCCGCATCAGGCGCAGAGCCTTGCGGTAGCCTTCCGGCCCGGGCATCCCGAAGTTGCAGGCCAGATTTTCTTCCAAGGTGGAGCCTTTGCGGTGGCCGATGACGGTCACCGGCATTCCATGGAACCGGGCGATGCCGCCCAGAATGGCCGCATCCTCCTTGCACTGCCGATCGCCCCGCTGTTCAAAGAAATCGGTGAACAGAGCCGAAACGGTCTCGTCGATGTGCGGGCGATCCGGATGCCGTGCCAAAAAGACTCGGTCCTCGGCGGTCAGCGGGCCGCAGGTGCGGAGGATCTCATCCTCTTCCACGGCCAGCTCTGCCAGCTCGGAGGCATGAGCCGTGATGCGGTCCATATCGTCGCCGCTGCCTTTCAGCGCGGCGATCTGGGCGTCCAGCGGAGCCAGCTGCTCCAGAAGTTCTTTGATCATTCGTGTTTTCCTCCTGCATGGAGCTGCAAGATCTGGATCAGCGTGTTCCGCAGCTGGTCGCGGGGGACCACCTGATCCACAAACCCGTGTTCCATCTGGAATTCACTGCGCTGGAACCCGGCAGGCAGCTTTTCGCCGATGGTCTGCTCAATGACCCGCGGCCCGGCAAAGCCGATCAGGGCACCCGGCTCTGCCAGCATGATGTCGCCCAGACTGGCGAAGCTGGCCGTCACGCCGCCGGTGGTGGGATGCGTCAGCACGCTGACGTACAGCCCGCCCTTGGCGGAGAACCGCTCGATGGCGGCAGACGTTTTGGCCATCTGCATCAGGCTGAAAATGCCCTCCTGCATCCGTGCTCCGCCGCTGGCGGAAAAGATGACCAACGGCAGACGTTTTGCCGTGGCGTGCTCGATGGCGCGGGTGACCTTGTCGCCCACGGCAGTGCTCATGCTGCCCATAAAGAAGCGGCTGTCCAGCACCGCAGCCACACAAGCCACGCCGCCGATGCGCCCGACCGCCGTGACTGCAGCCTCGTGCAGGCCGGTCTTGTTCTCGGCAGCCGTCAGCTTTTCCGGATAACCGGGAAACTGGAGCGGGTCCTGCGGTGCAAGCTCTGCATCCAGCTCCCGGAAACTGCCGTGATCCAGCACCAGACTCAGCCGGTAATACCCGCCGATGGGCAGGTGATACCCACAGTTGGGGCACACATAAAGACTTTTGGTCCAAAGCGTGCGGGTGGTGCGGCGGCCGCACTGTTTGCACTCCACAAACTGTGGTTCATGCCAGACGGCCCCGGCATCCCGCTTGGCCTTGAGTTGGAAGGTGCGCTCCCGCATCCGGCCGGGAAGCAGATCTCGGATATCGTTCATTGCTGTTTGCCTCGTTGTTGTTTGCGTTCGGTCACGCGGCTCAGGCGTGTGCGGTGATGTAGTTGTAGATATCGCCCACGGTCTTCAGCTTTGCCAGCTCCTCATCGGGGATGGACACGCCGCAGGCATCTTCCAGAGCCATGTTCAGCTCCACAGCATCCAGGCTGTCTGCCTCGAGATCCTCGGTCAGGCTGGCCTCCATGGTCACCTTGTCAGCGTCGCAGTTCAGGGTATCGACAACGATCTTCTTCATTTCTTCAAACGTCATGGCAGTAATCTCCTTTTGTTGACTGTTGTATTTTTTTGAATATCTAAAATATTTGAGGTTTCTTGCGAACACGACCATTATACCGAAATCGTCGGATAAGTCAAGAATAATATCTAAATTATTTTATCTTTTACACTTTCGACACACTTTGCTTCCTTTATATATAGGCTTCTATAGGCTTCCCGGGATGCACAACAAAAAAGAGCAGCTTCCATTCCTTGCGAACAGAAGCTGCTCCTTGTGGGGCTATGATTCAGGGCTCTCTCACTGTTTGCCCAGCTGCCAGAAGGCAACGGCACTGGCGGCGGCGACGTTCAGGGAATCGACGCCGTGCGACATGGGGATCTTGACGGTGTAATCGCAGGCGGCGATGGTCGAATGGCTCAGACCGTCGCCCTCCGTTCCCATAATGATGGCAAGGCGGGGTTCGGCGGCCAGTGTTTCGTCGTCGATGCGCACCGAGCGGTCGCTCAGAGCCATGGCCGCCGTCTGGAAGCCGAGGGCGTGCAGCTCCTCGATCCCCTTCTCCGGCCAGTCGGCAGGCGTTGCGCCGATCTGCGCCCAAGGCACCTGAAAGACCGTGCCCATGCTGACCCGGACGGCCCGGCGGCAGAGCGGATCGCAGCAGGAGGGCGTGATGAGCACCGCGTCCATATTCAGCGCGGCTGCACTGCGGAAGATCGCCCCCACATTGGTGGAATCCACGATCCCTTCCAGCACCGCCACCCGGCGGGCGTTCCGGCAAAGTTCGGCTGCAGTGCGCGGTGCCGGACGGTGAAAGGCGCACAGCACGCCGCGGGTCAGCTCAAAGCCCGTCAGCGCGGCCAGCAGCTCCCGGTCGGCGGTATAGACCGGTGCCTCCCCGCAGCGGGTCAGGATCTCCGCCGCCGGGCCGGTGATCTGCTTACGCTCCATCAGCAGGGAGAGGGGGCGGTATCCGGCGTCCAGTGCCCGGGCAATGACCTTCGGGCTTTCGGCGATGAAGATCCCTTTTTCCGGTTCCAGACGGTTGCGCAGCTGTGCCTGCGTCAACCGGGCGTAAGGATCCAGCTCCGGGGCGTGGAAGTCGGTGATCTCGATGATATGCGGCATAAGGAAGTCTCCTTTTTTGGGTGATTTCATTTTGTTTATTGTAGCACATCCCCGCCGACAATGCAAAAAACGGATGCGCTCCCGCTGTCATATCCGTTTGGTATCGCGGTCATGTCGGAATGTCCTCTTGCACTTTGCCGAAATTTTGCGTATAATAATCTAGCAGTTTCACCAAAAACTGAAAGTAAAATTTGTGAGGGATGATTTCATGCAAGCGGGTCTCAAGCGGCTCCACCACGGCCAGATGTCGGAGTCGTTCTATACAGCGATGTTTCTTTCGCTCTCCGGCGGTCTGCAGGACGCCTACACCTATCTGTTCCGGGGCAAAGTGTTTGCCAACGCCCAGACGGGCAACATCGTTCTGCTCAGCCAGCATCTGTTTGCCGGGGAGTGGGATCAGACGTTCCATTATCTGGTGCCTCTGCTGGCGTTTGCGCTGGGTGTGTTTGTGGCGGAGCTGCTCCATGGGTGGTTCAAGGATCTCCAGTCGCTCCACTGGCGGCAGCTGGTGATCCTGTTGGAGATCGTGCTGCTGTTTGGGGTCGGCTTCTTCCCGCAGGAGTGGAACCTGCTGGCCAACGCCCTCGTCTCCTTTGCCTGCGCCATGCAGGTGCAGACCTTCCGGAAGGTGAACGGCTACGGCTTTGCCAGCACCATGTGCATCGGCAATCTGCGCAGCGGCACCGAAGCCCTCTGCGTCTGGGTGCGCACCAAAAACGCCAAGGCAAAGGACAAAGCCTTCCACTATTTCGCCATCATCTTCCTGTTCGGGTTGGGCGCGGGCTTCGGCAGCGTCGGCATCCAGTGGTTTGGCCGCTATGCCGTCTGGGGCTCCTGCCTGCTGCTGGTGGTCAGCTTCATCCTGATGTTCATCAAAGAGGACATCGAGGAGAACCCCGCCCTTTCGTCGGAGCTGCACGCACTGCAGCAGGACGTCCATAAAGTCGATGCCCTGCTGAAAGAAGAACTGCACGAGGAGCACGAAGAACTCCGCGAGAGCCTGCATCACGACAACTGATCCGCTGGATCGTACCGCCGCTGTTTTTCCGTTCGGAGAAGCAGCGGTCTTTTTGTACCTCCCCCCTCTGCCGCGCGGATGCGCTCGCAGCAAAGGCCCACGACTTGAAGTTTCGCCTCCAACACGCTATACTGATAAAAAAAGCGCGAAAAGGACGGAACAGCCCATGGACGAAAAAGATTTTCTGATCTTTCTGACGCTGGCGGAGACCGGAAATCTGACCCGCACAGCCGAAAAGCTCTATCTCACCCAACCGGCTCTGAGCAAGCGGCTGCAGAATATGGAGTCGGAACTGGGTGCGCCGCTGTTTCTGCGCAGCAAACACGGCGTGACCCTGACCCCTGCGGGCGAGGACGCCTTGAAAAGCATCCAGAAAACGGTGACGGAACTGGAAGCCCTCCGCAGCCGCATCCAGCTCAACAAGGGCGTCGTGAGCGGCACCCTGCGAATGGAATCCTCCCTCGACTACTCCAACTACCGCCTGCCCAAGATCCTTGCTGACTATACGGCGCAGTATCCGGACGTCACCCTGAAAGTGTCCAGCAACCACAGCCGCGACTGTATGCGCAAGCTGCAGGAAGGGCAGGCCTATCTCGCCATCGTCCGGGGCGAGTACGACTGGCCCGACGGCAAGATCCTGCTGGAGCGGGAGGCGGTCTGCCTGATCCGGAGCAGAGCCCACGCCAACACCCCGCTGGATCAGATGCGGTACATCGGCCGAAACTCCAACCCCGAACACATGAGCATAAAAGCCCGCTGGCTGATGGAGCACGGTCTCGAGCCGACCAGTGCCCTGAATGTGGACGGCCTGTCGGCCTGTGTCTCCATGGTGCAGGCCGGCCTTGGCTGGAGCATCGTGCCGGAGATCTGCCTTTCCTATTTTGACGGTCTGTCCGAGCCGCTGTTTTTCGCCGACGGCACCCCCCTCACCCGCTCGACCTACCTGCTCTACCGCAAGCGGGAGTATGAGCTGCCGCAGGTGCGGGAGTTCATCCGGATCATCTGCGCCCACAGCAATGCCTGAACCTGCTCGTTTCCCCTGCACAGAAGGGTCTCTGTGCAGGGGATTTTTGCGCTTTTTCCGCGGATTTTCATTGCACTGGCCCGGCGGGTATGTTATACTAAGAATATTGTTTTGAATGTTTCGGAAACAGGGAAAGGACAACGCAAAATGAAAAAAGGATTTGACAACGACAAATACCTTAAAATGCAGTCGGAGCACATCCGGGAGCGGATCGCACAGTTCGACAACAAGCTCTACCTCGAGTTTGGTGGAAAATTGTTCGACGACTATCACGCCTCCCGCGTGCTGCCCGGCTTCCAGCCCGACTCCAAGCTGCAGATGCTGCTCCAGCTCAAGGATCAGGCGGAGATCGTCATCGTCATCAGTGCCGAGGACATCGTGAGCAACAAGGTCCGCGGCGATTTCGGCATCACCTACGACCTCGATGTGCTTCGCCTGATCGACGCTTTTCAGGGCGTGGGGCTCTTTGTCGGCAGTGTCTGTCTGACCATGTACACCGCCCAGCCGGAGGTCGAAGCCTTTGAGAAGAAGCTGAACGCACTGGGCATCCGCACCTTCCGTCACTATAAGATCCCGGGCTACCCCAACGATGTGGCCAAGATCGTCAGCGACGAAGGCTATGGCAAGAACGATTACATCGAGACCCAGCGTCCGCTGGTCGTCATCACCGCACCCGGCCCCGGCAGCGGCAAGATGGCCACCTGCCTTTCCCAGCTGTACCACGAACATAAGCGCGGCGTCAAAGCGGGTTATGCCAAGTTTGAGACCTTCCCGATCTGGAATCTGCCCCTCAAGCACCCGGTCAACCTTGCCTACGAAGCCGCCACTGCCGACCTGAACGATGTGAACATGATCGACCCCTTCCATCTGGAAGCGTACGGCAAGACCACCGTCAACTACAACCGCGACATTGAGATCTTCCCGGTGGTCAATGCGATGTTTGAGCTGATCGCCGGAAAAAGCCCCTACCGCTCCCCCACGGACATGGGCGTGAACATGGCCGGCAACTGCATCGTGGACGACGCCGCCTGCTGTGAGGCCTCCTGCAACGAGATCGTCCGCCGCTACTTCAAAGCCCTCTGCGATCAGAAGACCGGCAGCGAAAAGGACAGCGAGCTGTTCAAGCTGAAGCTGCTGCTGAATCAGGCTGGCCTGACCCTTGGCTCCCGCCCGGTGGAGCAGCAGGCTCATGCGGTCTCCGAAAAGACCGGCGGCCTGCCCGCCGCCGCCATCGAGCTGGCCGACGGCACCGTGGTCACCGGCAAGACCGGCCCCCTGCTGGGTGCGGCCTCCTCTGCCCTGCTCAATGCCCTCAAGCGGCTGGCTGGCATCGATCAGGAGGTCGATCTCGTGTCGGCACGCGCCATCGAGCCGATCCAGACCCTCAAGACCAACTACCTCGGCAGCAAGAACCCCCGCCTGCACACCGATGAGATTCTCATCGCCCTGTCCAGCTCTGCGGCGGAGAACGAGGTCGCTGCGGCGGCACTCCACCAGCTGTCCAACCTCAAGGGCTGCGACATCCACTCCACCGTCATTCTGTCCAGCGTGGACGCCGACCTTCTCAATCGTCTGGGGATGTACCTGACCTGCGAGCCCGCCTATGAGGAAGAAGATCGCAAATACCACAAGAAGTGATCCCTCTCCGGATCTTCGGAAGAAAACCAGCAAGCCCCCGGTTCACGGCATTGTGCCAGAACCGGGGGCTTTGTTGCATTGATTTGTTCCGATCAGTTCCGATACTGTTCCGGCAGCTGATCGAGGGTCTGCCACTTGGCCATGGCGTCTTCCAGCTTCATGCCGTTGGCCACTGCGTCGCGGCGGCAGGCATTGACGGCCTGGATCTCCTTCATCTTGGCACCGGTCAGGGTGTAGCCCTTCATGGCGATGAGGGTCGCAGCCCATGCGATCATCGGGATGATGCAGAACAGCACGATGACGACCACGTTCATGCCGGAAGCATACGGATCATACTGGGTCGGGAGGCTGTCCAGACCGATGAAGCTGACCGCAATGCCCACGACCGTCGCGGACAGGCTGGACACCAGCTTATCCACCAGACTGAACAGGGTGCCCATGATGCCCGGGATGTAGTTGCCGCTGCGGTAGGTCTCGTAGTCGGAGCAGTCGGCGACCATGGGGATGGGCATATCGGCGGTGGCGTAGTACGCACCGTAGCCGATGCCGAAGAAGGCGATGAACAGGATGGTGTACAGGTTCAGAGACAGGCCGTTCTCGCCCATGATGGACAGGGTGAAGGCATCGCTCTTGCCCCAGAGGATCAGCAGCACCAGCACGCCGATGTAGCAGAGGAAGGCCACGCTGACGTACTTCATCAGGCTGGCTTTCTGGCCCTCTTTCTGGCTGGTGCGGACGGTCAGCAGGAAGAAAGGCACGCTGAACACATAGCCCAGCACCATCATCGGCAGATAGAGGCCATCGTAGTTGCCCATCATACAGCCGTACAGCATACACAGCACGGTGGTGTTGGTGGCGATGGAGAGTGCCAGCTTGCAGCCTGCACCGGCCACCATCAGACGCTGCATCGGGTTGTTGTTCTTGATGATCTGGACATACTCGCGGACTTTGACCTTCTCGGCTTTTTCGCCGCCGATGCCGAAGTACTTGGGCTGATCCTTCTCCCAGATGCCGATGACGGCCAGCAGCGTCAGCAGGATGGAGATGACGATGCCAACGGGAGCCAGCGTGCGGAAGAAGCCAGCGGAGGCGTAGCCGCCCTCATAGTTCTTGGCGAGGATGGGGGCGAAGAACTGCATCGCGCCCATGCCCAGCAGCGAGCCGACGGTGTTGAAGATGGTAAACAGCGGCCGCTGCTTGGGGTCGTTGGTCAGGACGGTCTGGCCGGAGCGGGTGCAGCTGGTCTGGAAGGTGTAGCCAATGACCCAGACGGCATACAGGGCAACGAACGCTGCGTAGCGCAGGCCCATGGCACTGGCCGGGATCAGCGGGGTCAGGCAGTACAGAGCCAGAATGCTGACGGCCATGATGAGGTTGCCGATGACCATAAACGGCCGGAATTTACCAAATTTGCCGTTGGTGCGGTCCATCAGGGCACCGATGATGGGGTCGGTGATGGCGTCGAACAGACGCATTCCGGTGACCATGACCGAGGCAAAGATCATGCTCAGTGCCAGCACCTTGCTACCAAAGGTAGCGATGTAGGAAAGCACCAGCACATAGTACACATTCGTTGCGCCGTTGTTCAGCGGGAACAGCACCAGCTGGTAGGTTTTGGCGCGGTTCACACTCGACGCCGTAGATTTTTGTTCGCCCATTGCGGTCTCTCCTTTTTGCTTTTTTAAGAAAAGCGGCAGCCCACCCCACCTTTTGGGGGCAGGCTGCCGCAATCGGGTACTAAGAGGTCACGGGGAAACGGCTCTTACTTGGTTGCCTTGCAGAAGGAACCGATGATCATCGCAACGATGGCCACGACATAGCAGACGAGGCAGGCCACGGTGATGTAAAAGACGTGCCAGCCGACCATGTTCTGCGAGTTGAAGGAGAACAGGCCGGAGATCAGCAGGATGCGGCTGTTGATGATGTTGCCGATGGTGGCAACGATCAGGGCGATGGCTGCCATGGAAGCAAACATCCCGAGGATGCCGTTGTCATCCTTGCCAGTGTTGGCTGCCCAGATGCCGCCAGCAATCAGAACGACTGCCAGAACACTCTGGACGATCAGACGGGTCAGAGCGGCCAGTGCATTGGCCTCGCTGTAGGTGCTGCTCATCACCATGGTGACGATGCCTGCAATGGCGAGGACGATGGCCACAACGTTGAAGTAGAAGGCTGCGCCTTGTTTCTTGATGAACATATCAGTGAACCTCCTTCTTGCTCTTCTTGCGGACAGAGAAGACATAACCTGCGCAGCAGGCAGCCGTCAGGACGCCGGAGACCGCGATCAGAGCGATGTAAGCCACACGCCACCAGGTCATGGTCTGGACGATGCGGGTGGTGCTGTTGTAGCGGTTCATCAGGTTGGAGTGTGCCATTGCATACAGGATGTTGTGGGCAGACTCCTTGACGTGCTGCTGCAGGTTGGCGTCGCCGTTCAGCAGGGTGCTGCTGACAGAGTTGCCGTCCACCTGCGTTGCGAAGGTGCGGTCGGTCTCGAGGGTGGTGGAACCGTAGAAGCCGGAGATGCCGCGGGTATCAAAGCAGGTGACGCCGGAGTTCAGGACGGCACCGTACAGGTCGGTATCGTCATAGATATCGGTGACGGCGTAGCCCTTGAAGCCCCACTCCTTCTTCAGGATGTTGGTGTTCATGCCAACGCTGGAAGTACACTCGACGCCGCCGATCTTGGAGAAGGAGGTCATCAGACCACGCATACCTGCATCGTAGTCGTCGGTGTCATACTTGGTTGCCTCAAATGCGATCTGGTAGGCACGCAGCTCCAGCTCGCGGGCACGCTGCTCGGTCATATAGGGAGAAACGCCGCCACGCTCAGACTCCTGATCGTTGAAAGCGTAGTGCTTGGGAGCGGCGATCAGGCCGTACTCCAGAGCACCGATGGCAAACTCCATGCCGGCGTTGCCGGTCAGGACGGGATCCTCAGAGTAGTACTCACCGTTACGGCCGTTGTAAGCCTGACGATGGGTGTTCATGCCGGGGCCCCACAGGATGGGAATGCCAACAAACAGAGACTCTTCGCCGACGAACTCGCCGACTGCCTTGTACAGCTCGTTGTTGAAGGATGCTGCAACCAGCGGAGCGTTTGCAAAGACTTCGGGATGCCAGTTGCCGTTCGGGTCATCTGCGCCGATGGTCCACGGAGCGTTGGTGTCCTTGGAAGCGTTCAGGTTGACGGCGACGCCGTTGCCTGCGTTCTCGGTCATGTAGGTCTCGACGGTGCCGATGGACTCCACGCCCGGGATACTGGGGCCGCCGTAGGTTGCCAGATACTGTGCTTCCTCGAGGGTCATCTTATCCATCAGCTCATCCCACTTGGGATCGTCGAAGTCCAGATCAAACATCTGATAGAACATCAGATCGCTGCTCTGACCCCACTTGACGGCAGAGGTGTCGTCGTCGGTCGCGATGGTGTAGTAGTGGCCGTTCAGGTCGTTGATCAGCTGCTCGCTGGTCAGGGTCATCTGGTCGTAAGTCTTGGGGAAGGTGCCTGCCCAATCCGCACGGGTCAGATAGGTGACCTCGCCGGGCTGGTAGTAGTTCCAGTCGGAGTACGGGATCTGGTTGGAGATCTTCTCGCCGGTCTTGGAAACCGAGAAGGTGGTGCGGGCGATCAGATCTTCTGTGATCTCCTGTGCCACTGCAGCGGCTGCGCTGCCGGTGCCGACCATCTTGGACGCGTCTGCACCCTGCAGGGTCAGGATGTTGTTCAGCGCGTCGTGTGCGCCGTTGCCGGCTGCGAAGTAGTAGGTGCCGGGATCGAGGACATAGGTGCCGGTGGTGCCGTCGCCGTTGTCGTGGCTCATATCGTAGCTGGCGATGTACTGCAGATCGACCTTGACGGGAACGATCTCAGAAGCACCGGGAGCCAGTTCGCTGGACTTCTCAAAGTTCAGCAGCTGGATGGCGACCTTTTCCAGACCGCCCTCGGTGTAGGGAGCCTGACCGTAGATCTGCACGGGGGTCTTGCCGGCGACCTTGCCGGTGTTGGTGACCTTGACGTTGAAGGTTGCGTAGACCTGCGGTGCGCCGGTCTCGCTGTCGATGTTCACGCTGATCTCGGGCTGACCCATGATCTCCTGCGTGAAGGTGGTGTAGCTCAGGCCGTAGCCGAAGCCGTAAGCGACCTCGTTGGCGTAGTTCCACTCGGTGGAGGAAGCGTATGCGCCGACGGGAGAGGTTGCGTTGCCCACACCGTTGACGGAGTCGGCGTAACGGGTCTCGTAGTAACGGTAGCCGGTGTACAGACCCTCAGCCTCGATGGTGTAGGCACCCGGGGTGAAGCTCAGCAGACCGCCGGAACGGGTGATGACGTCTGCGGTGTTGGTGTAATACATCTTGCCCATGTTCTGCATGGCAGGAGAGGACATATTGTAGGTGGGGTAGATGTCGGGCAGACCGCCGGAGGGGCTGGTGCGGCCGCAGAGAATGTCGGCGATGCCGGTCATGCCGTAGCAGCCGGGGAAGCCGATCCACAGGATGGCGTCGATGTCGGGATCGTTCTTCAGATCGCCGATCTCAACTGCCGTTGCGCTGTTGACGAGGACGATGACCTTGTCGCTGGCCTTCTTTGCAGTCTCGATGATGTCGCGCTCGTTGGTGGTCAGGGCCAGAGGCTCGTCTGCGCCCAGACCTTCTGCGATGCCGCCGGGCAGATAGTCCTTGGACTCTGCGCTGGGGCGGCTGATGACCACGATGGAGGCGTCGCCGTACTGGGCAAAGCTGGACTCATAGCTGCTGTCCACAGCGGCGATCTCTGCCAGAGAAGGCTCGCCCGGGTCATAGACCTCGGCGGGAGTCTCGTTGTTGGCGTGGTTGTAGGTCTCGTTCAGCTTCTCGTAGATGCTGACCATGGTGGGGTTGATCTCGTAGCCTGCACCCTCGAACTCAAACTCGTCGCCGCTCCAGGAAGAGACGGTGCGGCCAACCGTGACCTCACCGGTCTGGCGGTTGGTGTTCACGCTGGTGGTGATGGTGTTGGCAAAATCGGTCTTGTTCTGGCTCAGAGCCTGCTCCAGATTGATGAAGCCGCCCCATGCCTTGACGCCGAAGCTGGAACCAACCAGAGGCACATGAGAGCGGATGCCCAGCAGCGTGACCTTGGAGCCGCTTGCCAGAGGCAGGGTGTTGTTCTCATTCTTCAGCAGAACGGCACCCTCAGCTGCCTGCTGGCGGTTCAGGTTCATTGCCTTCTGGATGAGGGCGTGGGAGTTGCCGGTGCCGTCCTCATTCAGGACTTCGGCAGACGGGGTAAATTTATTGTAGAGCGGGTCTGCGTCGGTGCTCTCCGAGACAAACTTCTCGCTCTGGGTTCCGAGGTTGGTGTCGATGGTCGACTTGTAGCCTTCGAGGATCACGCCTGCCACGATGGACAGCGCGAAAACGAAGGTGAACAGTGCAGTCAGACCGCGCAGCACCATGCTTTTCTTAGCCATGCTGTTCTCCTTTTCTTCGTGTGTTGTTCTTATCCTGCCGCACCAGACAGCTGTTTTTTCTGGTTTTGACCCCTCCTTTGGATTCAATTTCTTCAAAGCGCAAGTCTGGTGCTCAGACCCAGTTCGCGCTCTTCGACTTGGTTTTGACCAGCTTGTAGCTGGGGTTCGGGGCGTCCACCTTGCGGAACACGGCGGTGTCGATGCAGTCGCCTGCGACTGCCTTGACCTCCACTTCGCCGCTCAGCGGAACGCGGAACTTGAAGATGTGCTCCCCGCTCTGCTCGGCCAGCTTCCGGCCGTTGGCGTAGAGGGTGACGCTCTTCTGGTTGGAGTAGACCTTGACTTCGATCTCGCTCTCGGTGCGGTCGGTGAACCGCTTGGAGCAGATGTGGGCAAACGCCTCGTCGCTCCACCATGCCTTATAGATGTAGAAGCTGTCCTTCCGGGTCTGCCGGTCAAAGGTGACCAGACCCTTGTGGTTCATGCCCGGCTCGCCGCCCTGATCCCGGGCGTCGGCCGCAAAGTCGAACATATTCCAGACGTGGGTCGCCCAGAGCCACTTGTGGCGGTCGAAGCATTCCAGCATATATTCGTGGTACTTTGCCTGATACTCCTCGGTGTGGTCGCCGCGGCGGGGATGGGCACTGTGGAGGTTGGGCATTCCCTCGGCACCGTACTCGGAGAAGCCCAGCGGACGGTTGGGGTAGACGAAATGGAAGAAATTCATCCACAGATCGTTCAGGAACAAGCCCGGCACGTACCAGCCGAGGTAGAGGTTCCAGCTGACCAGATCGGTGATGTGCGCCACCGGGTTGAAGGGGCCGCACATGGCATAGCAGGCCAGCGTGGTCAGGCGGGTGGGATCCATCTTGTGGCACAGGTCGTTCAGCACGTGGTGATTGTCGAGCATATCGGCCTTGTCCTTGGTGGAGATGGTGATCTCGTTGGACACGCCCCAGCAGACGATGCAGGGGTGGTTGTAGTTCTGGTAGATCAGCTCTTTCATCTGGCTGATGGTGTTCTCCCGGCCATTGGGCAGGTGCTCGGAGATGTAGGGGATCTCCGCCCAGACCACCATGCCGTACTGATCGCAGAGATCGTAGAAGTACTGATCGTGCTGGTAGTGCGCCAGCCGGACGGTGTTCACGCCCAGCTCCCGGATGAGGTTCATATCCTCATCGTGCATTTCCCGGGTGATGGCATTGCCCAGACCCTTGCGGTCCTGATGGCGGGAAACGCCGTGGAGGGGGTAGGGCTTGCCGTTGAGGAAAAATCCCTTCTTCGCATCCACCGAGAAGGTTCGCAGGCCGATCCGGGTGCGCACCTCATCGACGATTTCCCCCTCGCTCCGCAGGCGGACGACACAGGTGTAAAGGTAGGGATCCTTGACGCCGTTCCAGAGGTGCGGGTTCTGGAGCGTCAGCACGGTCTTTTCGCCGAAAGCCTTGGCCGCCTGCCTGCCGGACGCATCCAGCAGCTCGACCTCGACGCTTCCCTTGCCTTCGACCCGGGTCTCCACGGTGATGTCCGCACAGCCGGTCTTGACTGCGGGGGTGATCTTCACGCCGGTGTCGCCGTAGTGCCCCAGCGCGATATGATCCCTGTTTACGGTCAGCAGGCTGACGTCGCGGTAGATGCCGCCGTAGAAGGTGAAATCGGCCTTCTGGGGATAGACATGATCGTTGACGCTGTTGTCCACTTCCACGACCAGCGTGTTCTGCGCTTGGAGCAGCCCGGTGATCTCGGCGCGGAAGGTCGCGTAGCCGTTGTCGTGGCGGCAGATCTCGATGCCGTTCAGGGTCACCTTTGCGCTGGCGTTGACGCCCTCGAACTGCAGCCAGACCTGCTGGGTGGTCTTATCAAACGCAGGAGCGTCGAACGTGGTGGTATAGGTGCAAGTTCCGCGCCAATAGTCGTTGCCGCCGTCCTGCCCGTCCTTTGCGTTCCAGGTGTGGGGCAGATCCACAGCAACTGCGGCCTCGCCCGGTTTGGCAAACTGCCAGTTGTTCATGAGCTTGGCGATGCCTCTCATATCCGGCCTCCTCTTTCTCTCTTTTCTTGTCGTGACTGCATAATTTTTACGCGCTCTTCACGAGTTTGTCACTATTTTATCAAAAATCTTTCATTTCGCAAGGGTGTTGCGGCAATCGGTCGTTTTGCAGGAAGATTCGGTTTTTCGGTGTCAAAAACAAACTGATATATTTGTTGAATTTTCACAAAAAGTCGGTCTTTTGCAGCAAAAAAGCCCCTGCACCCGATCGGATGCAGAGGCCTCCACAAACACAGATTCCGTTTTACGTTTCCTGCGGGAAGATGATCTTGATGGCAAAAAAACCGCTGCGGGTCTCGGTGGTCAGGGTGCCCTTGTACTTCTGGACGATCCGCTTGATGACCTTGATCTCGTAGTTCAGGGTGCGGTTGTCGCCCATCTGCACCTCCCGCTCCGGGCTGATGACATTGATGACCACAAAGCTCTGCCGCACGCAGACCAGCAGGTCGATGACCCGGCGATCCTGCTGCTGGATATGCACCGCACTCTCGATGGCATGATCCAAGGCATTGGCAAAGAGTGCATAGAGGTCGCTTGGCTCAAAATGGCGCAGACAGCTGCCGTCGGCCACCGCGTTCAGCTGGATCTTCCGGGATTCGCAGAGCAGGGTCTTTTCGGTCAGGACCACGTCCAGCACCTCGTTGCCGGTGTTCGCGCCTGCATCGTAGAGCCGCGCGGCGGTCTCCGCCTCATCAAGGCTCTTTTGGAAAGCGGCGTCCACGCCCATCCTGCGCAGATCCGCGATCTGGACTTTCAGCTCGTGGCAGCGTCGGTTGATGATCTGGACGTTCTGCCGGGCGATCTGATACTGCTGCCGCTGCCGGTCGTACAAAAGGTTCAGGGTGTCCATCTCCTTTTGCATGGCCGACTTCTTGAACAGCTCGGTCTGCAGATACATCAGCGTCAGGCAGTAGAACTGGCAGACGACCTCGATGCCGACGGTGGACAGCGGCTCCCCTGCCCGATTCTTGCTCATCAAGAAGACGAACATCCATGTGAACATCAGCCCCAGGATCAGTGCGCTGCTCATCTGGCGGGGGCCGACATGGTACATCTTATGGAAGGGCATGGAGCGTGCGATGGTAAACCGGATCCCGGTGCAGCACCCGGCCGTAAAGAGGATCACGAGCAAAAGCCGCGCCGCCGAATGCCGCATCCAGATCTCCGTCAGCGGGAATCGCTCCCGCAGGAACCAGACCCATACATTCCACAGCTCGCTGATCAGCTGCGCCGAGATCGCACACCAGACCGCACAGTACACGGCCCCCGACCAATCGGTCTCGACGCAGAAAGCCACCAGCCCGGCCAGAAGCAGGATCGAGATGGCAAACACAAGGGGAGCCGCGATCCACTGCTCCTCGGGCGAAAGATCGCGGAACCCCAGACTGTACAACGGCGGCAGCAGCAGAAGCGGCAGCAGCGAAAGAGCCAGCCGGACTCTGAAATTCTCCCGGCGGCGGAGCGGCAGACAGAATGCGGTCAGGGTGCCCCAGTACAGCGATCCGTATGGGAGCATCGCCTCGCGAACCCAAAGCATTCCGCGGCTCATAGCACACCGCCTATATAAGAGGCCACCGCCGTCAGGAAGGCTGCCCGCTGCCGACGGCTGATCTCCAGCCGGGCTTCTCCCACAAGGACAAAATCGTTCTCCACGCCTTTGACGTACTGGAGGTTGACCAGATAGCACTGGTTGCACCGGACAAAATGGTAGGCCGTCAGCTGCTTTTCCGCCCCCTGCAGGCTGCCGCGCACCGCAAACTCACCCTTGGCCGTGTGATAATACAGCATCCGGCTGCGGGTCTCGAGGTAGTAGATCTCGCCGGTATCCAGCAGCTGCATTCCGCCGCCGGCCAGCTGCAGCGCGACCTGCCCGCCCTTTTTCCGCTGGACCCGCTGGATGGCGCGGGAGAGCTTGGTGCAGAAGGGATAATAATCCACCGGCTTGAGCACATAATCCAGCGCGTCCACTTCATACCCCCGGATGGCGTACTGCGCCATATTGGTCACAAACACCAGCACCACGTCCGGATCCACCGCCCGGATCTTTTCCGCTGCACCAAAACCGCCCAGCTGCGGCATCTCCACATCCATAAAGAGGATGTCGAACCCCGGCGTGTAGCCTTCGGCGATCTCTGCACCATCGGCAAAGGGCAGGATTTCCGCTGCGATCCCCTGCTCTGCGGTATACTGGCGGATATAGCGGCACAGACACTCCCGGGTCTCCGGCTGATCTTCCACCACTGCGATCTTGAGCATCCGGTACATTCCTCCTTCATCCCATTGGTATATCAATTCTATTTAAGCATACTTTTTTGCAAAATTCAACATCCAGTCCGAATCGCTGGACGGATCCGTTTCCCTTTGCTATACTGAACGGGAAATCAACACGAAACGAGGAGATCGCATGATGTGTGAGACAAAGCTTGTTCTGCTGGGCACCGGCACCCCCAACGCAGAGCCATTTGCCAGTGGGCCGTCCTCTGCGGTGGTGGTAGACGGCCACGCCTATCTGGTGGATTTCGGCCCCGGCGTCGTCCGCCAGTGTGCCCGCGCCTATGAGAATGGCATTTCCGCCCTTCACCCCAAAAATCTCAAGGTCGCGTTCTGCACCCACCTGCACACCGACCACACCGCCGGGTACCCCGACCTGCTGTTTACCCCATGGGTGCTGGAGCGGGAGACCCCCCTGAAGGTCTTTGGGCCGAAGGGTCTCCGCGCCATGACCGACCACATCGAGCAGGCCTACGCCGTGGACATCGACTTCCGGATCCACGGCTTCGAGAAGGCAAACCCCGAAGGCTACAAAGCCGCTGTGACCGAGATCGTGCCCGGCGTGGTCTACGAGGATGCGTCGGTCAGGGTGACTGCCCTGCCCGTCTGCCACGGCACGCTGGAAAGCTATGCGTACCTCTTTGAGACGGCCGACCGGAAGATCCTGATCTCCGGCGACACCTGCCCCCTGCCGGTCATCGCCGAAAACGGCAAAGGCTGTGACATTCTGCTCCACGAGGTGGAGTATGCGGGCGGGCTGTCTCAGCGGACTCCCCAGTGGCAGAAGTACCACCGCGCCGTCCATACCCTCTCCACCGATCTGGCCGAGGTCGCCAAGGCCGCCCGGCCAAAGCTTCTGGTGACCTACCACCGCATCTACCACCTCGATGTGTTCCGCCCCGGGCAGGACACCCGCGCCGAGGTCGCCCGGCGGGAAGCTTTGATCCTGCAGGAGATCCGGGAAGCCGGGTACGACGGCCCGACGGTCAACGGACACGATTTAGACGTATATTAACCAAAACAGCGGTACGACCCTCGTTCCGAGCGGCATCGTATCGCTGTTTCGTTTAATTTGTCTGCGTCCTCCCCCGCTCCGCCTGCTTCGCAGACCGCTCTCCCGAAGGGAGAGCCAAGATGAGAGGAGGAATATCAGTCTTTCTTCACTGCGATCAGCACGCGGATCTTTTTGCCGGCGGCACTGCCGTTGTTGTCGTACCAGCCGATCAGGTTGTAATCCTCGGTGTTGACCTGCGAAAGGGTGGTGGCGTAATACGCCCCCTTGTACCACAGGTACACCTGCATGGCGTCGGCCGTTTCATAGCGGGCAGTGCCGCTTCGGACCGAAGCCGCCCCCAGCTGATCCACGACCACCGGAATAAGCTGGCGCATGGTCTTGACGCTGCCGGATGCCGTTTTGCCGACCGCAATGCCGCCCGCCAGCACCGGATACTTCACGCTGGTCTGGTAGGTGGTCTGGGTGCCGTTGACGTAGCAGACGTAGTTTGCGCCGGTGCCGAAGTAATTCAGGGTCTTGCTCAGCAGGCCGGTGGTGTTGTTTGCGCCCAGCTTGAGCAGGTAGCTGGCCAAGCTGCTGGTGCTGCTGGTCACGCTCTCCCAGACGGCACTGCCGATGCTGCCGTCAAGGATGCCCCAGAGCATCTCGCTGGTGCTGGGCAGAACGATGCCGCCCACATCGCGGACGATCGTTCCCACCGCGGACGTGCTGCCGGAGCTTCCCGTACTCGATGAAGATGAACCAGAAGAATTGGACGAACCGGAAGAAGCATTGGAGCCGCTGCCCGTGGACCCCGCCGAACCGGAGGAGGTCAGATGGGTGACGAGGTTGCGCACATCGTCCAGCACGCCGTAGGTCCACAGGTCGCCGGTCACATCATCGAGGATCAGCCGGTCGATCTCCCCGACGGCGTTGGTGGTGTAGTATTTCACGTCCGAGGCCGAAAGCGTCACCCCCGATAGGCGGCTGGGACGTATCGTCCCAGCCACACCCTCCGCCGTCGTATCCAGAATTTGTACGTCGTCCGCAAGCCGATAGCCGCCCAGTGCGGTGCCCTCGGCGTTGAAGGTGCCGGAGACCGATTTTTCACAGAGGGCGGTCACGTTCTCGCCGTTTTCATCCACCGTGATCTCCACCAGCCAGCCCGCCGGGTAGTTCAGGCTTTTGTCCACATTCACCGCCCGGGTCACCCCATCGGTGCAGGCCACCGTAACGGTCTGCTGGACGTCCGCGCCGTTTTCCTCGATCAGGCTCCGGCTGGCCGACTGCACCACGCCGTAAAAGACTTCGTCCGCCTGCTCCCCGGTCAGGACAGCCACCGCCTCGTTGTTCATGCCCAGCAGCAGGGTCACGACCTGCCCCACGCCGCCGCCGTTCAGGGAGGACAGCTGGGATGCTGCCGCGGAGCTGGCCAGCGTGTAGCTCACCCCTGCCACGGTCACCGACGTCGGCGCACTGGCCGAGGGCGACACGGCAGTGATCCGGCCTGCGGCGCGGCGGGAGTAGATCCAGACCGTTTTCGCACTTTGGTTATAATAGTAAACGTCATACGGATCCAGCTGCGCCGAATCGGTCTGGCTGTCGTTTCGGTAGACCGTGGCCGGTACAAAGGGCAGGTGCTCGCTGCTTCCGGCCACAAAGGGGCCTTCGAGACTGCGGAGCAGGATGGACGAGGTGTCCAGCTGGCCGTTCGTCACCGTGAATCCCAGCGAAGTACCATAGACGCCGCCCTCCGAGGTCGCGGCCGTCAGTGCGTTGTAAAGCAGCACCGCACCGTCCGCGAGCGTCATCGCCTCGCCCTGCTTCCGGCTGAGGTTCGCCCGCAGGCCGAGGCTGCTGGCTTTGTTCAGCTGCGCCGCCGGGAAGCTGCCGCTGAGGGTGGTCACATCGTAGCCCAGCAGCTTGAGCACGGCGGTGCAGGCTTCTTCCAGTGTCACGCCGTTGTCCGGGCGGAACGAGCCGTCGGTATAGCCGCTCAGCCACCCCTGCTGGACGGCGATCCGGATATAAGGTGCCCAGCCGTTGTCCGCCGTCACATCCGAGAAGAGTTTTCCGGTGGTGCCCTGCGAGGCAGCACTCTCCCGGTACGCGGAGAAGGCCGTCAGCAGCTTTGCCAGCTGGCCCCGGCTCAGGGCGGCATCAAGCGACGCTTCGCCGGTCTGGTCTGCGGTCAGTCCGCCCAGCGTGACCGCCACCTGAACCGCGGTATTGTTGCCTGCCGCACTCGCCGGCAGCACCAGCATCGACGCCGCGATGCAGACGGCCAGCAGCAGCGCAAGAAAACGTTTTTTCATAGCTATACTCCTTAATCATACCTGAGAGCTTCGATCGGGTTCAGCCGCGCCGCGCGCTTGGCGGGCAGGTAGCCGAACAGCACACCGATGCCCACTGAGATGCCGAACGCGACGGCGACCGAGGCCGGCGAGGGCGTGACCGTGATCTCCATGTCGGTCAGGAGCATGGGCAGGATCCGGTTGGCCGCAGCCGACAGCAGATAGCCCAGCCCGATGCCCAGCGCACCGCCGAGAGCCGACGTGGTGGCCGCCTCGGTGACGAACAGCCCCAAAATCGTGCGCTCCTTCGCGCCCAGAGCTTTGCGGATGCCGATCTCCCGGGTACGCTCCGTGACCGACACCAGCATGATGTTCATGATGCCGATGCCGCCCACCAGCAGCGAGATGGCAGCAATGGCCGTCAGAATGGTGACCACCATATTGACCATGGAGGTCATGGTGTCCAGCATCTCGCTCAGGCTGGTCACAAAATAGCCGCTGTCCGAGTGGAATTTCTCCTGCAGTGCATCCTCGAGGACGGTCTTGGCCTCCGACAGGCTGTTTTCGTCGGTGACAGCGATGCCGTAGGAATTGGGGCTGCTGCTCTGCGAGACCCGCAGTGCCGTGGTGTAGGGCACAAAGATCATGTCATCGTTGCTGCCTTCCTGCTCGGAGGGGTCGGTGACCTTGGCTTCCAGCACACCCACGATGGTGTATTGGTTCGCGCCGATCTTGAGGGTCTGCCCCACCGCATTGCCGCCGTAGGCCACCCGGTCAAGGTAGGCACCCACGACGCAGATCTTCTTGTTGTCGGTCAGATCCACATAGTTGATGCCGCGCCCCTCGGCCACCGTATACCCCAGCATGGCAAGATATGTCTCGCTGACGCCCTTGACCGAGGTGTTGCTGTAGGTATCGGTGCCCACCTTCACCGTGCCGTTCAAGCTGCCGGTGGGCGAAATGCCGCTGAACAAGTCGGGCCGGGCTTCCACGATGTCGTACAGATCCTGCGCCGAGACCGTGCGGCTGCCATAGCCCATGATCTGGACACTGAGGATGTTGGTGCCCATGTCGGAAAAACCGTCCTTGATGCTCTGGGTCATGCCGTTGCCAAGACCGACGATGACGATCACGGCCATTTCGCCGATGATGATGCCCAGCATGGTCAGGAAGGTGCGGAATTTGTTGCTCCAGATGTTCTGGAACGCCTCCCGGAAGGTCTCGTAGATCATGCGCCTTCCTCCCCTTTGGTGTTCTGTGCCGGTGCGTTTCCGTTCCAATTCGGCTGGACGATGGCCTCCGGCGCGTGGGCATCCCCGTCGTAGACCACCCGGCCATCCTCCAAGCGGATGATCCGCTCGGCCTGCATCGCGATGGAGTTGTCGTGGGTGATGAGGACGACCGTGTTGCCCTGCCGGTGGATGTCCTGCAGCATCCCCAGCACCTCCCGGCTGGTGTGGGAGTCCAGCGCACCGGTGGGCTCGTCGGCAAGGATGACTGCAGGCCGCCCGGCCAGTGCCCGGGCAATGGAGACCCGCTGCTGCTGGCCGCCGGAGAGCTGGTTGGGGCGGTTTTTCAGCTTGTCGCCCAGCCCCACCCGCTCGAGAGCTTCTTTGGCGCGTCGGCGGCGTTCGCCTCGGGGAAGCCCGGCATAGATCAGCGGAACTTCGACGTTTTCCAGCAGGCTCAGCTTCGGCAAAAGGTTGTACTGCTGGAAGATGAAGCCCAGCATCTCGTTCCGCACTTCCGCCAGCTCCTCCCGGCTCATCCTGCCGACATCCCGGCCGTTGAGCCGATATGTGCCCCGTGTCGGTACATCCAGACAGCCGATGATGTTCATGCAGGTGGACTTGCCCGAGCCAGACTGCCCCACGATGGCGACAAACTCGCCTTTGTGGATCTGCATGGAGATGTGGTCGGCGGCTTTGACAAGGGTGTCGCCCATCTGGTAATATTTGCACACGCCGTCAAACTCGATCAGTGTACCCATCAATGGCCACCTCCCGGTGCGCCGCCGCCCCCGCCGGGTCCACCGCCGTTCCCGCCACCGCCGGGGCCGCCGATGACCTGAAACTCCATCTGCTGGCCGTCGTCCGTGCTCTTGGCGGCGGTGCTGGCGTCGTAGGCCACGGTGTCGCCTGCCTGCAGACCGTCGGTCACCGCGATGTAGTCATCGTCGCTGATGCCAGTGGTCACTTTGACGTAAACGTAGCCGTCCGGGGCTTTCCTGCTGGGATCTGCGTTGGCCGCACTGGGCGAATCGCTGGTGACGAGGACGTAATTGCCCCGGACGATGGCCGCATTCGGCACACTGAGGGCGTTCTCGGCACGGGCAATGGTGATGGTGGCCGTCGCGTTCATGCCGGGCAGCAGGTCGCCGGTGTCGTCGATCCGCACCGTGACCGGATAGGTCGTCGTGCCGCCGCTGGTCGTGCCCGCCGCCGATACGCTGGTGACCACGCCGGTAAAGGTGCGGTCGGAAATGGCGTCGGCCACAATGGAGACCTCCTGCCCCTCTTGGATGGAGAGGATCTCCAGCTCATCCACATTCAGGGTCATCTCGAGGTAGCTCAGGTCATAGATGACGCACATGGTCTCGCTGGTGCTGCTGGAGGTTCCCACCGTATCCCCGGCTTTGACGTCCTTGGAGATCACCGTGCCGCTGATGGGCGAGGTGATGGTATAGTTTTCCATGCTTTTTTCGGTGTCCTCCATGGACATCTGTGCGCTGCGCAGGTTGTCGGAGGCATTCTGCACCTGCTTGGTCAGGTCATTGCCCGACAGCTGGAGCAGAGCCGCATTTTCCCCGATGGTCTGCCCCTCCTTCACGCAGAGGGCCGTCACCTTGCCGCTGGACGAAGCCGTGATGCTCTGCTCCCGCTGATAGGCAAACCGCGCCGAGGCCAGTGCGCTGACCCCGTTGACGGAAGCCGTTGCCGCCTGTGCAGTGGTCAGGCTTCCGGTGTTCGGCACCGCGATGACCACGGTGCGCACCAGCAGATTGCCGCTGCTGAGGGCATCGGTGCCGGCCACCGACCGCACCGTGCCGGTCAGGGTCTCAAAGGTGCCGTCCAGCGTCACTTCCGCACTCTGGCCGACCGCAAAACCGGCTGCATCCGCCGCCGGGAATTCCAGCGTCAGCAGCAGCGTGGAATCTTCCCGGACGACGGCGACCTCCTGCCCGGCGTTGACCACATCGCCCACCGCCACCTTCAGGGAGGCGACCGTGCCGCCGACCATGCTGCGGACGTACTGCGCATCCACGGCATCGTCGTAATTGCGCTGCGCCTGATCGAGACTCAACTGAGCCTTCTCGATGCTACTGGATGCATCCGAGCTGTCGATGGTATAAAGGACGGTGCCTTTTTCGATGGTATCGCCCACCTCAAAATCGGCGGTCAGGACGGTGCCCTTGACCAGCGACTTGACGGTGTAGGTGTTGGCCGCCGTGATGGTGCCTGACCCACTGTAAGTGTTGGTGATGTTCCGCGTTTCCGGTGCCGTTTCAAGGTAGGTCGTATTGGCCTGTGCAGGCGTTGCGCCGAACCGCGGGAAAACGATCACCACCGCAATGGCCGCCACGCAGACCACTGCGACGATCTTTTTCCAGTGTTTTTTCCAAAATGGTTTCCAGCCCTTTTCGGCGGGCTGGGCGGACGCTGCATCCAGCTCGGCCGGAAACGGCTGGCCGGCGGCGTCCTCAGGTCTTTTTCTCCGTAGCATCGTGCTGCCCCTCCTGTTTGGGTGTGATTTTGAGTACAGCACGATTATAATTGGAAAATCTTAGGATTTGACCCAGAAAGTTCTTAAGACCGCTTAAGAAAGGTTAAATTTGGGTGAAGCTGCGCCGGAGCGCAAAAAAAAGAGGCTTCCCCCTTTACGAGGAAGCCTTGAACAGCAGCGTCACACGGAACCAGCCGCTGCCCTGCTCGACCCGGAACACGCCGTGCATCTTGTCCATCATCGTCTCCATGCTGGTCAGGCCGACTTTGGTGCTCTCGGCCGAGGGCGGCACCGGCAGCGTTCCGTTCCGGAAGGTCAGCCCCGCCTTGTCCGCTTCTTGCACGAAACGGATGCAGATCTCCTGCTCCGGGTCGGCGTATTTGAGGATGTTGGAGGTGATGTTGTCCAAGATCCGCCGGACATACTGGCTGCGGACGGTCAGCAGCGGGTCGTCACTGCCCAGCTCCAGCCTGCAGAGGAAGCCGCGCTGCTGCAGATGGTCGATCAGATCGGTCAGCGGCTCCTCCAGAATCGCAGAGAAGCGGGCGGGCGGATCCAGTGTTACCACGGTATCCCGGGTGACCAGTGCGTATTCAAAGAGGTTGTCCGACAATTGCTTGATCTGCCGCGCCTTGGTGTCGATCTTGTTCAGATAGTCATTTTCCTGCGCTTTGCCGTCGTATTTGTGGCTGCGCAGAATCTCGGTATACAGCAGCAGGGTGGTCAGTGGGGTGCGCAGATCGTGCGACATCTCGGTGATGAGGCTCTTGACCTTGGCCGAAGCTTCCGCCTCCTCCTGCTGCTGGGTGCGCAGGGTGATCCGCATGGAGTCCAGACAGCGGGCCAGTGTGGTCAGCTCATCGGCTCCCCGGATCGTGATGGGATGGTCGAGGTCGCCGCCCTCCATGGCCTGGATCTCCTCGCTGAGCTGGACGATGTAGCGGATGATCTTCCGGCTGCCAAACAGGAAAAACACCGGAAACAGCACGATGACCACGCCCAGCAGGATCTCACAGCCGATGCCGTAATAGGCGTTGACCCCATTGTAGTAGAGGGCAACCGCAGCTTCCCCATCCGAAAAGCGGACGCTGTTGAAGGAGAGCCACTCAAACGACTGGAATTGCCCGCCGGGTCGCGCATCCTCTCGCCCCTGATAAATGCGCGGCATGGAAAAATAGGGTTCTTCCCCCTCCCGGTAAAATCCCAGCATGGTGTTCCGGTGGCGGTGCGACCATTCGTCGATCTCTTTCCAGTCGGTGCTGGCCAGCTGATTTTCGTCGATGTAGGCCTGAAGATCGGCCAGCTGCTCGGTGGCGATCCGCTGCTGCACCTCTTCCCGGCTGAAATAGGCACGCAGGGCTTTGTTCAGCGCGTACTGCATCCCCACCAGCAGCAGCGCACTGCACAGGCCGGAGAGCAGGATCAGTGCGGTGAATTGTTTTGCCAGTCCGTGTTTTTGGTTCATCCCTGTCCTTCCTCTCCGGCCGCAAAGCGGTAGCCCTTGCCCCAGACGGTGCAGATCCGATGGGGCTTCTGCGGGTCGGCCTCGATCTTGGTGCGCAGGTTGCGGATGTGTACCATGACGGTGCCGTTGGAGATGTAAAAATACGGCTCGTTCCAGACCGTCTCGTAAATGACCTGCACCGGGAAGATCCGCTGCGGGTTCTGCATCAGCATCTTTAAAATTTTGTATTCCGTCTCGGTCAGATCCACTTCCCGCTCGTCCACCCAGACCCGGTTGCAATCCAGCGCAAGGCGGATGCCGCCCGCCGTCAGCAGGGTGTTTTCGGCCTGCACGCCTGCCTGTGCCTTGCCCCGATAGACGCAGTACCGCCGCAGCAGAGCTTTGACCCGGGCACTCAGCTCCGCAAAGGAAAAGGGCTTGGCCAGATAATCGTCGCCTCCGGCCGTCAGACCCAAAAGCTTGTCCGACTCCTGCGATTTCGCCGTCAGGAAGAGGATCGGCACGGTGGAGGTCTTGCGGATCTCTTCGCAGACCCGCAGGCCGCTCATGCCCGGCATCATGATATCCAGAATGACCAGATCGACCTCCGGCTCCATCATTTCCAGCGCACGCAGGCCGTTTTCGGCTTCGCGGATGCGGTAGCCTTCGCCGGTCAGCAGAATGCGCACGCCATCCCGGATGTCCGGGTCGTCTTCCACGATCAGGATCGTCTGTTCTGCCATGCTCTGTTCCCTCCTTTTGCCTCTTTTTCTTCAGTATAACAGCCCCATCTTTAAATTTCCATGATGAATTTCTTAGGAAATCTTAAGATGCCCTTTTCCTGTCCTCCAAAGCGCGCTCCAATTTGGACATTCTGCCGGGAAACCGCCCAATTTTTCAGTCAATCTGCCACCGGGAAAGGGCTTGCCAAACGGTTTGTACCGTGCTAGTATGATAGCAGATGTGAAAACGATACCATTTTAATTGTGAAACAGAGGCGTGAACATGAACCGAAAACTGATCTTTCTGGACATTGACGGCACATTGACCGAGGCCGGCAAGAACACTCCGCCCGCCTCGGCTCTCGACGCCATCCAGCGGGCACAGCAGACTGGTCACAAGGTGGTGCTCTGCTCCGGGCGGAACTACGGGATGCTCCGCCCCCTGCTGGAATATCCCTTCGACGGCATCATCGGCAGCAGCGGCGGCTACATCGAGTACCAGAATCAGGTCCTCTACAACTGCCCCATGACCCCCGCCCAGCAAAACAAGGTGCTGCACTGCCTTGCCGAGAACGGCGTGTTCTGCACCATCGAGAGCAAAATGGGCAGCTATGTGGACGAGAGCTTCCAGGCATTTCTGCGCAGCCGGGCGGCCGCCGGTGCCAACAGCGAACTTCTGCGCTGGCGCGAGCAGCTGGAATCCAGCCTGAACATCCGCCCCATGCGCGAATACGACGGCGAACCGATCTACAAGGTGGTATTTGCCTGCCCCTCCCTTGAAAACCTCAAGGTGCCGCAGGAGGAGCTTTCGGGCGAGTTTCATTTCTGCATCCAAGACCCCGATCCGTTCGGCCTCATCAACGGCGAGCTCATCAGCAGGCAGTTCAACAAAGGCACCGCCGTCCGCCGGATGGCCGAAGCTGCCGGGATCCCCATGGCCGACACCATCGCTTTCGGCGACAGCATGAACGATCTGGAAATGCTCGAGGCCGCCGCCCTCGGCATCTGTATGAACAACGGCAGCGAGACCCTGAAGCAGCACGCCGACGAGGTCTGCCCGGCGGTGGACGACAACGGGCTGTACAAAGCCTTTGCGTGGCATTATTTATTGGAGCCTTCGATCTGAGCGCAGACGCCGTTTGGCCGTCAATTCACACAGGAGAAATTCTATGACCATCTCTGAGATCGCAAAACTGGCCGGGGTGTCCAACACCGCCGTTTCCCGTTACCTCAACCACGGTTACCTCTCCGCCGAAAAGCGGGAGGCCATCGCCCGGGTCATCGCGGAGACCGGATACCGCCCGTCGGTGCAGGCGCAGGTGCTCCGGACCGGCAAGACCAAGACCATCGGGATCATCCTCCCCAAGCTCGACTCCTATTCCATCAGCAATGTGGTATCCGGCATCATCGGCGTGCTTGAGGAGAAAGGCTATCACACCCTGCTGGTCGATACCTTCAATGACCCCGCGAAGGAGCTGGAATCCCTCGACACCCTCCACGAGCAGCGGGTGGACGGCGTGATCCTGATCGCCACCGTATTCACCCCGCAGCATCACACCGCCCTGCAGAACTGCACGGTGCCGGTGGTCATCGTCGGCCAGCAGTTCGGCGGTTACTCCTGCGTCTACCACGACGACTACAATGCCATCTACACGCTGACCCAGCTGGTTCTCCAAAAAGGCTGCCGCCGTCTGGGATACCTCGGTGCCCGGATGGACGACCGCGCCGTCGGGCAGGAGCGTCACCGCGCCTACTGCGACGCCGTGAAAGCCGCCGGGCTGGAAGAGCAGGCCGGGCACACCTGCATCGCCAACTTTTCCATCGAATCCGGCGAGGAGCAGGCACGCCGCCTCTGGGAAGCTTACGGCCCGCTGGATGCCATCCTCTGCGCCACCAGCCGGATGGCGGTGGGGGCTCTGCAGTACCTCCGCAGCATCGGCAAACGGGTGCCTGAGGATGTGATGCTGACCGGGCAGGGCGACAGCACCCTCTGCCGGGTCTGCACCCCTTCCATCACCAGCGTCCGCTACGCCTACGAGGAAAGCGGCCGGATCGCCGCCGGGATGCTGCTGGAAAAGCTGAACGACCCCTCTCTGGTCGCGCGGGAGATCAAACTGGGCTGCACCCTCGTCGAGCGGGAATCCACGCAGCGCAAATATAGCAATTCAACTTTTTAATGCAACAGCAACATCGTTGAATTGCATATCGCAGAGATGCTGTTTTGATGTTGCACTCATTTCTTGACTTGCGATAGAATCCCCCTGCAGCCTCCTGCCTGCCAAAAAGTTTCTGCAAAAAACGCGGCGGATGTTGCCGAATCTGCCAAAATCATTTATAATAAAGGATATCAATTTTACAGGAGCAGGAAGGAACAGTTATGGGAATCGTAGTCATCGGTGCCGTTTTTGTGGACATCAAGGGGTATCCCCTTTCCACCTATATCCCGGGCGGGCGGAATGCCGGCCGGATGGAGCAGGTACACGGCGGTGTCAGCCGCAATGTGGCCGAAGACATCGCCAATGTGGAGCTGCGCCCCACCTTTGTCGGGCTGGTGGATGATTCCGGCATGGGGCAGGATGTCATCGACAAGCTGAACAACCACAAGGTCAACACCCGCTTCATCCAGAAGACGCCGGACGGCATGGGAACATGGCTGGCGATCTTCGACAACAACGGCGATGTAACGGCCGCCATCTCCAAGCGTCCGGACACCACCCCCTTGACCGCACTGCTGGCCGAGCAGGGTGACGAGATCTTTCAGGACTGCGACGCCATCGCGCTGGAGCTGGATCTCGAAAAAGAGACCGTCAAGCAGACGCTGCGCTTTGCCAAGAAGTACCACAAAAAAGTCTTTGCGGTCGTCTCCAACATGAGCATTGCCATGGAACGCCGGGATTTTCTGCAGCAGATCGACTGCTTTGTCTGCAACCAGCAGGAGGCCGGGCTGCTCTTCTCGGACGATTACGACCACCTGAACCCCGACGCGATGTGTACCGTGCTGGCCGCCAACGTCCACCGTGCCAACATCCCCTGCATGGTGGTCACCATGGGCGGGCAGGGTGCCGTCTACGCCCGCTCCAACGGCGAATGCGGCGTGGTTCCCGCCAAAAAGGTGGACGTCATCGACACCACCGGTGCGGGCGACGCCTTCTTTGCCGGCACCGTCATCGGCCTGACCTACGGCAAAACGCTGGCCGAATCTTGCGAGATCGGCAGCCGTCTGGCCGCATCCGTCATCTGCATCACCGAAAACGTCTGTCCCCGCTTCCGCCCGCTGGAATTCGGGCTGGATATCCCGGTGGTGGATTAAATATGCGCAACAAAAAGCATCTGCGAGCGTTTTCTTGCAGATGCTTTTTTTGCAGACTCTCCCTCTCCGTCATCGCTGCGCGATGCCAGCCTGTCCTCCCTCTGTCGCTTACGCGACATCTCCCTCCGGCCGGAGGGAGTCTTTCCCAAAGGGGGAGGCAAGAGCTCAACTTTATGAAAGGATTTTCTGGATCTCGTCCAGACTCCCGGCAAACTGAATGCCCTGCTGCCGCTCCGGAGAGGACAGCCCGGCCTCGATCATCCGGGCAAGCAGCTCTTTCAAACCGTCGTAGTAACCGTTCAGGTTGTAAAGGATGCAGGGTGCATCCAGATGCCGGAGCGACACCTTCGACATCACTTCGGCGATCTCTTCCAGCGTACCGGTGCCGCCGGGAAAGGCAAGGAAGGCATCGCCCAGCTCGATCATCTTGGTCTTTCGCTCGGTCATATCCTCCGTCACGATCAGCTGGGTCAGCCCCTCGTGCTGGATCTCCTGCTCCACAAAGAACCGAGGCTCCACACCGGTCACTTCACCGCCTGCGGCAAGCACACTTTCGGCCAGTTCCCCCATTAGACCGCAGCGGGATCCGCCGTAGACCAGTGCATGGCCGCTCTCGCCGATCCAGCGGCCCAGCTCCTGCACCGCCTGCTTCAGAGCCGGATCCCTGCCCTCGTTTGCTCCCAGATATACCGTGATCTTCATGGCCCTGTTCCTCCGTTTGGTTTTCTTCATTGTAACACAGCCCAGCCGGAAAGAAAAGTGCCCTGCCGCTCAAAATCGAGCAACAGGGCATCGTTTATTTATAGATATCGCCACGATTTCCAGCGTCTGTCACGCGAACCGTGATGATCTCTTCTTCCACGGTATACAAAATTCGATAATCACCCACTCTATCGCAATTTTCATAAATAGTGCCTATCAAAACGGCATATTTGCGATATGCAGTTTGCGGATGTTGCTTGTGCATTAGAAACGCAAACTGCTATAAGTCGATAAAATCCACTCATCCCGGCCATTGGTTTGATATCACCTGTAAACGGCAACTGTGCAAGTGCTTCGATGATTCTTTTCTGTTGTGCAGGCTGTTGCTTTCGGATGAACTTTGCCGCCCGTTTCTCGACTACGATTTTATACTTCATAGGGCAACTCCGAGCTCCTGTGCAAGCTGTTCGAGCGGAATTGCATCGGTTTTGTGGGGGTCAGGGTCGTTCTGATACTCTTTCAGGAGCTGTTCACAGTAGGCATCATCGGCCTTTTCGGATTCTTCATCGGCAATCAGCCCTTGAACGTATGCCAGCACGTAGGCCAGTTTATAGTCCGGCAATGCAGCAGTCAGCTGATTCAGTTGTTCTCGAACGCTCATGAATATCACCTTTCTGATTTGTTTTCTCTATTATATCACGTTATGCAGTCCATTTCAATCTGTTCCGCCGGGTTGCAAACAGGTGCCAAATTCGCTTTTACAGCAGCCTTGCGTTTTTATCGCAATTCATCTTTTGAGTCAAAACCACCGGCTGAGCCGGTGGCTTGAGTAAGCCCTAGAAGGGCATAATACTAGCAAAGCCCCTTAAGGGG
>CAKTBG010000026.1 GCA_934533135.1 uncultured Faecalibacterium sp.
AAGGGATAGTTGGCCGCCTCCGCGTTCTTGGTGGAGGTGATGGCGTTGAACAGAGTGGACTTGCCGACGTTCGGCAGGCCGACGATACCTAATTTCATATAAAATACGCTCCTTACACGTTGGGGTGAACATAATAATACATCTATCATTATACGCAAAGGAGGAGAAGAGCGCAAGCGTTTCACGCCGTTCTGCCCCGCCAAATGTGAAAAAATCATACAAAACCTTCTTTATTTTGTCATAACTGTTCCGTATAATAGAAGGTAAGGTTTAGAATTGGATGCTTTGCCGGGCGGCAGGGCATACGGGATACACAGGAGGAACACACTTATGGCAAACGAAAAGATCCTCGTCGTGGACGATGATACCAACATCTGCGAACTGCTGCGGCTCTACCTGACCAAGGAAGGGTATCAGGTCACGGTGGCCAACGATGGCGAAGAGGGCCTTGAAAAATTCAATCAGGTCAAACCGGACATGGTGCTGCTGGATGTGATGATGCCCAAAATGGACGGCCTCGAGGTCTGCCGCCGCATCCGCAAGCTGGGCAACACCCCGGTGATGATGCTGACGGCCAAGGGCGAGACGTTTGATAAGGTCTTGGGCCTTGAGCTGGGGGCGGACGACTACATGGTCAAGCCCTTCGACGCGAAAGAGGTGGTGGCCCGCATCAAGGCGGTGCTCCGCCGCTGCACGACCTCCACCAAGACCGAGAGCACCGAGGGCGTCATCGAGTTCGACAACCTGCGGCTTGACATGAACAGCTACGAGCTGCGGGTCAAGGGTAAGGTGGTGGAGGCTCCCCCGAAGGAGCTGGAGCTGCTCAACTGTCTGGCCTCCCATCCCAACCGGGTCTACACCCGCGACCAGCTGCTGGACGAGGTGTGGGGCTTCGAGTATTACGGCGATTCCCGCACCATCGACGTCCACGTGAAGCGGCTGCGCGAGAAGCTGGCCGGTGCGTCCGACAAGTGGGAGCTGAAGACCGTCTGGGGTGTGGGGTATAAGTTCGAGGTGCGGTCGTAATGCGCAAAAGTATCTCCGTGACCTTCTTCTCGATGGTGTCCACCCTGATGCTGCTGGGCATCGTGGTGATGGGCGCGTCGGAGTGGGTGCTGTTCAACCAGTATTTCGCCCGGGAGCGGTACGATGCACTGGATGAGGTGGTCAACGTCACCCAGAGGGCGGCGTCCTACTTTGTCGAGGAGGCCGCTCTGCCCGAAGGCGACGAGCTGGACGCCCTGAACACCAAGCTGGAGATCATCGGCGAGAGCGCGGAGGCCTACCTCTTCTTCACCGATACGGACGGCAACATTCTGCTGGCTTCGGACGCCAAGAAGATGCAGGGGGATGCCGTGCCCTCCGCGCTGCTGGCAAAGGCGGACGCGACACCGGAAAATTACCATGTGTTCGGCACGCTGGACGGGGTGCTGGAGGAAAAGACCTATGTTTCCATCCACCCCATCGAGAACATCCGGGGAGATGGAAGCTGCAGCGGATATCTCTTCCTCTGCTCGTCCGGCGAGCGGCTGAGCGAATTCCGGTATCAGTTCCTCTCCAACTTTTTCCTGTCGGCCTGCCTGATGCTGCTGGTGGCGAGCCTGTTCACCAAACGGCTGATGGGGCGGCTGACCGATCCGCTCCAGAAGATCACCGACGCGGCGCAGCGGTTTGGCGGCGGTGACCTGTCGGTACGGGTCGAGGGCGTCGAGGGCGAAGGAGAAGTGGCAGATCTGGCCCGCACCTTCAACACCATGGCCGGGAACATCCAGATGAACGACAACTCCCGGGGGCAGTTCATGGGGAACATCGCCCACGAGCTGCGCACCCCGATGACCACCATCAAGGGCTTCATCGACGGCATTCTGGACGGCACCATCCCGCCCGAGATGCAGAACCATTACCTGCAGCTGGTCTCGGAGGAGACCGGCCGTCTGGCGCGGCTGATCCAGAATATGCTGGATCTGTCCAAGCTGGAAAGCGGCGAGTATCAGGTCAATGCCCGGATGTTCAACATCTGGGAGACCCTGACCGGCGTGGCACTGTCGGCCGAGCAGCGGATCAACGACGGGATGATCGAGATCGAGGGGCTGACCATGGACGAAAAGGTTCTGGTCTACGCCGATCCCGACCTGATCCATCAGGTGGCCTACAACCTGCTGGACAACGCCATCAAGTTCACGCCCGCAGGGGGCACCATCCGTTTCGGCGTCGAAAAGCTCGGCCCGGATGTGGAGGTGTCCATCTGGAATTCGGGGCAGGGCATCAGCCCGGAAGCTTTGCCCTACGTCTTTGAGCGGTTCTACAAGGAGGACCGCTCCCGCGGGCTGCACGCCCGGGGCGCAGGCCTCGGCCTGAACATCTGCAAGGTGCTGGTCAATCTGGCCGGCGGGCAGATCCGGGTGGAGAGCCAGCAGGGAGAGTGGTGCAGGTTTGTGTTTACGCTGCCGGCACAGGCTCCCAATCCCGGCGGGATGAAGCGTCTGCCTGACGAGAGCGGCCGCCCCGGTGCCGTTGAGGATCCCGCAAGCATGAGACCTGTCCAGTGAATCCACAGCCAGACTGCCGCCCGCAAGGGTCGGTGGTCTGGTTTTCTGTGTTTTTCGTGAAAAACGCTGCTGCAGGTTTGATTTTTTGCGCATTTTCATGTAAACTAAGAAATAGCTATGTCCATCTCCCTCCGGGGCGGAAAAACCGTGCCGGAACGGGGAGAAAAAGGGGACAATAAGTGAAAAATCTTTCTGAAATTACGGAGAGTATACAAAAATGACGATTGTGAGTCCTTCCATTCTTTCCGCCGACTTTACCCATCTGGGCGACGACTGCCGGATGGTGCTGGATGCCGGAGCCAAGATGCTGCATTATGACGTGATGGACGGCCACTTTGTGCCGAACATCAGCTTTGGCGTGCCGGTGCTCAAGAGCCTGCACAAGGGTCTGCCGGAGGCGTTCTACGACGTCCACCTGATGATCTCGCATCCGCTGGAATATGCCGAGCCGTTCATCCAAGCGGGCGCGACCCTGTACAATTTCCACCTCGAGTGCGAGGATGACATCCAGCAGACGCTGGATCGGGTCAAGGCTCTGGGCTGCAAGGTCGGCCTGACCATCAAGCCCAATACCCCGCCCGAGGCACTGGCCCCCTATCTGGATCAGCTGGATCTGGTGCTGGTCATGAGCGTGGAGCCGGGGTTCGGCGGCCAGAAGTTTATGCCGTCGGCTCTCGACAAGCTCCGCTGGCTCAAGGCAGAGCGGGAAAAACGGGGTCTGCATTACCTGCTGGAAGTGGATGGCGGTGTGGACGCGGACACGGCACCGCGCTGCGTCGAGGCCGGTGCGGATGTTCTGGTGGCGGGCAGTGCCGTCTTTGGCGCAGCCGAACCGGCGGAGATGGTGCGCCGTCTGGCCGCTCTGTAAGAGGGGTGCGGCCATGGAAAAAACGATCATCGAACTGCAGGAAAAGGAGCTGGAGCGGACCGGCGGCTACTATCGGCATCTGAGCTGCATGGCCATCCCGCTGCTTTGTATGGCCTGCTATCTGTATGGGGCGCGGCCGCTGCTGCTGTGCGCGGCAGCCGTGCTCACCGGCAACCTGTGCGACCGTCTGGTCAGCCTGCTGCGCCGGAGAGTGTATCGGGCGGCGGATTTTTCCAGCGAGAGCTTCGCGCTGGTCATCGCGCTGCTGCTGCCCGCCACGGTGGACTGGTATGTCCTGATCGCGGCGGTGCTGGTGGGCGTGCTGATCGGCAAAGAGGTGTTTGGTGGATACGGCAGCTACCCCTTCAACCCTGCCGCCGTGGGCTATACCGTTGCGGCAGTCTCCTGGCCGGAGCAGGTGTTCCGGTATCCCCAGCCCTACGTCCGCATCCCGCTCTGGGATGCATCGGACGTGCCGTTGTCCAGCTCCGTTTCGGACACCCTGCGCAGCGGCGGAATGCTGAACATGAGCGCAATGAGCCTTGTGCTGGGCGAGTATGCGGCCCCCATGGGCACCGGTGCGGCTCTCATCATCGTGGCCTGCGGCTTCTTCCTGTGGAGGCAGAAGGACATCCGCCTGAGCACGGCGGTCAGCTTTCTGATCACCAGCGCACTCATCGTGTTCCTCTTCCCGCGGGAGGCCGGACTGATGGACAGCTCCATCTTTACGACGTTTGCAGCCCGTCTGGGCAGCGTGCGGAACGAGCTGCTGACCGGGGCGATGCTGTTCAGTGCCGTGTTCCTCTTCAATGAGCCGTATACCTGCGCCCACCACCGGATCGGCCGCATCCTCTACGGCGTGCTGCTGGGCGTGATGACCATGGGCTTCCGGTATTTCGGCGTGTACGACACGGGCGTGTGCTTTGCGCTGCTGGTGGTCAACAGCATTTCCGGCTGGATCGACCGCACCGAGCTGCGGCTGTACCAGCTGCTCCGGCGGACGCCGGAGGACGGAAAGGAGGCGGCGGAATGAAACGCAGCATTGCAGAACAGATCGTCCGCAACCCGGACAAGTACGCCCACCATGACCGTGTGTTCCTGAACAACCCGGTCGTCATGCAGGGCATGGGTCTGGCTCCGCTGGTGGTGTTGGCCACGAGCGGAAAAAATGCCGTGATGCTGGCGGTGGCGGTCTTGCTGCTGCTGACCCCGTCCCGGCTGCTGGCCTGCCTGCTGAGCCGCGCCGTTCCCCTGCGGGATGAGCAGCCCGCGGCAGAAGAGCTGGAAAAGAAGCTGCTGCCCCGGGGCCTGATCTACTGCGGCAGTGCCGCGGTGGTCTATTTGGGGATGTATCCGCTACTGAACCACCTCTTTGGGGTGGATCTGCTGAGTCTGGGCGTCTATCTGCCCCTGCTGACCATCGAGCCGCTGCTGATCTACCGTTTCGGCCGGGTACAGGAGCATCCCCGGAAAGCGATCTCCAAGGGTCTGCGGATCACCGTGGGCTACGCGCTGATCCTGCTGCTGGTGGGCTGTGTGCGGGAGTTTCTGGCACAGGGCTCTCTCTTCGGGGTGGCATTGAGCATCCGCGCACCTCTGCCGATGGCGTCCATGCCGGCCGGCGGCTTTATCGTGCTGGGGGTGCTGTGCGCCGTCTGGCGTGCCATGGCCAACTGGCATAAGAAGGATCTGAAGACCGAGGCGGTCAACCTGATCGCCCTGCAGAAGGAGGGAGAGCACGAGCAATGAGAGAAGTTCTGAATGCAGTCGGCCTCTTTTTCAGCTATGCAGTGCTGGCGATCTTTGCGCAGAACGCGATCTTCACCCGTGGTCTGGGCGTTTCCCGTCTGGTGCAGCTGGTCGGCGATGACCGCACCAGCAGCGGGTGGTTCGCGCTGATGCTCTGCGTCACGCAGGTGCTGGTGGCACCGCTGGCGTTCTTTGCAGGCGGCGGGATCGCCCCGCTGGAAAACCGTGCCCAGCTGCGGCCGCTGGTCTATCTGGGCTGCATCGCGCTGGTCTGCCTGTTTGAGTATCTGGTGCTGCGGCTGGTCAAAGGCCCCCGCAGCGGCCTGCTTATCCGCATCCTGCCGCTGGCTGCGCTGAACAGCTGTGTGCTGGGCACCGTGCTGGTGGAGCGTACCCAGAGCTTTACGCTGGGCCAGTCGCTGGGCTTCGGCCTCGGCAGCGGGCTGGGCTATCTGCTGGCCGTCATGCTGGTCACCGAGGCCAAGAACCGCCTGCGCAGCCGGGCGATCCCGGCGGCGTTCCGCGGCCTGCCCATCACGCTGGTGTACATCGGCGTGCTGGCACTGGCGATCTATGGCTTTACCGGACATTCTGTGATCCTGTGATCGGAACAGGGAGGGTGGAACACTTATGGCACACTATAAAAAACGCCCCAAGGTGAAACGCTACCGGCGGAGTTTTTACAGCCGCGAAATGCGGGTCAAAAAGGGGATCGGCATCGCGGTGCTGGTGATCGCGGTGCTGGCGGCTGCATGGGTGGCTGCACCCCATGTTCTGGACTGGGCAACCCACACCTGGTACACCGTGGTGCGCAATCGGGATCTCTCGGCGTCCAGTGCATCCAGCACCGTGTCCCGTGCGGCGTCCAGCGAAGCGGCGGATTCACGCGCAGCTTCTTCGGAGGCGGCATCCGGCGCACAGGCGGCTTCCTCGGCGGCAGAGCCGGAACCCGCTTCGGGCACCGCCATCGTTGCGGGCAGCTGGGCGGAGGCGGATGTTTCCGCGCTGACCAGTGACGAGGGCATCCGTGCGGCGGCGCAGCAGCTGGCAGCGCAGGGCGCAGCCTATGCGGTGGTGACCCTGAAAGACACCGCCGGTACCGTCTACTTCCCGTCTCAGACGGCGGCAGGCGCGGCCAACGCAGCCGCCGCGACCGTGGATCCGGCCCGGATCGCCGCGATCTTCAAGGAAGAGGGTCTGATCCCGGTGGCAAAGCTCGCCGCGTTCCGTGATCCGGCCGGTGCCCGCGCCGTCCGCACCATGGCCATCGGCTACACCAATCAGGCGTACCTCTGGCTGGACAACAAGGCTTCGGCCGGCGGCAACCCGTGGCTGAACCCCTACGCGCAGGAGGCGGTGCAGTACATCGGCGATCTCATCGACGAGCTGCACACGGCGGGCTTCGATCAGATCCTGCTGGAAAATGTGCAGTTCCCTGCAGCGCAGAACGGCAAGCAGGACTTCGGCAATACCAACGGCGTGGATCGTGCCGGGCAGCTGGCGGCGGACATCGCCGCATGGCAGGCACGCTTCGGCGACGGCGTGACCCTGTGGTACGGCTACGCACTGGGACAGGTGACAGACACGGCGTCCACGCTGGGCGCACCGGCGGCGCAGCTGGGGCTGAAGAACCTGCTGGTGACCGTGCCCGCCAAGTCCACGCTGGACGAGGCCGCCCGTGCCGGGCTGCTCCAGAGCCTTGCGGCTTCGGGGGTGGAGCACGTTGTCATCCGGGATGATGCGGCGCAGTATTTTGAATAAGGCTTTTTCGGAATCCTGAAAGTGAGGAATCAATTATGAATCACGCATCCTGCTTTTCACCTGCTCACATCCTTCTGCCGGCAGAAAACATCCCGCTGGAGCAATGGGGATGCGTGGCCTGCGATCAGTTTACCAGCGACCGCGCCTATTGGGAAAAGGCGGCGCAGACGGCGGCCGACTGCCCCAGCACCCTGCATCTCATCCTGCCTGAGGTCTATCTTGAGGGCAGCGATGTGAATGACCGCATTGAAAAGATCCACCAGACGATGGAGGATTACGCTCAGAACGTGCTGACCCGTGCGGTGGACGGCTTTGTCTATGTGGAGCGCACCGAGCAGAGCGGCCGCATCCGGCAGGGTCTTGTGGGAAAGATCGATCTGGAAGCATATAGTTATGCCAAAGGCACCCGCCCGGCCGTCCGGCCCAGCGAGCGTACCGTCGAATCCCGCATCCCGCCCCGGATGGCTGTGCGGCGGGGCGCAACGCTGGAGACGCCCCATGTGATGATGCTGGCCGACGACCCGGACTGCACCCTCATCGAGCCCATCGGGGCAAAGAAGGACGCGCTGCGGAAGGTCTACGAGGGCGATCTGATGCTGGGCGGCGGCCACATTGCGGGCTGGGCCGTGGAAGATCCGGCACTGCTGGAACAGATCGACCGTGCCCTGAACGCCCTCGGCAGTCAGGAAGCCTTTGACGCCAAATACCCCGAGGCAAAGGGGGCACAGCCCCTGACGCTGGCGGTCGGCGACGGCAACCACTCGCTGGCTTCGGCCAAAGCCTGCTGGGAAGAGCTGAAGAAGACCCTGACCCCGGAGCAGCAGCAGACCCATCCGGCGCGCTGGTGCCTCGCAGAGGTCTGCAACGTCCACTCCCCGGCCATTGAGATCGAGCCGATCCACCGCGTCCTCTTCAATGTGGACTGCGGCGCGGTGCTGCTGGCCCTCATTACATGGAGCGACGCGAACATGGCCGGGATCTGTTTCGGCGACGCCAAGCAGCAGTCCTTTACGCTGGCCGGCCCGCACGTCTCGAACGTGCTGAGCTTTGAAGACCCGGTTGCCCCGCTGACCGTGGGCACCATCGACGAATTCATCGAACATTTCCTCGAGCGTCACAAGGAGGCCCGGGTGGATTATGTCCACGACGAGCCGGCTGTCCGTGCCCTGACCAAACAGGGCGGCGTGGCGTTCCTGCTGCCGCCGTTTGAGAAGCGCGACCTCTTTAAGGGCGTCGTGCTGGGCGGCGTGCTCCCGCGCAAGACCTTCAGTATGGGTCATGCGGAGGAAAAGCGGTACTATGTGGAGTGCCGCAAGATCAAAGAATAATAGGAGAACCATGACTTTTAACGAATTGAATCTGTCCGCCCCCCTTTTGCGTGCTGTTGCGGAGGCGGGCTATGAAACCCCCTCGCCCATTCAGGCATCGGCCATCCCGCCCGTGCTGGAAGGGCGGGATCTGATGGGCTGCGCCCAGACGGGCACCGGCAAGACGGCGGCGTTCGCGCTGCCGATGCTGGATCGACTGACCGCCCGGCCTGCCCGGAAGCAGGGAGCCGTCCGTGCCCTGATCCTGACCCCGACCCGGGAGCTTGCGCTCCAGATCGGCGAGAGCTTTGACGCTTACGGCAAGTACCTCAAGCTCCGCAGCACCGTCATCTTCGGCGGTGTGGGGCAGGCTCCGCAGGTCGAGGCCATCCGGCGGGGCGTGGACATCCTGATCGCCTGCCCGGGCCGCCTGAACGATCTGGTCGGGCAGGGGCTCATTGCGCTGGAAAACATTGAGATCTTTGTGCTGGACGAGGCCGACCGGATGCTGGATATGGGCTTTGTCCACGACGTGAAGCGGGTCATCGCCAAGCTCCCGGCCAAGCGGCAGAACCTGATGTTCAGCGCGACCATGCCGAAGGAGATCGAGCAGCTGGCTGCCGGCATCCTGCACGACCCGGCGTTCGTCAAGGTGGATCCGGTGTCCAGTACGGTGGATCGGATCGACCAGAGCCTGTATTTTGTCGAGAAGGGCAACAAAAAACTCCTGCTGCCGTGGCTCATCAAAAACCTGAACCCGCCGGTGCAGAACGCGCTGGTGTTCAGCCGCACCAAGCACGGCGCGGATAAGATCGCCCGCGACCTGACCAAGCAGGGCATCCCGGCTGCGGCCATCCACGGCAACAAGAGCCAGAGTGCCCGCGTCGCAGCCCTTGAAGGATTCAAGGCCGGAAAGACCAAGGTGCTGGTGGCGACCGATATCGCCGCCCGCGGCATCGACATCAGCGAGCTGTCTCATGTGTTCAACTACGACCTGCCCGAGGTGCCGGAAACCTATGTACACCGCATCGGCCGCACGGCCCGTGCCGGTGCCGACGGCACCGCCGTCAGCTTCTGCGCCCCGGAGGAGCAGGAATATCTGGCGGGCATCGAGAAGCTGAACCGCCGGAAGATCCCGGTGGTGAGCGGCCACCCGTGGGATGGCGTGCCCGCTCCGGCCAAAAAAGAGCCTCCCGTGCGGGGCCGCAAGCCCAAAGCGGAGGCAAACGCTCCGGAAAAGCAGGCCGAAGCACCGGCGGTGAAAACAGAACCCAAAGCGGCCAAGGCTCCCGCAGCGGTTCCGGCAAAAAAGGCCGAGAAGCCCGTAAAACAGCCCAAATCCGTAATAAAAGAGGAACAACCCATGGATGAGAACCAGAAGCGCACACCCGGCGGACGCAATGAGAACCGCCGTTCCAATAACCGCCCCCGCCGCGAGAACAACAATGCAGCACCGGCGGCAAACCGCAGCAGCAATGCGCAGCCGAAATTTGACCCGCACTTTGTGAGCGCACCGGAGGCGACGCCGCTTCGCCCGGCCAAGAAAGCACCGGCACCCCAGCCGACGCCGCAGATCAAGACGGCCCGCAATGCGCAGCAGGGCACCAATGCCCCGAACAACGGCCAGACGACCCGCAGTGACCGGAACAGCAGCCGTGCAGCGCAGCCCAAGAACGACCGCCCGGCGCGGAACGCCGGCCGCAGCCGCGCAGGGGCAGCGGAAGCAAAGCCGGTGCAGAATACCCCGAACAACGCCAACAATCCCCAGAACCGCCGGAACAGCAACGCTGCCCCGCTGGGCGCGGGCCGTGCCCCCCGGAAGCCGGAGCAGCCGGGCACCCGCAGCCGCGGCCGCAGTGCCGCCGCCAAGGACGAAGATCCGGGTCTGGTGCTGATCAGCCGCCGTCCGCCGCAGCAGAAGTTCAGCAATTTTGAGGAATATATGTCGGCGCACGGCGGTGCGACCGCCCCCATTGAAGATCACAGCGAGGAGATCTGATGAAAGAGCCCAGACCGCTGCCGTGGCAGTGCCCCCTGTGCGGGAAACCGCTGGCGGGGGAAATGACCCTGAAATGTGCCGCCGGACACAGCTTTGACCGCGCCAAGGAGGGCTACTGGCACCTGCTGCCGGTGCAGAAGATGCGCACCAAGGCTCCCGGCGACGGCAAGGAGATGGTCGCGGCACGCCGCGCCTTCCTGAACGCCGGGTACTATGGCATTTTTGGGCAGGCATTGGGGGAGTTGTGTCTCGAATACGGCCAGCCGGAACCTGCGCAGCCGCTCCGTCTGCTGGATGCAGGCTGCGGTGAAGGCTGGTACGACCGCTGCATCGCGCAACGCTTCGCGGCGGCAGAAAAGCCGCTGGAGCTGGCCGGGTTCGACATCGCAAAACCGGCCGTCCGGCTGGCGGCAAAAGCGTTGCCGCAGGCCGAATATGCCGTGGCGTCCAGCTTTTCCCAGCCGATCCGGACGGGGTGGGCCAACCTGCTGCTCAACTGTTTCTCGCCCCTTGCGCGGGAAGAGTTTCTGCGGGTCCTGCGCCCGGGCGGACGGATGGTCTATGTCGTGCCGGGAGCCGACCACCTCTATCAGATGAAGGCCGTCCTGTACGAAAAGCCCTATCGGAATCCGGTGCAAAAGATCGCCTACGAGGGATTCCGCTCCCTCGGGGAGCGGGAAGTCTCGGGCGAGATCACCGTTCCGGCGCAGCAGCTGGAAGCACTGTTCGCCATGACGCCCTACTACTGGAAAACACCCCGCGATGGAGCCGCCCGCCTTGCCGCACTGCCGGAGCTGACGACGACCATTGATTTCCGTTTTCTGGTGTTTGAAAAAGAGTAAAAGAAAAACGCAGAGTCCTTTTGGTTGACTCTGCGTTTTTTGCTCAGGAAGACGCTTCCAGACGGGTCAGAAATTCATCTGGCGTGTAAACGGGAAGCGACGCCTTGGCGTAATCTTTGGTGTTGCGGGTGATGATGCAGTCCATCCGGCTGCGCTGAGCCGTTTCGATCATGATAGCATCCTCGAAATCCGATACGGGGGAAGAAATCGCGTGGAAAACATCGTCACTGGTCGTATCGAGCAGACCGAGGATGGTGAGCAGCTGATTGAGTTTTTCCCGGCTCTCTTTGTCGCTGTGGGTACAGCGGTGGGTCAGATAGTAGATGTCGGAAGCGGATTTGGCTGTGATGTAGCCGGTGAACCAATCGGTCGCGGCGGCACGGAAGATGCTTTTGGCCGCGAGAGAAAAGGGTTCCCGGTTCTGCAGAAAATCCATCACGATGCAGGTGTCCAGCAGCACGTTCATACAGCATTCAGCCGCTCTTCGCGTGCTTCCTCCAAGGTCATCGTGGCCGGAACACTGCCGAACAGAGATTCGACCGTGTCCAGTTTGTTCTGGTAAGGAGAGGTGAGCTTGGCAATGGTCTTTCCGTTGCGGGTGATATACACCTCTTCGGTGGCGGCCAGAAGCAGGTATTTCCCGAGATTGTTCTTGAGTTCGGTGGCGGTGATCGACATGGACGAAACCTCCCTTCATTTCGTACTATTATTATAGCAGAATCGCACGATAAATACAAATGTGAAAACGCACAAAGGGCTGGGATCGTTCGATCCCAGCCCTTTGTGCTGTTGTGTGTATCAGAAAGAGACGGTAGATTGTTGTTTCTTTTCGCCCTTGGGCAGCAGGTTGGCGCGCTCGAGGGCGGGGCGGAGTGCCAGATACAGCAGGACGACGCAGACCGTGGACGCGACGCTGTTGACGAAGGTGACGCCGCCGGTGATCTTGGTCAGAGCCTTAGCGATGGTGTACTCCTGCCCAAAAATGTACACGTTGCGGAAATAGCCGAGGAACGGGTCGGTGAAGACATTCAACAGCAGGCCGGAGGCACCCGCAGCGGTGACCTTGAGCAGGTAGCCGGAGCTGTGGCGGTCAAGATCACGGAGTTTGAAGACCTTGTGGGCGACGGCACCGCAGGTGATGCCGATGAGGAACTTCAGCACAAAGGTGGTCACGGCATAGCCCGGGTCACCGGCCAGAATGTCGGCCAGAGCCAGACCGATGGCACCCGCCAGACCGCCGGATACGCCGTCCAGCAGCAGGGCGGTCAGCGCGGTAAAGGTGTTGCCGAGGTGGAACGAGGAGCCGCCGTAGAACGGTACCCGGAAGAACAGGTAGGCGATCAGGCTCAGCGCGGCCATCACGCCGGTCAGAGCCAGCTCGTGGACGGTAAAGGTGCGCTTGTACAGCACACTGGCAAAAACGATGACGATGACAACGACTGCGAGCAGCAGCCACATGGCGGTAGATGACATGATTTTTCCCTCCAATTTCACAAAAACCCACAAAACCGATTGACTTTTTTCCGGCCAGCGGGTATGCTCCTATTATACGCAGAACTGACACCATGAAAATACCCAGAATAAAGTTTTTTTATGGGGTCAGTTTGGAGGAGCATCCAAAAGCAGGAGGGGTTTTATGTTTCATTTGACGACAGCCTTGGACGCGGCGTCGGCGGTGCCGCTGTACGAACAGCTCTACAAAAGTCTGGCCGAGGAGATGCGCACCGGTGCCATTGCCGCCGGTACCCGGATGCCCGGCAAGCGGCGGCTGGCGGCAGAACTGTCGGTGTCGGTCAACACGGTGGACGCGGCGTACCAGATCCTGACGGCGGAGGGCTACCTTGCATCCCGGGAGCGGAGCGGCTTTTATGTACAGGAATATCTGGCTCTGCCCACCCATCCGGAGCCGCCTTTGGCCAAGCCGGAGCTGCTGACCGCAGCGGCTCCGGAACCGGCTGCGCGGCCGGTGCGGTTCGACCTCTCCACCCGGGGGGTGGATCCGGGGCTGTTTCCGTTCCGGACGTGGGCGCGGCTCCAGAAGGAACTGCTGTATTCCTCGCCCGAGCTGCTGACCCACGGCGACGCGCAGGGCGACCCCGAACTGCGGCAGGCATTGGCGGAGTATCTGGAGGAATACCGGGGCGTCCAGTGCGGTGCGGATCAGATCGTGGTGGGAGCCGGGCTGGAATACCTGCTGGGGCTGCTGGCTCCGCTGCTGCCGGGCATGGCAGCCGTGGAGAACCCGGGCTACCCCCGTGCCAAGCAGGTGCTGGAAAACAACGGCGTGACCTGCTGCTGCCTGCCGGTGGATGCGGATGGGCTGTCCATCGAGGCCTTGGCGCGATCCGGTGCGGCGGTCTGTTACGTCACACCCAGCCACCAGTTCCCAACGGGGGTTACCATGCCGGCGGGTCGGCGGGCGGAGCTGCTCCACTGGGCATCCCGGAAGCCGGGTCAGCGGTACATCATCGAGGACGATTACGATTCGGAGTTCCGGTTCGACACCCGCCCCCTGCCGAGCCTGCAGGGGATGGCAGGAGCCGACGGGCCGGTGGTCTACCTTTCCACCTGCTCCCGGAGCCTTGCGCCCAGCATCCGTATCGCCTATATGGTGCTGCCGGAGCATCTGCTTCCGGCATGGCGGTCCGCGTACCGCCTGTATTCCAGCACGGTGGGGCGGTTCGAGCAGCAGACGCTGGCGCGGTTCATCACCGAGGGGTATTTTACCCGGCATCTGGCGCGGGAACGGGTGGCCTACAAAGCCCGGCGGGATGCGCTGGCGGCGGCACTGCGGCAGGCGTTCCCCGCCGGGGAGCTGACGCTGACCGGGCTGCACACCGGGCTGCATCTGCTGGCCAAACTGACCGACCCGCCGCCCGATGCTGCGCTCCGTGCCGCCGCGGAGCAGCAGGGCGTCCGGCTGAGCCTGCTGAGCGATTACGACCTGACCGGCGGCGGAAACGATCCCTCGGGCACGCTGGTGCTGGGTTACGGCTCGCTGGCCGATGACGCCTGCCCGCGGGTGGGCGAGACGTTGAAAAAGGTCTGCACAGCCGCCCGGGAGTCGTCGTTGAGCCGGTAGAGGCCGGTGCCGGGCTCCCATGTGCCGGGCAGCGCATCCGACTGGACGGGGGCTGTGTTGTTGGCGAGGAATTCAAGGATCGTTTCGAGCCGGTAGTAGTCCTGCGCGGTCAGGTCGGTGAGCAGGGCGGTGCTGTTTTCCCGCAGAGCCTGCGGCAGGGCGGCGGGCAGAAGCTCCCGGTTCTGGCGGAAAAACGCATCCCAGACCACGGCGCGCGCCGCTGCCCGGTGTTCCGGCGGGATGGTCTGTGGCAGGCTGGAGAGGAAGGCTTCCGCTTCGGCGGCAGACAAGCCCTCGATGGTGTTGGTGCGGCCGCAGAGAGCCTGCTCAGCCGGGGTCAGCGCGCCCGAGAACCCGACCCGGAAACTGCCGTACCGCCCGGTCAGCGTCCGGAGCAGGGCGGGCGACAGAGCCAGATAGCGGGTGTCCTCGGGCAGGGAGAGGGGCGTGCGCAGGGCTTCCCGGCAGCGGGCCGGGCCTGCGGCGGCATAGCACCGGGCGAGGGAGACGTCCTGCCCGCCGAAGGCCACGCAGGTCTCGGCGGGCAGGGTCAGCAGGTCGAGGCAGTTCTGCACGGCGTTGAGATAAAGCAGGACAAAGCCCGGCGGTTCGTCGGCGATGCAGACCAGCAGGGTCATCCGGTCGGTATCCTTGGGCAGCGCGATGGGCACGCCGCTTTGGGATTCGGCGGTCTGAAGGCGAGTGCGTGCCGCGTGCCGCGTCAGCAGTACGGTGCCGCCCACCAAGGGAAGCAGCACCAGCAGGGCGGCACCCAAGGCCGCCCAGAAAGGTTTCCATCCGCTGTGCATGGCGGTTCCTCCTCTCGGGATGCAGTTGAGAAGAGTCTTTGCCGGAAAGGGGCGGATCTATACCAAAAAGTCATACAAAAACAAAATTCATCTGCGGGAATCACAGATGAAAGCTGGGCATAAAATGCACTGAGCCCCTTGCCAAGACGGTAAAGGTATGGTAAAGTATTTCCATCACGCACAGATAAACGATATCTGTATCGGATGGGAGAACGGTTTTTGCACACAATGGGGTGTCTGCCTGCGGTGGACTGCGCATTGGGGTGCGGTCGAGAGAAGTTGCAATGCGGGCAGAGCCTAGAAAATGGTTCTGCCCGCATTTTTTTCAGCGTCAAAGGGGGAAGCTGCTTATGCTCGAACGGATCACAAGCATCAACAGTGCCGTCAATGGGGTCGTTTGGGGACCCATCGGTCTGGCACTGCTGTTCTGCGCAGGACTTATCATGACCACCCGCACCGGGCTGTTTCAGTTCCGACATTTCCGGTACTGGATGAAGAACACCATCGGTGCCATCTTTGCGGATAAGCACATCACCGCCCACACAGATCGGGAGGATAAGGCCATCAGCCAGTTCCAGAGCCTCTGCACGGCACTGGCCGCGACCATCGGCACCGGCAACATCGTGGGCATTGCGACCGCCATCATCAGCGGCGGCCCGGGTGCCATCTTCTGGATGTGGGTCATGGCACTGCTGGGCATGATGACCAACTATTCCGAGAACGTTCTGGGCATCTTTTACCGCCGGAAGAACGAAGCAGGCGAGTGGTCCGGCGGTGCGATGTACTACCTTGCCGACGGTCTGGGCGGCAAAAAGGGATGCAAGGCTCTTGGCCGGACGCTGGCGGTCTTGTTCTCCTGCTTCTGCGTGCTGGCGTCCTTCGGCATCGGCAACATGAGCCAGATCAACTCCATCGCAGGCAACATGGAATCGGCCTTTCAGGTTCCGACGCTGGTCACCGGCATCGTGCTGGCGGTACTCTCCGCGCTGGTCATTCTGGGCGGTCTGAAGCGGGTGGCCGCCGTCACCGAGAAGGTCGTGCCCTTTATGGCGGTGTTTTATGTCATCGGTGCGCTGGTGGTGGTCGGTACCCATATCACCATGGTTCCGGCGGCGATCGCCTCCATCTTCAAAGGGGCATTTGGCTTCAAGGCCGCGGGCGGCGGTGTGCTGGGCTACGGTGTGAACGCCGCCATCACATGGGGCTTCAAGCGGGGCGCGTTCTCCAATGAAGCCGGTCTCGGCTCATCGGTCATGGTCCACTCCTCGTCCAACGTCAAGGAGCCGGTCCAGCAGGGAATGTGGGGCATTTTCGAGGTCTTTGCGGACACCATCGTGGTCTGCACCCTGACCGCCCTCGTCATCCTGACCACCGGCCTTGTGGATCTGGACACCGGCAGGATGCTGACCGGCGTGCAGGGCAGCGCACTGGTGGGCGAAGCGTTTGCCGCCGTGTTCGGCGGCCTTGGCCCCAAGTTCATCGCTGTCTCGATCCTGCTGTTTGCGTATTCCACGGTTCTGGGCTGGAGCCACTACGGAACCAAGGCGTTTGAGTACCTCTTTGGCACCAAGGCCAGCATAGGCTACAAGATGGCGTTCGTTCTGGTGGTGGTCGTGGGTGCGACCATGAAGCTGGGTCTTGCATGGGATCTGTCGGATACCTTCAACGGCCTGATGATGATCCCCAACCTGATCGGCGTGCTCAGCCTCTCCGGAACGGTGGCCAAGATCACCAAGAACTACACCGACCGCAAGTTCCGCGGCATCGACGTCAAACCGATGTGTTCGGCCTTTGAGGAATATCAGGAGGAGGCCGAAGAGTCGCTGCTGGATCACGCCGCCAACGAATAAACACCGGCATCCCGGGGGATCGCACCGAAGATCGTGCGATCCCTCTTTTTGCTGCCGTTGCTGTTGTGAAAATCCACAACAGCTGGCATATTAGTATATCACTTTTGCTGAAAAAACCAAAAACTGTTTACAGAGCGCAAAATAAATGGTATGATTTTCACGATGAAGACCCCGGCAGCAGGGTGTTTGCTGCAAAACCCCGGGGCGGCATCCATTGCACCGGATCGCCGCCGAAGGGTCGATGAAAGGAGAATCTGCCATGAACAGAAGAGAATTTATGAAGCTTTCCGCAGCATCTGCCGTGTCGGTCGGCGTGGCGGCCGGGATCGCACCGGCATCCTTTGCCGAGACCAACGACGTCCACACCGACGCCGAAGTGCAGGCGATGGTGGCGCAGGAGCTGAAAGCTTCCCGCGAGGTGGCGTTCTACCCCGCCGCCTTCAAGGGCGATTTTGACAAGTTCTATGTCCTGTTCCACAAACTGTCCCGCGCCCAGTACGAAAAGGTGGACGGCGCAGCCGCACCCGGCATCAATGCCTCCCACTATGAGATGTGCGTTGCACTGACCAAGGCACGGCAGGCACTGCGCCAGATCAAGGATCCCAAGAGCACCGTCTGGGAGATCTGGGGCGACCAGATGGCCGTGGAAACGCCGCTGCCCACCGAGGGCTGGGAGATCAGCTACGACAACGAGGGCTTCCGCCCCTTCCTGAACCCCTACCTGCTGCGCAACCAGAACAAGGTCAAGGGCAATGTGGTCGTCGTTGCAGGCGGCGGCAGCACCCACCGCAACAACGTGGTGGAGGGCTATCCCGTGGCCGAGTACTTCAACAAGCAGGGCTACAATGCCTTTGTGGTGCAGCGTCGGGTCAACCCCTATGCAGATGTGGACCAGCAGCTGGATCTGGCACGCGCCATCCGCTATATCCGCCACAATGCGGAGGCCAAGAAGATCGCAAAGACGGATGTGATGATCGCCGTGGGCTTCTCGGCAGGCGGTTACAACATCATGCAGGTGATCGGAAATCAGTTTGGCACCGAGAATACGCCGGACAAGGTCTATCCGGATTATGTCTGTGATGCAGTGGATCACGAGAGTGCAGACCTGAGTGTGGCCGTTCCGGTCTACGGTCTGTTCCCGGGGCAGCTGGATTACACCAAGAACCCGAATCTCCCGGCGGTTTTCGGAGTGGTCGGACAGAAGGACTCGCTGACCAGCATCATTCTGCCGAATGTTCCGGAGTGCGCCAAGATCTTCCCGGAGTTCAGCTTCTATCTGGCTCCGGATGCGCCCCACGGCGTGGGTCTCGGCACCGGAACCAAGGGCTATGTCAATGCCTACACTCAGATCGCCCAGTGGCCGGATATGGCGGTCAACTTTATCGAGAGCCGGCTCGGTCTGATGGAAAAGACCGAGGATATGGATTCGGTCGCCTTTGCATGGTAACAGAATTCCACCCCCAATAAGCATAAAAAAGGTCTCTGCGCTGGATCGGCGCAGAGACCTTTTTTATCGGATCCGTTTTGCGGCATCCCGCCCGGCGACAAGGCCGGAGCCGAAGGCCCAATGAAGGTTGAAGCCGCCGCAGGCACCGGCGCAGTCCAGCGTTTCGCCCACAAAGTAGACGCCCGGGCAGCCCTTGAACTGGAAGCTCGGCTCCAATTCCGTCAGGCACAGGCCGCCGCCGGTGGTCTGTGCCTGCTTCCAGCCGCAGGGGGTCAGCCCCTCGAACCGCCAATGCTTGGCGGTGTGCGCCAGCTTCTGCCAATGGGAAGCCGACAGCGCGGACAGCGGGCCGTCCGGCAGCTGCGCCGCCGCCCAGAGCACCCGCCCCAGCTTGGGCGGGAGCAGCCCCAGCCAGAAATCGGCCGGGGTGTTCCCGGGCAGGGCGGCAGGGCGGGCGGCAAAGAGGCGGGTCAGCGCGGCCTCGGGGAGGGCGGGAAAGAGATCCAGCTCCACAGCGGGCTGCTTGGGGCCGCGCTTCGGAGCCAGCAGGCCGGACAGCTGCATGATGCAGATGCCGGAAAGCCCGTAGTCGGTAAACTGCACTTCGCCGACCTCCTGCGCCAGCGGGCGGTTCCCATCCAGCAGGGTGGCGGCGGCTTTGGCGCGGATGCCCGCCAGCGATTTGGCGGGTCGGGCGGTCTGCAGCGCGGTCAGGCAGGGGTAAAGCGGTTCCAGCCTGCCGCCGCACTGCGCCGCAAACCGGGTGCCGAACCCGTCGGTGCCGAACTGCGGGCCGGCCTCGCCGCCCATGGCGCAGATCACAGAGGAAGCCCGCAGGGTCTGGGTCTGCCCGGCGGCGTCGGCATACTGGACGGCATAGCCGCCGCGGGTCTGGGCGAGGGAGCGGACGGTGCAGCCCAGCCGCAGTTCGACGCCGCACTTGTCCAGATGATGTTCCAGCAGCGCGAGAACATCGGCCGCCTGATTGGAATAGGGGTATACCCGCCCGGCCTCATCGGTGCGGGTGTAAAGCCCCAGCGAGCCGAACCAGCCCAGCGGGTCGGCGGTGTTGACCGCGTCCAGCAGCGGGCGCAGAGCCGCCGCCGAAGCCGTGAAATACCGCTCCGGTGCAATGGCGGTGTTGTCCAGATTGCAGCGGCCGTTTCCAGTGGCGAGAAGCTTCTTGCCCAGTTTCGGGTTCCGCTCGAGAAGGAGGACTCTGCCGCTCCCCGGGCGGAGAGACTGGGCGGCCGACAATGCCGCCGCAAGACCTGCGGCTCCGCCGCCCAACACGAGAATTTGCTGCATATCATACCGGCCTTTCTGGGAGGCTCCGCTTTTTGGCGGAGCGTTTTGTCATTCAGGATGAAATGATTGTAGCATATCCCATGCCGGTACGCAATGAAATATCACCAAACATAAAAAGACCAACGAAAAATCCAACGTGGAACGGTCGAAAAAAACGCCGGGGGGGGGGGTAACACAAATTAAAAGGCAAAATTTATCAAAAAATGCTTGACGACGTGGAAATTTCTGGGTAAACTCAAAGTGAGAGCAAAGCGACCGAAACGTGAGAGGGTGGATTTTTTTGCCGGAAAGGGGGGACGGTATGACGAAGAAGTGGAAATTCTGGGCGGCGATGGGCGTTCTGGCCGCGCTGGTCATCGGCTGTCTGGTGGGATACAGCGATTACATCCAGCGGCAGATCTACTATGAGAGCACCGAAAACCTGCTGGAAACCTACGAACAGGTGGATAAGACCATTGTGATGTTCGCCCAGCGGAACTGGAACGTTCTGTCGGACTGGAGCAGCTATCTCCGGGAGGTCACGGATCTGGATACGCAGGCGGTCGCATGGCGGGATTTTGACGCAGAGAAAGAGACGTGGAATTACAGCGATTTCTATATGCTCAATGAAGCGGGCGAATACTGGACCGTGGATGGCCGTCAGGGAGAGGGCGACCATGTCCGGAAGGCGTTTCAGCGGCTGTATCAAGAGAATGCGCCGGTGGTTTCGAGCTATACGGCGACCAGCGGCGTGCAGAAAGTGGTGTTTGCGGTGCCGACCGAGCCGATCGTGCTGGACGGTGTGACCTACACGGGGCTTGCGGTCAGCTACGACAGCAATGTGCTGGAAAAGATGATCGGCGGCGGAGCCTACAACGACCAGAGCGACAGCTATGTGGTCTACCCGGACGGCACGGTGCTGATGTCCACCGAACCCAAAACGGAGATCCAGCAAAGGGTTGACAATCTCTTCGATTATGTGCGCGAAAATGCCACGGTGCGCGAAGCGGATTTGGAGCAGGTGCGCGAGAAGGTAGCACAAGGCGGCACGGGCAGCATGATGTTCCGCTACAGTGGAAAAAAATACTACCTTGTCTACCAGCCTTCCAGTCTGGAAGGGATGACGCTCGTCGGCATCGTGGATCGCAGCGAAGCGGAATCCGGGATGCGGAATGTTCAGGCGGTCACCATTTGGATGCTGGTGATGCAGACGGTCTGCATTTTGATTGTCGTGGTTCTGGTAATGATCGAGGAATCGGAGCGGAAGCTGAAGCGGGAAGAAGAGGAGCGGAAGATGCTGGCGCATCAAAAGGAGCTGGCCAGCCAGCTGTTCCACGGCATCAGCCGGGTGGCCGACCGCTTTTCCATCTGTGATCTGACACACGACCAGTTTGAATACCATGAGCGGAAAGGCTCGCCGCTTTACAAGGAGACCGGATCCTATACCGAACTGGTCCAGTATATGAACGACCGGTATATCGTCTTGGCCGAGGGCGAAGAGGTCAAGTTCAGCCAGCTGCTGTCCCCGGAATCCATACGCAGCAACCTGAACGACAAGGACGATATGCTCCGGTACGAGTATTGCAGCCGGGATAAGAGCGCGTATCTGATGCTGTACATCATCCCGCTGTCTTGGGAAAAGGGCGTTCTGTCGCGGATCATGTTCATCTCGCAGGATATGGGCCGCCAGCATGAGCTGGAAAATCTCGCCAACACCGACAGCCTGACGGGGCTGTTCAACGGCCGGTTCTTCAGCCGGGTGCTCCACATCAAAGAGGAGCGGCAGCAGCCGTTTGTGCTGTTCTACCTCGACCTTGACCGCTTCAAGCCCATCAACGATACCTACGGCCACGATATGGGCGACAAGCTGCTGCAGGAAGTTTCCCGGCGGCTGCTGGGCTGCATCCGCAGCAGCGACTATGCCTTCCGGATCGGCGGCGACGAGTTTGCGTTGGTGGCCAACGGCAGCATGGATGAGCCGCTGCGGATGGCGCGGATCGAGAAGATCCGCAGTGTGGTGCGTGCGCCCATCGTCATCGACGGCGTGATCCTGACCGTCGGCACCAGCTGCGGCTGTGCGGTCTACCCCGACGAGAGCCACAGCACCGAGGAGATCCGTGTCCTTGCCGACCAGCGGATGTACGAGGATAAGGAAAAAAATCACGCGGGAAGATAAAACGCAGAAACGAAGCACCGGAGTGCGTCGAAAACGACGGCTCCGGTGTTTTTATGGATAGGCAATCTCCATCATCTTCTTGAAATCTCCGTCATTTTCGGGTAAAATGATGGTGATAAAACGAAAATGAAGGAGAACCGTTATGCGAGATTTTGATTATGAACAGGAACCCCGAAAGCTTCTGACACCAGAGATCGTTCAAATGCTGGCGGCGATCCATGAACATAAGGGTCGGCAAGAGCTGTTTCTGGAGGCAAACAAAGACGAACTGAAAATGCTTCTGGAAGTTGCGATGATTCAGAGTACAGGTGCATCCAACCGGATCGAAGGCATCTATACCAGCGATAAGCGGCTGGAAGAACTTGTCCGACAGAAAGCGGAACCGCGCAACCGGTCTGAAGAAGAGATTGCGGGATACCGGGAAGTGCTGGCCGAGATCCATGAAAGTTATGAATACATCACGCCGCGTCCAAGCATCTTGTTGCAGCTTCACAGAGACCTTTATTCCTACTCGAAGGGCGGAATCGGCGGAAATTATAAAGTGGCGGATAATATTATTGCAGAAACGGACGCCGAAGGACACCAGCGAGCGCGGTTTGTTCCGGTTCCGGCCTATCAGACGCCGGAAGCGGTAGACCGGCTATGCGAAAATTTCCAGAAAGCATGGAACGAGGAAACCGCCGATAAACTTTTGCTGATCCCGATGTTTATTCTGGATTTTCTCTGTATCCATCCATTTTTGGACGGGAACGGACGTATGAGTCGTCTGCTGACCCTGCTTTTGCTGTACAGGGCAGGTTATTTGATGGGAAAGTACGTCAGCATTGAAATGCTGATCGAAAAAACGAAAGAAACGTACTATGAAGCATTGCAGGCCAGTTCGATCGGGTGGCACGACAATCAGAACGACTATAAGCCGTTTGTGGGGTACTATCTGGCGATTATCTCTCGTGCCTGCAACGAATTTGAAGAGCGTGTCGATCATCTCAAGTATCGGAAACTGTCGAAGCCGGAGCGGATCCGGGAACTGATCGACCGGAAACTTGGGAAGATCACCAAAAAAGAGATCATGGAACAGTGCCCGGACATCAGTAAAGTAACGGTAGAGCGGACACTGACAGAGCTGGTGAAGGAAGGATATCTCGAAAAAGTAGGCGCAGGCCGGACGACGGGATATGTCCGAAAAAATTGAGCAAGCATAAACCTCCTGATTTTCCACATACTACCCATACGACCCTTGATCTGGAAAACAAGCGTTTCAGGAGGAGACTGGATATGAAAGCAACCGGAATCGTGCGCCGCATCGACGAGCTGGGGCGGGTGGTGATCCCCAAGGAGATCCGCCGCACCCAGCGCATCCGGCGGGGCGACCCGCTGGAGATCTTCACCACCGGCGATGGCGAGGTGATCTTTAAAAAGTATTCGCCGGTGGGCGAGATGGGCGGCGTAGCAGCCCAGTATGTGGAAGTGCTGAGCAAAAATTTTGCGCTGACGGCCTTTGTTGCCGACCGGGATCGGATCTTGGTGGCCGCCGGGAGCGGGCGGCGGGATCTGACCGACCGGAGCGTGAGCCAGCCGCTGGAAAAGCTGATGGAGAGCCGCAAGCCCTACCAGAGCGAGGGCGTGCCCGAGCAGGCTTTGCTCCCGTGTGAGAACGCACCCCGGGTGCTGCTCTGTGCCTGCCCGATCATCGCGGCGGGCGATGTGACCGGGGCTGTGGGGCTGCTGAGCGACGACCGCACCGCCCAGCCCGACGACGCCCAGCAGAAAGCCGTGGCAGTCGCTGCCGCATTTCTGGCGCGGCAGATGGAAGAATGATACCTTATATAGAAACGAAAGCCCTTCCGTGCGGAAGGGCTTTCGTTTTTCGTGGGTTATGACCAATTTATGAATCTTTTAAAACATTTTCGCAAAGGACTTGACAGGGCAGAAAAATTGATTATAATGGTCTTAGCACTCAGGAAGATGGAGTGCTAAAGAATCCAAAACAAACGAGAAGATCCAAAAGGAGGCAGGTGCTATGACGATGGATGCACGCAAGCAGCGAGTCTTGCAGGCAATCGTGGCACTGTATGGCCTCGAGGGGGAGCCGGTTGGCAGCAGCGTGCTGGCAAACTACTTTGATATGGCAGTTTCCAGCGCGACCCTGCGCAACGAGATGGCTGCGCTGACCAAGCTCGGGCTGCTGGAGCAGCCCCACACCAGCGCAGGCCGGGTCCCCAGCGCAAAAGGCTACCGTTACTATCTCGATCATCTGCTGGCCGATGACCAGCCGCTGGACCGCGTGACCCGCGCCCGTGTGGATGCGGTGTTCGCAAGCCTCGACCATGAGCCGGAAAAGCTGGCACAGGGCGTGGCCAAAGCACTGGCGCAGATCAGCGGCTGCACCGCCGCAGTCAGCACCCCGTGTGCCGAGGATCTCTGCATCGCCCACTATGAGGTGGTGCAGGTCGGCCGGAGCGCGGCAGCGGTGCTGGCCGTCACCACGGCAGGCTACGTCCGGACCCGGGTCGCCCGGGTGCGCACCGGCTTGTCGCGGGAGAACGCCGCAGCACTGGCGGCACTGCTCAACCGGAATCTGACCTTTGTGGCTCCGGTGGATCTGTCGCCGCGGCTGCTGGCCGAGATGTGTGCGCAGATCGACCCGGAGCTGGTTCCGGTCATCAGCGCGGCAGCCGCGATCCTGCAGGATTCGACCACACCGCATGTTTTCCTCGGCGGTGAGCAGCATCTGCTGGATTGGCCGCAGCTGGACGGCAAGGTGGGCACGATCCTCTCCCTCCTCAACGACGAGGAAGAGGCCGCACGGCTCATCGCCCCGCCGCTGGAACAAAACGAAAGCATTCTGCTGGGCGAGGATCTTGAGCCGCAGATCCCCGGCCTGTGCATCGTCAGCGACCGCTATCTGGTCGGCGGCGGGCTGTGGGGCTCGATCGCATTGATCGGCCCGACCCGGATGCCCTTCCAGAAGCTGATGCCGCTGCTTCACGCCTTTGCCGATCAGCTTGGCGAAGGAATGAGCGGCAAACGAAAAGACACCCCACAGGCAGCCGTACCCCGGCGGACTGTGATCTATAAGGAGGATCTGGAATGACCGAAGAAACAAAGAAGACTGCGCAGACCGAAGAGACTCCCGTTGAGGAGACCAAGGCTGCACAGCAGGCTGCACCGGAAGCCGAAGCCGAGCCCGCTGCCGCCCCCGAAGAGGACGGCGACAAGGCAGACGCCAAGAAAAAGGACGGCTGGTTCAACAAGAAAGCCCGCGAGATGGATGCCGTGAAAGCCAAGCTGGACGCCGCCGAAAAGAATGCGGCGCAGGCCAAGGATCAGCTGCTCCGGATGGCAGCGGAGTACGAGAACTACCGCAAGCGTTCCACCCGCGAAGCCGACCAGAAGTTCAACGACGGCGTGTCCTTTGCCGTGAATCAGATCATCCCCATTCTGGATACCCTCGAGATGGCCGCCAATGCGCCGACCACCGACGAGAACTACAAGAAGGGCGTGACCATGACGCTGGACAAGGCCGCCAAAGCACTGGAGACGCTCCATGTGGAAGAGATCGAGTCGCTGGGCAAGCCCTTCGATCCCAACTTCATGAATGCCGTACAGCAGGTCCCCGCACAGGAGGGACAGGAGAGCGGCACCGTGGTGACCGTCTACCAGAAAGGCTATAAGCTGGGCGAGAAGATCGTCCGCCACGCCACCGTCGTGGTTGCCGAATAACAGGGTTCCCCGCCCGAAAGGGCGTTTCAATAAACATCCGCTTTTCACTCAAAGCATGAGATAAACAAGAACATTTGAGAGGAGACTTCATTTATGAGTAAGATTATTGGTATCGACCTTGGCACGACCAACAGCTGCGTGGCTGTTATGGAGGGCGGCGAGCCCGTCGTTATCGCAAACTCTGAGGGTGCCCGCACCACCCCGTCCGTTGTTGGCTTCACCAAGACCGGCGACCGTCTGGTCGGTCAGGTCGCAAAGCGTCAGGCCATCACCAACCCGGAGAACACGGTTTCTTCCATCAAGCGTCAGATGGGCACCGACCACAAGGTGACCCTGAACGGCAAGGAGTACACCCCGCAGCAGGTCAGTGCCATGATCCTGCAGAAGCTGAAGGCAGACGCCGAGGCTTATCTGGGCGAGCCGGTCACCGAGGCCGTCATCACCGTTCCCGCTTACTTCAACGACAGCCAGCGTCAGGCCACCAAGGACGCAGGCACCATCGCCGGCCTGAACGTCAAGCGTATCATCAACGAGCCGACGGCCGCTTCTCTGGCATACGGCATTGATAAGGAAGAAGACCAGAAGATCATGGTCTACGATCTGGGCGGCGGCACCTTCGATGTCTCCATCATCGAGATGGGCGACGGCGTGACCGAGGTTCTGGCCACCAACGGCGATACCCATCTGGGCGGCGACGACTTCGATGAGCGGATCATCAACTGGATGGCAGACGCCTTCCAGACCGAGAACGGCATCGACCTGCGCAAGGACAAGATGGCTGCCCAGCGTCTGAAGGAAGCTGCTGAGAAGGCCAAGATCGAGCTGTCCAGTGCCATGAGCACCCAGATCAACCTGCCCTTCATCACCGCCGATGCGACCGGCCCCAAGCATCTGGATATGACCCTGACCCGTGCAAAGTTCAACGAGCTGACCGCGGATCTGGTCGATCGCACCATGACCCCCGTCCGCAAGGCTCTGCAGGATGCAGGCCTGCGTGCTTCTGACCTGAAGAAGGTCCTGATGGTCGGCGGCTCCACCCGTATCCCCGCTGTTTACGACGCCGTGAAGAAGGAGCTGAACTGCGAGCCCTTCAAGGGCATCAACCCCGATGAGTGCGTGGCTGTCGGTGCTGCCATTCAGGGCGGCGTCCTGCAGGGCGACGTCAAGGGTCTGCTGCTGCTGGATGTCACCCCGCTGAGCCTCGGCATTGAGACTCTGGGCGGCGTCTGCACCAAGATCATCGAGCGCAACACCACCATTCCGACCCACAAGAGCCAGGTCTTCTCCACCGCTGCGGACAACCAGCCCTCGGTCGAGATCAATGTTCTGCAGGGCGAGCGTGAGTTTGCACGCGACAACAAGAGCCTCGGCGTCTTCCATCTGGACGGCATTGCTCCGGCTCCCCGTGGTGTGCCTCAGATCGAAGTCACCTTCGATATCGACGCCAACGGCATCGTGAAGGTCAGCGCAAAGGATCTGGGCACCGGCAAGGAGCAGAACATCACCATCACTGCTTCCACCAACATGTCCAAGGAGGACATCGACAAGGCTGTCAAGGAAGCTGAGCAGTTTGCTGCCGACGATAAGAAGAAGCGTGAAGAGGTCGATATCCGCAACGGTGCCGACCAGATGGTCTTCCAGACCGAGAAGATGCTGAAGGAGAACGGCGACAAGATGCCCGCCGACGTCAAGAGCGAGGCTGAGGCAAAGCTGGCCGACCTCAAGACCGCGGTGCAGTCCGGCTCCATCGACGACATCAAGGCAAAGCAGGATGCACTGAGCCACGTCTTTGAGAAGATGTATCAGGCAGCTGCCGCCGCACAGCAGGCCGCAGGTGCACAGCCCGGCCCCGATGCAGGTACCAACAACCAGCAGAAGCCCAACGATGACGGCGTGGTGGACGCAGACTTCAAGGAAGTCTAAGCTTTGACACAAGCGGCGTGATCCCCGACCGACCGGCGGGTACACGCGCATAGAGCAAAAGCCGCTCCGATTTTTCCGGGGCGGCCTTTGCTGGTTTAACCTCTCAGCAAACAAAACAGCAGTGTCCTGCTGAAACGAGAGGTTGCAAGTTTCTGAGAGGTGAGTGGATAGATTATGGCACAGGAAAAGCGTGATTATTACGAAGTGCTGGGGGTATCCAAGACCGCCACGGATGCGGAGATCAAGAAGGCTTACCGCAAACTGGCGATGAAATACCACCCGGACTACAACCCCGGCGACAAAGCTGCCGAGGAAAAGTTCAAGGAGATCAACGAGGCCAACGAGATCCTGTCGGATCCCAAGAAACGTCAGCTCTACGATCAGTACGGCTTTGCGGGCGTTGACCCCAGCTATGCAGCCCAGAACGGCGGCGGAGCAGGCGGTTTCGGTGGCTTTGGCGGCGACGGGGTAGACCTCGGCGACATCTTTGGCGATATCTTTGGCGGCGGCTTCGGCGGCTTTGGCGGTGCATCCCGCCAGTCGAACCCCAACGCACCCCGCAAAGGACAGGATATCCGGGTCCGGATCACCCTGTCCTTTGACGAGGCCGTGCATGGCTGCAAGAAGAACATCACCATTACCCGCCAGCAGGAGTGCAGCGAGTGCCACGGCAGCGGCTGCGCAGCAGGCACCAGCCCGGAGACCTGCCCGGATTGCGGCGGCCGCGGCTATGTCATCCGCCAGCAGCGCACGCCCTTTGGCGTGATGCAGACCCAGCAGCCCTGCTCCCGCTGCGGCGGCAAGGGCAAGCTGGTCAAGAACCCCTGCAAGGTCTGCCACGGCAGCGGCAAGACGGCCACCAAAAAGACGCTGGAGGTGTCCATTCCCATGGGCATCGACGACGATCAGAGCTTTGCACTGCGCGGCATGGGCGATGCGGGCACCAACGGCGGCCCTGCAGGAGATGTCATCGTGATGGTCACCGTCCGGCCCGATCCGCTGTTCCAGCGTGACGGCTACGACGTCTGGGTCACGGTGCCGATCACCTACAGTCAGGCGGTTCTGGGCGACAACATCACCGTTCCGTCCATCGACGGCAAGGTGGAGTACACCGTTCCCGAGGGCACCCAGAGCGGCACGACCTTCCGTCTGCGCGGCAAGGGCATCCAGTACCTGAACGGCCGTGGGCGCGGCGATATGTACGTCAAGTGCGAAGTCGAGATCCCCAAGAAGCTGAATAAGGTGCAGCGCGACGCGCTGAAGAAGTTTGAAGGAACGCTCAAGGACGACAACTATGAGCAGCGCAAGGGCTTCTTCAAGAAGCTGAAGGATATGTTCAACAGCTGAGATCTCTGCATAGAACCAGAATCCATAGAAACAGCAAACAGGCGGCCATGACCCGGGTGGGTTATGGCCGCCTGTTTTGGTGCAAAAAATCTCGCTCTTGCAGGAAGGTTTGAAATCCACTATAATAGAAACAGAAGAAGGGAGGGCTTGCCATGCAGGAAGAAAGCTATCTGGGGCATCAGATTGAACGAACCAGCATCGAAGTGCGGTATGACGAAGCGGTCAAGCGGCTTCTGGCAAACAAGCTCATCCTTGCGACCATCATGCAGGGCTGTGTGGAAGAATACCGGAACTGTACCGTACAGGAGATCGCGGAACAGTACATTGAGGATGAACCGCAGATCGGAACCGTCGGGGTAAATCCAGACGATACAAACGCAGCCAAAGATAAAAACATTCACGGCAGCAATACCGAGGATGCGACCCTGACCGAGGGTACGGTGCGGTATGATATCCGGTTCTACGCCACTGCCCCCGCCGGGGATGGCCGGATCGGTCTTATCATCAATCTGGAAGCGCAGAATAAATATAATCCTGGGTATCCGCTGCTGAAACGCGCTTTGTATTATTGCAGCCGGATGATCTCGGCACAGCACGGAGTGGAGTTTACCCGTTCAGAATATGGCAAAATCAAAAAAGTCTATTCGATCTGGGTGTGTACAAACCCACCTGCAGAACGGCAGAATACGATCATGCAGTATTCCGTCCAGCAAAGGCCGCTCGTCGGTCAAGTGGACGAACCTGTGCAGAATTATGATCTTCTGAGCGCGATCATGATCTGTCTGGGAGAACCGGAACAGGAAAACTATACCGGTGTTCTGAAATTTCTGGAAGTGCTTCTCTCGGATGAACGCACGGCAAAAGAGAAAAAAGAGATTTTACAGGAAGAGTTTCATCTTCCGATGACACAGCATTTGGAAAGCGAGGTGCTTGGTATGTGCAACTTAAGCCAAGGTGCAATTGAAACTGGCATGAAGCGCGGTGAGGAAATCGGCACACAGAATGCAACGCTGAATGCGATTCTGAACATTGTCCGAAATCTGAATGTTTCGGTGGATAAGGCAATGGACATTCTGGGAATCGCAGAGAAAGACCGAGCATTTTATCGGGAAAAATTGAATTAAGACAGCAAAACAGGCGGCCATGACCGGAAGGGGTTGTGGCCGCCTGTTTTTGTGCGCAAATCTGGCAAAATCTCAAACAAAAGGCGGCGGCCTCTCCCACCATGGGAAAGGCCGCCGCGTTGATTGCTCTTTGGAGTTCTCCGGATCAGACTACTGGCTGATTAAGCAAGCAGGCAGTAGATGCCGGTGATGGGCCACCAGGACAGCTGGTTCCAGACGGAGTAGACACCGATGACGGCACTCTTGACGTCCTTGTTGATGTAGTTCTTGAACTGATCAACTGCAGCGTTGATGGTGGCAGAGGTGTCCTGACCCTTGTGGCTGTCCACAAAGTTCTTGATGTTCTTTGCTGCCCAGATCTCGTTGTAGATGGAGATACCGGTGTACAGCACGCTGGCGACCAAGCTCAGACCCAGACCGTAGCCGCCTTCCGTGTAGGTCATTTCCTCTTCGGACATGACATTGTAGTTGGCGGGCATCATCATTTTCTTTTCCATAATAATACTCCTTTGTAAGCAATAATTCCCAAACGATGTGGTCAGACATCGTTTTAAGCAAAATAAGAAGTTATGCGGTCACCCATGCGACGGCCGTGACCGGAAGCAGCATGGCAGACCATCCAATGAAATTTGGGATCGTATAAATTGCAACGATCGCATTGCCGATGGAAGAATTCATATAGGAAAATGTATCATCCAAGCCCTTGGAGATCATTTGAGTGACGGTACGGCCAGACTTGTTTTTCTTGATCCAATTGCGAGTCTGACCCAGTGCCCATACATAGTTGCCAAAAGAAACACTGAAACCAATGAGGTAACCCACAGCATAAGCGGCTTCATAATCGGGGTCATAATAACCACCATTCTGTGCGCCGCCTTGGGTATAGGTCATCTCGTCATCCGTTAAGACCGCATAATTTTCCGGCAGCAGAAGTTCCTTGACAGCTTCCATAATGACATCCTCTCTTGAAAATGATTCCCAAACAGTGTCAAAGGCACTGTTTCAGCTGATGTTAATAGGCGTGATCCTGTGCAAAGGAAATGATGGCACCCACCGGAACAGCCACCACAGCGGCCATGGTTGCAATGGCCACCAGATCACGCAGGCAGTTCGCAGGGGATTGGCTCATGTCCTCGCCGATGGAGTCGATGGCACGCCCTGCCACGGTAAAGAAGTTGCCGTCCGTGTTGTCCGGCTCATCCAGCCATTTCTTGATCTGGGTGACACCCCAGATGAAGCTGGAACCCAGCACCAGCGTGCCGACCACGGTGGCCGTACCCTGCAGAAACGCAAGGGCACTGAGGGAACCGCCCTCGGTATAGGTCATTTCCTCACTGGTGAGAGAAGCAAAATTGGCGGGAAGATTCAAGTTCTGAGTCATAAGATTCATTACTCCTTCTTATTAATGTCATTCTACTACAATCGTTGGTTTTCCGCAAGGGTTTGGGCTCCAAATCGGAAAAAACTGGTGATTAGTATGAAAAATGAACGAAAAGTTTGTGAAAAAAGTCTGCAATTCCTTCAAAACTGTCGCTCGCCTGCGGTCAGCCCGCGACGCCTGCCCGGTAAAGGTAGGGGTCGCTCTTGAAACTGTCAAAGCTGTACAGCACAAGGATCGCGTCGTAATCGTTGTCGGCGATCAGCTTGTCCAGACCATAGTTATAATTCCGGAAGTCCAGAATGTCAATCGTGGCGTAGTTTGCGGTCAGGTAGGGCGCAAAGCTGTTGGCAAAGCTGTCCTTGAGCACGAGGATCTTTCCGGTGCCGTCTCCCGTGATCCGGCTCAGGCCGTTGTTGCCGTGAAGGAACATGGCATATTTGTCGTAAACGCGCAGCTTGTCGGTGTCGTAGAGGCCGGTGGCGGTGCCCTCGGTGGGCTGCCCCGGTCCGGTGACGGTGTAGATGGTCAGCGGGTTTGGCAGGTCGTAATAGGTGATGGTGTCCGGCTCGGCGTTCCACGTCCGGGCTTTTGCGTAGTGGGTGCCGTAGAAGTGCTCGGCGGTCAGCGCGGGGTGCGCATCCCGGTCAAAGGGGGTAAGCCCCAGTGCATCGCAGAGCTGGGTGTAAGCATAGTAGGCTCCCAGTGTCGTCCAGTGATGGTCGGTGCGGTAATACAGATACTCGTCTTTGTGTGCGGACAGGACCGGACGCACATCCACAAACCGGCCTCCGGCAGCCTGTACGCGTTCGGAGAGTTGATCGAGATACGTGTCCTCGTCCAGCAGCGGAGCGTTTGCGGGCACGTTTTCAGGGTAGACCGCCGACGCTGCGGGCACCAGCATGACTTGGACTTTGCCCGGATACCGCTGGCAGAGGGATTCAAGCGCGGCGGTGTTCTTGGGCAGGGTGCGGGTCTCGCTGGAAACGAGGCCGTAGGTGCGGGGGAACATCATGTGATCTTTCCCCAGCAGGATGCCGCCGCTCTGCTCCTTCTGGAACAGCGTGGTCTCGACCATGCTCTGCAGGCTGATCCACTGGTCGCGGCCGAAGACCTGATCCTTGACATACTTGGTGTACGAGGTGAAGTAGGTGTTCAGGCCGGAGGCGGAAACGCTCGACAGCGTCGGCCGCTGGGTGAGGTTGGTGTTTTCCAGCTCGCTGTACGCCCGATCCGGGGCGGCGAGATCCAGCACGAACAGCCCGACAAAAAAGAGGCTGAACGCCAGAAGCACCGGGTATTGCTTGAGAGAAGAGAAAGTTTTCTTGTTCATGGTGCATCCCCTCTCTTAGAAATTGAAATACAGGAACGGGCTGTTGGTGCTGCCGACCACATAGGCCGTCGAAACAGCCAGAAGCAGCAGGATGGTCAGCACCCGGGTCAGGGTGCGGCGGCGCAGCAGGTTCCAGAGTTTTTCGATGAGGGGCGTGCAGCAGATGCCCGAGACCGCCAGCAGGACGCCGTAGTTGCGCAGGAAGTAGAGCGGCGACACCCCGCCGGAAGGCACGAAGAGCTTCTGGAAGAGCAGGCCGAACTCTACGCCTGCGTCGTTGCCGACGAACATGGCCCAGCCCACCACCACGAGAAACAGGGTGTAGAGATGCGGCCAGACCCTGCCCTTTTGCAGGTAGGGCAGGAGGAACAGCTTTTCGAGAGCCAGCAGGACGAAGTAATACAGACCCCAGCAGATGAAATTCCAGTTGGCACCATGCCAGATGCCGGTGAGCAGCTCGACGATGAAGAGGTTGAGGATCTGCCGCTTCAGTCCCTTGCGGTTGCCGCCCAGCGGGATATACACATACTCCCGGAACCAGCCCGAGAGGGTCATGTGCCAACGCCGCCAGAACTCGGTGATGGAAGAAGAGATATACGGGTAGTTGAAGTTCTGGGGGAAATCAAAGCCCAGCATCCTGCCCATGCCGATGCCCATCATCGAGTAGCCGGAAAAGTCAAAATACAGCTGCAGCGAATAGGCGATCACGCCCAGCCAGACCAGCGGGGTGGACGCATTGGCAAGCCCCACAAAGGTGGTGGAAGGGCTGTCGGCGATGCCGATGATGTCCGTCCAGAGCGCACCGATGGCGTCGGCCAGCAGGACCTTTTTGGCCAGACCAAAGGTGAAGAGGGTCATGCCGTCCTCGATCTGCTGCAGGCAGCAGCGGCCTTTGTAGACGTGGAGCTGCGCCGAGACATCCCGGTACTTCACGATGGGGCCGGCGATCAGCTGGGGGAACATAACGACGTAGGCACCGAAGTCGATGAGGTTTCGCTCGGCCTTCACATCCCGGCGGTAGACGTCGATGGAGTAGGAAAGGGTCTGAAAGGTATAGAAGCTGATGCCCAGCGGCAGGACGCTGATGCCCTGAATGAGCGCGAAACGGGTGCCCAGCAGGGTGTTCAGGCTGGTGAGGACAAAGTTGGCATACTTGAAGTAGAACAGCATCCCCAGACTGCCGAGCAGCGCAACCAGCAGAAAAGCCTTGCGCGCCGCCGGTCTTGCGTCAAAGTGCTCAATGGCGAGGCCGCAGGTGTAGTTGATGAGGATGAGAGCCACCATGACCGGGAAAAACCGCACCTCGCCCCAGCAGTAAAAGACCAGACTGCACAGGAACAGGACGGTGTTTTTCAGCTTGGCCGGCGCGAGATAGTATAAGGCCAGCGTAATGGGCAGAAAGCGGAACAAGAACAGGATGGTGCTGAAAACCAATGCGTCAGCCTCCTTTCGTTTGTTGTATAAAAGAAAACCTCTCAGTCGAGCTGACGCTCGCCAGCTCCCCTAACAGGGGAGCCTTTGGCAAATGGATCCACTTGAATCGACTGCCAAGGCCTCTCCTATCAGGAGAGGTGGCATCCCGGAGGGATGACGGAGAGGTTGAGCATTAGCCGTTGACGATGCTGCTCACGGCCTTGGTCAGGTCTGCGCTGCACTCGTTGGAGGCGATGACCATCACCACGAGGTCATCATTGCCGGAGATGACGGCGTTTTCCACATTGGTCTGCGCCTGTGCAAATTCGGAGTAGTTGCCGTAGAACGCGACCTGATCCTCTTTGTAGGCGGTCAGTGCGTCGGCGACGTTCTGCGCTTTGCCCGCGGCGGGCTCGATGACCAGAACCAGACCGGCGTCGCCGTTGTCGTTGCTCTTGACGCCCTTGTAGCTGGCCACGTCCTCGGCTTTCAGGCCGAAGTCGTACTCGATGTTCATGGCGGTGATCTCAAACTGGTTGGAGATGGGGTTGGACTCCAGCAGGGTGTCCACAGCGGCCGCCAGCGCGTCGGAGCCATTGGTGCCGTCGTCCGGCAGGACGCTGGAAACCGAGGACAGAGCCGTGGAGGACGGAGCCTCGGACGAGGCGGCCTGCGAAGAGGTGCTGGAAGAGGAAGAGCCGCAGCTGGCCAGCAGTGCGCAGCTCAAAGCGGCGGCAGTGGCCGCAGCGAACAGTTTAGAACGATTCATCATGAGATATTCCCTCTTTGTGTATTCAAAAGTGGTCTGCCGGGGCGGTGGAAAAGCCATGCCCGAACAAGGCGGCAGATCATTGTTAATCTTACCATATCGACGCTGGAAATGCAAACAAAGCGGCAAAAGTTTTACGGTTTCTTCACCCGTGCTCAACCTTCGGCTGCGATCTGCTGCACCGCGGCGATGTAGTCCTCAAAACACAGGCCGCTGGCGTTGATGCGGGCGGCATTTTCGACGCCCACATACCGCCAGTGCCATGGCTCGTAGGTGATCTCGGTCTTGTCCTCGGCACCCTTGGGATACCGCAGGATGAAGCCGTATTCGCCTGCGTGGGCACAGAGCCAGCGGAAGGCGGCGGTGTTCTCAAAGCCTTCGTCCAGACCGGTATGCTCCGGGCTGTTGAGGTCGGCGGCAAGGCCGCAGTTGTGCTCCGAGTAGCCCGGCGGGTTGACGATGGCGGCGGCTTTCTCCCGGGCGGTGGCTTCGTCATAGCCCTTGTCGCGGTAATACTGGGTCTTGCGCTCATAGAGCTTGGTCTGGTAGGCCACGCTCCGGTAGCCGCTCTGCATCCAGACCGTCACGCCGTCGGCGGCAGCGGCTTTCTGCAGGGCGAGGAAAGCGTCGCAGGCCACGGTCTGGAGGGTCTTGTTCACGGCCGTGGAAGAGCCGCACTCCTTGGTATCGAAGGTGTAGCTCTCCGGCATCTGGTTGGTGTGGTTGACGAGGATCATCAGCGGGTCGTTCAGGAGTGCCTGCGCCTCGGCTGCAGTCAGCCCTAGGGCGTTGCTCGGGGCACTGTTTTCCACATCCGCAGAAGAAACGGTGGAAAACGAGGCCGCGCCGGAGCTTTCGACCGGGGCAGCGGAGCTGGCGGAGAACGAGGCGGACGCTGCCGACGCACTGGGAACGGCGTTGCGGCGGGTGAGTGCGAAGGACACCGCCCCCACCGTCACGCAGACCACGAGGGCTGCTCCTGCCATGCGGCGGAGGGCACGGTTCCGGCGGCGGCGGCGCACTTCGGCGCGGGTCAACCGGCGGTGGTTGGGGCTGGGAGAATGGAACTGACGCATAGAAACCTTCCTTCTTGCATAACTGCGCCCCGGGCGGGAACACTGTTCCCGGAGGCGAAGGGGATGAAACGATCGGCACAGGAATATGCACGGCGGGTCAAACGCGCCGTGCCGCGCTCTCCGCTGGGCAAAGACTGCCTCTGGGCATTCTGCGTCGGCGGAGGGATCTGTCTGCTGGGCGAAGGGCTCCGGCAGTGGTATTTGACGAAAGGGCTGGACGCCGACCTTGCCGGAACGCTGACCAGCTGTACGCTGGTCGCGGTCTCGGCGGTGCTGACGACCTTCGGGCTGTACCAGAAGCTGGCCGCCCACGCGGGGGCGGGGTCGCTGGTGCCCATCACCGGGTTTGCCAACGCGGTGGTCAGCGCGGCCATCGAGTTCAAGGTCGAGGGGCGGGTGCTGGGCACAGGAGCCAAGATGTTTACCATCGCAGGGCCGGTCATCGTGTACGGCACGCTGGCGGCGGTGGTGTACGGCGTTTTTCTCTGGCTGACCGGCGGCGCAGCATGACCCGGCCTCTACCTACCATACGCGCGGGGCGGCAAAAAAATTGCGGCATCCCGGCAAAAGAATAGTATAACACAAAATGCGGAGAAAATCAGCCCTGAAAGGAGAAAATCTGGATGGCGGCACGGCACGGAGACACCCTTTGCTTTGCAGAAGAGCCGGTCATTGCATCCTATTCGGCGGTGGGCGGAAAAAAAGAGGGGGAAGGGCCGCTGGCGGCAGGCTTTGATGAACTGACCGCGGACAACCGGCTGGGGCAGGCCAGCTGGGAGGCGGCGGAGACGCAGCTCCTGCTCCGGGCGGCAAAGCTCTGCCTGAAAAAGGCACACACGACGGAAAAACAGGTCAGCCTTGTGCTGGCGGGCGACCTGCAGGCGCAGTGTACGGCCTCGAACTACGCTCTGCGGGAGCTGGGCATTCCCTTTGCCGGGGTGTTTGGCGCGTGCAGCACCATGGCCGAGACGCTGGGGCTGGGGGCCTGCCTGTGCAGTGCAGGTCTTGCCGATGGGCTGTTGGCCATGACGTCCAGCCATTTCTGCGCGGCAGAGCGGCAGTTCCGCACTCCGCTCAGCTATGGGGCTGTCCGCACCCCCACGGCGCAGTGGACCGCCACCGCCGCCGGAGCCTGCCTGCTCCGGCCAACGGGCGCGGGGATCCGGATCGGAGCCGTGACGTTTGGCCGGGTGCAGGATGCGCAGATCAAAGACATCAACAACATGGGGGCGGCCATGGCACCGGCGGCTGCGGCGACCCTGCTGCGGTATTTTCGGGATACCGGCACCGCACCGCAGGACTTTGACGCCATCTACACCGGCGACCTCGGCATGGTCGGGAGCCGGTTGTTCCGGGAGCTGCTGACCGCCGAAGGCGTGGTGATGAAGAACCATCAGGACTGCGGCTGCCTGCTCTACGATGCCGCCGAGCAGAGCGTGAAAAGCGGCGGCTCCGGCCCGGGCTGCAGCGCGGCGGTGCTCTGCGGGCACATCCTGCCCCGGCTGGCGCGAGGCAACCTGAAGCGGGTGCTCTTCCTCGCCACCGGTGCGCTGATGAGCCAGACGACCTTTTTGCAAAAAGAAAGCATCCCGTCCATTGCGCATTTGGTGGAGCTGCGCGGGCCGGGATGCGGGAAAACGGGGGAAGAACGATGAATTATTTCTGGGCGTTCGTGGTGGGCGGGCTGATCTGCGTCATCGGCCAGCTGCTCATTGACCTGACCGGGCTGACCCCGGCGCGGATCCTGACCGGATACGTCGTGGCAGGCGTGGTGCTGTCGGCGTTGGGCTGGTATGCACCGCTGGCCGCGTTTGCCGGGTGCGGAGCCACCGTGCCGCTGCTGGGCTTCGGCCACCTGCTGGCCAAGGGCGTCCGGACGGCCATCGCCGAGGAAGGAGCCATCGGCATCCTCACCGGCGGGCTGACCGCCGCCGCTGCCGGCATCACGTCCAGCCTCGTCTGCGGCGTGGTCTGCTCATGGTTCGGCAAAAGCCACGATCAGAACTGAGCAAAACAAAAACCCCCGTACCGTCTCCGGTACAGGGGTTTTGTTCGTCAATCGAATACGCGATCAGGAACCCGATCAAGCGTTCTTGTTTGCACGCTTGGCCATACGGCTGATCTTGCGAGAAGCGGTGTTCTTCTTGATGACACCCTTAGCGCGAGCCTTGTCGATCGCGGAAACAGCAGCCAGGACGGTTGCGTCCTTGTCAGCGGCATTCGCATCGATGGCAGCGTCTGCCTTCTTGACGACTGTTTTCAGGTTGGTCTTAATGGCCTTGTTGTGAGCCTGCTCTGCAGCAGCCTGCACGACGCGGTCCTTCTGAGATTTGATGTTAGGCATTCGTTCCACCTCCTTGGCTACCTATAACAGCGCACCTTATGATACCATATTTACCGTACCAACGCAAGCGTTTTTTCGATTTTTGTTTCAAAAAGTTTGAAAAATCCCATACTGAATGCAGGAAACGGGTTCAAAACCAGACAAAAGCCGGAAAAGGGGCGGGAAAATGCGGTACACAGAGATGGCAGATGAGATCTACGGCGCAGCGCAGGCGGCGGTGCCGGGCGTCCGGGTGGCGACGGCACGGAAAGGCAGCGTGACCGTGACCCGGGTCGAGATCGCCCGGCAGGGGCTCGAACGCCCCCGCGGGCGGTATGTGACGCTGGAGACCCCCAGCGTCAGCGTGCTGGACGAGCGGGATCGGGAGGTGATCGAGCTGGCTGCGGCGGAGCTGCGCGCCCTGCTGCCGCCCGAAGGCCCGGTGCTGGTGCTGGGGATCGGGAACCGGCGGGTGACCGCCGATGCGCTTGGCCCGCGCACGGTGCAGAAGATCTTCGTCACCATGGGGGAGCGGCGGGTGCCGGTGCGGGGCATCCGCCCGGTGGCGGCTGTGGCACCGGGGGTCTCGGCGGCTGCCGGCCTGACGCTGCGGCAGCTGGCGGGCGCACTGGTGCGGGAGCTGCACCCGGCGGCGTTGGTCTGCGTGGACAGCCTTTGCTCGGCAGAACCCCGGCGGCTGGGGCGGACGCTCCAGTTTTCGGATGCCGGGCTTTGCCCCGCGCAGCCCGGCAGCGCGAAGCATCTGGACGGTGCGGCACTGGGGGTGCCGGTGATCGCGGCGGGCATCCCGACCCTGATGGAGGCCGAAGAGGGGAAAGACCTCGTGGTGACGCCCCGGGAGCTGGACGGCGTGATCGCCCATGGCGCGGCCTTGCTGGGAACGGCCATCAACCGGGCGTTGCAGCCCCGCCTGAGCATCCCGCAGCTCTGCTGGCTGACGGGCTGAGCGGCAGGTCTGAAACGGCTGCGCGGCGCATACACTCTGACAAGGCTTTCTGGGAAGGGAGGGGTCCGGGTGCGCCGCACGATCGAAACAGAACCCGAACGGCCGCAGGCCGAAGCAGGACGAGCTCTCCCGTTTCTGCTGGCGGCCGGGCTGTTGCTGGGGCTGACCGTGTTTGCCCATGGGGTGGTTCTGGTGCTGGCAGCCATTGCAGCGGGGCCGCTCCCGGCGGCACAGACGGCGTTGTTCCTGAGCCGGAAATCGGCGGCATCGGCGGCGTCGCAGGCCGCAGAGACGCCGCCGGAAGCGGCGAGCGAAGCTGCGCCGGAAGAGGCTGCCGACTCTGCACCGCAGGCGCAGCAGGGGATCGAAGCCTATCTCATCGCGCTGCAGGACGACACGGCCAAGCCGGAAAACGCAGGAACGGTGCTTGAAAAAACCTACCCGCAGGGCAGCGGCGAGAAATTCATCGCCTGCGGTGCGGGCAGCATCAAGAACAATACGCGGGTCCCGGCGGCAGAGGTGGCGGCGGAGATCGAAAACCCGCTGCCCTTTGCGGTGGAGTGGAACAGCCCGGAGCCGCAGGTGCTGATCATGCACACCCACGCCACCGAGGATTACCGGCCGTCGGCCGGGCTGTGGTTCACACCGGGCGACGGCTCCCGCAGCACCGACCGGAATCTCAATATGTGTGCCGTGGGGCGGGTGATGGCCGATACCCTCAATGCAGCCGGGCTGAACACCCTCCACGATGAGACGCTGAACGACTATCCCAGCTACACCGGCAGCTACGCCAACAGCCGGGCTGTGGTGCAGCAGTATCTTGCCCAGTACCCCAGCATCAAGATCGTGCTGGACGTCCACCGGGATGCCATCGAGACCGAAAGCGGCTCCCGGATGGCTCCGGTCTGCACCGTGCAGGGGCGGCAGGCCGCGCAGGTGATGCTCATCTGCGGCAGCGACAACGGCACCACGGTCACACTCCCGAACTGGAGGCAGAACCTTCGGTTTGCGGCGGCGTGGGAGCGGGCGATGGAAGGAAAGTATCCCGGCTTTACCCGGCCGGTGCTGCTGGGGTATCGGTTCTACAATCAGGATCTCACCACCGGCAGCCTGCTCATTGAGATCGGCGGCCACGGCAACAACCTCAACGAGGCTCTCTATGCCGGTCAGCTGGCCGCAGAGGGGCTGATCGAGGCGTTGCGATAGCGTAAAAGGAAAAACCTCTCCGTCATCGCTTACGCGATGCCACCTCTCCTACGGAGGAGAGGCCTTGGCAGTCGATGAGAGCTTCATCTATTTGCCAAGGGCTCCCCTACTAGGGGAGCTGGCGGGCGTTAGCCCGACTGAGAGGTTTGTTTTGGGTAGCTTGAGCGAGCGACAACCACCAGCTCTGCTGGTGGAGTAGAAAATGCTTTAGCTATAAGATTCAAGCGAAGCGAGATGACAGAGAAATTGTCATCTTAGAAGATGCACTTTGCAACATAGCTCGTTAGAGCGGTAGGGCAGGTAATGCAGATGAAAGATGCTTGCTCGTGGCCCCTTAAGGGGCTTTGCCAGTAAGGTGCCCTTCTAGGGCTTACTCAAGCCACCGGCTCAGCCGGTGGTTTTGACTGCTCAATTATTCATACACCACGCAGCCCAGAACGGTCTTGCCCAGACGAGCGATCTGCTCTTTCTGGTCGTTCACGCTGCTGTAACGGGAGCAGCCGCAGTCAGCCACGAGCACCACCGTGTCGGCGGCGTTGACTTCCAGCACGGCAGTGGAGGAGACCAGCACGCTCTCGGCGCAGGTCAGCTTCCGGCTGCGGAGGGTATCGGCGGCCTGCAGCTGGGCGGTCAGGGCAGACAGCTGCTCCGCAGGCAGGTCGCCGGTGAGGAGGATGCGGTCGGCCTTGGGTGCGCGGCTGGCGATGGTGGCGGCGATCAGGCGGATGGTCTCGTCGTCATGGCTTCCATCGGGGCGGCCTTCCAGCTTGTTGAGCTTGGCATCCAGCTTGGTGGCCTTCCGGGTGGCGGCACTGGCCAGCGTGCCGAGGATGGACAGATTGCAGGTGGACTTGAGATCCTTGGCAGAGTACACAAGACCGGCGGTCAGGAACTTGACGACCGCGATGCCGGCGATCAGAACAACGCCCAGCACAAAGCCGATGACGGCGAATTTGGGAATGGAGGTGCTGCCGTTGCCCGGATCTTCGGGCACTTCGAGGGCGTCCAGATCCTGATCGGCTTTCTCGATGTTCTGCTCCAGCAAGTCGTGCTGAGACTGCAGATTGGTCATCTGGTTCTGCAGGCTGGTCAGGTTGTCGCGGGTGTTCTGCTGCTGGTCGCGCAGGTCGGTGGACACGGTGATGCTGCTGGTGCGGGACAGCAGGGTAATGCTGTGGTGGCCGACCGTGGACTCAATGGTGTCGTACAGGCCGTTCATCCGGGCAATGACAGCGTCCAGAATGGCGTCGGCATCCTCCTCGGAGGCAGCGTTGATGCTGATGGAGAGCAGGCGGGTGGAGCTGTCGCCCCAGACGCCGACCAGCTCCCGCATATACCGCTCTTCCATGTTGAACTGCTCCGCGATGGCGGAAATGGCCTCGTGGTTGGTCAGCAGGGAGGTGTAGGCACTCAGGATCGAGCTGGTGTAGTCGGGGTTCTGGTAGTCCATGCCGGGCAGGATCTTATAATCGGTGGTCACATACAGGTCGGCCCGGGCATTGTAAACATTATAAGGGTCGATGCTGTTCAGGACGGACTTCTCGATGTACTCTTCGGCGTTGTCGATGTTGAACTGCACCGTCTGCTGCGAACGCTCGTTGTCGCGCAGCTGCTGGTTGTAGTCCTGCACGTCGGTATCGTGCTGGTTCTGTGCTTCGCGGTACTTGACCATGTCCTCTTCGTAGGTCTGCTGTGCCGAGGTGCGCGGGGTGGTCTTGCCCTCTTCGGCGGCCTTTTGGACGGCAGCGTTCCACGAAAGGTTCTTTGCCACGGCCACGCCTGCAAACAGCACGGCGCAGACAAGGGCGGCGGCAGCCATCTGCCGGTATTTGCGCAGGACCGTGAACAGCAGGGAAACGAGGTTGATCTCCTCTTCCTGCTCGTACGGGATCTGGTTTTCAGTCATAGTGTCCTCCTAAAACAACAGAAAGTTTGCGGCGCGGGGTGCCGCCCCGGAACGCCCGGAAACGGGATGTGTACAAAACACACAACATATCATTTTAAAATATACCATTTTTCGGCCCGGAATGCAAGACGAAGCCCGGATTTTTGATTGACAAAGCGGCGTGCTTGTGCTATTTTAAAAGAACGGAAAAGCCAAGATCGGGAAAAGTAGCGCATACCGAAAGCCACAGAGAGCGCGGCGCAGCTGAGAGCCGTGTGCGGACGATGCGGGAACGAACCCCCGGGAGCTGCAAGCTGAACCGCAGCGTTTTGCTGCCCAGTAGGTGCGCCGCGTGTTTCGCGTTACAGAAACAGTGCTTTGGAGCCAAAACGGATCCACGAGCACGCGAGCGACCGGACACTTCCGGTAATTCAGGTGGCACCGCGGACATTACAAGACAGCTTGTTCGCCCTGAACTTTCAGG
>CAKTBG010000027.1 GCA_934533135.1 uncultured Faecalibacterium sp.
ACGACCACTTGAGTAATGCTCCAGATATTAAATTTTTAGAATGCTCCGTGCATTCTGGGAAAACTTTGGAGAGAATTTCAGGAGAGAACGACCGAAAATCGTTCACTCACGAAGTCGGAAAACCCGCATGAAACCTAGCAAAACCGGAATATCACTTCCAAAAAGCCAGTTAGATTTCGAGTGCGACCTCTTACGACCACTTGAGTAATGCTCCACATATAGCTTGATAGCTTTTCTATTATAGCAAAAACTCCGCCTGCCGTCAACACTTTTTCTGCCGGACGACAAGGCGGAGTTTTTTTGCGCTTTGCGGGAGATTTTTCAGCACATTACACATTTTCACCATCTTTTTGTGTTAAGCTGTTAAGGAAGTAACCGAAAAGGATGTTTTTAAAATGCAGCATTGTTCCGCCCGGTCGGTGGTTCGGATGGCCGCGGCGGTATTTACACTGGTGCTTTTTCTGGTGTGCAGTGCGCCGCGCAGCCATGCGGCCGAACTGCAAGACATCAAAGGGCTTTCCCTGCTGTCCTTGGACAGCAGCCAGATCCTTTCCATCGGCAATCAGACGTCCGGCCGGTGCAGCTGGTACGCCCTGCGCTATGCACGGACGATCCTCGACGGCAGGATCTGTTCCGGCAGCGGAATGTGGTCAAACGGCGCGGTCTGGTCTGCCGCCGGGTACGCCGATTACAGCGGCAGCTTGTCCGATTGCCTGACCAAGCTCTACGACGAGCTTTCTGCCGGGCGGCCGGTGATCGTACATCTGAAAAACACCACGGTCAGCGGGGTTTCCAAACACGCGAACCGGGTGACTACTTACGAATACCACCTCACCAGCCGCGGCTGGAACGAGGTGAACTACCCGCACATTTCCACCAGCAGTACCTACGGGCACTGGGTCTGCGTCATCGGCGTCAGCCCGGCTGCTGACCCGGAGCACCTCAAAGAAAGCGATTTCTACGCACTCGACCCCGCCCGGGTCAACGTCAACGGCGTTCTCGCGGTGACCCGGCTGCTGGACAACACGATCTGGATCGACCATTCTCCCTTAAAAATTGCAGGCTGAACTCCTTTATCCAAAAGCCCCCGGAGCACTGGACTCCGGGGGCTTCGAGTTTTTATGCGGTGTTCAGTATCCGCGCACCGAGAATCCGCGTTCCCACGGATCCGGTACACAGTCGCGCTGGTGCAGGCCGGTGATCTCGATGTAGTCGCTCCGCTGGATCATGGCGAAGAGCTTCAGGAATTTTTCCGGGTCGCCCTGCACCTCAAGGGTCACGGTGCCGTCGTCCTCGTTTTCGACCCAGCCGGTCAGATCCAGCGTCTGCGCCGCATACCTTGCCCGGTAGCGGAAACCGACGCCCTGTACCCGGCCTCTGATGGTATAATGCCGCCGCACCGTTCCCGCCGGGAGCACCGGCGGCTCGCCTTTTTTCTGCTTCAGAAAATCAAACAATACCGTTCACCTCTTGCTGCCGCTGCCCTTCACAACCGGGCTATGCTGTTATTCCCCATACGCAGAACCCACCCGGCCTGCCAAGGGCTCACAGCTCCTGATAAGCCGTCATCATGGCGGGGATGAACTGCTTTTTGCGGCTGACGACGCCCGGGAGCGTCCAACTGTTGTGTGCATCTGGCTCGGTGTCAAAGCCGCTGCGGAGCATTTCGGCCGCGTTGCGGCCCGCGCAGATGACTACGCTTTCCTCTTTGGGCACATCGGTCAGCAGCATATAGATGTCTTCCACGTTCTGCTTGTTTCTGGCCTCTTCCAGATACGGCTGGATCAGCTTTTCCGCCGCATGGAGGTTCTTGCGGGTCATGTAGCTGCCCTGCGCCACACCAAAACGGCGGTCGCCGCACATAAACACCTTGAAATCCTGCAGAAACACCTCTTCGGCGGTCTTTCCGGCCAGATTTTCGCCCGCCTCAAACATTTCCAGCGAGAACTCGTCGATGTCTACACCGGCGATCTGTGCCAGCCGCTTGGCGGCGGCGACGTCAACGGCCGTGCAGGTGGGGCTGCGGAATGCCAGCGTATCCGACAGGATGGCGGCCAGCAGCAGACCGGCGGTCTGCGGGCGGATCTCTACGCCGTTTTCGTCGTACATCTGGGTGATGATGGTGGCCGTGCAGCCCACCGGCTGGTTGCGGAAGTACACCGGGCTGTCGGTCTCAAGATTGCCGATCCGGTGATGGTCGATGATCTCGAGGATCTCAGCCTGATCGAAGCCCTCAACGGCCTGCGTCGCCTCGTTGTGATCCACCAGAATGATCCGGCGTTTCCGCAGGGCGATGATGTTCCGGCGGCTGACCATGCCGCAGTACTTGCCGTCCTCATCGAGGATGGGGAAATACCGGTGGCGCACCTTGGCCATGACGCGGGTGACATCGGCCACCGGTGTGACCAGCGTGAACTTCATGATGTCGTTCCGGGTCATGTAGTGGGAGATGGGGGCGCACTGGCTGATCAGCTTGCCGGCGGCATAGGTATCGCAGGGAGCCGTCATAATGGCGACGCCCATCTCTTCGGCGATGCGCCGGATGGTGTGGCCCACTTTGGCTCCGTTGCAGAGGATGAGCAGCGAGGCCTCTTTCTCAATGGCGCAGAGCTGGCTCTCGTAGCGGTTGGTCAGGATGACGATGTCGCCCTTTTCCACCGAGCTTTCCAGCATCTCCGGGGTGGCGGTGCCGATCTTGATCCGGCCGGTGGTGCAGACCGCGTTCTCGTCGCCGACCACCATGGTGCCGCCCAGCGTCTCAAGGATATTCTTATAGCTGGTCTGGCTGACGGCCAGAACACTGGTATCGAACACGTCCATGTTGGCCGTGGCGATGTCTTTCACCGTGATGATGCCCTCGAGGTCGTTGTCGGGGCTGGTGATGGGCAGCGTGTCGATCTGCTGGTCGCGCATGATCTCCCACGCCTTGCGCAGGCTGGTGCTGCCCGGGATGCCGGGCATCTCGCGGTAATCCACATCGCGGATCTTCGGGTTGACGTCGGTACACATCCGGGGCGGCGTGACGCCGAACTTTTTCAGGACAAATTCGGTCTCCTGATTCATCTTGCCGGCACGCCGCGCTTCGCAGACCAGATCGCTGGTCTTATTTTTCAGCTCCGCATAGGCAATGGCAGAGCAGATCGAGTCGGTGTCGGGATTGCGATGTCCGATGACAACGACTTTGTGTGCTGTTTTGGGCATAATTTCTCCCCCTTATGGGCTGTGATTTACCTTCTGGCATTGGGATGCCGTTTCCGGTTTGCTTTGCGCAGCCGCTCCTGCACAGCGGCTGCAGAGACCCTCGATCTCTGCTTTTCATTGTAACACAACAATTCCCGGGGGTAAAGACGCGGTTGGGCGAAGTTTTTCTTAATATTTTGCGAGAAACTTGTATACATGGTCTTGTATTTGGGGAAAGAGAGATGTATCATATAAATTATCTGTGCTCGTTCGCTTTTTTCGCCCTCTCCGGCATCGCCGTGCGCCGACACCTCTCCCGAAGGGAGAGGCAAGTCTTGGCTCTCCCTCTGGGAGAGCTGTCACCGAAGGTGACTGAGAGGGCTAGCCTGTTTTACGGAGGTTCCCATGACAGCATCCCACTTTACATCCAAGCCCCTGTTCACCCGGCAGCAGCTGGTCGCGCTGCTGCTGCCGCTGATCGCAGAGCAGGCTCTCAGCGTGACCATCGGTCTGGCCGATACGCTGATGGTCTCCTCGGTCGGTGAGGCTGCCGTTTCCGGCGTGAGCCTTGTGGACACCTTCAACACCCTGATGATCCAGCTGATGAGTGCGCTGGCCACCGGCGGCGCGGTGGTGGCCAGCCAGTACATCGGCCACCGGGAGGAGGACAACGCCAAGACCTCGGCGGCGCAGATCCTCTTCATCCTGGCAAGCTTCAGCATCGTGGTCGCCGCCGTGGTCGCGGTCGGCCGCCACGCCATCCTGCGGGGCATCTTCGGCTCCATCGACGACGACGTGATGCGGTACGCGGAGACCTATTTCCTGCTTTCTGCGCTGAGCTATCCCTTCATCGGCTTGTACAACGCGGGTGCCGCGCTGTTCCGGGCGCAGGGCAACAGCAAGATCAGCATGATGTCCAGCCTTGTGATGAACGTGGTGAACATCGGCGGAAACGCCATCCTGATCTTCGGCTTCGGGATGGGCGTTATGGGTGCCGCCCTTGCCAGTCTGGTCTCCCGCGCCATTGCCTGCTGCACGGTGCTCTACCTGCTGCAGAAACCCAACTGCCCGCTGCGGCTTACGAACATGGCAGCTCTCAAGCCCAATGGTGCTTTCATCCGGCGGATCCTGCGGGTCGGCATCCCGGCCGGCATTGAGAACGGAATGTTCCAGATCGGCAAGCTGTCGGTCGCCAGCCTGACCAGCACTCTCGGCACGGCCGCGATCGCGGCCAATGCCGTCGCCAACACGTCCACCACCTTCCTGAACATCCCGGCCAACGCCGTTGGCATGGCGGTGCTGACCGTCGTGGGGCAGTGCCTCGGTGCCGGCGAGAAGGAGCAGGCCGTCCACTATGCCCGCCGCCTGCTCTTTGTGGCCTACTGCGGCGCATGGATCATGAACATCTCGGCCTTCCTGTTCGGCGACCGGTTCGCCATTTCCCTCTTCCACCTCTCGCCCGAAGCACAGGCCATGGCACTGCAGGTGATGATCTGGTTCAACCTCTTCTCGGTCTTTGTCTGGCCTTCCAGCTTCACCCTGCCCAACATCCTCCGCTCTGCCGGCGACGCCCCCTTTACCATGACGGTGAGCATCGTTTCGATGTGGGTGTTCCGGGTGGGTTTCTGCTACCTGATGGTGCTCGGTTTCCACGGCCAGCTGCTGAGCATCTGGATGGGAATGTACCTCGACTGGGTGTTCCGCTCCCTCTGCTTCGCCATCCGCTTTGTCCGCGGCAAATGGCTGGAACAAAAAGTGATCTGAACTTGAACCTCTCCGTTCCTGCTTCGCATTGCCGCCGCTCCTGCTGGGGCAAGGCGGCAAGCGATCACGCGGCGGAGAGGTTTCTTTTTTGCAAGAAAATGCCCTTCTGGATCGTATTCATGGATAGAACAGCATCCCGATTGCGCCCGAAACGTCCAAAATTTCAAGGAAACGCACAAATCCTTCACAATTTTTTTGTTAAAATTGTCCTGTTTAGGTCTTGTTTTCTTCTCAAACGGAGCGTATAATGTCATGCTGCTAAGAAATTTTAACTTCACCCGAAAAGGAAGTGTTTTTCCATGCGAAACAATTGGTTTACCCGCCATCCCATCGGATTCATGGCGTTTTACTTCGTCTTTTATCTCGCAGCCTTCCATTGGCTGGAAGCGAACATCACGGTGCCGGACATCTGGGTCCACTGCCGGTTGGATGATTTGATCCCCTTCTGCAAGTATGCGGTCATCCCCTACTTTGCATGGTTTGCGTGGATCCCCTTCACCCTGTTCTATCTGCTCTGGAAGGCTCCCCGCAGCGACTTCTGGCGGCTCTGCCTGCCCTTGTTTGCCGGGATGACCATCGCGCTGGCCTGCTATGTCATTCTGCCGACGGGTCTGGATCTGCGGCCCTACCGGGTGTACGGCAGCGACCTCTTTTCCCGGGCGGTGCGCTGGCTTTATGCCACCGACACCCCGCTGAACGTCTGCCCGTCCATCCATGTGTTCAACTCCGTCACCCTGATGATGGCCTACTACCGCAGCAGCATCTTCGACGCGCCCCGCCGCCGCTGGATGCGTCCGGCGGCCGCCGTGCTCTGTGTGTCCATCGTATTTGCCACCGTCCTGCTTAAGCAGCACAGCTGCATCGACGTGCTGCTGGGCATCCTGCTGGCCATGGCCCTCGACTCCGGCATGAACGCCCTCGCGCGCAGCCGCAGCGAGGAACTGCGTTTTGCCGAACGCTTTTAAACTGTAAAAAACGAACGCCTGCCGCAGAAAAACGGCAGGCGTTCGTTTTTTGGATCAAAACAGCTGTTCCGGCAGGCAGACGTCCTGCTTGGGGATCTTCTCCCACGAGAAGTCTGCGATCAGGCTTTCCGGGGTGCGGGGGGCGGGGGCGGGCTGCAGGCCATAGACGTAGGCCAGCTTGCCGACGATCTCCTCCGCCGTGTATTTTGCCCGGAGGTTTTCGAGGCTCTGGTCGCCGTCTCGCTTGGAGAGCCGCCGTCCGTCCGGTGCCAGCAGCAGCGGGCAGTGGGCAAAGCGCGGTGCAGGCAGACCCAGCAGCCGGTAGAGATAGAGCTGCCGCGCAGTGGAGGACAACAGGTCGGAGCCGCGCACCACTTCGGTCACGCCCATCCGGGCATCGTCCACCACCACCGCCAGCTGATAGGCAAACACCCCATCGGCGCGGCGAAGGTAGAAATCGCCGCACTCCCGCAGCAGATTCTCCCGGTGCTCGCCCATACAGCCATCCACAAAGACGATCTCCTCGTCGGGCACCCGCAGCCGGTAGGCCGGTGCTTTCTGCTTCCGCTTTTCGGCAATTTCGGCGGGCGTCAGATCCCGGCAGGTGCCGGGATAGATCACGTTGCCGTCCGAGGTATGGGGCGCGCTGGCGGCGTGGAGCTGGGCACGGGAGCAGAAACAGGGATAGACCAGCCCCTGCGCCTCCAGCTTGGCGTATTGTTCCCGATAGATGCCGCTGCATTCGCTCTGATAATAGGGCGCGTGCGGCCCGCCGGTGCTGCCGCCCTCATCCCAGACAAGGCCGAGCCAGCGCAGATCCTCTTCCAGCTGGTCGGCATACCTGCGGGGGCAGCGTTCGGCGTCCAGATCCTCGATCCGGAGGACGATCTTCCCGCCCTGCTGCTTCGCGCTCAGCCATGCCAGCAGGCTGCAGGCAAGGTTGCCGAGATGGAGCCGCCCGCTGGGGCTGGGCGCAAACCGCCCGACCACGCCGCTCACAGGCTCAGCTTCCACTCGCCGTCGTTCGGCTGGAAGATGGGGGTATTGTAATATGCGGCACAGGCCTGTGCCATGTACGCTGCATCCTTGCAGCTGGCGGTCTCCATGGCGGAGTGCATGGCCAGCTGACCCAGACCGATATCGACCATCGGCATCAGGATCTGGTGCCCCAGCAGGTTGCCGAGGGTGGAGCCGCCCGGCACATCGGCGCGGTTGGCGCAGGGCTGGACGGGCACCCCGGCCTTCTTGCAGATGGCGGCAAAGGCCGCCCCGGTAAAGCCGCTGGTGGTGTAGGTCTGGCGGGCGTTGGTCTTGAGCAGCACACCGCCGCCCATGACAACGGGGTTGGCCGGGTCACTCTTTTCCGGGTGGTTGGGATGGGTGGCGTGGCCGTTGTCGGCACTCAGCAGCAGGCTGTTGGTGCGGGCACGGATGCTCTGCTCCTTTGTGACGCCGAGGCTTTCCTCAATGCGGGCCAGCACATCGGCCATCAGCGTACCCTGCGCACCCTGACGGCTGGACGAGCCGACTTCCTCATTGTCGAACATCACCCAGAGGTCGCCGCGGCCTTCTTCCTCACCGCGGCCCTGCAGGAAGCCCCACAGAGTGGTGTAGGCACACTCCAGATCGTCGATCCGGCCGGACATGAAATATTCGCCGTTCAGACCCATCCGCTCGGCCTTCTCCCGGGTGCAGAGGACAAGATCGGAATCCAGAATGTCCTCGGGCGCGACACCGGCTTCGGCCGCCAGCGTCTGGCGCAGACTGCCCTCGGCAGAGCCGAAGATGGGCTGCATATCCACCTGCGGGTTGTACTTCATCCCGTTGTTCAGATCCCGGTTGAAGTGGATGCAGAGGTTCGGGATGCAGGCCACCGCCCGGTCGGGATGGATGAGGATGCTCCGGATGCCCGTCTCCGTCCTGACCAGCAGACGCCCCGCCACGCTCAGGGGGCGATCCATCCAGGTCGGCATGATCATGCCGCCGTAGCCCTCCGTCTCCGCCTTGGCAAAGACCTCGCCGGTGCTGTCCAGCTGCTTGATCCGCCACGTCGGGGAGTCGCTGTGGCTGGCGGCTGCGTGCCAGCCGGTCAGCTCTCCTTTGGGCATCCGCCATGCGAGGATGGCCGAACCATTGCGGGTGGTATAGTATTTTCCGCCGGGGGTCAGCGTCCATGCCGCGCTCTCCGGGCAGTGGACATAGCCGTTCTCCTCCAGAATGGCGGCGGCAGCCGCTGTGGAGTGGAACGCGCTGACACCTGCGTTCAGGAAGTCAAACAGACCTTCCATCGAAAATGTTTGCATACTCGATTCTCCTTTCACCCGGTGCCTCTTGCCGCGCCGGGCGTTGTTTCGTCGTCTCTGACGCTCCTATTATAGCCCGCTGCCCGGCAAAGGTCAAATCCATCTGCGGCTGCCCCGGTTTCCACTTGAAATTCGTCTCCCGTGCGCCGATTGACAACCGCCCGGCAGAACAGTATACTAGAATCAGTACCCCGACGTTTGTTTTTTACCCCCGGCTGCATCTGCCCGGGACCCCATAGAAGGAGGATCTTTATGAATCGCACCCGCATCCTCTCCCTCGCACTCTGTGCTGCGCTGCTGGCCGGTCTGCTGGCCGGCTGCGGCGGCTCTGCCGACCGTGCCTCTTCTGCCGCCAGCGAGAGCATCCCCAGCTCCACCACCGAGGCCAGCACCTCCGGCCTCCACTCCACCTTTGACGAGAACGCGCTCTTCTCCATCTCCGGCACCGACGAGGCCTTCGCGCCGTGTCTGGGCTGGGGGCCGGGCGTCTCCGGCTGCTCGCTGAAGTCGGTCCTCGCGGCGGCTTCGCTGCTCCAGTGGGCCGAGGAAAACGACCTCTCCCTCAAGACCTCCGCCGCCATCGAGGACGCTTACAACGCATGGTACAACGCCCTTGACAGCATCGATCAGGAAAGCTTTGCGGAAGCATGGCCCCTGATCCGGGAGGACGCCAACACCCTGCTGACCGATGTTTCCAGCATGACCGGCCGGATCGAGGATGCCGGTCTGGATGCATCCGATCTGCCCGGCTGTTCGGAAGAAAACTGGAAGGCTCTGCAGGACGTTCTGGATCCGCTGGTTCCCGAAGCACAGGGCGAATATTAAACCGCATAAGAAAAAACGAGCAGATGCCGTCTGTAGAAAGCGGCATCTGCTCGTTTTGCGTTTTTATGGAATTTTCCGGGAAGCTCAGACCTTCTTCAGGACGTACTGGCGGGTGCCCATGCCGATCTTCTCGGCCTGTTCCAGCGTCGCCTTCCACTCGATGTTGGGGTTGGAGTCCTTGAAATGGTCGTGGTAGCAATTCCAGCCCGGCTTTGCGAGGTTCTGCCCCAACTGGCTGTTGTCAATGGGGGTTGCTGCCTGACACGCATCCACGCAGGCCTGATCCAACGCCACCGGATCGAAGGAGGCGAACATTCCGATATCGGGCAGGATGGGTGCGTCGTTTTCGCCGTGGCAGTCGCAGTTGGGGCTGATGTCCTGCACAAGGCTGATGTGGAAGCAGGGGCGGCCATGGCAGACCGCCGCCGCATACTCTGCCATCTTGCGGTCCAGCAGCTCGTTTGCACTGTCGCACTGGGCATAGATGGCGTCAAAATTGCAGGCACCGATGCAGCGGCCACAGCCCTTGCACTTGTCCTGATCGATGACGGCCTTGTTCTTCTCGTTGTAAGAGATGGCGTCGGAGCCGCATTCCTTGGCGCAGCGGTGGCAGCCGCGGCAGAGATCCTCCTGCACGAGCGGATGGCCGGAAGCGTGCTGCTCCATCTTGCCGGCGCGGGAGCCGCAGCCCATGCCGATGTTCTTGAGCGCACCGCCAAAACCGGTGGACTCGTGCCCCTTGAAGTGGGTCAGGCTGATGAAGAGATCGGCATCCATGATGGCGCGGCCGATCTTGGCGGTCTTGCAGTATTCGCCGTTGGGCACCGGCACCTCGACCTCGTCGGTGCCGCGCAGACCGTCGCCGATCAGGATCTGGCAGCCGGTGGTCATGGGCCAGAAGCCGTTGGTCTGGGCGCAGGTCAGATGCTCCAGAGCGTTTTTCCGGCTGCCCGGGTACAGGGTGTTGCAGTCGGTCAGGAAGGGCAGGCCGCCCTGCTCCTTGCACAGATCGGCCACGACCTTGGCGTAGTTCGGCCGCAGGAAGGCCAGATTACCCAGCTCGCCGAAGTGCATCTTGATGGCAACAAACTTGCCGTCCATGTCGATGTTCCGGATGCCTGCCGCGATGCAGAGGCGGCGCAGCTTTTCGGTCAGGCTGGTGCCCACCGGACACCGGAAATCGGTATAATAGACCGTTGCTTTTTCCATTTGTGTTTCCTCCATTTGGTTCTTCTCTCCCACAGCCGAATCGCCGCAGGGCTCTCTTCCACTGGCAAAAGTATAGCACATTTTCCGGGCAAAGAAAAGACGAGCCTCCGGGCAGGAGGCTCGTCTTCAGACGGTATCCATTCAAGCAGAACTCGGATCAGGCAGGACTCGGCGAAATTGCTTCCCGGACCTGTTCCACCGTCAACTCTGTTGTCGCGGCGATCTTATCCAGATCATGCTCTCCATTTTCGTACAGATTCAACGCGATCCGCTTTCCTTTTGCAATTGCTGCATCTTCTCGTTCCCGGTCTACAATGACCTGCATTGTCTTACACATCGTCGCCACTCCTTCCGCTTCTTCTTTGAAATATTTTACCCGGGCCGCGATCTTCGGATTCCGGATCTGCCGGTAATCTTCACACCGGAAATCCTGCATCAGCGTACCGACCTCACCACTGCCACGATATGCGCCATTCACATAGAGGATATGCGCCCGGTCTCCGAACAGCTTTCCCGTTTCCCGAATCGTCCGCTCGATGGTATAAATCGGCAAGCCATCTTTCAGTACATCGTGCTCGGTGATGAAGATGATATACGTTTCCGGGATCTCGGTGTAGGATTTTCCCTTTGTCGTCAGGTGCGAATCAAACATCGCACTGTTCAGCCGTGCGCGTTCCGGAGCCGCCCCTTTATCCTCCTGCTGCACCTCGATGTCATACTGCTTTCCGCTGTCGTCGGTAGCATAGACATCCAGCCGGACTGAACGCCCGAACAGATTGCCAATTGTTAGTTGGGTAACTGCCCGCGTCACCTTGAGGTCATTCCGTTTCAGGATGATCCGGAGAAGCTCTTCGGTACACTCCGGGTTGTCCGCAAATACCTGCGTCATAAATGTGTCATCCATCAGGGTGAACTTCCGGATGGCGTCCATTTGTTCCCGATTCTTTTCGTCCAATTTCAGCGGTTCCATGGGCGTCCTCCTTTGTGTCAACAAAGTCTTTTCATCTTTATAGTATCATGTTGTGGTTCATTTTACAAGCAAACCTTTTCTGTATACAAAGCAAAAAGCCGCCCAGCGGACGGCTTTTCGTATTTCTTCCAATTCCTTACGCAATGGCGGTGACGGCGGCCACGGCGAGAACGATGACGCCGAGGACGATGCGGTAGACGCCAAAGACCTTGAAGTTGTGCCGCTTGACGTAATCCATCAGGAAACGGATCGCGGCAAGGCTGACCACAAAGGCCACGACACAGCCCACGACAAGGATGGCGATCTCGGTACCCGTCATGGCCACGCCTGAGAGCACAAACTTCACGACCTTGAGCAGCGAGGCACCTGCCATGACCGGGATGGCCAGATAGAAGGTAAACTCGGCAACGCAGGCACGGGAGAGCCCCAGCAGCAGGCCGCCCACGATGGTCGCGCCCGAGCGGGATGTGCCCGGGATGATGGCCAGCATCTGCCAGACGCCCACGATGAAGGCTTCCTTGTAGGTGATCTGCTCGAGGCGGGCGACCCGCGGTGCGCTGCGGCGGTTCTCGATGACAAGGAACAGGACGCCGTACAGGATCAGCATGGCCGCGACGGTGATGTAATTGTAGAAATGCGCTTCCATCCAGTCGTCCAGCGGGCTGATGAGAAGCACCGGAATGGTGGCCGCCACGACCTTGAACCAGAGCTGCCAGACCGTCGGCTTGGAGACCACCCGGCCGTGCTGGATCCCGAAGGGCCAGAGCTTGGACCAGAACAGCACGACCACGGCAAGGATGGCACCCAGCTGGATGACCACCCGGAACATAGACATGAATTCTTCCGTCGCGTTGAATTTCACGATCTGCTCCAGCAGGATCATGTGGCCGGTGGACGAGATGGGGAGCCATTCGGTGATGCCCTCCACGATGCCCATCAGGATCGCCTTGATGATTTCCAGAAACATAGCTTTTCCTCCCTGAGGTGTTTGAAACGATTTTCGCGCTTCTCAGTATATCATATTATGCAGGCAAGTACACCCCGAAACGCAAAAATTTTACGCCCGGCTCCGTATTTATCTCTCCCAGCAAATGTGGTATACTGGGTCTATCCTATCCCCGGGCCGGACACAACGGGCAGCCGGGTTGGAAACAACATGACAACGAGGTGACCTCTCATGAATATTCTGGTGATCGGCTGCGGTCAGGTGGGCGCGTCGCTGGTGCGGGATCTCGAACGGATCGGCCACGACATCTCTCTGATCGAAAAGGACTCCGAACAGCTCAAACGGCTGGACAGCTTCGACGATTACACCTTCGGCGGCACGGCTCTGGTGGGCGACCCCACCGACCCCGATATCCTCAAGCAGGGCGGCGTGGAGAACTGCGACGCCGTGGCTGCCGTCAGCGACGACGACTCGGTGAACCTGATGGCGGCGCAGATCGCCAAGAGCCTCTACCGGCGCGAGAAGGTCATCTGCCGGGTCTCCGACCCACATCTGCAGACCCTCTACCACAAATACTACGGGCTGGAGACCATCTGCCCGACGATCCTGACAGAGCAGGCGGTGTTCCGGACACTGTCCAAATAGCCCTCTCAGGCACTTCGTGCCAGCTCTCCCAAAGAGAGAGCCATTGGCATATCGGGAAAGTTTTCGCGTCAAACGCAAAAGCGATGGCCCTGCGGTAAAGGGCATGTTTTGCGATACCATTAGTAGAATGAGGTTCTTTTATGAAAGTTTGTATTGCAGGCGGCGGCCGGGTCGGGCGATATCTGGCGCAGAGCCTTCTGGCCAACCACCATTCCGTCATCATCATTGAGCCGATCGAAGCACAGTGCCGGATGCTGGCCGATACGCTGGACATCCCGGTGATCTGCGGCAGCTCGGTCAGCGTGGATACCCTGCGCACCGCCGATGCCGCCAGCTGCGACGCATTTGTGGCCGTGACCGGCTCCGACGAAGACAACCTGATCGCCTGCCAGATCGCCAAGCAGGAATTTGGGGTAAACCGCACCGTGGCACGCGCCTCCAACCCCAAAAACCGCACCCTGCTGCACACGCTGGGCGTGGACACGGTGGTCTGCGGCACCGACAACCTGAGCCATATTCTGGAGCGGGAGATCGAGACCGACACCATCCGCCAGCTGCTCTCACTGGGCGGCGGTACGGCCAGCCTGAACGAGATCGTGCTGCCCGAAAACTTCAAGTTTGCGGGGCAGGCCATCATGGATATCCCCATCCCCGGCGACGCGATCCTCGTCAGCATCACCCGGGATACCGAGTTCATCATCCCCCACGGCAATACCGTGCTGCTGCCGTGGGATCACATCCTCTGCCTGACGCAGGACGATACCCTCCATCTGCTGACCGAGGCCTGGGGGCTCTCGGACAAGTGACCGAACAGGATCTGCGGCGCACGGCCGTCATCATCCCACCCCAAGGCCGGGTCGTCCTCTGCGTCTGGGCGGCGGTTCCGGGTCTGCTGGCCGCCCCCTTTGTGTTCTGGCAGAGCGTTGCTGCCGGGGCGGTGTTCGTCCTGCTCTGGTGCGGGCTGATCGCGCTGCTTTACGTCCGCGCCTGCAGCTTTGCCGCCGTGCTGGGAGCCCACACCCTGACGATCTATTCCGGCATGGTGTTCCCGGTGCGCCGGGTGGTGCCCCGCCGATCCGTGACCAGTGTTTCGCAGCTCCGCACGCCGCTGCTCCGGCTGGCAGGGAGCAGTCTCCTGCTTCTTTCCACCCCGGGCACACGGCTGCTGCTGCCAGCCATTCCTGCGGCGCAGGCCGGTCTGCTGGCGCACATCCTTGCGGAGGAGCGGCCATGACGGAAGAAAAGCGGTTTCACCCGTTCATGGCTCTGCGCTTTCTGCGCAAGACGCTGGCGGTCTACCTGCTGCCCCTCATCCACGTTCTGTTTGCGCGGAACTGGGACGCCCTCTGGACCGCCCTGCGGCAGGACGCGGTGATCTTTCTCGTGATGGCTGGCATCAGCTGGGTCATCCTCCACGCCAGCAGCTGGTCGCTGGATGCAGGCGGGGTTCTCCATCTCCACTGGCGGCTTTTCTATCACCTCGACCGTGCGATCCCCGGCGAGGCTCTGGCGGCGTTGACCCTCGAGCGGCCGGTGCTGTTCCGGCTGAGCGGCGCAAGCCGGGTGGTGCTCTACCCCATCGGCCAGCCGCAGAAGCGGGTGCTCTCCCTCTGCCTTGAAAAAGAGGATGCGCTGGAGCTGGCTGACCGCCTGCTCCCCATCCGGAACCCCACCCGGCACCGCCCCGGCGGTGGCGAACGGCTGGGGTTGGTGCTGCTGGGTGCCAACGGCATCTCGACCCTCACCCTGCTGGTTCTGGCGGTGCGGCAGACCCGGCAGCTGCCGCAGGATGCACAGACGCTGGCCTTTGCGCAGTTCCACGTTCTGACGGCGTTCGCCGCCCGGTGGCTCCCCGCAGGCGCGGCATGGCTGCTGGCCGTGGCTGCAACGCTGTTCGGTGCCAGCCTGCTGCGCAGCTTTGCCCAGACCGTCCATTACGAAGTCTGGCGGACCGAGATCCAGATCGGCAGCAGAGGGGGCTGGCTGCAGAAGTTCGAGTGCCGGGTGCGCAGCTCCGAGATCAGCTTTGCGGACGTCCGGTTCTCCCCGGCAGCCCGGCTGCTGAAACGCTGGCCGGTCTTTGTCACGGCGGGATGCTGCTCACCCGAGCTGCCCCTCTTCGTCTACCGCTCCGGCGAGGAGGAAATGTTCCGGGAGCTGCTGCCGGATTTCCGGATGCCGCCCGAGATCCTGGCCGACACCCGAAAACGGAGCCTGCTCTTTTTTGCCCCGGCCGGGGTGCCCTTCGCGCTCTGCCTGCTGCTGGTGCAGGTCTCCCGGTACACGCTGCCCGCCCTGACCTTCTCCCTGATGATCCCGACGCTGGTGTTTCTCCTCCTGCTTCTGGGCGGCTGGATGGGCTACCGGCAGGAGGGCGTCTGGCCGCAGGAGGGGCATCTGACCCTCAAACGGCAGCGCGGGCTGTATCTCCACTGCATCTGCGTCTTCCACCCCGACCTCTGCCTGACAGCGGTGCAGTCTCCGTGGGCGTTGGCCGCAGAGCGGCTGAGCCTGACCCTGACCCTGCCCGGCAACGTCAAACTCAAAGTCCGCAGCATTCCGGAGCAGGATGCTGCGGCTTGCTATCCCATTTTGAATGAAGTTGAACAAAGAAGGCATTTCTCATGATAAAAACGATTCTTTTTGATCTGGACGGCACCCTGCTGAATACCATCGACGATCTGGCCGATGCCGGAAACTGGGTCTGCACCCAGCACGGCTGGCCGACCTTTTCGGTGGAGCAGTTCAAGCACATGGTCGGAAACGGCATCCCCAAGCTGATCGAACGGTTCTCGCCCGCAGCCGCCCGGACGCCCGACCAGCTGGCGGCTACGCTGGCCGAATTCACGGCCCGCTACGACGCACACAAAGAGGACAAAACGGCTCCCTATCCCGGCATCCCGGAGCTGCTGGCCGCGCTGAAGGCTGAGGACATCCAGACAGCCGTCTTTTCCAACAAGGCCGACCCCCTTTGCGGAAAGATCATCGCGCATTACTTCGGCACAGACAGCTTTTCCATCGTGCGGGGCAATCGGCCCGGTGTGCCCACCAAGCCCGACCCCACCGGCGTGTATGCCCTGATGCAGGATCTCGGTGCAGAGGCCTCCTCGACCTTGTTTGTGGGCGACAGCGATGTGGACATCCTGACCGGCCACAACGCCGGGCTCCCCGCCGTAGGCGTGCTCTGGGGCTTCCGGGGCGAAGCGGAATTGACCGCAGCCGGTGCCGACGCGCTGGCCGCCGTGCCCGCAGACATTCTGGCGTATGTTCACAGATGACCCTCTCAGTCTCGCTATCGCTCGCCAGCTCTCCCAAAGGGGGAGCCCTTGGCAAGCCGGGCAACTCTGAGCGAATAACGCAAAATACCGGGCCTTGCAGTCTGGGTTCACGACATCGAACCAGTGAATCTCGGCGACAGGGCCCGGCATTTATTGTTTATGGCAGAAAGTGAACCGATATGCCAATGGCTCCCCCTTTGGGGGAGCTGGCATTGCGGAGCAATGACTGAGAGGGCTCGGCTCGCCCCGTAGACGTTCCTAGAGATCTAGGACCCGCGCACTAAACAACAGTCCACTGGACTGTTGTTTGCCGACTGTGTCGGCCGTGCTGTTCGATTCCCGTACGGGTCAAATAAAAAAACGCCTCTGCGCGAATGCGAGGGCTGCTGCGCGGCAGTCTCGCCCCGTAGACGTTCCTAATGGTCTAGGACCCGCGCACTAAACAACAGTCCACTGGACTGTTGTTTGCCGACTGTGTCGGCCGTGCTGTTCGATTCCCGTACGGGTCAAACAAAAAACGCCTCTGCGCGAATGCGCAAAGGCGTTTTTATGACCCGTACGGGAATCGAACCCATGTTACAGCCGTGAAAGGGCCGTGTCTTAACCGCTTGACCAACGGGCCTTACAAATACAGAGCTTCGCTAAAACCTCCGACTTTCATCGTCCACTACTGCGGACGACCGTCCCCCTTATCTTAGCGAAACTCTGTAACGTGGTAGCGGTAACTGGATTTGAACCGGTGACACTTCGGGTATGAACCGAATGCTCTAGCCAACTGAGCTATACCGCCATATTTATTTTTTGCACTTGAACGGTGCTTTATTATTATATCCAGAGATGGGTCTTTTGTCAACATCTTTTTTCAAAAAAATTCACTTTTTTCGGTTCGCACAGTAAAAAGAAGCCGCCGCACTCGACAAACCTCTCCGTCATCCCTTCGGAATGCCACCTCTCCTGCTGAGGAGAGGCCTTGGCAGTCGATGAGAGCTTCATCTATTTGCCAAAGGCTCCCCTACGAGGGGAGCTGGCGGGCGTCAGCCCGACTGAGAGGTTCTGCCAGCGCAGCAGCCTCTTTTTCAACATTCTTTCAGCTCGTTGTTTAAAACTCAGCCGTTCTTCTTATGGACAGGCACCATGACCTCAAGGCCGCCCATATAAGGCTGCAGCACCTTGGGGATGGTCACGCTGCCATCGGCCTGCAGGTGGTTCTCGAGGAAAGCGATCAGCATACGCGGCGGTGCCACGCAGGTGTTGTTCAGGGTGTGTGCCAGATAGGTCTTGCCGTCCTTGCCCTTGATGCGGATGTGCAGGCGGCGTGCCTGTGCATCGCCCAGATTGGAGCAGGAGCAGACCTCGAAATACTTCTGCTGGCGGGGGCTCCATGCCTCGATGTCGCAGCTCTTGACCTTCAGATCGGCCAGATCACCGGAGCAGCAGTTCAGCTGGCGGACGGGGATCTCCATGCTGCGGAACAGCTCGACGGAGTTTTTCCACAGCTTCTCATACCAGTCGGCACTCTCGTCGGGGCGGCAGACGACGATCATCTCCTGCTTCTCGAACTGATGGATGCGGTAGATGCCGCGCTCCTCGATGCCGTGCGCGCCCTTCTCCTTGCGGAAGCAGGGGCTGTAAGAGGTCAGGGTCAGGGGCATCTGGCTCTCGTCGAGGGTCTGGTCGATGAAGCGGCCGATCATGGTGTGCTCGCTGGTGCCGATCAGATACAGATCCTCACCCTCGATCTTGTACATCATGGCGTCCATCTCCGGGAAGGACATCACGCCCTGCACCACATTGCCGTGCATCATGAAGGGCGGGATCACATAGGTGAAGCCCTTGTCGATCATGAAATCGCGGGCATAAGCCAGCACTGCCTCGTGCAGGCGGGCGATGTTGCCCAGCAGATAGTAGAAGCCGTTGCCTGCAACGCGGCCGGCAGCGTCCATATCAATGCCGTCGAAGCTCTCCATGATCTCGGTGTGGTACGGGATCGGATAATCGGGCACGACCGGCTCGCCGAAACGCTGTGCCTCGACGTTGTAGGTATCGTCCGGGCCGATGGGAACGCTGGGGTCGATCATCTGGGGGATGGTGTACATAATCTCCTGAATGCGGGCAGACAGGGCAGCTTCTTCGGCTTCCAGCTCTGCCACCTTGTCGGCGTCGGCCTTGACCGCGGCGTTGTTGGCGTCGATCTGCTTCTGGATCTCGGCCTTCTGTGCCTCGTCGGTACACTTTTTCAGCTGGCCGAACAGCGGGCCGTTGGCCTTGCTCAGCTTATTGCGGGCAGCCTTGAGCGACTCGACCTCTTTCAGGCACTCACGATACTTGGCGTCCTTCTCGATGACTTCATCGACGAGGGGCAGCTTTGCATCCTGAAACTTTTTCTTGATGTTTTCTTTCACAGCGTCCGGATTGTCGCGGACAAATTTGATATCCAGCATGATAACTCTCCTTACTCTATTGTTCGCACAGGAAAGCGGCCTCTCCCATGCCGTTCAAAGGCGGGATGCCGCCTCAGATCGCTTCGTTTGGTTCGTTTTGGTATTTCCCCAGCAGATTGGCAAATGCTTTGAGCTGGTCGTCCGAATAAAAATGGACGGTCAGCTTGCCCTTGCCCTCGTGGTAGGCCACATGGACCTCATTGCCCAGCACCTGCTTCAGGCTCTCTTCCACTTCCACCGGCAGGGTGCTGCGGGGCACCGGCGCGGCGGTGCTCTGCTCCGGCTTGCTCAGCTTTTTGCAGAGAGCTTCGGCCTGCCGGACGTTGAGCTGATGGTCTGCAATGAGCTGGGCTGCCTGCTGCTGCAGGTCGGCTGTCGGCAGGCTCAGAATGACCTTTGCATGGCCGATGTTGAGCTGCCCGCTCTTCAGCAGTGCCAGCACCGGCTCCGGCAGATGGAGCAGACGCAGGGTGTTGGCCAGTGCACTGCGGCTTTTGCCAAGCTTCTGTGCCGCCTGCTCCTGTGTCAGGCCGCAGCGGGTCATCAGCTCCCGGATGCCGGCGGCTTCTTCCACCGGGTCCAGATCCTCCCGCTGCAGGTTTTCCACAAGAGCCAGCTCCATGGCCTGCTCGTCGGTCACGTCCTTGACGATGGCCGGCACCTCGGTCAGACCTGCCATCCGGCAAGCACGCCAGCGGCGTTCGCCCGCCACGATGAGATAGCCGCCAACGGCACGGTGGCGCACCGCGATGGGCTGCAGCAAGCCATGCTCCGCGATGCTGGCCGACAGCTCGCTCAGCGTTTCATCGTCGAAGGTCTTGCGCGGCTGATCCGGATCCGGCTCGATCTCCCGCAGAGGGATGGTCTCGATCCGAGCTTCGGACTCAAAGCTGGGCGAGGCGTCCTCAAACAGACTTTCCAGCCCCCGGCCCAGTCCTCCTCTTCCTTTTCCCATGAACGAAATTCCCCCTGTTTATGCTTCTTCGCGTGCGTTCTGCGGCGTTTCCGGCTCTGCCGCGGCCTTTGTGCGGCGGCGTTTCGGTGCCGCTTCGTGCGGGCGGTTGTTCTTTACAAACTCGATGGCCAGATCCATATACGCCTCGCTGCCTTTGCCGTGCGGCTCGTAAAAATTGATCGGCTGGCCGTAGCTGGGGGCTTCCGAGATGCGAATGGAACGCGGGATCGTCGTTTTGTAGACCTTGGAGCCAAAGTATTTCTTGACCTGCTCCACCACCTGCACCGTCAGGTTGAACCGGGGCGAGAACATGGTAAAGACCACACCCTCGATGTCCAGATACGGATTATACTTTTTCCGGATGGTCTTCAAGGTGCTGATGAGCTCCGACAAGCCCTCCAGCGCGTAATACTCGCACTGGGTCGGGATCAACACGCTGTCGCAGGCGCACAGGCCGTTCAGCGTCAGCAGATCGAGGCTGGGCGGGCAGTCGATGAAGATGAAATCATACTCCTGCTGGATGCCCGCCAGTGCTTTCCGCAGGCGGCTCTCGCGGCTGGACAGGTCGATCATCTCAAGGCTTGCACCCGCCAGACGGGTGTTGGAGCCGATGACGTCGGTGCGGAACTCGGTTTTCCGGACGGTGTCCTTGGCGTCGGCCTCGCCGATCAACACCTCATAAGTACCCACATCCACACTTCGTTTCGGGATGCCATAGCCGGTGGTCGTGTTGCCCTGCGGGTCAAGATCGACGATCAGCACTTTTTTTCCCAGTGCCGCCACGCAGGACGAAAGGTTGACGGCGGTCGTCGTTTTGCCCACGCCGCCCTTCTGGTTTGCGATTGCAACAATTTTTGCCACGCGCTTTTGCTTCCTCCCCGGGAAAATTCTTTGTTCCACATGGAACATTTTGAAGTCAGAACCCGGCGTTTTCCCGTCCACAGGTTCCCTATACTGTTTAGTATAGCACATCAGCGCGGGTTTTTGAACCGCTTCTTTATGGATTTTACGCCGGTTTGGGCGATTTTTATGGCTTTTCCCGCCGTTTGGCCGCAAAAAGGCTCCCCAGAGAGCGTTTTTGCGCTTTCCGGAGAGCCTTTTACGGTGTTTGTAGTGTTCAGTTGGGATAGTTGTCTTTGGGGGTCTTGCCCTCTTCTTCGTCGTCCACCATCAGGCTATAACCTTCCGGAACACGAAGTGCGTCATAATCCACCGTTTCGGTGTTCTCGAGGATCTTCAGCTTCATCGTTGCCTTCTGCAGCCCCGAAGTGCCCATGTAAGACCCTTCTTCGAGGACATACCGGAGATTTCTTCCCTCGAGATCTCCCGCATCAAAGCAGTAAACAAACTTTCTCGAAGCACCGCCAACGGATTCTTCATAGGTCTCGCTGTAATACAGCGTTCCATCTACCATCGTAGTTCCGACCGTCATCGGCATATTCAGGTGCCGCGAATCGCCGCTCATGGACAGCTGTTTCAGATAATCCGGGCTGTCTTCGCTTGTCATAGAATCGCTTTGCGTCTTACGAAGTACAAAATCGTCATAGATATAATTGGTCTGTTTGGTCTTGGTATCGGTCAGAACCCGCCAGTCCGACTCCCCTTTTTCGTTCCATTGCTGGAACGAATAGCGGACGCCGTCTGTGACGATCCTTATCGTAGAAACCGTTGTTTTTCCATCATCCGTCAGTTGCATCCATACCTTGTAGGTAAAACGGTTCAGCTTCTCCCAGCGGTTGAAATACTTGGTCGAGCGGGCATTCAGCGTGGATGCCGTGGTGCTGCTGCTTCCACCCGTTCCGCTGCTGCTACTGCTGGACGAACTGCTGGAACTCCCGCTGCTGGGCGGGGTCTGCCCGGGTTTGCTCGACGGATTTCCTCCGGTTCCGTTCCCGCCGGTGCCGCCGCACGCCGTCATCGACAGTGCCAGCACCGCAGCCAATACCCCAGCGGCCAAACGTTTGGACAGTCTCATATTGCTTCCTCCATTTTGGATGCGGATGTCTCCGCATTTTTTCTTATTCTATCTCCCTTTTTCTCAGACTGTCAATCCATTCCGGAAATTTCGGCACTCTATGCAATTTTATCAGGCTGTTTTTCGCAAGTTGCTGAAAGCGGATCATCTTGTTCCATGTGGAACATCACCTCTGCGCTGCGGCGGTGGGGATACGGACGGTGTACTCAATATAGCCATCCCGCTCTTCCCGGTGGGCGGTGGCGGGCACGCCGTTGTCGGTCATCAGGCGGATGGCATGGTCGATGGTATTGACGAAGATCCGCACATCTTTGACCATCGAGATGCGGCGTTTGCCCTTGGCTGTCTCGCTGAGCAGCTGCTCGATGTAAAGGTCGGTGGCACGGGCATTCATCCGGCGTTTGGCGATGGTGATGAGAGCCTCGCTGCGGCGGTTCTCCGGCAGGCGGAGGACGGCGCGGGCATGGCGTTCGGTCAGGCCGTTGTCGAGGATGAATTGCTGTTGATCCTTGGTCAGCTGCAGCAGCCGCAGTTTGTTGGCAAAAGTCGGCTGTGCCATACCAAGCCGCTTGGCCGCCTCCGCCTGCGTACAATCCCACAAGACCATCACATCCCGCAATCCCTGTGCCTGCTCAAAGGGGTTCAGATCCTCGCGCTGGATGTTTTCCAGCAGACCCATCGCCGCCGTCCGCTGGTCGGTAAAATCGCAGAGGACGGCCGGGATCTGCTCCATCTTTGCCATTTTGCAGGCACGGAGCCGCCGCTCCCCCGCTACCAGCTCGTAGCCATCCTCGGTCCTGCGCACCGAGATGGGCTGGAGCAGACCGTTTTCCCGGATGCTCTGCGCCAACCCTGCCAGTTCCCGCTCATCAAAACTCGTCCGCGCCTGAAACGGCGACGGCCGGATTGCGTCCACCGGCAGCAGATAGATCTTTCCGACGGATTTCTTGCGTTCAAACATGATTCCCACTCCTTTTCTGGTTTTTCGAGGGTGTTCGCCTTTGTTTTCCACATTTTCCCGGGAAAACGTGGAAAACTCGCTCATCGCACTCCCAGTGTACCAGAAAATGGAAAACCCTGCCAGAAGTTTCGTTCGGCAGGGTTTTCCATTTTCTATGCAGTTCTGCGTTATTTCAGCGGGCTTTTTGCAATTTTTCCGCCGTTTCTGGGGTAGGCTGTCGGAGTTTGCGAAATCTTTTTGCAGCGGATCAGGGTGCGGGTGTCGCCGCCCGGCAGATGGAAGGTGCGGGTCTCCTCGTACCTGCCGCCCAGCTTTTTGATGGCACCCTGTGCTGCAGCCAGCTCCTCCTCGCCGGAAGAGCCCTTCATGGCGAGGAAGGTCCCCCCCACTTTGACCAGCGGCAGGCAATACTCGGCCAGCATGGGCAATGCGGCCACGGCACGCGCCGACGCCAGATCAAACTGCTCCCGCCAGATCTTCCGGGCAGCTTCCTCGGCGCGCTCCTTGGCAAACTCCACCCCGGTCAGCCCCAGCTGAGTGCAGGCATATTTCAAAAACTCCACCCGCTTGCCGGTTGGCTCCATCAGGGTCAGCTTCAGCTCCGGCTTGTAGATCTTGGTCACGATGCCCGGGAAACCCGCGCCCGCGCCCACATCCACCATCTTCCCTGCCACTTCCGGCTGGGCAGCAAAGAGCAGGCTGTCGAGAAAATGCTTATCCTCGATCCCCTCCGGGTCGGTGATGGCGGTCAGGTTGACTTTCTGGTTGTACTCCACCAGAATCTCCGCAAAGGCGTCCAGCTGGTCGAGCTGGGTGCCGGTGAGCGCGATGTTCCATGTGGAACACTTCTGTTCCAGTCTTGCTTTGTCGATCATAAAGCGTTTCCTTTCTTACCCTTTTCTCTCTGCACCCGCCAGTGCCACGCTCAGCTGCGCCACATCCGAGGGCGAGACGCCCGGGATGCGTCCGGCCTGCCCGAGGTTTTTCGGGCGGATGCGTACCAGCTTCTCGCGGGCCTCCAAGGTCAGGCCGGTCAGATTCTCGTAGGAAAAATCCTCTGGGATCCGTGTTTTTTCGTGGCGTGCCACCTCGCGGATCATCCGATCCTGCCGGGCAATGTAGCCCGCGTATTTGATCTCCGTTTCCAGCCGCTCGGCCAGCATGGGGGTGATCTCCTCGCCCCAGCCGATGACACCGGCCAGCAGCGGATAGGAGATCTCCGGGCGGCGGAGCAGCTCCTCGGCAATGCCGCCCTCTGCCGCCGGGGTCAGCCCGGCCGCTGTCATGGCCGCCTGCAGCTGGGCGGTGCGCAGGTGCGTCTCGTGGAGGCGTTTGCGCTCCTTCGCCAAAATTTCCTGCGTGTGTTCGTATTTTTTCCAGCGGTCGTCCTGCACCAGACCGTACTCCCGGCCGATGGGCGTCAGCCGCTGGTCGGCATTGTCCTGCCGGAGGGTCAGGCGGTATTCGCTGCGGCTGGTCATCATCCGGTAGGGATCCATGACGCCCTTGGTCACCAGATCGTCCACCAGCGTGCCCAGATAGCTGGACTGCCGCGGCAGGATCAGCTGCTCCCTGCCAAGGGCATTGTGGGCAGCATTCAGACCTGCCAGCAGCCCCTGTGCAGCGGCTTCCTCATAGCCGGACGTTCCATTGAACTGCCCTGCACCGTACAAGCCCCGCACCACTTTGCTTTCCAGCGTGGCTTCAAGGCTGGTGGGGTCCACGCAGTCGTACTCGATGGCGTAGGCCGGGCGCAGGATCTCGATGTTCTCAAATCCCTTGATGCTCCGGTAGAAGGCGTTCTGCACATCTTCCGGCAGGCTGCTGGAAGCCCCCTGCAGATACATTTCCTCGGTATTCTCGCCGCAAGGCTCCACAAAGATCGGGTGCCGATCCTTGCCCGCGAAACGCACCACCTTATCCTCGATGGAGGGGCAGTACCGGGGGCCGACGCCCTCGATCATCCCGCCGTAGAGCGGGCTGCGCTGGATGTTGTCGAGGATGATCCTGTGGGTCTCGGGGTTGGTGTAGGCGATCCAGCACTCCACCTTGTTGTGCATGGGGGCGTCGGTCAGGAAGCTGAACGGCTGCAATTCGCTGTCCGGATCCCCGGGCTGGCACTCGAGCTTGGAGAAGTCGATGCTGCGGCGGTGGACCCGGGCGGGGGTGCCGGTCTTGAACCGGCGGAGCGGAAGACCTGCGGCTTTCAGGCTCTCGGTCAAGGCATTGGCCGCGTGCATCCCATCCGGGCCGGAGGCGTACCACGCATCGCCCACAAAGATCTTGCCGCCGAGGTTGGTGCCCGTCGCAAGGACGACGCACTTGGCTCCGTATTCTCCGTTCAGCTGGGTCACGACCCCCTTGACCCTGCCGTCCTCCACCTCGACGGAGACGATCTCCGCCTGATGGATGGCAAGGCCGGGCGTCAACTCCAGCGCGTGCTTCATATATTCGTGATACCGCTTGCGGTCGGTCTGAACCCGCAGCGCGTGGACAGCCGGGCCTTTGCCCTTGTTGAGCATCCGGCTCTGCAAGTAGGTCGCGTCTGCCGCCAGACCCATCACACCGCCCAGTGCATCCAGCTCCCGCACCAGCGTACCCTTGGCGGTGCCGCCGATGCTGGGGTTGCAGGGCATATTGCCGATGGCATCCAGACTCATGGTAAACACGGCAGTTCTGGCACCCAGCGTCGCCGCGGCATGAGCCGCCTCAATTCCGGCGTGCCCTGCGCCGATCACAATAACATCATAATCCCCGAGGTGATTCATTCTCGATACTTCCCCTAAAACTCCCTCGCCCTCTCAGGCTCACGTTGTTCGCCAGCTCCCCCAAAGGGGGAGCCAAGTTTACTTTCCCACACAAAAACGTTCAAACACTTCGTTGATGACGGCTTCGGACGCATTCTCGCCGGTCAGGTCACAGAGGGCGTCCAGTGCGTCGTCCACACAGACCGACACCGCGTCCAGCCCAAACCCGCCTGCGCTGGCATCCAGCGCACCGGCCACGGCATCCCGGGCACGCGTCGCTGCGGCCAGCTGCCGCTGCCCCGAGAGGCTGGCGGCGTGGGGGTCGATCCGGTTGGTTCCCAGCAGGCGGGCCACCGCTGCCGCGATGACCTTCCGCGCCCCCTCCTCCTGACAGCAGACCGGGATCACCATGGCAAAATCGGCCGCGATGATCTCGGCGTCGAACCGGGTCGGCTTGTCCTCCTTGTTCACCAGTGCGATGGCCGGGCGTCCGGCGCACCGCTGTGCCAGCTGGAGATCCTCGGCCGTCGGTGGCTCTGATCCATCAAAGACGGCAAGGATCAGCCCGGCCTCGTCCAGCTTCTTCCAGCTGCGGCGGATGCCTTCCGCTTCGATGGCGTCGTCCGTTTCCCGGAGACCGGCCGTATCAAACAGGTTCAGCCGGACATCGCCCAGCTGCACCGCCTGCTCCACCACATCCCGGGTCGTTCCCGCCACCGGCGTCACAATGGCGCGGTCGAACCCGGCCAGCAGGTTGAGCAGGGTCGATTTGCCTGCGTTGGGCCGCCCCACAATGGCGCAGTCCACCCCTTCGCGTAGCACAGCCCCCGCATCGTAATTCCGAATCAGGCCGTCCAGTTCCTCCCGGACAGAGCCCAGCACGGCTTTCAGATGGTCGTCGTCCAGCTCCGGCACATCCTCTTCCGGAAAATCCACCCACGCGGCCAGATGTGCCTGCAGGCCGGTCAGAGCCGCTTTTTCGGCGGCGATCTTCTGCGCCAGTGTACCCGAAAGCGACGCGTTGGCCAGTGCCGCCCCCTGTCGGCCATCGGCCGAGATCAGATCCATCACCGCTTCGGCCTGCGTCAGCCCCAGCTTGCCGTTCAGATACGCGCGGCGGGTGTACTCGCCGGGGGCCGCCGGTGCCGCCCCCGCTGCGATGCAGGCTTCGACCAGCCGCCGCGCCACGGCATTGCCGCCGTGACAGGACAGCTCCACTACATCTTCGCCGGTGTAGCTGTGGGGTGCCCGGAAAAAGAGAGCCACCCCTTCGTCAAAGGCATCCTCCCCTTCCACAAAATGGCCGAACAGAGCCGTATACCCTTTTGCGTCCAGCACCCGTTTGCCGGGGTTGGCCGGGCGGAACACCCGCGCCGCCACCGGATAGCTCTCCGGGCCGGACAGCCGGACGACCGCGATGCCGCCTGCACCGGGTGCGGTGGCAATGGCTGCGATGGTCGAATTCTGCATTGCTTTCCTCCTGCCGTTCTCTGCATCGGGGCAGAGAGATTCAGTGTTATTGTACCACGAAGCCGCCGAAAAAGAAACATCTTCCTGCGCAGCTTTTCGGTTTGCGCTCCATTTTCCACCGCCGCGAAAAATCGTGTGGAAAACCCAGCCGGTTTTTCCACGCAGAAAAGAGCCGCTGCGCACCCTCTGCGCAGCGGCTCTCTCGGTCATGCCCGTTTCATCTTTTCTTTTTCGCAGTACATCCGGTCATCTGCCCGGCGCAGCAGCACTTCCACGTCTTCGGGAGCCGGTTCCCAGACGGAGCCCACGGCGGCACTCACCTTCTGCCGCCGCAGTGCTTCCCGGAGCTGCTGCACTTTGGCTTCAAATTCCGGTTCCGGGATCCCGGGCAGGATCACGACGAACTCGTCTCCGCCGATCCGGCACGCCTGCTGCGGGAACACCTCTTTCAGGATCTCGGCCATCCGGCAGATCAGCCGGTCGCCCGCCTCGTGCCCCTGTTCATCGTTGGTCTTTTTCAGACCGTTCAGGTCGATGAAGATGCCGCCTACCCGCTCCGGTTTCGTCTTTTTCCACACGTTCAGGCGTTCGATGTAGCCATTGCGGTTGTGCAGATGGGTCAGCGTATCCGAGTAGCTGAGGTTCTGCAGATACAGCTGCTGATCGCGCTGTTCCAGACTGTTGGTAATGAAAAACTGGATCGACGAAAGCAGGGTGGAATCCTGTTCATGCCGACGCGGATTGTCCAGCCCCAGAAATCCGATGATCTGTTTTCCCCGGCAGAGCGGCACCGCCAGCAGCCGCCACACATGCTGCTCCCGAAGCATCTCGTAGCTGGCAAAATTCTTTTCCTGCTCCAGATCGTCCATGTAGTACACATTTTCCTGCCGGAAATGCTCCATCCAGTGCGCGATGACCTCCACCGGCACTTCCTGCAGGTTGTCGAGCTGGGGCACGATGCCCGGCTTTACCGCCTCGTAGGTGTTGACCAGAAAGGTTTTCTGCCGGATCTCGAACAGGTAGCTGCGGTCTGCCTGAAAATAATCCCGCACAACTTCCATCAGACCCTGCAGGGCAACGTTCCGATCGATCCCTACCGAAAGCTTTGCCACGCACCGGTTGAGCATCGTGGCGATCTCCAGCTTTTCCGCGATCTGCGCCCGGCTGGTCTCCAGCTGCTGCAGCCGGGCATTCTGCTCCCGGATCGACACCAGAAACATGCAGAGTGCCGCCACCAGACAGAAAAGGCTTTCGCACAACAGCAGCGCACCGTTGAAAGCTTGTAGAAGGTTCAGACTCATGCGGAGGATCCCTCCCAACAAAAAAGGAACTACTACACACACGATGCGCGCAGCAGTTCCTTCCGTTTTAAGATCAGATCTCGATCTTGCCGAAGCTGAAATCGGCAAAATCGTCCACACGCTCGGTGCGCTTGGGTGCTACGGGTGCAGCATTCTCGGCGTCACGGGGCGCATAGGTACGCTCAGGCACACTGCTGGGGCGAGACCCACGGGAGGGGCGATTGCCGCGGTAACCGCCGCCGTTCCGTCCGCCGCGCTCGTTCCGGTCGCCGCCGCGATACCCGCCGCCGCGGTTGCCGTTGGGACGGCGGCCATTGCCGCCGCGTCCGCCGCGGGGACGACGCTCGCCGTAGGTATTCTCGGTCTGGGCATTGGGATCGGTGGAGTAGATGACCACCCGACGGTCACGCCCCTCGCCCTTGCTCTCGCTGCGCACACCCTCCATCTTGCCGATGGCCGAATGGATGATGCGGCGTTCGTAGGGGTTCATCGGCTCCATCGCAAAGCTGCGGCCGGTCTTGCGGACCTTGGCACCAATGCGCTGTGCCAGTGCGGTCAGGTCGCTCTCCCGCTTGCCGCGGTAGCCGGCCACATCCAGACCCAGCTTGATGTAATCGCCTTCCAGCCGGTTGGCGACGAGGCTTGCCAGATAGGACAGGCTCTCCATCGTCTCCCCGCGGCGGCCGATCAGGGCACCCAGCTTTTCGCCATCCAGACGGATGATGGTGGCCTCCCCCTTCTGCACGGCACTGAAGGTGACATCCTGCACGCCCATCAGACCGATGACCTCGCGCAGGTACTCGACCGCGGCCTTGACCTTGTTGTTCTCCTCAATGTTGATGGGAACTTCCGGCTCTTCCCCCTCCTCGGCCGTCTCGACCGGGGCAGCGGCTTCCGGGGCAGGCTGCGCGGCAGCAGGCTCCTCTGCGGGGGTTTCCTCCACTGCAGGAGCCGGTTCTTCCGCCTTCTCCTCTGCGGGAGCGGCCTTTTCTTCCACGGCCGGGGCAGCAGGCTCCTTGACCGGAGCAGCCGCCGGAGCATCCGGCTCCTCGACCTTGACCAGAACCTTGGCCGGAGTCAGCTTCAGACCCAGAAAACCGGTTTTCTGGGGCATCTCCAGCACTTCATAGCTCACGTTGAGGTCTTCTGCCTGCACGCCCAGCAGGGCGCAGGCTTTGGCGCGGGCCTCGTCAACCGTCTTGCCGGTTGCTTCCTGAGTACGGATCATACCGTCAATCCTCCTTTTTGTGTTCCAGCTCGCTCAGCGGCACGGTGCGCTCGTCCTTGTAGCGTTCGGCGTCCAGCTGACGGGCATACTCCAAACGACGCTTGTTCATCTCGCTTGCGGAGATGTTCTTCTCCACGGTCTGGCCGGTCTTTTCGTCGGTGACCTTGATGGTGGTGCTCTTCACCCCGCGCTTTTCTTCCTTCTTGCGGGAGGCCATCTGTTCCAGCACTTCCTGCTTGATCTTTTCGGGGTCGTAGATCTGCTTCATCACAACGCTCTGCACGGTCATGAGGATGTTGGAAACGACGTAGTACAGCGAGAATGCGCAGGGAACCGTGAAGCAGAAGAACAGATACATCAGCGGCATCATATACATGGTCATCTTCATGCTGCCCTGCATCTGCTGACCGGAGGCCTTCATGCTGATGTGGGTGGACAGGAACATGGTCACAATGGCCAGGATCGGGAGGATCAGCAGCGGCAGATTCTCCGCAGCCAGACTGTACTGCGGCACACGGGTCAGGTCAATGCCGAAGAAATCCATGTGCTGGCCGAACTCGGTGATGGTGCCGACCTGCTCCGGGGTGAAGCAGCCGGTCACGGTGGATTCCCCGGCGATCACCTGCGCGATGATGTTGGTGTCGCGGGTGACGGTGGTAAAGGTAATACCCAGTGCGGTCAGCGCATCACCGGCAGCGTTGATGGCCTCCGTGCCGATGTGGAAGATGCGCTGCAGCGGCCGGTACACGACATCGATGACGCCGAACATGACAAGGAAGTTGACCAGCATGGGCAGGCAGCCTGCCGAGGGCTTGTAGCCGTACTGCTGCAGTTTGAGCATCTCCTCCTGCTGCTTTTCCGGCTTGTCCTTGTACTTTTTCTGGATGTCCATCAGCATGGGCTGGAATGCGGACATTCGGGCCATGCTCTTCTGCTGGTTGAGCTGGAGCGGGATCTTGACCAGCGTGATCAGCAGGGTGAACAGGATGATATCCAAGCCATAGTTCGGGATCAGCTTGTAGATCCACTCCATTACATAGCCGAGAGGCCAGCCGAGGATGTATAAAGGATTCATATCTTCGTCCATTCTGCCCCGCCTGTGGCACGGGACGTCTTATTTTTTATCGAAGGACACCCCGCCCACAGTGCGGTGCGTCACAAGAAGCAAGTTTGTTCACCCCTTCGGGCCGTGCCGACGCGAAAACAGCTTGGCGGGCGAAAGCTCCCGCTCCGGGCTGATCCAGCGGCCTTTGGGCGGCACCGGGTCAAATCCCCAGCGTCCCAGCGGATTGCACCGGGCGATCCGTGCTGCCGTGAGCAGCAGCCCCTTGATGCAGCCGTGGATCTCGATGGCCTGCAGTGCATAATTGCTGCAGGACGGGCTGAACCGGCAGTTCCGCCCCAGTGCCGGGCTGATGAACCGTTGGTAGAGGCGGATCGGCACGCAGAGGGCGTTCCGGCAGGCACGCCGGAGGCCATCGCTCCCGCTCACTGGGCAGGATCCCGCTTTTTCACAGGGGGAAGGGTGGCCGGCGGCGGTGCATCCGGCCGTTTGGCCTTATCGGGCAGGCCGGCCTGCGCAAAGAGCTTGGCCACGACGCTGCTCAGCTGCCAGCTTTTGAGGTGCGGCGTGATGCCGCGGGCGACAAAGACCAGATCATAGCCGCCGATGTTGTAGTCCAGATGCTCGTCGATGGCGGCCTTCATCACCCGCCGGGCGCGGTTGCGCTGGACGGCGTGGCCGATCTTCTTGGTGGCCGTCAGACCCACGCGGGTCTTTTTGCCGCGGGTCTTGAGGACATAGAGCACCAGTGCCGGGTTGACATAGGACTTGCCTTTGGCATACACCCGGCCGAACTCGTTGTTGCGCCGGATCGGACGATAGCGCATTTCCGGCACCTCCTTTTCGGAAAAATCAGTTGTTCGGAGCACCCTCCTGCCAAAAGACAGTGCTCAGGTTCAGTATAACAAAAAAACGCCGACTTTGAAAGTAGGTCCGGGCGTTTTCTGTTACAATTCTTTGCGATTTTTTTAGTAAAATTGTCTAACCCGGGTCGTTTGGGGAAATAAAAAAGACCGCCAATTCCATATCAGCGGCCTTTTGTGCGCATCTTCAATTCTGCGCCCGACCCATCGCAAAGACGCGGGATCAGACAGTCAGGCTCTTGCGGCCCTTTGCACGGCGAGCATTGATGACCTTGCGGCCGTTCTTGGTGCTCATGCGGGTCAGAAAGCCATGAACTTCCTTGCGCTGACGCTTCTTGGGCTGAAAAGTTCTCTTCATGGTTGTATCCTCCGTAAAAACTTGTCCCCTGAGTGGGGTCTTATTTGAGTCCCAGAAGGGGACAGGCTTGCAATTCAACAGTATATCGCACACTATCCCTTTCTGTCAAGCGTTTTTTTCGCTTTCCTGCAAACTTTTTGCAAATTTTTCTGTGAAAAGATTTTCAACTTTTTCACCGCACCTCGGTGGAAAACCCGTTTGCCACAAGATATGGTGGCCGGTTTTGCGCCGGGGCACAAGAGATTTGCCCCCACGCTGATACGTCCTTTCTTATGTATTATAAATTACTTATAATAATATAGACGCAGGGGATTTTTTGTGGTATACTAACCTAGTATCAGCAGCATTGTTGAAAACTTCAATGGAGTGGATGTTTTATGGATTCTTTCAAGGACGTTTTAGAGGCCGCCCAGAGCTACTGCAAGGCGCAGATGGCGGAGCCGACCTATAATCTCTATATCGACGGCCTCGAGCCCATCAGTTTTGAGGACTCGAGCCACATCACCCTCTCGGTGCGGAACGACTTCATCTGCAAGATCGTCACCGACCGGTATCTGGGTCTGCTCAAGGAGGCGTTCAAAACGGTGCTGGGCTTCGACGTGGACATTACCCTCGTTGTGCCCAGCACCCCGCCGCACGAGGTGGTTCTGGCCCAGCAGTACGAAGCAAACCCGGCTTCCCCGCAGGGCAATTATGAATTCACCTTCGAGAACTTCATCAAAGGCCCCTCCAACCAGTTTGCGTTTGCTGCAGCACAGGCAGTCGCGGCCAACCCCTCAGGGGCCTATAATCCGCTGTTCATCTACGGCGGATCCGGCCTCGGCAAGACCCATCTGCTGACGGCCATCCAGACCGAGATCAAGCGCACCCACCCCGATTTCGTCATCATGTATGTCACCTGCGAGCAGTTCACCAACGAGCTGATCGCCGCCATCCGCGCCGGCAGCACCGAGGACTTCCGCATGAAGTACCGCGTGGCAGACCTTTTGCTGGTGGACGATATCCAGTTCATCGCCGGCAAGGAGTCCACGCAGGAGGAGTTTTTCCACACCTTCAACTCCCTGCACGACGCCCACAAGCAGATCGTCATCGCGTCCGACCGCCCGGCCAAGGAGATCAAGAGCCTCGAAGAGCGTCTGCGCACCCGCTTTGAGTGGGGTCTGACCGCCGACGTCCAGCCGCCGGATTTTGAGACCCGCGTGGCCATCGTCAAACGCAAGGCCGAGCTGCTCCACCTGGATCTGCCCGAGGATGTGGCCGAGTTCATCGCCAATCATCTGAAAAACAACATCCGCCAGCTGGAGGGTGCTGTCAAGAAGCTGAATGCCTACTATATGCTTGAAGGCATCCAGCCGGTCATCAGTGTCGCCCAGAATGCCATCAAGGACATTTTGAACGAGACCCAGCCGGTGCCGGTGACCATCGAGAAGATCGTGGGCGAAGTATCCCGCACCTTCAACGTCTCCCCCGCCGACATCCGCGGCACCAAGCGCAACGCCAACGTCGCCTCCGCCCGCCGCGTCGCCATCTATATCCTGCGGGAAGTGACCGGCATGAGCATGGAAGAGATCGGCCGCGAATTCTCCGGCCGCGACCATTCCACCATCGTCTACTCCCTGAAGACCATGGAACGGGATATGAAGAACGACCAGCACCTGCGGGAGACCGTCAGCGACATCATCAAAAACGTCAAGGCCTGATGCCGCCGCCGGAAGGCCGTTTGGCGGAAAAGTCTGACTTTTAATTCCCTGTCACCCCAAAATATGGGGAGAAATACGGGAAAATGCGGCAGAACGGAACAAGATATTGTGGTCAGAGGGCGAATCTTTCCACTTTTTCCACCAACTTTTCAACATTCAACTCCAAAACTCCACAACGCCCGTGGAAAAGATCCACAGACTTCACCCTTCCACAAGTCTTTCACAGCAGATTCACAATCCCGTGGAAAACGAAACCCCGGCATCCGTTCAGCACTTTTCCGACTTTTCAACATCTTCCCCACCCCCTACTACGATTACTACAACAAGTTCAATATAGAAAACAGGTTTTGCGATCCCATTTCAGGGTCAACTGCCTGTTGCCCTTGTGAAAAAACAATCTTCTCGAAAAGGAGCGATCCAATTTGAACATCATCTGCGATAAGACCCTGCTGAGTGCGGCCATTGACGGTGTTTCCAAGGCCGTCACCTCCCGCTCCACCATCCCGGTGCTGGAAGGCATCCTGCTGAAAGCCGAAGGGTTTCAGCTCACCCTCACCGGCTACGACCTCGAAATGGGCATTGTGACCACCATCGAAGCCAACGTCAAGGAACCCGGCGAGATCGTGCTGAACGCAAAACTGCTCAGCAGCATGATCAGCCGGATGCCCGCCGGTCAGATCACCATCCAGTCGGCCGAAAACGGCAAAACCACCATCCAGAGCGGCGTTGCCCAGTTTGAGATCCAGTCGATGGCCGCCACCGATTTCCCCGAGCTGCCCAATACCGGAGCCGAGGAGACCCTGACCATCCCCACCGGCACCCTGCGGGATATGATCGAGCGCACCCTGTATGCCGTCAGTCAGGACGAGAAAAAACCGGCGCACACCGGTGAATTGTTTGAGATCGAGCCGGAAAAACTGACCATCGTGGCTCTGGACGGCTACCGTCTGGCCATTGTGGAACGCCCGATCCAGGCCGTCAAGGACATCCGGATCATCGTTCCCAGCAAGACCATGAACGAAGTCAGCCACCTGCTGGCCAACGACGACGAAGAGCTGGTCCACATCTGCGCCAACCGCCGGTACGTCGTTTTTATGACGGCCGGATACACCATCATGAGCCGCCTGATCGAGGGCGAGTTCCTGAACTATCACAACGTCATCCCTGCCGGCAGCCGCACCCGGGTCACGCTGGACACCAAGGAGTTCATCGAGACCATCGAGCGCGCCTCTCTGATTATTACAGAGCGTTTAAAAAATCCCCTCCGCATTTCCTTTACAGAGGGTAAAGTCGTGGTGCGCTGCCAGACCAATCTGGGCCGCGTGGTGGACGAGTTCAACGCGCAGTGCGAGGGAGATGAAGTTGAAATCGGTTTCAATAACCGCTACCTGCTGGATGCGCTGCGCAATGCCCGCACCGAACAGGTCCGGCTGGAGATCAGCGGCCCGCTGAGCCCGGTCAAGGTGCTGCCCGCCGAAGGCAGCGACTTCTTGTATCTGGTGCTGCCCGTCCGCTTCAAAAACGACTGAGAGGCGTAACTATGCAGAAGATTCTCATCCATACGGAATTCATCAAACTGGACGCCCTGCTGAAATACGCAGGTCTGTGTGAGACCGGCGGCGAGGCCAAGGAGCTGGTGCAGGGCGGTGCGGTCAAGGTCAACGGCGAGGTCTGTACCATGCGGGGCAAAAAATGCCGCGCCGGAGATGTGATCGAGCTGGACGGCCAGAGCGTCACCATCGGACAGGGCAATTAAATGCGGCTGCTGTCACTTGAAGTCCAGAATTATCGCAACATCGTTTCGGCCAGCCTGAAGCCGGGGCGGGAGCTGACCGTCATCTGCGGCAACAACGGTCAGGGCAAGACGAACCTGCTGGAAGCCATCTGGCTGCTGACCGGCGGCAAGAGCTTCCGGGGCGGCAAAGACGCGGAGCTGATCCGCCGCGGCGAGCCCTTTGCGGTGCTGCAGGCAGAGACCCTCCGCGCCCGGCAGGAAACCGCCGACCCCGCGGATCCCACCCGGATCCGGATGACCATCGGCACCTCCGAAACGGCACGGCCGGGGCGGATGGCGGCCGTCAACGGCGGAGCCCCCAAGCGGGCTGCGACGCTGGCGGGCAGCTTTCCGGCGGTGGTCTTTGACCCGGGGCACCTGAGCCTTGTCAAGGGGGCACCGGAGGGGCGGCGGAAATTTCTGGACGCGGCTCTGTGCCAGCTCTACCCGGGCTACCTGACCACCTACCGCCGCTACGTCCGTACGCTTCAGCAGAAAAACGCGCTGCTCCGCCGTTCTGCGGATGGCCGGGAGCGGCCCTACGCCGAAAAAGCGGCCATGCTGGAGGTGCTGAACACCGCGCTTGCCGCACAGGGCGAGGCCGTCCAGCAACGGCGGCGCGCCTATCTCGAGCAGCTGGCCCCCCTCGCCTGTGCCAATTACGAAGAGCTCTCCCATGGAGCCGAGCGGCTGACCCTGTGCTATGCGGCGCAGTTTGAGCCGGGCGGTCTGGCGGCATTGCTCAAGGCCCGGCAGGGCGACGAGCTGCGGGCCGGGCAGAGTCTCTGCGGCCCCCACCGAGAGGATCTGGAGCTGCTGCTGGACGGCCAGCCGGCGCGGGTATACGCCAGTCAGGGGCAGCAGCGGAGCGTGGTGCTCAGCCTGAAAATGGCCGAAGCCGCCGCTGCCGCCGCCCTCACCGGCGAACATCCCGTGCTGCTGCTGGACGATGTGCTCAGCGAGTTGGACGACAGCCGCAAGCAGTATCTGCTGACCCGGATGCGGGAAAAGCAGACCTTCGTCACCAGCTGCGACGACACCGCCTTCCTGAAAACGGACGGCGAGGTCTACCGGATGGACGGCGGCGTCCTGACACGCGCCTGAAATTTTATACAGAGAGGAAAACGTATGTATCTGCATCTGGGGCGGGATTATGTCCTGAACGAGCGGGATGTGATCGGCATCTTCAATCTGGAGACCACCACCATCTCGCCCCGGGGACGGGAGTTTTTGAACTACGCCCAGAAGAACGGAGCCGTGGTCAGCCTTTCGGATGAGCTGCCCCAGAGCTATGTTCTGGCCGATGCCCCGGTGGATACCGTCTATCTCTCCGAGCTGTCGCCCGCCGCCCTCAAGCGGAGAGCGGAACAGCGGTTTGAATAAACCTCTCCGTCTCGCTGTCGCTCGACAGCCGTTCCCCTTCTGGCACGAACGTGCCACCTCCCCCGACCGGGGGAGTCTTTCCTAGTAGGGGAGCCCTTGGCAAAGAGATTTTGTTTTTTGTGGATTGCCAAAGCCTCTCCTACAAGGAGAGGTGGCATTGCGCAAGCAATGACGGAGAGGTTGGACAAGATGCCAACTGGCGATATTGATCGCTTTACAATATAATTTTGAAAAAATTGAGACAAGGGAGAAAGGAAATGGCAGAGGAAATTATCACCAGCACCAACGCGGAAACGGCCACGGATCACGAGTATAACGCCAGTGAGATCCAGGTCCTGAAAGGTCTGGAAGCCGTCCGCAAACGCCCCGGTATGTATATCGGTTCTACCGGTGAGCGCGGCCTGCACCATCTGGTCTACGAGATCGTGGACAATGCCATCGACGAGGCGTTGGCCGGTTACTGCAACCACATCGAGGTCAAGATCCTGAAGGACAACATCATTCAGGTCACGGATAACGGCCGCGGCATCCCCGTGGACATTCAGGCCGACACCGGCCTGCCGGCCGTCACCGTCGTTTACACCATCCTCCATGCCGGCGGCAAGTTCGGCGGTGAGAACTCCGGCTACAAGGTGGCGGGCGGTCTGCACGGCGTCGGCGCATCGGTCGTCAACGCCTGCTCCGAATGGCTGACCGTCAACGTCCGCCGCGATGGGCACGAGTATGAGCAGACCTTCCGGCGGGGCGACCCGGACGGCAGCCTGAAGTGCATCGGCACCGTCGATCCCGGCGTCACCGGCACCCGCGTCACCTTCAAGCCGGATCCGGAGATGTTCAAGGATACGACGGTCTACAACTTTGAGACGCTGGAAAAGCGTCTGCGGGAAGAGAGCTTCCTGAACGCCGGTGTCAAGATCACCCTGACCGACGAGCGGGAGCTTTATACCCCGGTGCTCGAGGACGGGCAGGAGGGCGAGCCCTGCTACCGCACCGAGGTCATGTGCTACGAGGGCGGCATCAAGAGCTTTGTCACCTACCTCAACGAGAAGCGGAACCTCGAGGTGCTCCACCCCAACGTCATCTACCTCAAGGGGCAGACCGACCGCGGCATGGCGGAGATCGCGCTGCAGTACAATTCCAGCTACAATGAGCTGGTGCTCAGCTTTGCCAACAACGTCAACACCCCGGACGGCGGCACCCACGAAGAGGGCTTCCGCAGCAGCCTGACCCGCGTGTTCAACGACTATGGCCGCAGCCACGGCCTGCTCAAGGACAAGGACGAGAACCTGTCCGGCGCAGACGTCCGCGAGGGTCTGATCTGCGTGATCTCGGTCAAGCTGCAGGAGGCGGAATTTGAGGGGCAGACCAAGGCGAAACTCGGCAACACCGAGATCCGCACCCTCGTCTCCAACATGGTCTACACCAAGCTGATGGAGTTCTTTGAGGAGAATCCGGGCGTGGCAAAGGCCATCTTTGAAAAGGCAACGCAGGCCGCCCGTGCCCGCGCCGCCGCCAAAAAAGCCCGCGAGCTGGTGCGCCGCAAGAGCGCGCTGGAGACCAGCCGGATGCCCGGAAAACTGGCGGACTGCCGCGAGAAAGACCCCTCCCGCACCGAGATCTTCATCGTCGAGGGCGACTCGGCAGGCGGCTCGGCCAAGATGGGCCGCGACTCTGCAATTCAGGCCATCCTGCCGCTGTGGGGCAAGATGCTGAACGTCGAAAAAGCCCGTGCCGACCGCATCTACGGCAATGACAAGCTGATGCCCGTCGTGCTGGCACTGGGCTGCGGCATCGGCGAGGAATTTGATATCTCCAAGCTGCGTTACGACAAAGTGTTCATCATGGCCGATGCCGATGTCGATGGCTCGCACATCTGCACCCTGATGCTGACCTTCTTCTTCCGCTATATGCGGCCGCTGATCGAGCAGGGTCATGTTTATGTCGCCCAGCCGCCGCTGTTCAAGGTGCAGAAGGGCAACACCATCAAGTATGCCTACAACGACGCGGAAATGGCCGTCCTCTCGCAGGAGATGCCGGGTGCCAAGGTCAACCGCTATAAGGGCCTTGGTGAGATGAATCCGGAGCAGCTCTGGGAGACCACCATGAACCCCGAGAACCGCGTGATCGTCCGGATCACGATCGAGGACGCGGAGAAGGCCGACGAAGCCTTTACCATCCTGATGGGCGATCAGGTCGAGCCGCGCCGCCGCTTTATCGAGACCAACGCCCAGTACGCAAAACTGGACGTTTAATGGGAGGAACAAATGGAAGAAGATTATGTGATGATACCGGGCAGCGGTACCAAGATGATCATCCGGGACGTCAAAAAGGAAATTGAGACGGCGTTTCTGGATTACTCCATGTCGGTCATCGTGGCCCGCGCCCTGCCGGATGTGCGGGACGGCCTGAAGCCGGTCCACCGCCGCATCCTCTATACCATGCACGAGCGCGGCAACGACCCCAGCCACGCATACCGCAAATCGGCCGACACCGTCGGTGCCGTGCTGGGCTCTTACCACCCCCACGGCGACGCCTCCGTGTACGACGCCATGGTGCGTCTGGCACAGGATTTCTCCCTGCGCTATCCGCTGGTGGATGGTCAGGGCAACTTCGGTTCGGTCGATGGAGACCCTCCGGCTGCATATCGTTACACCGAGGCCCGCATGAGCCGGATGGCGGTCGAGATGCTGACCGACATCGACAAGGACACCATCGACTGGGATCCCAACTTCGATGAGACCAAAAAGGAGCCCAGCGTTCTGCCCTGCCGCTTCCCCAACCTGCTGGTCAACGGCAGTCAGGGCATTGCCGTCGGTATGGCCACCAACATCCCGCCCCACAACCTCAGCGAGGTCATCGACGGCTGTGTGGCCTATATCGACGACCCCGACATCGACCTTGCCGGTCTGATGGAGTATATCAAAGGACCGGATTTCCCCACCGCCGGCATCATCATGGGGCGCAGCGGCATCCGTGCCGCCTACGCCACCGGCCGCGGCAAGATCACCCTGCGGGGACGCGCCACCATTGAGGAGACCAAGAACGGCCGCACCCAGATCATCATCACCGAGATCCCCTACATGGTCAACAAGGCACGTCTCATTGAGAACATGGCCGAGCTGGTCAAGGACAAGCGGATCGAGGGCATTACCGGACTGAACGATGAGACCAACCGCAAGGGAATGCGGATCGTGGTGGACATCCGCAAGGACGCCAATGCGCAGGTCATCCTGAACCAGCTGTACCAGTACACCCAGCTGCAGGATACTGTCGGCGTCATCATGCTGGCCATCGACCACAAGGTGCCCAAGGTCATGACCCTGAAGCAGATGATCCAGAAGTACGTCGAATTTCAGGATGAGGTCGTCCGCCGCCGTACCCAGTATGACCTGAAAAAGGCCAAGGAGCGTGCCCACATCCTCGAAGGTCTGAAAAAGGCCACCGACATCGTGGATGAGCTGATCGCCACCATCCGCGCCTGCAAGGGCGGTATGGCCGAGGCAAAGGCAGCCATCATGGAGCAGTTCGGCTTCGATGATCCGCAGGCCGACGCCATCGTAAAGCTGCAGCTGGGTCGTCTGGCCGGCCTCGAGATCCTCAAGATCGAGGAAGAGCTGAGCAGCCTGCAGGCCAGGATCGAAGACTGGGAGGACATCCTCGCCAATGACGCCCGGGTGCTTGAGATCGTCAAGAACGAGCTGCTGGAGATGAAGAAACGGTTCGGCGACGAACGCCGCACCGAGATCGAATCCGTCAACGGCGAAGTGGACATCGAAGACCTGATCGCCGAGGAGCAGTGCGTCTATACCCTGACGGAGGCCGGGTATATCAAGCGTCAGCTCAAGGCCACCTATCAGGCGCAGCGGCGCGGCGGCCGCGGCATCTCCGGCATGACCCGCAAGGAAGAGGACATCGTGCAGGAAATGTTTGTCGGTTCCACCCACGATTATGTTCTGTTCGTCACCGACCGGGGCCGTCTGTTCCGGGTCAAGGGCTATACCATCGCGGAGGGCAGCCGCACCAGCAAGGGCAGCAACATCGTCAACCTGCTGCAGCTGGCCGAGGGCGAAAAGGTCACCAATATGATCTGCCAGAGCAAGGATGCCGAGAGCGAGGGCGGCTATGTCACCATGGTCACCAAGCAGGGTCTCATCAAGCGCACCCCGCTGGAGCAGTATGCCAACATCCGCAAGAGCGGTCTGATCGGCATTGCCCTGAACGAGGGCGACGCGCTGGCATGGACCCGCCTGACCACCGGCCATGATATGCTGATCGTGGCCACCCGCAACGGTCAGGCCATCCGCTTCAACGAAGAGGACGCCCGCCCGATGGGACGCAGCGGCCACGGCGTCCGCGCCATCAAGCTGGCCGAGGGCGACGAAGTCGTCGGCGTCTGCATCTGCCGCGAAGGAGGCACGGTGCTGACCGTGACCGAAAACGGCAAGGGCCGCCGCTCCGACATCGACACCTACCGCATCACGGCCCGCGGCGGCAAGGGCATCCGCAACTACGATGCCAACAAGGATAAGGTCGCGGCCGTCAAGATCGTGGACGATGTGGACGATATCCTGCTGAGCAGTCAGGAAGGCATCATCATCCGCCTCCACGCCAACGAGATCCCGCTCCAGAGCCGCTATGGTTCCGGCGTCCGGGTCATGCGTCTGGGCGAGAGCGACAAGGTCATGGTTCTTGCCCGCACCGACCACGACGACGAGGCGCAGACCGAGAAGATCGAGGCCGAGGAGGGCGAGGACGAACCCACCGCCGAGCAGCTGGCCGCGATGGAAGCCGCCGATGAAGCTTCGGCTGAAGAAAAACCGGAAGCAGAACCGGAAGAATAATAACGAAAAAAGTTAGCCTAGACTTCTTTTGGGAAATGTGATAGAATGACGAAACAATCACAAATACCCATGGGGGAGTAGCAAGCACTTTTTGCAGGAGTGCAGCAAGTCAACAGAATGATCGTTTGCAGCGGTCTGGCTTGCTTTATCGCAAGTCAAGAAAGGAACGCAGCATCCAAACGGTATCTCTGCGATATGCAATTCAACGATGTTGCTGTCGCATGAAAAAAGTTGAATTGCTATAATATGCGAGACTCATGTGTTTTGGTGCGCGTACCAACGCCCCTGCACATCGAGTCATGAATCGTAAAAATGACCCGGAATTGGACGAAGCGTGCCGATTCCGGGTCTTTGTTTGTCTTGCGGGGCTTTCCCCGCAGCACCGCCCACCAATTCCGGTCAGATCAGGAGGCAGAATTATGGAATGGAGTATCTTGTTTTTTTGCAACAGCGCGTTGCTGGGCGTAGGGCTTGCCATGGACGCATTTTCCGTCTCGATGGCAAACGGCCTGCACGAGCCGCAGATGTCCCGCACAAAGAGCGCGAAGGTCGCAGGCACCTTTGCCCTGTTTCAGGCCGTCATGCCGATGGCAGGCTGGATCTGCGTCCACACCATCGTCGAGCTGTTTTCGTCCTTTGAGCAGTTCATCCCGTGGATCGCCCTGCTCCTGCTGGGGTACATCGGCGGCAAAATGCTGCTGGAGGGCATCAAGGGCGAGGAGACCGAGGAAGCCGCTGCGCTGAGTGCCGGTGCGCTCTTTGTGCAGGGTGTGGCCACCAGCATCGACGCGCTGTCGGTCGGCTTTACCATCTCGGAGTACGGCTGGCTGATGGCTCTGGTCTGCTCCCTCATCATCGCGGTGGTCACGTTTTTCATCTGTGAAGCAGGTCTGTCCATCGGCAGAAAATTCGGCACCAAGCTCTCGGGCAAAGCGTCCATCCTCGGCGGCGTGATCCTCATCGGCATCGGCATCGAGATCTTCCTCACCGGCATTCTGGGCTGAAAGATCGAAATTGTTCCACGGGGAACATGAAACGTAAAAAAGAGACGGAACACCGTGCGGTGTTCCGTCTCTTTTTGATTGGGTAGCTTGAGCGAGCGACAACCACCAGCTCCGCTGGTGGAATAAAAACGGCTTTAGCCCTAGACAAAGAGAA
>CAKTBG010000028.1 GCA_934533135.1 uncultured Faecalibacterium sp.
AACACGAATGGGGTATCAATCCTTAATTGGACTGGTACCCCATTTTTTAGCGTTTTATATATTTAGCACCCAGTCTCCGCCAACAAACTCGTTTAAAACAATACTAGCAGATGGATCTGGAATGAACTTATTTTTCTTGCAGAACGCTGAACATTCTAAAGTTAACACACTTTGCATAACGATTCTATGAATATTTCTTTTCTTGCACATCTTAATCAATTCTTGGAGTATTGAGGTAATTATTCCTTTGCGCTTATGAGATACGCAGACCCTAGATATTGTAAGCTGTACGTTTGAAAGAAGTGCAATTCTTAATTCTGCTTCGCTTGACTCAGACTGAAACCAAACGGTATGGAAGCTTTTATTTATTAAATATAATTCTTTGTCTTTTGATTCTAATAAATTTTTTAATGTATTTATTTCTTCATCTGTAAAGTCAATTGTTGTCATTTTATTTCCTCTGTCAGCCATTCTTTCCAGCCGCTTACTGTGCGAGGGCAATTATCTTGTTGGGCTACAATTTCGTTCAATGCTGCTGCAAGCTCTTCGTCGCTCATTTCGCGGATGGCCTGTGCTTTATTGTTTCGACGCTCAAATTCATCCTTACTGTGTTTGTGAAGAATGAAGCCGAGTGTAACATCAAGTATTGCTGGATTGTTCATTATTGTCCTCCAATTTAACTTTCCTATATTATATCACTTAGATTATATTAGTTCAAGAAAAGGGCGCAGGTTGCCCCACGCCCAGAATGATGCGCTGCAGGCTATTCAAAACTGCAGTGATGTTCAAATACGATTTTCAATTTTATACGTCGTTGTGGGGAGCTACGACTTGTCACATCAGAGCTCTTCGGTTTAAGACTCAAAATCGGATTCGACGACGGCGTAAATGCGCCTCTATGGTGTAGTTTTTGAAATTGGTGTAGTAGTGGTGTAAATAAAGAAGGCAATTGCAAAAATCGTTCGTCAAATCGTTTAATATTCGAGCTTGTCAAATTATATAAATACGTCCAGTACCTTTTCGCGCCAGAATTCATAAAGCACCCGTCCGGCGGCGATGACGATGAAGAGTGCGCGCGCCGAGACGCGGAAGGAGACCCGATCCTCCACGGTGGGCTCGCTGCTGCCGAAGTCGGGCAGAAGGCGTAGCTCCTCAAAATCGAGATACACAAACCGGTCCAGGAAGCCCAGTGCGGTGTAGAGCCACGCATTCAGCTTGCCATAGGTGCGGGCAGCTTCGGCCGGATCCTCGCCCCGGACGCCAAGGCAGACCCGGATCCGGGTAAAGCGCAATGCGCCGAACACTGCCCGGATCAGCCTTCCTGCACCTTTTAACAGGGTGCAGACGATGTGCAGCGTCAGCTTGGCCTTTTTGCGGGGCGTCGCGGGCTGTTTTTCGGGCTTCGGTTTCCGGGCGGCTTTCTTCGCCGCCTTTTTCTGCTTGCGCTCGGCACGCCACGCCGCAAATTTCGCCTTCAGCTTTCCCCGGATGCCCTTGGGTGGTTCGGAGTCGGCCGGGGGTTCGGGCTTCGGATACTGAAACACCGGAAAGGCCACTCCCAGTGCCCCCGCCTTTACGGTAAGGACGCCCTTTTCCCAGCAGACGTCGGCGCAGAACGGGCAAAGCAGCAACAACGCCGCCAACACCAGAACGACCAGCAGCAAAATGCCAACTACTTTTAATAGGAAGAGCAGCACCCCGCCCAGAAACGCCAGAATGGAAACCACTGCACTCATGGATTCGCCTCCCCTGCGGTGTTCTCTGCGGTGCGGACCGGCGGCAGATCGGCCAGACTGGACAGGCCGAACGCCCGCAGGAACGCATCGGTGGTTCGGAAGCTGACCGGCCGACCCGGCAGATCGAGACGGCCTGCTTCCTCAATCAGCCCCTTTTCCAACAGGCTGGAAACGCTGGACGAGGAGTCCACGCCGCGCACCTGCTCGATGAAGGCACGGGAGACCGGCTGGTTGTAAGCAATGACGGTCAGCGTCTCCATCGCGGCAGACCCCAGCGGAGCCGCACGCCGGGCATCCAGCAGCCGCCGGATCCCGTCGGCAAACTGGGTCTTGGTGGCCAGCTGCCACCGGGTATCCAGATGGAGCAGGCACAGGCCGCTGTCCTCCCGCTCATAGCGGGTGCGCAGCTCTTCCAGCGCGGCCTCCACGGTGGGCTGGGGCAGCTGCGCCGCCTGCGCCAGCTTGTCTGCCGACACCGGGTCGGCCACCGCAAAAAGCATTGCCTCCACCGAGGCACGGATCTGTTTTGCGTTCATTGTTTCTCCTTTGTCCGTTCCAGCGTGCCGCGGCGGACGGTCATCCCGCCCGCGTCATCCAGCGTCACCCGGCCTCCGCGCACCAGTTCCAGCAAAGCCAGAAAGGTCGCCACGTTGGTGCTGCGGTCGGCCTTTCGGGAAAACAGCTGCCCAAGCCGCTGCACACCGCCCGTCAGCAGGCGGCGCAGGATGTAGACCACCCGGCTGCTCACCGATACGATGGGGGCGGACACCAACGGCTCAAACTGCGCCTGCGTCGGCTCCCGGCGCAGCGGCATCTTCCCCATCAGGCTCTGCCAGCAGTCGGCCAGAACCTGCGGCGAATGGTGCAGATCGTAGGTCTGATCCCACTCCAGTTCCACCGGCTGCCGCACAAAATGGCAGATCTGCCCGCCCCTTTCCCGGAGCGCGGCCGCCATCCGGCGGCACTGGTCGTACTCGATCAGCTGGCCGGTCAGCTCCTGCTTCATCCGCTCGCCTTCGTCGCTGCGGGGCAGCAGCAGATAGCTCTTCATCTCCACGAGGTGCGCCGCCATCTCGATGAAGCTGCTGGCTCCATCGGGATCCGCCGTCTGCGCTGCTTCCACGGTGCGGGTGTACTGGTCGATGAGGGTCAGGATGGGGATGTTGTGCAGATCCATCTTGTGCTTTGCCACCAGTGCCAGCAGCAGTTCCAACGGCCCCTCAAAGTCCTCCAGCCGGAAGGTCAGCTCTTCTGCCACTTCAGATCACCGCCCCCACGCTGGCGTAATACACGGAATAGGCAAGGTTGTCGATGTACCCGGTGCCGAGATCCAGCAGATCCCAGACAGCGTTGTTCAGCACCGACAGCGGCCCATCGAGGAAACCGCCCCAGACAGCCGCCAGCAGCACCACCATGATGACCCGCTCGTACCGCATGAGGCCGAAGTAGATCCGCTGGGGCAGCACCGCCAGCAGCACCCGGCTGCCGTCCAGCGGGGGCACCGGGATCAGGTTGAACACTGCCAGCGCAACATCCATATAAACCAAGTATTGGAGGAAGCGCGCTGCAAAAACCGTCGCAGCGTTGACATCGGCCCAATAATAGAGGATCTTCCACACCACCATCGCCAGATACGCCAGCAGCAGGTTTGCCACCGGGCCTGCCAGCGCGGTCAGAGCCATGCCAGCCTTCGGGTTTTTGAAATTGCGCGGGTCGGTGGAAACGGGTTTTGCCCAGCCCACGCCCACAAAGATCATGCAGAGGGTGCCCCAAAGGTCGAAGTGGCGGAACGGGTTCAGCGAAAGCCGCCCCTCCTGCTTGGCGGTGGGGTCGCCCAGCAGCCAGCTGGCCAGCGCGTGGCCGGCCTCATGGAACGGGATGGCGATCACCGTCACCAGTGCGCGGATGAGGTAGTAGATTCCCTGTGAGGTCATGTCGTTCTCCTTATAACGTGTTTGATTGGGTCTATTGTACTATTTTTTTGATATTTCGGCAAGCCCTCTCCCCTTCCGGCACGAACGTGCCACCTCCTGCGGCCGAGAAAAACAACTGCTCTTGCAAAAATTTACAAGAAAAATCGAATTTCCTCTTGCATTTTCCGGCCGGTTCTGGTAGAATAGTCAAGCTGATTATTTTGAATTCCTTACTTCACTGCTAGGAGGTGCAAGTATCATGGCTAAGTGTGAATGCTGCGGCAAGGGCGTTACCTTTGGTATCAAGGTTTCTCACTCCCATCGCCGTTCCAACCGTACCTGGAAGCCGAACGTCCGCCGTGTCAAGGCTGTCGTGGAGGGTTCTCCCAAGTATATCTACGCATGCTCTCGTTGCCTGCGCGCTGGCAAAGTCACCCGCGCTGTCTAAGCTGCTGCGTATTGCCGGTCACTTTGTCGAGTGGCCGGCTTTTTTGTTATCATTTTTTCAGGGAGGTAATGTGTTATGGCACTGCCCGGCGATCCCATCCTGCTCCTGAGCTTTTTAAACATGAAGCTGCGCGATTTTTATCCAAGTCTCGATGCCCTGTGCGAGGATCTGGACGAGGACAAGGCCGCGCTCTGCGCCAAGCTTTCCGCCGTGGGGTATCAGTACGACCCCCAGCGCAATCAATTTGTCTGAGGAGGCTGTACCATGGAAGGAACGTATTATAAGGAATGGAGTGCGGTTTTGAACCGCGACATGGAGTTCAAAGTCTACGGTCAGGGCGGCGTACCGGTGCTGGCTCTGCCTGCCCGCGGCGGCCGTTTCTACGACTGGGAGAACAACGGGATGCCGGAAGCCGCCGCCCGTCTGCTCCGCGAAGGCAAGGTGCAGCTCTTCTGTGCCGACAGCATCGACGCCGAGAGTCTGCTGAACGGCAATGCCGCCCCCCGCCGCCGGGCGGAAATGCAGGAAAAGTATTTCCTCTACCTGACCACCGAGCTGGCTCCCCGCATCCTTGCCCTGAATGCCCCGGCAGCTAAGGGCGAAGGTGCAGAAAAGGGTGCGGAGCCCATCGAGGTTTCCCCCATTCTCTGGTGCGCCGGGGTGGATACGGGTGCGTATCAGGCCGTCAACTGCCGCCTGCGCCGCCCTGAGCTGTTCGCCGGTGCCATCGGCCTGTCGGGTCTGTACGACGTGCGCCGGTTCCTCGGCCGTGAAGCCGACGATCTGATCCTGCGCAACAGCCCCATCGCCGCCCTGCACGAGGACGGCATCCTTGCCAAAGACGCTCTTGCCAAAGCCGGGGAAAACAGCCTGCTTCTCTGCGCCGGTCAGGGCAATTACGAGGGCGAAGCTCTGGACGACACCCAGTCTCTCGCCGACGCCCTGCAGGATCAGGGTCTGCCCGCCCACCTCGAGATCTGGGGCGGCGACGTCTCCCACGACTGGTACTGGTGGGGCAAGGAGTTCGGCCTGTTTGCAGAGCGGATCTTTGACTAGAGCAGTTTGCGTTTTTAATGCACAAGCAACATCCGCAAACTGCCTATCGCAAATATGCCGTTTCGATCGGCACTATTTTTGAAAATTGCGATAAAACGAACGGAGGTACCCTATGTCTGAGTTTCTGATCGGTGCGCGCGGCCACGATTTTGGCCGCTATGACCCCGAGACCCTGCTCTGCTCCATCGGCGAGGCAGGATTTCGCTGCACCCAGCTGGCCTACACCAAGGCCATCGAGGGCGTCAAGAGCTACGCCGATGTAACCCCCGCCCTTGTGGACGCAACGCTTGCCGCCGTGAAAAAGAGCGGCGTATCCATCGCGGTGGACGGTACCTATGTGGAACTGAGCTACGCCGACGAGGATCGCCGGAAAGCCGAGGTTGCCAAGGTGCTGAGCCAGATCCCCGTGGCCAAAGCCCTGAACGCTGGCTGCATGGGCAGCGAGACCACCAACATGGCCAAACAGCCCGGCGTGACCCGGGAAGAAGCACAGGAGGCTCTGCTGCGCAGTCTGGGCGAGATCCTGCCGGTCTGTGAGGAGCAGGGGGTGTTGTTTGCGGTGGAATGCGTCTACTACCACGCCATGAATACCCCTGAGGCCGTCAAAAAGGTGCTGGACACCATCGCCAGCCCCAACCTGCGGGTCATCTGCGATTTTGCCAACTACGTCGGTCCGGAGAACGCTTCGGTGGATGCCCAGCGGCGGATCTGGGATAAAGTGGGCAATTGGTACGGCGACAAGATTGCTGCCGTCCACTTCAAGGGACAGAACTTCCAGCCCGACGGCACCCTTTACTCCACCTCCCTCGAGGCCTCCTGCGTGGATTACACCGGCGGCTTTGCGATGCTGCGGCAGATGCCCCAGCCCCTCCTTCCCGTCCTGCGGGAAGAGGCGGTTCCCGCCCGCGCCGCCAGCGATATCGCTTTCATGAAGAGCTTCTTCTGATCTTTCGATCCTACGCAAAAAAGCAGTGTCCCGTTCGGAACACTGCTTTTTTGCTGTGCATCTTATTCGATGCCGGTCACCGGATAATCCTGATCCTCAACGGCCTTCTTCAGGGTGTCGTTGTCCACAGCGGCGGTCAGGGTGACGATGGCGGTACCGGCTTCATGGCTGACGACCGCCTCGCTGACCTCGGGCAGAGCTTCCAGTGCCTTCTTTACGCGTGCCTCGCAGTGGCCGCACATCATGCCTTCAATATGCAGAGTCTTTTTCATAGAATTGTCCTCCTGATTGACAGATGCCGAAGGGTTTTCGGCGTTATTTTCAGCCGGGGTCGGCGGTGTGGCCATCGCCGACTCTGCGGGAGACGAAGATCTTGCCCGAATCGGGTGGTCGTGCTTTGTGCTGTGCAGATCAAACAGGTTCAGCCGCAGCGCGTTGCTGACGACGCAGAAGCTCGACAGGCTCATGGCGGCGGCACCGAACATCGGGTTCAGGGTCAGCCCCAGCGGAATGAACACGCCCGCCGCCAGCGGGATGCCGATGATGTTGTAGATGAACGCCCAGAACAGGTTTTCATGGATGTTGCGCAGGGCCGCACGGCTGAGCCGAATGGCGGCGGGCACATCCGAAAGCTTGGAGTTCATCAGAACGACGTCGGCTGCGTCCATGGCAACGTCGGTACCGGCACCGATGGCAATGCCAGTGTCGGCGCGGGTCAGAGCCGGGGCGTCGTTGATGCCGTCGCCCACCATGGCGACCTTGCCGGACTTCTGCAGCGTGCGGATGACGGCCTCCTTGCCGTCGGGCAGGACGCCCGCGATGACCTCATCCACACCGGCCTGCCTGCCGATGGCGTCGGCGGTGCGCTGGTTGTCGCCGGTGAGCATCACGACCCGGATGCCCATCCCCTGCAGTTCCCGGATGGCGCGGGGGCTGTCCTCTTTGAGGGTATCCGCCACCGCGATCACGCCCAGCAGACGCCCTGCCCCGCCAAAGAAGAGGGGCGTTTTGCCCTCCGCAGAGAGGGCGGCAGCCTTGGCCGAAAGATCTGCCGGAACCGGAACGTTTGTTTCCATAAAGGCCGCGTTGCCGCCAAAGATCTCCATGCCATCGAGCTTGGCCGACAGACCATTGCCGGGCAGAGCCGCAAAGTCGGTGACTTCGGGCGCGGTCAGCTGCTGTTCGGCGGTATAGGCCAGCACTGCCTTTGCCAGCGGGTGTTCGCTCTTCTGCTCCAGCGCAGCGGCCAGCGTCAGCAGCTCCTGTTCCGTCACGCCGTCGGCCGGGAGCAGATCGGTGACCTTCGGCTCACCGCTGGTGATGGTACCGGTCTTGTCGAGAGCCACGATCCGGGTGCGTCCGGTCGCCTCAAGGGAGGCTGCCGTTTTGAACAGGATGCCGTTCTTTGCGCCGAGACCGTTGCCGACCATGATGGCGACGGGCGTGGCCAGACCCAGTGCGCAGGGGCAGCTGATGACCAGCACGGAGATGCCGCGGGCCAGCGCATAGCCCAGCTCATGACCCAGCAGCAGCCAGACGACCGTGGTCAGCACCGCGATGGAGATCACCGCCGGAACAAAGAACCCCGACACGGTATCGGCAATTTTTGCGATGGGAGCCTTGGTCGCAGCCGCGTCGCTGACCATCTTGATGATCTGCGCCAGCGTGGTATCCTCCCCCACGCGGGTGGCTTGGCAGCGCAGGAAGCCCGACTGGTTGGTGGTAGCGGCCGAGACCTTGTCTCCCTCCGCCTTGTCCACCGGGATGCTCTCTCCGGTCAATGCGCTCTCGTTCACCGCACTGGTGCCCTCGAGTACGATGCCGTCCACGGGGATGTTTTCCCCGGGGCGCACCACAAACACCTCGCCCTTTTGTACCTGCTCGATGGGCACGACCACTTCGGCACCGCCGCGCACCAGCGTCGCCGTCTTGGGGGCAAGCTTCATCAGGCTCTTGAGGGCATCGGTGGTTTTTCCCTTGGAGCGGGCTTCCAGCATTTTGCCCACCGTGATCAGCGTCAGGATCATGGCGGCAGACTCGAAGTAGAACTCCATCATATAGTGCATGACAAGTTCGTCATTGCCGTCCACCTGCGCATGGGTCATGGCAAAGAGGGCGTAGGTGCTCCAGACAAAGCTGGCCATCGAGCCGAGTGCCACCAGCGTATCCATGTTGGGTGCGCCGTGGACAAGCCCCTTGAAGCCGCTGATGAAGAATTTCTGGTTGATGACCATGACGATACCCGCCAGCAGCAGCTGGACAAGACCCATGGCAACGTGATTGCCGTCAAAGAAATGCGGCAGCGGCCATCCCCACATCATGTGGCCCATCGAAAAATACATCAGCACGAGCAAAAATCCCAGCGATGCAAAGAGCCGCCGCTTGAGTTTGGGTGTTTCGTGATCGGCCAGCGCGTCGAGGTCGGCGTTGGCCGAAGCCGCCTGCGCAGCACCGACGGTCTTCGGGCTTGCGCCGTAACCGGCCTCCTGTACGGCTTGGACGATGGCGGCGGGCGTTGCGGTGCCCTCGACGCCCATCGAGTTGGTCAGCAGACTGACCGAGCAGCTGGTCACGCCCGGCACCTTTCTGACCGCTTTTTCCACTCGGGCAGAGCAGGCCGCGCAGCTCATGCCGGTGACATTGTATTGTTCCATTTGCAATTTCCTCCGAAAGGGATCATTTCATCAGCTTGGGCAGAAGCCGCAGCAGCTCGTTCAGCTTTTCGTCGCCGCCGTCTTTCAGATCATCGGCAACGCAGGTGCGGATGTGCTGGCCGAGAAGCTCCCGGGAAAAGGCATTCAGGGCGGAGTTTGCCGCCGCCACCTGCACCAGAATGTCGGTGCAGTAAACATCTTTTTCGACCATGCCCCGGATGCCGCGCACCTGCCCCTCGATCCGATTCAAGCGGTGGATGAGGCTGCGGTATTCTTCCTCGCTCCGCTTTTTGTGGCGGCAGCAGCATTCCCCTGCTTCGGCATGCACAGACACCTCAGCGTTCCTTTCCGGGGCATCCCCTGCCGCACAGCAGGCCATGGTCTCTGCGGAAGTTTCTTCCGAGGTCGGGCTGCAGCAAACACATTGTTCCGCCATGGTAAAGCTCCTTTCCCGTCAGCCGGTCGGCTGATCTGGTTCAACCGTTGTTCGTCATGTACCCACAGGGGGTATCTTGACGTGTTTATTTTAGCACAGTTTGTCCTACTAGACAAGTGGGAAATACAGATTCAAATGTTAATTTTTTGTGAATAGCCCTCTCAGGCCGCTTCGCGGCCTGAGAGGGCTATAGTTCTTCCAATCTCCTGCACCCCTGCCCTTTCAGCCAATGCAGAAGCAGCGCATCCGCCGCAGCAAGCAGGCAGGCACAGACCACCAGCACACCGGTGCCGGGCAGGATGCGGAGCAGCGCGAAGCCGCCGACGGTCAGCAAAAGCCCAGCCGCCCAGCTGCCAAAAAGTGCAGCCATCCCGGAGAGGCTCTGCTTGATGACCGCCGTCTCACTGACCCAGTGGAGGTTGGGCCAAAGCAGCCCTGCCATCAGGTCAAAGCAGGCTGTAAAGCCCGAAAAAAGCAGCACCACGAGCAAAACCAGAACCAGCTCGCCCACGCCTGCCCGGAACGCCGCACCGCCGCACAGGGTGCAGAACGCCGCCGGAACCGCCGTCAGCAGCAGGTGCAGGTCAAGCTTTGCCCGCAGCGTCTGCCATGCGGTCACCGGAAGGCTCCGGATGATCCAGAAACTTTTGCCTTCCAGCGAAACGGCGGGTGCGGCCAGCAAATTCGCCGCCAGACCGCCGCAAACGATGGCACAGAGCAGCAGCGGCAGAAACTCTTCCGGGATCCGTTCGGACGCATGGACGTAAATCTGCTCGGCTTTTACCAGAAAGACCCCGCCCACGATCCCCAGCATCACCGTGCCGAGGGCGCAGTTGAGCAGATAGGCCGGGCTGGAAGTCAGATGCAGCAGCTCCCGCCGGAGCAGTGCCTTTCGCAAGCTGGATTTTTGTGTCACTTTTGCGTGGTAGACGGCCTTTTTCACGCCGCGTTTGGTAGTCATCAGGCGGAGATACTGCCGCCCCAGCACACCGCAGAACGCCGCCATCGCCGCCAGAACGACCACGCCGAAGACCAGCAACGCCAACCCATCGCCCTCTGCCGCATGGCCGAGATGATAGAGCAGACCAGCCTTTGCCCGGGCGTCCGCGTCGTCCGAAAGCCCTCTCAGCAGGCTTTGCAGGGTGGATTGAAGTTTCTGCATCCCGACGAAATAGCCGCCCATGAACACCAGCGAAAGCACCACGACCACCGCATTTTTGTTCCGGACGCGGCCGCTGACCTCGGCCACGACCCAGCCAATAATTGCACTGAGTACCGCCGAAATTCCGGCCAGAAACACCGCCATCGGCAGGGCGGACAGGACAGCACCCAGCAGCGTTTCGGCATGCAGGGTGTAAACAAAGACGGTCGGCACCCACGCCAGCAAGACGCACATAAAATTGGTCGTCAGGAGCGTCAGCAGGCGGACGGTTAAAATCATCCACGGAGGGATGGGCATCGCGAGCAGCAGCTCGTTATCCTTGGCCGCAAACAGCCCGGAATACCCGGCGAACGCCCCCATGATGACCGCCATCAGCAGAGCCATCAGTTCCATGGACAAAAAGTACAGCCACCCCTGCCCGACGGGTACCATCGCCTGCGCCAGCGGCCACGCCATCATGCCGAAACTGAACATCATCAACAACAAAATGCCGCCGAAGAAGAGCGCGAACCCGACCGTCGCTTTCGGGCTGCGTCGCCCACCGGTCTTGCGGTCGTTTGTGAGGAACGCGCCCAGCTCCATGAACTGTTTTTTCAGCAGAGCCTTAAACATTGCCGCCCTCCTCCAGTTCCAAGAAGACATTTTCCAGCGATCCATCGCCCTTTACCTCGTCCATCGACCCGGCACGGATGAGCTTTCCCTGCCGGATGATGGCGACCCGGTCGCAGAGCTTTTCGGCCACCTCGAGGACGTGGGTCGAGAAGAAAATTGCGCCGCCTGCCGCGCAGAACTCGCGCATCATCTGCTTGAGGGTGTGCGCCGCCACGGGGTCAAGGCCGACGAACGGCTCATCCATCAAAATCAGCTTGGGGTCGTGCAAAAGTGCCGAGATGATGGCAAGTTTCTGCTTCATGCCGTGGGAGTACGCGCTGATGGGCTGGGCGAGGTCGGCGGTGAGCGCGAACTTTTCGCTGTACGCCGCGATGCGCTCGGCCCGGGTCTGGGCGTCCACCCCGAAGACGTCCGCAATGAAATTGAGGTACTGGATGCCGGTCATGTACTCGTAAAGGTCGGGGTTGTCGGGCAGATACGCCAGCTTCCGCTTGGCTTCCAGTGGATTTTCGCGTACCGAGACGCCGTCCACCCAGACCTCGCCGCCGTCGGCCTGCAAAATGCCACAGCAGATTTTCAGCGTGGTCGTCTTGCCGGCTCCGTTGTGCCCGATAAAGGCGCAGATCTCGCCGGGCTTGATCTCCAGCGTCAGGTCGTCCACCGCCTTTTTCTCCCCGTAAATTTTGGTGAGATGTTCCAGTTTCAGCATCATCCGTCCTCCCTGCTCTTCCAGGTGTTGTATTGTTTTGATATCAAAATAATATCACTTATGAAAGGGGATGTCAAGCTGACATACAAAAAAGAGGAACAGCACGTTCGCTATTCCTCTTTGCTTTTTCACAGATGCTCTGCACGCGGTCAGGTTTCACGTCTCTGACCCGACGATTATTTTATAACCTCCACCGTCTCGATCCCATACCGCTCAAACAGCTCCACCGCTGCGGGGGTGATGACCTCGCCGCTGACGGCGATGGGGATGGCGGGTGGGCAGGAAACGGCCGGCATCGCACAGACCCGCCCCAACGCAGCCGAAACCGGCACCCGCTCCTGCGCTGCAAAAACGGCCTGCCGGATGGAACACCGCGGTTCGGCTTGCTCCCGCAGGGCAGCAAACGCGGCGGCGCAGGCCGCTTCGTCGGCCTCTGCGCCCGCCTGCGCTGCTTCGGGCAGCGTCTGACAGAGGGTGCGCACTGCCTCGGTCAGCTTCTCGTAATCCCGGGGCGGATTCTCCGGGGTAAACATCAGCACCAGATACCGCGGATCGGCATATTCGCATTCCATGCTGTTCTTTCGCAAAGTCTCGGCCAGCTGGGTGCCGGTCAGACCCAGAGCAGCAGCATCCAGCGTCAGCTTCAGCGGCTCCCGGGCTGGATCTTCCAAGCGGCCGTCCAGTGCAAAGGGTCGTACCGCCCCTGCCCGCTGCGCCAGCGCATTCAGTTCCTGCCGCCGCAGATCCAGCTCCCGCAGGCATTGCAGCAGCCGGATGGGATACCCCTCGGCGAGGTAGCGGTTGCACCGGTCGAGGGATTGCAGGATCAGATAGGAAGGGCTGGTGGAGCCAAAAAGAGCCAGCGCGTTCCGGACGATGCTCTCGTCCTGAAGGGGGGCGTTTTTGCCCAGATGCAGATACGCACCGCCGGTGAGGACGGGCAGTGTCTTATGGCCGGAGTCGCAGCACATGGCCGCCCCCAGCCCGATGGGATGGTGACTGCCGGGCAGGAAGCGCAGATACGCTCCGTGGGCATTGTCCACCAGCAAGGGCACGCCCGCCGCGCTGCAGATCTCCGACAATCCGGCGATGTCCTGCAGGTTTCCCAGATAATCCGGGCTGGTCAAATAGACCCCGAACGGCTTTTTCCCATTCCGGCGCAATTGCTCCAGAGCCGTTTGCAGCGCAGCCGGATGCACCGGGCAGCTGCACAGTGCCCCCATCTCCTCCGGTGCAGGCCAGAGCCACTGGATGTCGAAATCCAGCAGGGCGGCGGCATAGAGCAACGCTTTGTGGGCGTTTCGTGCCGCCAGCAGGATCGGCCGCCCGCCGGTTTGGGGTGCTGCCTGCAGTGCCAAAAACAGCATGGCGCGGATGCACTGGGATGACCCCTCGGTGCTATAATAGGTATGTGCCGTGCCGAACAGCCGGGTGGCGTTGGCCTCGCTCCGAGCGATGATCCCCTCGGCCTCGTACAGCTCGTCCGCGCCCTGAATCTCGGTGATGTCGCAGGCTTCGACCCCCAGAAAATTCTGACCCTTGTGCCCGGGCATATGCAGGCGGGAGATCCCCGACTGGGCATATCGGGCTGCAAAATCCACAATGGGCGTATCCATCCGCGTTATTCGCAGGCTTCGCCGTCGGCGCAGGCGTTGCAGGAGCCGCCGATCTCGATTGGCACTTCAATGCCCTGCTTGGCCAGCTCCTGATTTTCGGCGACCTTGATCATGATGGCGCACTCCATCCGCTTGCGGAACAGCTCGCAGCCATACTCGTACACACCGGTGATGCTGCCGGTCGCGTGGTAGCCGTTGGCTGCGCAGCCGCCAGAGCAGTAGAGCTTGGCCCAGCAGTCCTTGCACTCGGGGCGGGCATAGGCGTTGCAGTGTTTGAACTCATCCCGGACGGCGGTATTGGTGACGCCCTTCCAGATATCGCCCATGAGATATTTGGGGTCGCCGACAAACTGGTGGCAGGGATACAGATCGCCCCACGGGGTAACGGCCATATATTCGGTGCCGGAGCCGCAGCCCGAGATCCGCTTGTAGATGCAGGGGCCGCCGGTCAGGTCGATCATGTAGTGGTAGAAGGTAAAGCCGCGGCCTTCCCGATCCCGCTTGATCATCTCTTTGGCAAGGATCTCATACTGCTCCTTGAGGATCGGCAGATCCTCGGCGGTCAGTGCGCTGGGATCGTCCGGCTTGCAGACCACCGGTTCCATGCTCAGCTCGGTAAAGCCCAGATCGGCCATGTGGAAGATGTCGTTGGTGAAGTCGGTGTTGTAGTGGGTGTAGGTGCCGCGCATATAGTAGCCCTTGTCACCGCGCTTTTTGACGAACTCCTGAAATTTCGGCACAATGGCGTCGTAGCTGCCATGTCCGGCATAATCCTTGCGGAAGCGGTCGTGGACTTCCTTGCGGCCATCCAAGCTCAGCACGACATTGTGGCATTCCTTGTTGCAGAAATCGATCACATCGTCGTCGATCAGCATCCCGTTGGTGGTCATGGTGAAGCGGAAGTTCTTGTTGTGGATCTTCTCCTGCTCGCGGCAGTAGGCCACCAGCTTTTTGACCATCTCGAAGTTCATCAGCGGTTCGCCGCCGAAGAAATCCACCTCGAGGTTGCGGCGGGTGCCGGAGTTTTCGATGAGGAAGTCCATGGCACGCTTGCCGACCTCAAAGCTCATGAGGGCGCGGTCGCCCTGATACCGCCCCTGCGAGGCAAAGCAGTAGGAGCAGTTCAGATTGCAGGTATGGGCGACGTGCAGGCAGAGAGCCTTGACCACGGTGTTGCGGTTTTTGAAATCGAACGCCATATTTTCGTATACGTCGGGGCTCCACAGCTTGCCCGCCTTTTCCAGCGAAGCCACGTCATCGAGGCACTGGCGCAGGTCTTCCTCGGTCACATCCGGGCGGTCGCCGTATTTCTGCAGCATTGCAGCCACGATCTCGTCGGCCGTGTGCTCTTTGTACAGGGCGATCACATCATACGCCACTTCATCCACAACGTGTACCGACCCGCTGCAGGTATCCAGCACGATGTTGTAACCGTTCAATTGATACTGATGTACCATGTTCTTCTCCATTCCATATCAGCCATAAAAAAATGCCGCCCGGCAAAGGCGGCATCCAGTGTTTTCCGGAAAATTACTTGTTGCTGTTCTCGCACTTCTGGTTAGCCACGCCGCAAGAGGTCTTGCAGGCAGACTGGCAGGAAGTCTGGCACTCGCCGCAGCCGCCGGTCACAACGCTCTTGGTCAGGTCACGAGTAGCAATGGTCTTAATTCTCTCCATGATAGAATACCTCTCTAGCTGTATCAGTTTTGCGCAGACGCTCTGCGCACAGATTACTCTTGAAATATGATAACACGCGGGGCGGGAGATGTCAATACCCTCTCCGTCAAAGACTGCCGTCTTTGCCAGAGTCCTCCCTCTGTCGCTAACGCGACATCTCCCTCCGGCCGGAGGGAGTCTTTCCTCAGAGTGGGAGCCATTGGCAGGCCGGTCAACTTTCTGCATCAATCCATAAATGCCGGGCCTTGTCTCCTATCCCAGCGGCTTATACTTCTTTAATACCGTATGCAGCCCAAGCTCCCGCGCTTTGGCCAGTAAGTACCGGTACCGGCACAGCAACGCCTGCCGCTCGTAGATCCGCTGCTCGATGAGGTCTGTGTCCACCTCGAGGTCGAACATCATCGCGTTGCGCTGCAAACAGAACAGACACTCTTTCAGTTCTTCTTCCAGCTCCGGGTGATAGCGTTCGTGCTCGGTATCCCGCGGCACCCGCGGCGAAAGCAGTGTCTGTCCTCTCGTTTTTGTTGTCTCGGCCATGGTCGTCCTCCTTTTCGCTCGCTTGGTTTCGGATACATCGTCCAGTATAGGGCATGGCAGGCAAAAAGATTGGCGATTTTCGGTTGATTTCCTCTTTCCGCAAAAAACTTTTCAAAAAACGCTTGACAACTCCGACATTTCTGCGTATAATAGCACACGTTGACCGGCTCGACGCCGCGAGACAAAATCGAATATTGGGGATTTGCATAGTGGTAGTGCGGTAGACTCTGACTCTACTTGTGGGAGTTCGATTCTCTCATCCCCAACTCATCTAAGACAGGCTGTATGGCCTGTCTTTTTTTGTATTTCCCCCTCGCTCTCGCAGTCCCGTCACGTTGGAAGGCTAGACTTTAGTGCAGACAGCAGGCTGCCCGGGATACCGGCCGACGGTGCTGTGTTTTCCTAAATTTTCCATGACGCCGGTTTTGTCCTAATTTTGCGCCGATTTTCTCTCTTGTGCTCCCGCCCGATTTGCCGTACCATTAAGGTAGAATTCCGATTATGCAAAGGAGGGGATCCCTTTGATCCAGCGTTTTACCTTTGGACATCCCTTCGCCACCGGCAGCGTCGTGGAGACGCTGCCCGCTGCAGAAGGCTCTGTTCCTTTTCTGACTCCCGACGGCGGCGGCTGGTGCTTCCCGCTGGCTGAGGATGCCATCGTGTACGGCCTTGGCGAAATGCCCCGCGGCATCAACAAGCGCGGCTGGCACTACGTCACCAACAACACCGACGAATCCCACCACGGCGAGGACAAGCTTTCTTACTATGGTGCGCACAATTTTCTGCTCATCCGAAACGGCATCGGCGGCGATTGCTTCGGTGTCTTTGTCGATTTCCCGGGCAAAGTCCGGTATGACATCGGCTATACCGACCACGATATCCTCCGCTTTGCCCCGGACGAGCCGGATTATGACCTCTACATCCTGACCGGAAAGGGCGAAACGGCCATCTGTCAGGCCTTCCGGAAGCTCATCGGCCGAAGCTACATCCCGCCCAAATGGGCATTCGGTCTGGCGCAGAGCCGGTTCGGATACAAGTGCGAAGCCGACATCCGGGAGGTCGCCCGGCAGTACAAAGAAAACGGCCTGCCGCTGGACATGATCTGCATGGACATCGACTATATGCAGGATTTCGCCGATTTTACGGTCAACCAGAGCCGTTTCCCGGATCTGAAGACCCTTTCGGACGATCTCAAAGCCGAGGGCATCCGGCTGGTGCCCATCATTGACGCCGGGATCCGGATCGACCCCGAAGACCCGACCTGCCGGGAAGGGCTGGAAAAAGGCTATTTCTGCAAAAAGGCTGACGGCACTCCCTTCGTCGCCGCCGTCTGGCCCGGCAAGGCGTATTTCTCCGATTTTCTCCGCCCCGAGGTGCGGGAGTGGTTCGGCCAGCAGTATCACGTCCTGACCGACCTTGGCATCGAGGGTTTCTGGAATGACATGAACGAACCGGCTCTCTTCTACTCCCCCGAGCACCTCAAGGCCGTGCTGACGGAGCTTGCGACACGAAGCGGGCAGGACAACCTTGAACACCACGAATTTTTCGGTCTGGTCGAGAAGGTCATGAGCCTGATGAACAACCCCGCAGATTACGCCAGCTTCTACCATGAGGTGGAGGGGCGATCCATCCGCCACGACCGGGTCCACAACCTCTACGGCGGCAACATGACCCGCGCCGCCGGGGAAGCCTTCCGCAAACTGCGCCCCCACCAGCGCACCCTGCTGTACAGCCGCTCCAGCTTCATCGGCTCCCACCGGTACGGCGGAATCTGGTTGGGCGACAACCACTCCTCGTGGGCGCAGCTGCTGGCCAACATCCAGATGATGCCCAACGTCCAGATGTGCGGTTTCCTCTACTCCGGGGCAGATCTCGGCGGCTTTGACGGCGACACAACGCCCGATCTGGCTCTGCGCTGGCTGGAATTCGGCCTCTTCACCCCGCTGATGCGCAACCATTCCAGCTCTGGCACCCGGAATCAGGAATACTACCAGTTCAGCGCAAAAATGCCCGCCTTCCGCAAAATGCTGGAGCTGCGCTACGCGCTTGTGCCCTACCTGTACAGCGAGTTCATGAAGGCCGCGCTGCAGGATGGCTCCTACTTCCGCCCGCTGGCCTTCGATTTCCCCACCGATCCCGACGCCGCACAGGTGGAAGACCAGCTGCTTCTGGGCGAGGGGCTGATGGTCGTCCCGGTCTATACCCAGAACGCCGTCGGCCGGCCGGTCTACCTGCCCGAACCGATGAAACTGCTCCGCCTGCGCAGCGCAGACGACTTCGACGAGGAGCTTCTCCCGGCCGGGCATCACTACGTCCGCTGCGCACTGGATGAAGTCCTGCTTTTCCTCCGCCCCGGCCATATCGTACCCGTGGCAAAGCCCGCCGCCAACACCGCCCAACTGGACGAATCCGACCTGACGCTCTGGAGCTCTCTCCCCGACGGCACCGGCTCGTACCGGATGTACACAGACGACGGGGTAGGCTTCGATTTTGACGATCCCGCAAACTGGAAGATCCTGGAGGCGTAACGGCAACGTCCTTGGCTCCGGAGCGGGCGAGCGTCCGCGAGGCGGCGAGGGCAAGGCCGACAATGTCCGGGAATGCAGCACCGTGATACGATGCCTTTTGGAAAGCCGCATCGCATCGCGGTGTTTTGTTTTCGGTCCGCCTCCCCGCCCTCTCCCAAAGGGAAAGGCTTTGGCAGGCCGGTCAACGTTTTGATTTTACCGCTCCCTGACTTGTATTTTACACTTCGCCGTATTATAATAGGTAACTGCCCCGTGCTTTCTGGCATTGCGGGCTTTTGTTTCGGAAAATGATGAAAAACTTTGCATGATTACTTTCAAAGGAGGCAGAATCTACATGGCGCGATCCTCTGTGGCCGGCGACCTGACAAGCGGCCCGATGCTTCAAAAAATCATCCTGTTTTCGCTGCCGCTGGCGGCGTCCAGCATCCTGCAGCTGCTCTTCAACGCGGCAGACGTTGTGGTGGTCGGCCGGTTTGCGGGCAGCACTGCACTGGCCGCGGTCGGCTCCAACGGTGCGCTGATCAACCTGCTGGTCAACCTGTTCGTTGGAATGTCGCTGGGTGCAAACGTCGTGGCGGCACGCTGTTTCGGCGCAAAGGACGATGCAGGCGTCCGCAACACCGTCCAGACCTCGGTCACGCTGGGTCTCGTCAGCGGCGTACTGCTGGCCTTTGTCGGCTTTTTTGCCGCACGGGGGCTTTTGGAGCTGATGTCCTGCCCGGAGGATGTCATTGACCTTTCCACCCTCTACCTGAAGATCTATTTCATCGGGATGCCGATGACCATGCTGTACAACTTCAGCTCTGCCCTTCTGCGCTCTGTGGGCGACACCAAACGCCCGCTCTACTGTCTGGCCGCAGCCGGCATCATCAATGTGGTGCTCAACCTCGTCTTCGTCATCGGCTTCCAGCTCAGCGTGGCCGGTGTCGCACTGGCGACCATCATCAGCCAGACCGTTTCTGCCTGCCTTGTCACATGGATTCTGACCCGTGAAAAAGGCGCACTCCACCTCGACCTGCGGCGTCTGGGCTTTCACAAAGGGGCTTTGCTGCAGATCCTGCGCATCGGTCTGCCTGCCGGCCTGCAGAGCACGGTGTTCAGCCTGTCCAATGTGGTCATCCAGTCGGCGATCAATTCCTTTGGCTCGACCATCGTGGCCGGAAATTCGGCGGCCTCCAACATCGAGGGCTTTGTCTATACGGCCATGAACTCCTTTGCACAGGCAGCCGTCACCTTTACCAGCCAGAACGTGGGCGCACGCCGGTACGACAACCTCGACCGGGTCATGCGCAACTGCCTGCTCTGTGCCATCGTCACCGGCCTTGTGCTGGGCGGCGGTGCAGCTTTGGCCGGTGCCCCGCTGCTCCACTTCTACTCCACGGACGAGGCCGTTGTTGCCGCAGGGCTGGCACGTCTGCACGTCATTTCTGCCACCTATCTGCTCTGCGGCACTATGGATGTGCTGGCCAGCTGCCTGCGTGGACGGGGTTATTCCGTCCTGCCGATGGTGGTCAGTCTGGTGGGCAGCTGCCTGCTGCGTCTGGTCTGGATCGCTACCATCTTCCAGCTGTTCCGCTCCACCACCACCCTGTACATCAGCTACCCCATCAGCTGGATCCTGACCGCACTCGTCCACCTGATCTGCCTGCTGGTCGTGCGGAAAAAACGAAACGAAAAGCAGCCCCTTGCACGAGCAGCCTGACCCCCGCCCGCTGCTGCAAAGCACATCCTGAAATAAAATCATACTTTTCTCTGCAAAACCGGCACAAAGGCCGTTTTCAATCCGGTCGATTTATGGTATACTGAAGGAAGGAAACCCAACAGACGGACTTTTGCGCCCGGCGGCTGGCTTCCTGAAGTCCAGGCGGGATCTGCCCGCCCGTGAACCGGAGGATACATACGATGAAAGATTCCAGACTTTCCCCTTCCAGTCGGCTGGGCGGTGCCGTCATCAGCGACCGCATCGTGGCTGCGCTGCTGGACGAACTGCGCACCGGCCGCTATGCGGAGGCCGACCGCCTGCCTGCCGAGGTCGATCTTGCGGCTCAGCTGGGCGTGAGCCGGACGGTGATCCGCGATGCGCTGAGCGAGATGGAGCGCGCCGGTTACATCGAGCGGGTGCGCGGCATCGGCACGGTGGTCAACCGCTCGGTGCTGGGTCTGCGCAGTCGGCTGGATCAGAAACTGGAATATTACCCCCTGATCCGCAGCTTCGGCAGCTATCCCCATGCAGACGGCATCCAGATCTACCCGGTGCGTGCCGGGGAAGAGCTGGCGCGGGATCTGGCGATCGCGCCCGGGGAGGAAGTGATCTGCATCAAAAAGCGGATCCTCGCCGATACCACCCCCGTCATCTACTCCATCGACTATCTGCCCCGCTCCCTCTTCGGCGTCCGGGATTACACCCGGATCGACCTGTCGGGCGGCGTCTTTGATATTCTGGAGCGGGAGTGTCATCAGCAGATCTCGTCCAACGTGGCACACCTCAAGGCCAGCTGCGGCGACGAGGCGATCCGGGCGGCCATGCGGCTTGCCCCGGGCGAGGCGATGCTTCTGCTGGATGAGATCTGTTTCAATCGTCTGTGCCAGCCGGTCATGCGCTCGCTGAGCTATTACACAAACTTTTTCGATTTTTCGATCCTGCGAAAACTTCTCTGATGGAGGTACTGTAAAAATGCGTCATCTCATCGATCCGTTGGATTTCAGTCAGGAAGAGATCATCCACCTGCTCGACCTTGCTGACCGCATCTGCGCCGATCCCGCTGCCTATCAGGACGTGGCCGCCCACAAAAAGCTGGCGACCCTGTTCTACGAGCCGTCCACCCGCACCCGCCTCTCCTTCGAGGCGGCCATGCTGAACCTCGGCGGCCATGTGCTGGGCTTCCCCAGTGAGAACGTCTCCAGCGCATCCAAGGGCGAAAGCGTCGCCGACACCATCCGCGTGGTGTCCTGCTACGCCGACATCGTCGCCATGCGTCACCCCAAAGAAGGTGCGCCGCGCCGCGCCAGCCGTTATTCCCGCATCCCTGTCATCAACGCAGGCGACGGCGGCCACCAGCACCCGACCCAGACCATGACGGATCTGATGACCATCCGCCGCCGCAAGGGGCGGCTGGACGATCTGACCATCGGCCTGTGCGGAGACCTCAAGTTCGGCCGTACGGTTCACTCTCTGATCAAGACCATGGCGCGCTGCAAGAACATCCGCTTTATCCTCATCAGCCCCGAGGAGCTGCGGGTGCCCGATTACATCATCACCGACGTACTGGAAGCCAACGGCCTCGCGTACAAAGAGACCCGCAGTCTGGAAGAAGTCATGCCCGAGCTGGACATCCTCTACATGACCCGTGTGCAGAAAGAGCGTTTCTTCAACGAGGAAGATTACATCCGCCTGAAGAACAGCTACATCCTGACCCAAGAGAAGATGGCTCTCGCCAAGCCCGACATGGCCGTGCTGCATCCCCTGCCCCGCGTCAATGAGATCGCGCTGGATGTGGACGAGGATCCCCGCGCCGCATACTTTGAGCAGGTGCAAAACGGTGTGTACGTCCGTATGGCACTGATCATGACACTGCTGGGGCTTGCCGACCCCAAGGCTCTTTAAGGAGGAAAATGGATATGCTGAACATTGACGAGATCCAGAACGGGATCGTGATCGACCACATCAAAGCGGGCACCGCCATCGGCCTGATGGATCTGCTGGGCATCAAGGGCAACCGCACGGCCAGAGTCGCGCTCATCCAGAACGCCCGCTCCCACAAGGCGGAATGCGGCCGCAAGGATATCATCAAGGTCGAGGGCGACTCTTCGTGGCTCAACCTCGATGTGCTGGCCTACCTCGACCCCAACATCAGCGTGACCATCATTCAGGACGGCAAGGCCGTCAAGAAGGAAAAGCCCCAGCTCCCCAAGCGTCTGGTCAACATCGTCCGCTGCAAGAACCCCCGCTGCATCTCCTCCATCGAGGAAGAGTGCGATCAGGTCTTTGAGCTGAGCTCCAACGGCAAGTACCGCTGCATCTACTGCGAGCAGGAGCTGCAGGTCAAGCCGGAGTAAGCTTTTTCGCAGAACCGCAGAAACACCAAGAGGCAGAACGCTGTGAAACGTTCTGCCTCTTTTTTTGTCGCTTCTGCAAAAAGGGATCAGACAAAGTCCTCCCGCATGGGGGTGAAGATATCCAGCAGGATGCCAGCCTCGGTGCAGGTGCAGCCATGGAGCACGCCGTCCTCTTTGAGGATGGTGTCGCCATTGCGCACGGTCTTGGTCACACCGTCCACCGTAAACGCAAATTCCCCGGAGACGACATAGGTGATCTGGGTATGGGGATGACTGTGCAGTGCGCCCACGGCTCCTTTTTCAAAGGTATTTTCCACGCACATCAGGCCATCGGTATAGGCCAGCACGCGGCGGGTCACGCCTGCGCCCGCGGGCTGCGGAAGGGTGTCTTCGTGAAAGACCCAACGCTGTTTTTTCTCGGTCAGTTTCATCTGCAATTCCTCTTTTCCGCCCTCCGGAGAGGGTTGTTCTTTCTGGTTTCCATTCTACCCGTTCTGCATGGAATTTGCAAGACAAAACCAAAAGGCCCGGCAGCCCTCTCTTCCGGCGCAATTGCCTTTGACCTGCAGAGCGTGCTCCGTTCCCACACACAGCACACCCGCCGCCGATGCGACGCTTTGGAAGTCTCTATGAACAGCAATCCCCAGAATGCCGTCGAGAGTGTTGCCAGACCTTATTGTTGTCCGCCGAAGCAGACAAAGAACCAAACCCGCCGGGCAGCAGAGACCCTCTGCCGCGCCGATTTTACCAGAAGCCTTCCCCGCGCAGGACATTCCGGAAGAATTGCAACCGGCCGCAATATGTCCGGGAAACTCCCTTCAGTTTGTTCTGTCTATACTATACCAGCTTTTCCGGGAATTTCCACCCAAAATGTCATATTCTGCGGGTGTTGATGTCATGAATTGCAGGGCACCGAGCAGGTCACCCGGAACCAGTGATCCCGGCAGCTGATGGTAGATTCGCCCCCGCAGCGGCGGATGGTCTCCTGCACATTGTACAGCCCCATGCCGTGCCCCGGCTCGTGCTTGGTGGAGCGGGGCAGCTGGCCGTCCGTAAGGGGAACGTCCTCCGCCACCCGATTGCGCACCGAAAGCAGCAGCTCCCCATCGGCCTTGTACATCCGGAAATGCACCTCGGGCTGGTCGCTCTTGGCAGCGGCTTCGATGGCGTTGTTCATCAGGTTGGAGACCACCGTCACCAGCTCGATCCTGCGCAGCGGGATCTCACGCAGGTCGGAGAGGTCGAAATAGACCATGATCCCCTGCCGGGAGGCTTCCTCGTATTTTTTGCTGAGCAGCGCGTCCAGCAGCGGGTTGTGGCTGTTGAGGACGGTGGTCGATGTCTGCACCGTCTTGGAGACGGTGTTCAGATACGCGATCGCACCTTCGGTATCCCCCTGCTGCAACAGCAGGTTGAGGGCGTCGAGGTGGTTGGTAAACTCGTGGGTCAGCCGCCGCTGGGTCGTGTAGGAGTCCATCAGGGCTTCGGCCTGCTCCTGCTCCAACGCCGCCCGAAACTGCAGGTTCCGCCGCTGGATGACCTGCCCGTTGATCATATCCACGCAGACCAGATGCACCAGCACAGCCACGGTCAGACCCAGCGTGAGCAGAATGTCCATCTGGATGGAGGTGACGGCATTGTCCGAGACCATCAGCACGATGTTGATGAGCACCACCACACCGGGGAAAAACGCCGTCACCAGCACCTGCAGCGGCTCGAGAGCCTGCCGCTTTCTCCATCCGCGGATGTAATAAGCCGCCACCGATCCGACCACAAGGTTGCTGATCGTCATGCAGAGGATGCTGAACGGAGCCTTCCAGACATCGGCAGGATCCACGTGCTCCCACAACGCCAGCAGATAAAGCAGGGTATTCTCGCTCAGCAGGCAGATCACGCCGTTGATGAGGCTGGCCATCAGCTTCTGGCTCCATGTTCCGCCAAAACAGAGGGAGAGCAATACCAGATAGACGGTGTTTGCAAGCACCGTGGTCAGGCTGAAAAACTCTATATGGGTGAGGATCGAGTAGGCAAGAGCCGCCAGCGTCAGCAGACAGACCCAGAGATAGGGGCGGCGAAGCCTGCCTTTGCCGAGGTAGAAGCGATCCACCACCAGAAAGCTGTACCACTGGCTCAGGCAGACCAGATGCCCCAGCAAAAACATCGTTGTCTCATGCATCGCCGTACTGCCCCTTCCACTCAAGGAACGCCCCCCGGATCTCGCCGTATCCGCTGCGGCTGACGCTCAATTCCTCGCCGCTGCGCAGGATCACCTTGTAATTGCTGATCCGGCGGATGTACTTCATGTTGACCACATAGCTCCGCCCGACCCGGAGAAAGCCGTTCTCAAACAGGTTTTCCGGCAGGTCGGTCAGCTTGCCGTAGTAGGAACAGAGCGGCTGGTGCGGCACATCGCCGTAGACGTTGATTTTGCGCAGGTCGCTTTCGAGGTAATAAATGCGCTCCAGCGGCAGATCCACATCGTTCCGCCCCAGATGGACGGTCAGATTCCGGCACCGATGGGTCTCCTCGGCCAGCAGATCCTCAAAACAGCGGGGTAGCATCCGGTCGAGATCCCGCTTTAAAATGTAGCGATAGGCATGGACCGTATAGCCCTCGGGGGCAAATTCCAGATAGGCCGAAATGTAGACCAGCACCAATTCCGGATTCTGCGCTTTCAGCTCCCGCCCCAGCGCAATGCCGCTCATGGTGTCAAGATCCACATCCAGCAACGCCAGACGGAGCGGCTCTTCCTTGTGGGATAAAGCCTCTTCCCCGCTGGTGCAAAGGGTACACTGGACGGGGATCTCATGGCTGCCAAAAAAATCCCTGGTCAGCTGCAGGACGCGCTCGCCCACCGCCTGCTCATCGTCGCAAATCAGAATGTTCATTCCGGGCCTCCCGCCGCCTGAAAAACCTGCCGGACATCAGGCAAAGAACTTATCATAAATGCCGAACACAAAGATGAAGAGCACGATCAACGGCAGACCGTAGGTCAGATACCCGCGCATCCAATCCTGCATTTTCAGGCCGTCGCCGGTGTTGACTTCCTTTTTATAGTTGTTCCAGCCCCAGCCGAAGCGGGTGACGCAGAACAGCAGATAGACCAGCGAGCCCAGCGGCAGGAACAGGTTGCTGACGAGGAAATCCTCGAGATCCAGCACCGCACCGCCGAAGACGGCAAAGCCATCCCAGCTCCATACATTATAGCCCAGCACACAGGGCAGAGACAGCAGGGTGATGAGGACAAAGTTGATCCAGCTCATCTTCTTGCGGGAGAAGCCGGTCAGCTCCATGCCGCAGCAGATGATGTTTTCAAAGACCGCCAGCACGGTGGACAGAGCCGCAAAGGACATAAACAGGAAGAACAGGCTGCCCCACAGCCGCCCCAGTGCCATGTTTGCGAAGATGTTGGGCAGGGTGATGAAGATGAGGCTGGGGCCGGAGGTCTGATCCACCCCATAGGTGAAGCAGGCCGGGAAGATGATCAGGCCGGAGGTGATGGCCACGAAGGTATCCAGCACGACCACCCGAACCGACTCACCCAGCAGGGCGTGCTCCTTGCCGATGTAGCTGCCAAAAATGGCCATCGCGCCCACGCCGAGGCTCAGGGTGAAGAACGCCTGATTCATCGCGCCGACCAGGGTGTTGGCCACGCCCACTTCTTTCATGCGGGCAAAGTCAGGCACGAGATAGAACTTGAGTCCCTCGGCGGCACCGGGCATGAACAGGCTGTTGACCGCCAGCACCACCATGATGGCCAGCAGCGCAAGCATCATGATCTTGGTCACCCGCTCCAGACCGTTCTGCAGGCCGCGGGCGCAGACAAAGATCCCGAACGCCACGACCACCACCATCCAGAATCCCATGATGCCGGGGCTGGCCAGCATTTCCGTAAAGGTGCCCGCCACCTCGTCGGCGTTCAGCCCCGCAAGTTTTCCCGCGGCGGTCATGTAAAAATAATGCAGCATCCAGCCCGCAACCGTGGTATAGAACATCATCAGCAGATAGCAGCCGATCAGGGTGAAATAGCCGTGGATATGCCACTTCTGCCCCGGTTTTTCCAGTGCCTGATACGCCCGCACCGGGCTTTTCTGCGAGGCGCGCCCCACGGCAAATTCCATGCTCATGATGGGCAGACCCAGCAGAACGAGGAAGAGCAGATAAAACAGCACGAATGCACCGCCGCCGCCCTGCCCGGCCATATAGGGGAATTTCCACACATTTCCGATGCCGATCGCACAACCGGCCGAAAGCAGGATGAATCCCATGCGTGATTTGAGGGTTTCTCGTTCCATGATTCGTTTGCTCCTTGTGTTTCCAATCTCGGCGCACCGTCGCCGGGCGGCTCTCGCCTCCGCCCGCCTGTACGCAAGTCAAATCTTATTATAGCATACTTTTCCGCCCCGCTGTGGATATTTTGTTTCATTTTTTCATGCTCAAATGTGATGTATTTTCGCGTCATACGCAAAAGAGCACGGCCGAAGCCATGCTCTTCCCCTGTAAATGCTCTGAAAAACGCTTTTCTGAAATCGCTCTGCCAAACCGTTTACGCCTGCTGCGCCGGATGGGTTCCCACCGGCATCTTTGCAAACAGTGCTTTCAAGGCCAGCGGGGTCGCCACAGACGAAACGATGATCAGCAGAATGACCGCCGTGAAATAGACCGAATCCACCACACCGGCCTCGAGCCCCTTCTGCGCCACGATCAGAGCCACTTCGCCGCGGGTCATCATGCCGACACCGATCTTGAGGGAATCTGCCCAGTTGAACCGGCAGATCTTCGCAGCCAGACCGCAGCCGATGATCTTGGTGATGAGTGCCACGACCACGAAGAACACGCTGAACAGCAGGATCTCGGGCGTCAGGCCGCTGACGTCCGTTTTCAGGCCGATACTGGCAAAAAACACCGGCGAAAACAGAGTGTAGTTGCTGATGTCCACCCGGCGTTCCACATACGGTGCATCGCTCATGGAGCAAAGGACAATGCCCGCAATGTAGGCACCCGTGATATCTGCAATGCCGAAATACGCCTCGGCGATGTAGGCCATCGCAAAGCAGAATGCCATGCTCACAATGGTGATGCGCTGGGTGTGGGGATTGCGCTTATCGAGCCACTGCATGGCAAAGTGGATCACCACGCCCAGACCGATGGCCACGAGGAAGAAGAGCACCGTGTTGATCAGCACCTTCCCCAGCCCGGTGCCGGTGCCGGAACTTGCGCCCAGCACGCAGGTCAGCACCACGATGCCGATCACATCGTCAATGACCGCTGCGCTGACGATGGTGGTGCCAAGGAAGCTCTTCAGGTGGCCAAGTTCCTGCAGCGTCGCCACCGTGATGGAAACGCTGGTCGCCGTCATGATGGTGCCGATGAACAACGCTTTATAAAACTCCGTGCTGCCAATGGCCGCAAAGCCATAGAACGCACCGTACAGCAGCGTGCCGCCCAGCAGAGGCACCGCCACGCCCACGCAGGCAATCAGGGTCGCAATGGGGCCGGCCTTGATGAGCTCTTTCAGGTTGGTGCCAAGGCCGGTGGTGAACATCAGCAGCACCACGCCGATCTCCGCAAAGATCGAAATGGTGTCGCTGGTGTGGACCAGATTCAGCAGGCAGGGGCCGATCAGCAGACCCGCGACGATCTCGCCGACCACCTGCGGAGCTTTGCATTTGCGCGCCACCAAGCCGAAGAATTTCGCGCTGAGCATGATGATCGCCAGATTGCGGAATACCGAATACATAAATCGCATCCTTCTCTCTTCTTCTCTTCCTTTATACCGGAAAGCATCCTTGATGCTTCGCTCGTATTATACTGCATCCGTTCGTTAAATGCAAAACAAACTTTTTCATTTCCAATGCGCCCAACCTTCCATTTTCAAAAAGCACAAAAATATATTGCAGGATCCCCTTGACAAAATCCGCTGTACTTGCTATAATAAATTGCTGTCTGAACAGACAAGCCGCACAGCACCGCATTGCCGGGATGCTGTGTACCCTTGGCCTCAAACCTGAGGCCCTCAAGTCCAAAAGGAGGTGCTACAAAATGGCAAAGTACGAAACCATGCTGATTACCAGCGCAGCTCTCGACGAGGAGGCTACTTCCGCTCTGGTCGGTAAGTTCAAGTCCCTGATCGAGGCAAACGGTACGATCGACTCCATCGACGAGTGGGGCAAGCGTCGTCTTGCATACCCCATCAACGACGAGGAGGAAGGCGTCTACACTGTGATCAACTTCACCAGCGAGCCCAGCTTCCCTGCCGAGCTCGACCGTGTGTACAAGATCACCGAAGGCGTTATGCGCAGCCTGATCGTTGCCCACGAGGAGTAATCTTTTCGTGACCAAGAAGGAGTCCGTATTATGTTGAATGTTGTTGCCATCATGGGCCGCCTTGTGGCGGATCCTGAGCTTCGTACCACGCAGAGCGGAACGGCCGTGTGCAGTTTCCGCATTGCCTGCGACCGCAACTTTGCCCGTCAGGGTGAGCAGCGTCAGGCCGATTTCATCGACATCGTCGCGTGGCGTCAGCAGGCCGAGTTTGTGTCCAAGTATTTCCAGAAAGGCAGTCTGATCGCCATTGAAGGCAGCCTCCAGACCCGCCAGTATCAGGACAAGAACGGAAACAACCGCACCGCGGTGGAAGTCGTCGCCAACAACGTTAACTTTGCAGGCTCCAAGAGCAGCAATCAAGGCGGCGGAGCAGCGTATCAGAATGCCGCTCCGTCCTACCAGAACCAGCAGGCTCCTGCTCGTCCGGCTGCTGTAGAGGCAGCTCCCAGCTACTCGGCTGGCAATGCCGACGATTTTGCCGTCATTGACGACAGCGACGACCTGCCGTTCTAATCACGATCGGTTTTCACCGTAAAAATCCAACAGGAGGTAATAAGCAATGGCTTTTGAAAGAACCGAAGGCTCTCGCCCCGCACGCCCCATCCGTCGCGGCCGCAAGAAGGTTTGCAGCTTCTGTGTCGATCGCATCGACACCATCGATTACAAGGACGTTCCCCGTCTGCGTAAGTACGTCTCTGAGCGTGCAAAGATCATTCCCCGCCGTGTGACCGGCACTTGCGCTTATCATCAGCGCGCACTGACCACCGCCATCAAGCGTGCTCGTCACGTTGCTCTGATGCCCTACGTCAGCGACTAATCTCTGAAACGATCAACCCATTCAAAATAATCAGCAATCAGCAACCCGCAGGTTCCGATGACAAGGAACCTGCGGGTTTTCTGTTTTTTATGCTTCGCTGCAGCCTTTTCAGGCCTCTGCACCGTTGGCACACTCCTGCAGCCGCTGGCGGTAGTCCTTCGGGGTGCAGTGTTTCAGCTCCCGGAAAGTCTTGATGAAGTAACTGCCATCCGTAAAGCCGCATTCCGCGCCCACTTCACCGGTTTTCAGGCGGGTAGAGCGAAGCAGTTCGGCGGCGCGTTCCACCCGGTACTGCCGGACATACTGGATGGGCGTGATCCCCAGCATCTGCCGGAATGCACGCAGGCAGGCACTTTCGCTCAGAGCCACACAGCCTGCAATCCGTTCCACCGTCAATTCCTCGGCGTAATGTTCTTCCACATAGTGGAGCATCTGCTTCATCCGTTCGGCCGCGATCCGCTCCTGCTGAGACACCTTGTCCGTCCGGATCTGTCCGTTGGTCGTCAGATACCGCAGCGCGGACGCGAGATGATACCGCACCTTGTTTTCATAGTCGAAGGGTTCCTCTGCCACAGCTCCCCACGCAGCGCGCAGATTGGTCAGGACCTGCCCCTGCCAAGGCACCGTCTCGTCCAGCAGAAAATACGCCGGTGTGCCCGGCTGAAGCAGCGGGCGGATGAGATCCTGCCAGAAGATGGTATCCATGCCGCCCACCAGCCGGGGATGGAACACGCCCGAATGGAGCAGAGCCGGCGTCTTCCCAGCCAGTTCCACTTCATGCAGGACGCCCGAATTGATGAACACCCCCTGCCCTGCCTGCAAGATCAGCCGGGTCTTATTCACGTTCACGGCCAGCACACCCGCTTCGGCAAGAATGTATTCAAATTCTTCGTGCCAGTGCCACGCCACCGAATAGGTGCTCAGGTCCTCGGCGTAGCACGCGATGGGAAACAACGTACTACCGTGCTGCACCCGCTCCCTGCCCTGCGCATCGGAGACAGCATCCGGATTGCAGCGGATCCCGGTGCCGGAACATGCCGCACAGCTCGTCTGAACCGCCATATTCACCAATTCCTTTCCTCAAAAATTCATTAGTTTTTCATCAAGGCCGGTTTTCTTCTAAAATTTAGGTGGTTTTCTCCTATCACATTTCCGTAAGTGGTGGTATTATACTATTCAAGATCAGTATAGCACCAACTCAGGAGGAAAACAACCCATGATCCAGCTTCTGCTTCCGATCATCTATCTGGCTTTCATCAGTCTGGGGCTGCCGGATTCCCTGCTGGGCTCCGCATGGCCCAGTCTGTATCCCGTGCTCGGCGTACCGGTCTCTTCCATGGGTCTGCTCTCCATGCTCACCTCTTTGGGCACCATCGTGTCCAGCCTGCAGAGCGACCGGCTGACCCGCACTTTCGGCACCGGCAGGGTCACTGCCTTCAGCACCGCCCTGACCGCCCTTGCCCTCTTCGGCTTCTCGGTGTCGCACTCCTTCTGGATGCTCTGCCTCTGGGCCGTACCCTATGGCCTCGGTGCAGGCAGCATCGACGCCGCCCTGAACAACTACGTCGCCCTCCACTACAAAAGCCACCACATGAGCTGGCTGCACTGTATGTGGGGCGTGGGCACCGTCATCAGCCCCATGCTGATGAGCCGCGCCCTCTCTGCCGGGCAGGGCTGGAGCAGCGGCTACCGGACGGTGGCCTGCCTTCAGACCGTCATTGCGGCGATCCTCTTCTGCAGTCTTCCGCTCTGGAAAGGCCGAGCCGCTTCTGCCGACAGCCCGGAACCCGACGCCAAAGCCCTGCGTCTGGGCGAAGTCTTCCGCATTCCGGGGGCTAAAGAGGTCATGGCCTGCTTCTTCTGTTACTGTGCCCTCGAGACGACGGCCGGCAACTGGGCCAGTAGCTACCTCACCCTGACAAAGGGCGTTCCGGCCGAGACTGCCGCTGCTTTTGCGGGTCTGTTCTACACCGGCATCACGGTCGGGCGTGCGCTCTGCGGGTTCATCACCTTCAAGCTCAACGACACCCAGATGATCCGTCTGGGGCAGGGTGTTCTGGCCGCAGGGGTGGCTGCGCTGCTCCTGCCCGCCCCCCACATCCTCTCGCTGGCGGGTCTTGTCCTGATCGGACTGGGTTGTGCGCCCATCTATCCCAGCATCATCCACTCCACGCCCGACCATTTCGGTGCGGACAGATCGCAGGCGGTCATTGGCATCCAGATGGCGAGTGCCTACGTCGGAAATCTCGTCATGCCGCCGCTGTTCGGCCTGATCGCCAACCGCATCACCCCTGCGCTTTTCCCGGTCTACCTGCTTGTGCTTCTGGGCATCATGGTCTTTACGCACGAGCAGTTGACATATAAGACAAAAGCAACCCATCGTTAAAAAACACATGGAGGTATTTTCGTATGCTTCACATTCAATATCTCGATAAAAAACGCTTTATGGATCAGGTCGCGGCCAGCCGCGGCAGCATCTATCTGCATCTGGACGACGGCAAGGTCTGCGACCTCAAGGAGGACAGCACCGCCTCCACCCTGCTCCAGATGATGGACGCCCCCAAAAAAGGCTTTGCCATCAGCCTCTCCGACCCTTCCGACATCCCGGGCTTCCTCCACTACATGATGGAAGCCGGCCGGAGTGACCGCAAGGCCTGCTGAATCTGACATCTTCATCCTTCATACGTCACAGCAAAACGAAAAGCCCGCTGCCCGGAACATCTCCCGGCAGCGGGCTTTTCGTCTGGAAGCACTGCTTTACAGGATGCAGCGGCTGATGGCGCGGGCCACGGCCAGCAGCTCCTCCTGCCCGATGAAGCCGAACTTCATCTCGTGCTCGTCGGCATAGCAGAGCGTCAGCTCCGAGGTCTGCAGCGGGTCGCCAAAGCCCGCTGTCTGGATGCCGAAGTGCAGGATCTTGCGGTAAGGCAGCACAAAGATCGCCTGCCGGGTGCCGGTGACCCCCTGCATATCCACCATCAAGATCCGATGGGTGGTAAAAACGGCCTGATCCCGCACCGTCTTATAGGCACCAACGATCTGCTCGCCGTCCAGCAGCAGCTCCTGTACGTTCTTGCAGACTTCCTTTTCCTTGATCCGGACGAGGTTCTGCATGGGCTTATCCCGAAATTCCATCCTTCATTCCCCTTTCGGCTTTTTTCTTATTGTAGCATCTGCGCCGCCAAAGTGCAAGCCGCACCGCCGGGTTTGTCTCTCGCGTTTCGGGCGCAAATGTGGTATACTGGACAGGAACTTGAACATTACCCGGGAAATGAGGTTGTTACCCTATGGAGATCATCATTCATCAGGCCATCCTGCACGTTCTGGATACCACGCTGGACGCACCGGTGCTCAGCGGCAGCGGCATGGAGCTGACGGCAGAAAAGACGGCCTATCTGCAGTACCACATCGAAAAGCTGCTGGCCAGCGACGACATCCGCCAGTGCCGCCCGCTGCCGGATTCGGCCTTCAAAAACGAGCTGGAGCAGAACCACGATTTCATCGACCTGTCCTGCCGGATCGCGGGGGTGCTGTTCGATTATATGCACGCCCACACCACCATCCCCGGCGCAGACCTCGCGGTCGTGGATTTCATCCGCGACGGTGCGCCGTGGCTGGCCATCCTCAAGCTCAATTACAAAAACGGCTATACCCACTACACCGAGACCGTGGACGGTGCGCCGGTCAACTCCATCATCCAGCAGCGTGCCTGCCTGCCGACCCAGAGCGGCAAGGTGGAAGAAGGCGCACTGGTCAACCTGACCGACTACTCCATGCGCCTGTTGGAAAAGAAATACGACATCGACGGCCACAAAGAGTTTTATCTCTCCACGGTCGTGTTCCAGTACACGCAGGCGGAACCCGAAAAGAAGAAGCTGCAGGCCATTCAGGAGGCCGCGGTGCAGGCCGTGCAGGAAAACTACGCCGAAGAACCCCATGTCGAGGCACAGGTGGCCATGCTGATCGCAAATCAGGCCGCTGACAACGACCATCAAGTTTCGGTCGAGCAAGTGCGCCGCCAGCTGGCCGAGGAATACCCGCTGGCCGCCGTTCCCTTTGACGACTATGTGGAGAAGAGCGAAGTCCTCGAGCATCCCGAGCAGCCGGTCACGGTGACGCCCGCCCGCATCCGCCGGATGGAGAGCCGCAGCATCCACACCGCCAGCGGCATCGAGGTCAAGATCCCCACCGAGATCCTGTCCTCCGACTCGGAGGTGGAGTTCCTGCACGACCCGGACGGCAGCGTCTCCCTCCTCATCAAAAATGTCATTCTGTAAGCCTCTGCCGTAAAATTTCACAAAACGGCCTGTTTGCTCTTGCAAAGCAGGCCGTTTTGTGTTATACCATTGTTGTATTTATCGTGATATTTTTCACGTGCCGATTTCGGCTGTTTCAGACGTTTAATGAGGTACTTTTATGGAACTGGCTCTTATCACCGCGCAGCAGGTCATCGTCCTGTTTCTGCTCATCGGCTGCGGCTTTGTGGCCGTCAAAACCGGTGTGCTGAAGCAGGAGGGCAAACAGACCCTCTCGAACCTCCTGCTCTATCTGGTCGTTCCGGCTATGATCGTCCACTCCTATATGATGGAGTTCAGCGAGGAGATCCTGCACAACCTGCTGGCAGCCTTCGGGATGAGCATTCTCGCCATCCTGATCGGTACGGCGATCACGCTGCTGCTGACGGCCCGCCGGAAGGATCGTCGTATGCCGATTTTTCGGTTTGCCTGCGTCTTTTCCAATGCGGCGTATATGGGTTTCCCGCTGATCTCCGCCCTTTTTGGGTCGGAAGGTCTGCTCTACGCCAGTGCCTATGTCACCGTGTTCAACATTCTGCTCTGGACCATGGGATACGGCATGGTAAGCGGCAGCTCCAACCCGAAAGAAGTCGCCCGCAGCCTGCTGCACACCCCGGTGCTCTACGCCATGGTGGTGGGTCTGGCGATCTATCTGCTTCAGATCCCCGTACCCAACCTCATCGCCCAGCCCATCGACCTGCTGAGCGGGATGAACACCCCGCTTTCGATGCTCATCACCGGAATGCTGATCGCAGCCGGTGACCTGAAGAGCATCGTGTGCGACCAGCACATCTGGAAGCTGGCCGCTCTCCGGATGGTGCTGATCCCGGCGGTCTGCGTGACTGTTTTTGCACTGCTGGGCTTCCACGGAATGTCTGCGCAGGTCGTTTTGCTGCTCGAATGCTGCCCCGCTGCCGCCATCACTTCGGTGTTCGCCGTGCAGTTTGGCCACGAGGAACGCTTCGCCGCCGGTTCGGTTGTCCTGACCACCCTGCTCAGCATCGTCACGCTGCCGCTTTGCGCGCTGATCCTGACCATGTAATTTTTAGATTCTATAACAGTTTGCGTTTTTAATGCACAGGCAACATCCGCAAACTGCATATCGCAAACAGGTTGCTTTGATAAGCACTATTTTTGAAAATTGCGATAAACAAACACCGCGATACAATGGCTTTGGGAAAGCTCCATCGTATCGCGGTGTTTTTGTTATTTTGTCAGCGGCCTCACCCTGTCCGTCTGCTTCGCAGACAGCTCTCCCGAAGGGAGAGCCAAGGGCGTGGGAAGATTATTGATTCATCTGTTCTTTATGGTACTGCAAGGTATACAGCTGATAATACCGGCCGTGCTGCGCCAGAAGCTGCTGATGGGTGCCCTGTTCCAGAATTTTGCCGTGAGACAGCACGATGATGTTGTCCGCGTGCTGGATGGTGGACAGGCGGTGCGCCACGATCAGCATGGTACCGACGGTGCGCATTTTTTCCAGCGAGTCCTGGATCAGGATCTCGGTTTCGGTGTCGATGTTGGCGGTCGCCTCGTCAAGGATCATCACGCTGGGCTTGTGCAGGATGGTGCGGGCAAAACTGAGCAGCTGCCGCTGACCGGCCGAGAAGTTGTTGCCGCGCTCCCGCACTTCCTCGTCCAGACCGTGGTCGAGCTTGTTGATGAAGTGGTCGGCGTTGACATACCGGCAGACCTGCAGGATCTCGTCGTCCGAGATGCCCTCTTCCCGCAAGACGATGTTGCTGCGGATGGTGCCCGAGAAGAGGAACACATCCTGCAGCATCTGGCCGAAGTGACGGCGGAGCGAGGAGATCTTGATCTTCCGGATGTCGATGCCGTCAATGAGGATCTCGCCCTTCTGGAACTCGTAGTTCCGGCAGATGAGCGAAAGGATGGTGCTCTTGCCCGAGCCGGTGGAGCCGACAAAGGCCACCGTCTCCCGCGGGTTGACATGGAAGGAAACGCCCTGCAAGACCCACTCGCCCGGAACATAGCTGAACCAGACGTCCTTGAACTCGATCTCGCCCTTCACCTCGTCCAGCTCGATGGCGTCCGGGGCATCCACCAGCTTGGGCTGGATGTCCATGATGGAGAACACCTTCTCCGAGGACGCAAACGCCGACTGCAGCCAGTTGAACTGCTCGGCGAGGTTCTGGATGGGGGTGAAGAACTTGGAGATGTACATATAGAAGGTGACGATGGTGCCGCTGGAAATGGTCTGGCCGAGGAAGCTGACGTTGTTCAGATGCCCCATGCCGCCCAGATAGAACAGGCAGAGGATGGAGCTGATGTAGAGCATATAGACCAGCGGGCGGAATACGCTGAATACGAAGATCTGCTCCTGATTGGCACGTGCCAGCTTCTGGCTTTTCCGGCGGAAGTCCTCCATCTTGGCGTCCTCGCGGCCAAAGATCTGGGTCACCTTGATGCCCGAAAGATTCTCCGACAGGTAGGTGTTGATGTTGGTGGTCGCGTCCTTGAGCTTGCGGTTGGCTCGCCGGGAGAACTTGCGGAAAATGACCGTGAAGATCACGATGAAGGGCACAAAGCAGAGCACCATCAGGGTCAGCTCGTAGTTCAGGCAGATCATTGCAACCAAGATGCCGAGGATGACGAAGCAGTTCTTGGTCAGCTGAACCAAGAGGTTTGTGAACATCATCGAGATGGCGTTGGTGTCGTTGGTCACACGGGTGACCAGCTTGCCGACCGGGATCTCATTCAGCTGCTCATGGGAGAGCGATTCAATGTGGGTGAACAGGTCCTCGCGCAGATCGGAGATGATCCGCTGGCCCACCCGCTGCAGGATGACGGCCTGAAAATAGGTGCTTGCCATCGAGAACACCAGCACACCGGCATAGACGGCCACCGAGACAAACAGCTGGTTCAGGGCGAAATCGCTCGTCACCAGCTCTTCGATGGAGCCGATAATGAGGGGTGACGCGATGTCGTAAGCGATGGAGAAAAGCATCAGGAAGCCAACGATGACAAACTTGCCTGCATACGGTTTTGCATAGTGCATCAGGCGGCGGACGATCTCCGCATCGTCCATGTTCCGCTCAAACCCCATGGCGGTCTTTTTGTCCTTGACCGTCGCATACGCAAAGAGCAGGAAGGCGGTGACCACGCCGATGACGGCACCGACCAACAGAAGCGGATTCAGATTCATCATGCGTTGCCCCCTCCCACTTCGTCTTCCAGACGCTGCAGATCGACCATCTTGCGGTATTCCTCACAGGCTGCATAGAGCTGATCGTGCGGGCCGACGGCCTGCACGGTGCCCTCGTCGAGGAAGATGATCTTGTCCAGCCCTTCCACCGTCGAGATGCGGTGGGCGATCAGCAGGGTGGTCTTCCCTGCCCGGCTGGTGTGCAGATTTTCGAGAATGATCTTCTCGGTGCGGGTATCGACGGCCGACACCGAGTCATCCAGAATCAGGATGGGTGCATTCTTGAGCAGAGCGCGTGCGATGGAAATACGCTGCTTCTGGCCGCCCGAGACGGTCACGCCGCGCTCGCCCAGCACCGTCTCGTAGCCATCCTTGAAGTCCACGATGTTATCCCGCACATCGGCCAGACTTGCAGCCCGGTCGATCTCCTCCGGTGTGGCGTCGTCCACACCGAAACCGATGTTGTGGGCGATGGTATCCGAGAAGAGGAAGTTGTCCTGCGGAACGTAGGCACAGGCGTTGCGCACCGAGTGGATGGAGACGGTGTTGACGTCCTTGCCGTCCACAAAGAGGGTGCCGTCCGGCACGTTGTAAGTACGGAGCAGCAGATCGACCAAAGCTGTCTTGCCCGCGCCGGTCTTGCCCACGATGCCGACGCTCTCGCCGGGCTGGATGGCAAAGGAGATGTTCTTGAGCACATCGTACTCGCCGTCCGGGTAGCGGAAGGTCAGATCACGGAATTCAATGCCGCCCTTGACATTTTCAAGGTCGGGCACGCCCGGGCGGTCGGCCACGTCGATGGGCGCATCCAGCAGCTCGCTGATCCGGTTGAGGGAGGCTTTGCCGCGGGAGGTCTTTTCGATCAGCATCGAAACGGCCATGATGGGCCAGACAATGGCCTCAAAATAGCCGATGTACTCCACCAGCTGGCCGGCATTAAACCGCCCCTGATAGACCAGATAGCCGCCGTAGCCGAGGATGACGCAGATGACCGACTCGACAAAGAGAGTCACCAGAACCTCCAGCAGGGTGGCGATCTTGGTATAGGTCACATTGATCTCTTCGTTCTGCTTGTTCAGCTTCCGGAAGGCCATCAGCTCCTTCAGCTCTTTGACAAAAGCCTTGATGACCGCAATGCCGGAGAAATTCTCCTGCGCGAAATCCGACAGGTCGGAAAACGCCTGCTGCCGTTCTTCCCAGCGTTTGGTCATCACCTTGCCCATGACCGTACCGATGGCGAACATCACCGCCGCCGGGATCAGGGCCAGCAGGGTCAGGGTGTGATCCATCCGCCACATATTATAAAGGGCGAGCAGACCCAGCGTCAGCGCGTCGAAGAACATCAGCACACCGTCGCCGAAGCACTCCTGAATGGTATCGAGGTCGTTGGTGTACAGGCTCATCAGGTTGCCGACCTTGTTCACCTGATAGTACTGGTGCGAGAGCTTGCGGCTGTGGTCGAACATCTTCTCGCGCAGATCCGCCACCACCCGGATGGCCGAACCGAAAAAGCAGATGCGCCACAAAAACCGCCCGATGACCATGATGACGACGATCCAGATCATCGGCAGACAGATCTGCTGGAACAATACCTCTTTGGTAAAAGCCATGGTCTCGCCGTCCACGACCACCTGCCCCAGATTCACGCCGTTGATGACCAAGCGGTACAACTGCGGGATCCTGAGCTGGATGAAGTCCACCGCCAGCAACGCCAGCAGACCCAACAGCAGCGCGGGGGCATTTTTGAGGTAATAGCGGTTGATATACTTACCGAATATCACAGTGGTTTTCCCCTCCTTTTCCTGTTCAAAAAACGTTCAGAAACATCCATAGAACTTTAGTATACGAGTTCTGGCGAATCCTGTCAACATTTGTTCATAAAAAAGAAGCCGTTGCAGCTGCGTAACAGGACGCAATTGCAACGGCTTCGTGTTGGAGCGGCCGACGAGGCTCGAACTCGCTACCTCCACCTTGGCAAGGTGGCGCTCTACCAGATGAGCTACGGCCGCATATTCGGTGCATTTATCCTTGCACCCACCCGTTCTTTTTAACGGGGCCCCCGCGAAAGCTTGCGAAGCAAGATTTTGTGGGGAAGAGGAGAAAGTCTGGTATTCATCACGGAAGTCTTGCTTGCAAGACTTCTCGATGAATGACAGGACTTTCGACGTGGTGCCTCCGATCGGAATCGAACCAATGACACGGGGATTTTCAGTCCCCTGCTCTACCGACTGAG
>CAKTBG010000029.1 GCA_934533135.1 uncultured Faecalibacterium sp.
GTTCTGTAGGAGGTTAATTTCATGGCTACTCCCAGAGAAGTTTCTCTTCAGATGACGAGAAATATCGGCATTATGGCTCATATCGATGCTGGTAAGACTACGACCACTGAGCGTATTCTGTACTACACCGGTATCAACCACAAGATCGGTGAGGTTCATGACGGCGGTGCCACCATGGACTGGATGGTTCAGGAGCAGGAGCGTGGTATCACCATCACCTCTGCTGCTACCACCTGCTACTGGTCTCATTCTGAGACCCAGAAGGATCCGGTTGCTTTCAAGAAGAACCGTCACCGCATCAACATCATCGACACCCCGGGCCACGTGGACTTCACCGTTGAGGTTCAGCGTTCTCTGCGTGTTCTGGACGGTTCTGTGACCGTTCTGGCTGCAAAGGGCGGCGTCGAGCCGCAGTCTGAGACCGTTTGGCGTCAGGCTGATGAGTACAAGGTTCCCCGCATGGTCTACGTCAACAAGATGGATACCATGGGTGCCGATTTCTTCCGCTGCATCAAGATGCTGCATGACCGTCTGCACGCAAACGGCGTGGCGATCCAGTTGCCCATCGGTCAGGAGGATACCTTCCGCGGTATCGTTGACCTGGTCGATATGAACGCTGAGGTCTACTACGACGACATGGGCAACGACATGCGCACCGAGCCGATCCCCGAGGATATGGTCGAGCAGGCTGAAGAGTACCGTAACATTCTGGTCGAGGCTGTTGCCGAGAACGACGAAGTTCTGATGGAGAAGTACCTCGAGGGTGAGGAGATCACCCGTGAGGAACTGAAGGCTGCTATCCGCAAGGAGACCATTGCAAATACTCTGGTTCCCGTTGTCTGCGGTTCTTCCTACAAGAACCGCGGCGTGCAGAAGCTGCTGGACGCTATCGTTGACTATATGCCCGCACCTACCGATGTCGAGGACATCAAGGGTGTGAATCCTGAGACCGAAGAGCAGGAGACCCGTCCGTCTTCCGACGACGCTCCCTTCGCAGCTCTGGCCTTCAAGATCGCTACCGACCCGTTCGTTGGTAAGCTGGCATACTTCCGTGTGTACTCCGGTAAGGTTGAGGCAGGTACCACTGTCTACAACTCCGTGAAGGACAACAAGGAGCGTATGGGCCGCATCCTGCAGATGCACTCCAACCACCGCAAGGATATCGACTGCTGCTATGCAGGTGATATCGCTGCTGTTGTCGGTCTGAAGAACACCACCACTGGTGATACTCTGTGTGATGAGAATCATCCCATCATTCTGGAGTCCATGAAGTTCCCCGAGCCCGTTATCCGCGTTGCAATCGAGCCTAAGACCAAGGCTGGCAACGAGAAGATGGGCATCGCGCTGGCAAAGCTGGCCGAAGAGGATCCGACCTTCAAGACCTATACCGATGAAGAGACCGGCCAGACCATCATTGCTGGTATGGGCGAGCTGCATCTGGAGATCATCGTTGACCGTCTGCTCCGCGAGTTCAAGGTCGAAGCAAACGTTGGCGCACCTCAGGTCGCATACCGTGAGACCATCCGCAAGGAGGCCAATCAGGAGACCAAGTACGCTCGTCAGTCCGGTGGTAAGGGTCAGTATGGTCACGTCAAGATCAAGATCGAGCCCAACGAGCCCGGCAAGGGTTACGAGTTCGTCAACGCCATCGTTGGCGGTGCGATCCCGAAGGAATACATCCCGGCTATCGACAACGGTATTCAGGGTGCTATGAAGGCTGGCGTTCTGGCTGGCTATCCGGTCGTTGACGTCAAGGTCACCCTGTGGGATGGTTCTTATCATGAGGTCGACTCCTCTGAGATGGCCTTCTCCATCGCAGGTTCTATGGCCTTCAAGGACGCTATGCGCAAGGCAGACCCGATCATCACCGAGCCCATCATGAAGGTTGCTGTCATCGTTCCCGATGAGTATCTGGGCGATGTCATCGGCGATCTGAATGCTCGCCGTGGTCAGATCCAGGGCATGGAGGCAATGGCTGGCACCCAGCGTGTCAACGCTTTCGTTCCTCTGGCTCAGATGTTCGGTTACGCCACCGACCTGCGTTCCAAGACGCAGGGTCGTGGTCAGTATGTCATGGAGCCGTCTCACTACGAGCCGGTGCCCAAGAATATTGCCGACCAGATCATCGCTGGCCGTACCAAGGCTTAATTGCCTGAAAAAGAATGAATTTTGCCGGGGTAGTATCGCTCCGGCAAAATTTCCTGTAAAACTCTTGATTTTACAGGTGGAATTTAGTAGAATAGTTTTGCAATGCAATTCTGTTTTTGCAGGACTGTTGTAACCAAAATCAATCCGATTATAAAGGGAGGATATTCCAATGGCTGAAAAGGCAAAGTTCGACCGTTCTAAGCCGCACGTTAATATCGGCACCATCGGTCACGTTGACCACGGCAAGACCACTCTGACCGCCGCTATCACCAAGTTCCTGGCTCTGAAGGGCGACGCAGACTTCATGGACTATGCCAACATCGACAAGGCTCCTGAGGAGCGTGCTCGTGGTATCACGATCAACTCCGCTCACGTTGAGTATCAGACCGACGCTCGTCACTATGCTCACGTTGACTGCCCGGGCCATGCTGACTACGTCAAGAACATGATCACTGGTGCTGCTCAGATGGACGGCGCTATCCTGGTCGTTGCTGCTACCGATGGTCCCATGCCCCAGACCCGTGAGCACATCCTGCTGGCTCGTCAGGTCGGCGTGCCCTATATCGTTGTGTTCATGAACAAGTGCGATATGGTCGACGACGAAGAGCTGCTGGATCTGGTCGAGATGGAGATCCGTGAGCTGCTGAGCGAGTACGACTTCCCGGGCGACGACACCCCGATCATTCGTGGTTCCGCTCTGAAGGCTCTGGAGGCTCCCAACGATCCTGAGGATCCCGCTTACGCTTGCATCAAGGAGCTGATGGACGCTGTTGACTCCTACATCCCCAACCCGGATCGTGAGGAGGACAAGCCCTTCCTGATGCCCATCGAGGATGTCATGACCATTTCTGGCCGTGGTACCGTTGCTACCGGTCGTGTTGAGCGTGGTGTTGCCAAGGTTGGCGACGCTATGGAGATCGTCGGCATCAAGCCCGACCGTCTGAGCACCACCATCACCGGTCTGGAGATGTTCCGTAAGTCTCTGGACTTCGCTGAGGCTGGCGATAACATCGGCGCTCTGCTGCGTGGTGTTGATCGTACCCAGATCGAGCGTGGCCAGGTTCTGGCTAAGCCCGGTTCTGTCCATCCCCACAAGGTCTTCGAGTCTCAGGTCTACGTTCTGACCAAGGACGAAGGCGGCCGTCACACCCCGTTCTTCTCCAACTATCGTCCTCAGTTCTACTTCCGTACCACTGACGTGACCGGCATCATCACCCTGCCCGAAGGCACCGAGATGTGCATGCCCGGCGATAACGTCATGATGCACGTTGAGCTGCTGACCCCCGTTGCTATGGAAGAGGGCCTGCGTTTCGCTATCCGTGAGGGTGGCCGTACCGTTGGTTCTGGCGTTGTCGGCAAGATCGTTGAGTAATCTTGATCCTTCGCGCCTGTTCTAAGGCAAAAGGTTAAACTTACAAAGTCCTTCCCATTCCGGAGAGTGGGAAGGACTTTTTGTATGTCTGCCGGTATCTGTTTTGTCCTGCGCGGATCTTCGCGCAGGACTTTTTGGTTTTAGCTCAAAAACAGCTTTACAAATTAAAGTTGTTGTGGTATCCTTGATACAACAGATAACGATAAGCTGAGGTGATGGGCGTGCCATTTGATTACAAGAAAGAGTATAAAGAATTTTATCTGCCGCCGAAAAAGCCGGGCATCGTGACGATACCGGCCATGAATTTTGTAGCCGTGCGCGGAAAAGGCGACCCCAATGACCCGGAAGGGGAATATAAGGCGGCAATGAACCTGCTGTACGGCATCGCATTCACCCTCAAGATGAGCTGCAAGGGGGACCACAAGATCGACGGGTATTTCGAGTATGTCGTGCCGCCGCTGGAAGGTCTGTGGAGACAAGAAGGTGTGCCGGGCGTGGATTATGCGCATAAAGAAAATTTCGAGTGGATCTCGATGATCCGCCTGCCTGAGTTCGTGACGCAGGAGGAATTTGACTGGGCTGTGGCGGAAGCGACCCGGAAAAAGAAGATGGACTTTTCTAAGGCAGAATTTTTCCACTACGACGAAGGGCCTTGCGTCCAGTGTATGCACCTCGGCAGCTACGACGAGGAACCGGAGACGCTGCGCCAGATGGATGAATTTGCAGCCACACAGGGGTATGCCGTGGATCTCTCTGACCAGCGCAGGCACCACGAAATTTACCTCAGCGACCCGCGCAAGACGGCACCAGAGAAATGCAAGACGGTTCTGCGCCATCCTATCCGGAAAATTTGACAAAAGAGGTCGCTTTTATTTGTGAGATGTGCTATACTATATTTACCTATAGAATACACATCCGAGACAAAGGGAGGAGAACATCATGCAGCATGAAACTGTGATCGTGCTGGACTTCGGTGGCCAGTACAATCAGCTGATCGCGCGCCGCGTCCGCGAGAATAATGTCTACTGTGAAATCTATTCCTACAAGACCGACCTTGCCACCATCAAGGCGAAGAACCCCAAGGGCATCATCTTTACCGGCGGCCCCAACAGCGTTTATCTGGAGGATTCGCCCACGATCGACCCCGAGATCTTCAACTGGGGCGTGCCGGTGCTGGGCATCTGCTACGGCAGCCAGCTCATGATGCATCTGCTGGGCGGCCATGTCTGCCGTGCACCGGAGCGTGAGTACGGCAAGACGGAGGTCTTTGTGGACACCGAGAGCAAGATGTTTGCGGATGTTCAGCCCTCCACCATTTGCTGGATGAGCCATAATGACTACATCGAGCAGGCAGCACCCGGCTTTAAGATCACGGCGCACACCGTCAATTGCCCGGTGGCTGCGGCGGAAAATGCAGAAAAGGGTCTGTATGCAGTGCAGTTCCACCCGGAGGTGCTTCACACCGCTGAGGGCAAAAAGATGCTGCACAATTTTGTGTACAACGTCTGCGGCTGCACCGGCGACTGGAAAATGGATTCCTTTGTGGAGAACAACGTCAAGGCTCTGCGGGAGGAGATCGGCGGCGGCAAGGTGCTGTGCGCACTGTCCGGCGGTGTCGATTCTTCGGTTCTGGCTGCAATGCTGGCCAAGGCGATCGGCAAGCAGCTGACCTGTGTGTTCGTGGATCACGGTCTGCTCCGCAAGAACGAGAAGGAAGAGGTCTGCGCGGTCTTTGGCCCGGGCAACCCGAACTTTGACATCAACTTTGTCTGCGTGGACGCCCGCGAGCGTTACTTCAGCAAGCTGAAGGGCGTGACGGAGCCGGAGCGGAAGCGGAAGATCATCGGCGAAGAATTTATTCGCGTCTTTGAGGAAGAGGCCAAGAAGATCGGCAAGGTGGATTTCCTTGCACAGGGTACCATCTACCCCGACGTGGTCGAAAGTGGTCTGGGCGGCGAGTCTACCGTCATCAAGAGCCACCACAATGTTGGCGGTCTGCCCGATACCGTGGACTTCAAGGAGCTGGTCGAGCCGCTGCGCAATCTGTTCAAAGATGAGGTGCGTCAGGTCGGCCGTGAGCTGGGTCTGCCCGAGTATCTGGTCAGCCGTCAGCCGTTCCCCGGCCCCGGTCTGGGCATCCGCATCATCGGCGAAGTGACCCCGGAAAAGGTCGCCATTGTGCAGGACGCCGACGCCATCTGGCGTGAGGAGATCGCCAAGGCAGGTCTGGATAAGGAGATCAACCAGTACTATGCTGCATTGACCAATATGCGCAGTGTGGGTGTCATGGGCGACGAACGCACCTACGATTATGCGGTCGCTCTGCGTGCTGTCACCACTACGGACTTCATGACGGCAGAGAGCTATAATATGCCGTGGGATGTCCTCGGCACGGTTACCAGCCGCATCGTCAATGAGGTCAAGCACGTCAACCGCGTGTTCTATGATTGCACCGGTAAACCGCCGGCAACGATCGAGCTCGAATAATTTCTTCCGGTTGCATTCAATCCAAAACGAACAGGAACCCCTCGTCAGTGTGAGCTGGCGGGGGGTTCTGTATCTATAGGGGGCAACCCTTCGGAAATTCCGAAGAGGTCAGGGCAGTTGTTAAGGAGTGCTTAATAACTCGGACGGGGATGGTAACTATCTGGGATTTCCGGATGATGTGGGAGGAACGCCGTGACGATCAAGAAAAGCTTGATGACGGGAGATTTTCAACAGGAACGATTGAAAGAAAAGAGTGGATTTGGTATAATCAACCTAAAATAGAATGCCAAAAACAAAAGAAAGCAAAGGAAGAAAAAGCAATGAGTGCGGCGAAAAAGACGGGTGTGATCTATATTCTGACGAATCCCTCGTTCCCGGATTATGTGAAGATCGGCTACGCGACGGACATTGAGAAGCGGCTGAAACAGCTGAACCGGAGCGAGTGCATTCCATTTGCGTTTCGGGTTTATGCAACCTATGACGTCTCAACGCCTCTGCAGGACAAAGAACTTCATGGGCTGATCGACCGGTTGAATCCGGAACTTCGCGCCATCGACACCTTCGATGGAAAAACACGCACCAAAGAGTTTTATGCGATGACCAAAGAGGATGCGTATGCACTTTTGGAGAGTATTGCGAAGCTCAGCGGAACGATGGATAAGCTGCAGCGGCTGACACCGGAAGGCCATGAAGTGGTCGATGAGGAGATTGCGGCGGAAATTCAGGAAGAGGCCAAAGAGCGGAAAGCACCGTTTTCCTTTGCGCGGTGCGGCATTCCGGCAGGAACGGAGATCGCGTTGTCGGGTCATCCGGAAGTGGTTGCGACGGTGAAGGATGACCGGCAGATCGAATATCAGGGGGAGGTGTATTCGCTTTCCTCGTTGGCACAAAAGATTTTGCAGACGCGCTATCCACTCCAAGGTCCGGTGCATTGGATCTATCAGGGCAAAAAACTGAGCGACATCCGGCGGGAGCGGGAGGCGGAGGGTCTGTATCAATGATCTATACCGCACACTATGATTCACCACTGGGCAGACTCTTTCTGGCGGCGGACGAGGAAGGGTTGACCGGGCTTTGGTTTGAAGAGGCCGCGCACTTTGCCGATGGTCTGCCGACCAAGCGGGAGGAAAGCGAAACGCCGGTGCTGGCCGAAACAAAAAAGTGGCTGGATCTTTATTTTCGGGGGCAGAAGCCGGAATTTCTGCCGAAACTGCACCCGGTGGGATCGAATTTCCGGCAGGAAGTCTGGGCGTTATTGCGGGAGATCCCATACGGCCGGACGACGACCTATGGAACCCTTGCGAAGGAGCTGGCTCGACGGCGGGGGAGAACGACGGTTTCGGCACAAGCCGTTGGAGGAGCCATCGGGCACAATCGGATCTCGATCCTGATTCCGTGCCACCGCGTTGTGGGAAGCAGCGGGAGCCTGACCGGCTACGCGGGCGGGCTGGAGAAAAAAGCGCGGCTTTTGGAGCTGGAAGGCGTTGCGATGGAACGCTTCCGTTGGCCGGAGAAAAGGAAATAGCGCAGGTTGCATTTTGAATGCACAGGCAACATCTGCAAACTGCAGAGCGCAAAGATCCCTTTTTGATAGGCACGATTTATGAAAATTGCGATAAATTGCACGCAAACGACCAAGGATAAACAAAAATAGGAGGCTCGCTATGGCAAAACGGTTTTTGGACTGCTGTGCATCGGATTTTGCGAAATTTACGAAGGAGGATCTGCTGGAATCCATCCGGAAAAGTGAAGGACGGGTGCTGGCCTGCGAGACCATCGGCACGGTGCAGCCGATGCTGGGGAATGTGACCAACGCAGAGTTTGTCGCGTCGATGGGAGCAGACATCATTCTGCTGAATATGTTTGACGTGCAGAAGCCTGTGATCAACGGGCTGCCCGCGTGCAAACCGGAAGAGACGGTGAGACTGCTGAAAAAGCTGACTGGCCGCCCCATCGGGATCAATTTGGAGCCGGTGGAGGAAGGCGAAGAAGGCGAGACCGATCCGCTGTGGAAAATGTCGGCCGGGCGGCGTGCCACCGTTGAAAATGCGCTGCGTGCCAAGGAGCTGGGCGTCGATTTCATCCTGTTGACTGGAAATCCGGGCATGGGCGTGTCCAATCCGGCCATCGTCCGGACATTGCGGCAGTTCAAGGAGGCCGTGGGCGACCGCATTGTGCTGGCAGCGGGCAAGATGCACGCGGCGGGGGTTCTGTCAGAGGCGGCGGAGAACATCATGACCGAGCAGGATGTGATCCAGTTTGTAGAGGCGGGGGCGGAGATCCTTCTGCTGCCGGCACCGGGCACTGTGCCGGGCATTACGGTCGAGTACGCCCGTTCGCTGGTCACCTGTGCGCATAAGCTGGGGGCACTGACCATCACTGCCATCGGAACTTCGCAGGAGGGGGCGGACACCGACACCATCAAGCGGCTGGCTTTGCTGTGCAAAATGACCGGCACCGACATTCACCATCTCGGCGATGCCGGATACGCGGGAATGTCTCTGCCGGAGAACATTATGGCGTATTCGGTGGCGGTGCGGGGAATCCGCCATACCTATCACCGCATGGCGGTCTCGGTGGAGCGATGAGGAAAAAAAGCACATTCTGAATTGTAAAATGTGGGAAGGCCTGCTATAATGGATGTGCTTTCCGGAACACCGGAGACGAAGTACAAAATAGGGAGGAATCTCCATGTATCGCAACGGAATCAAGCGGGGGCTGGCAATCATGCTGTCGTTGTGCGGAATGATCGTGCTTTCGCCGCTTTTGCTCGCCCTCTGCATTGCCATCAAGCTGGATTCGCCCGGGCCGGTGCTGTTCAGGCAGAAGCGGGTCGGCATCCACAAACAGCATTTCAATATCCTCAAGTTCCGCACCATGCGGATCGACACGCCCCACGATATGCCGACCCATCTGCTGGCCGATCCGGATCAGTACATCACCCGGATGGGGCATTTCCTGCGCAAGACCAGTTTGGACGAGCTGCCGCAGCTGTGGAACATCTTTGTGGGGGATATGGCGGTCATCGGGCCGCGGCCTGCACTCTGGAATCAGTATGATCTGCTGGCCGAGCGGGATAAATATGGAGCCAACGATGTCCGACCCGGTCTGACCGGCTGGGCGCAGATCCACGGCCGGGATGAGCTGGAAATTGCCGATAAAGCCCGGCTGGACGGCTATTATGTGGAGCATCTCAGCTTCTGGATGGATGTGAAGTGCTTCTTCGGCACCATCAAGGCGGTGCTGGATCACGACGGCGTGGTGGAAGGCGGCACGGGCACGCTGCACAAAGAGGAAAAGTAGCCCTCTCAGGCCGCTTCGCGCCCAGATTCCTCCCTCTGTCGCTGACGCGACATCTCCCTCCGGCCGGAGGGAGTCTTTCCTCAAAGGGGGGAGCCCTTGGCATATCGGAACAGCTTTTTCTGACCGAGCAAGGTTTTCACTTCTGTAGGCGTGAGAGCCTTGCGGACGAGGGAAGAAGCAGTGAAACAAGGCGCAACACGGTAGTTGCTTCCATCCGGAATAGCAAAGCCAACGCTTTTTATAGCAGTTTGCATTTTTAATGCACAAGCAACATCCGCAAACGGCATATCGCAAATACGCCGTTTTGATTGGCACTATTTTTGACAATTGCGATAGAAACAAAAAACCTCTTCGTTTTGCACAGACTCGACCGGTCTTTGACGGAGAGGGCTATTGCTTTCTGTCGAAAAAGTTATATAATAGTACCGTAAATGCATACAAATAAGGAGGATTTCCATGGATCGCACCTATATCAATGAGGTACAAAAGGAAATTGACAGCACGATCAAGGTGCAGGGCTTTATCGAGAACCTGCGCAACAGCAAGGCAATGGCTTTCATCGTGCTGAAAGATATTACCGGCAAGCTGCAGATCACCGTCGAGAAGGCGGATCACCCCGAGCTGGTGGATACCATCGATCAGCTGACCCCGGATTCGGTCATCACCGTTGTGGGCAAGGTCGTCAAGAACGATTACGTCAAGATGGGCGGCATCGAGATGATCCCCTCTGAGATCCAGATCGAGAGCATCGCCGACGCACTGCCGATCGTGCGCAAGGAGATCGCAGCCACCAAAAAGAAGAAGGCTGTCGAGCGTTCCAGCATCGATCAGCGCATTGATTACCGTTGGGTCGATCTGCGTACCGACGAGAACCAGCTGATGTTCAAGGCACAGAGCTGCTTTGTCAACGCGATGCGCAAGTTCCTGCTGGATCGGAATTTCATCGAGATCCACACCCCGAAGCTGATCGCTGCAGCCAGCGAGAGCGGCTCGGAGGTGTTCAAGGTCGATTATTTCGATCGCAATGCCTACCTTGCACAGAGCCCCCAGTTCTATAAGCAGATGGCCATGGCTGCCGGGTTTGAGCGCATCTTCGAGACTGGCCCGGTCTTCCGCGCCGAGAAGAGCTATACCAACAAGCACGCCACCGAGTTCTCGGGCTTTGACCTTGAGTTCAGCTACATCACCTCCTTCAAGGACGTCATGAAGATGGAAGAGGAGCTGCTGAAGGCTGGCCTGACCGCCGTCAAGGAAGCCTACGGCGACCAGATCCAGGAGCTGTTCGGGCAGGAGGTCGTTGTTCCCGAGACGCCGTTCCCGGTGGTCAAGCTGGCCGACCTGTACAAGGCTCTGGAAGAAGAGTTTGGCTACACCGTGGATGACGCCGAAAAGGGTGATCTGACCACGGAGGCCGAGCGTCTGAGCTACGACTGGGTCAAGAAGCACTATGGCCACGAGTTCCTGTTCATCACCGATTACGCCGCAGAGAAGCGTGCGTTCTATCATATGCGGGATGAGAACGGTGTGCCGCAGGGCTACGACCTGATCTGGCGCGGCGTCGAGATCACCACCGGTGCCCAGCGTGAGCATCGCTATGAGGTGCTGAAAAAGCAGGCAGAGGAAAAGGGTCTGGCGGAGGACGTCAAGTTCTATCTGGAGTTCTTCCAGTACGGCTGCCCCCCGCACGGCGGTTTCGGTCTGGGCATCGACCGTCTGACCATGCTGCTCTGCGGCCTGCCCATCAAGGAGGCCGAGTTCCTGTTCCGCGGCCCCAACCGCCTGACTCCGTGATCTCCCTGCGCGGCATGAACGCGGCATAAAATAATCGAAAGAAAGATCCCCGGATCGTGAAGCTGGCCTTCACCGTCCGGGGATCGTTTGCGTCTTATTCGACTTCCAGCAGGGGCAGTTTCAGGGTGAAGCAGCTGCCTTTCCCAACGGCACTTTCCAGTGTGATCTCACCGTGGTGGAGCCGGGCAAGCTCCTGTGCGATGGTCAGGCCAAGGCCGGTGGAATCGTGTTTGGTGTTGGCGGTGGTGTGGAAGTAGCGGTCAAACACTGCTGCTTGCTCCTGCGGGGCGATGCCGCAGCCGGTGTCCTGCACCGAGACAAAGGCACAGCCGTTCTCCTGTTTGCAGGTCACGGTGATCTCGCCGCCCGCAGGGGTGTAGTGGATGGCGTTGGTGACGAGATTCTGGACGATCTGCTGCAGCCGGACGCTGTCGCCCCAGACGGGCAGGAAGGTACGGGTGTCGGAATGGAGGTGTACCCCCTTCTTGTCGGCTTCGCTCTGGCAGGTGGCGCAGACGGCGGCGGTATCTTCGTTGAGGACGGCGCGATCTTCGTTGAGCAGGATCTGTTTCTGTTCCAGCTTTGCCGCGAGAAAGAGGTCTTCCGTCAGGCGGTGGAGAAAATCGACCCGCTGGCGCAGAGCCGGAAGCAGAGCGGGCAGAGCATCCGGAGCCGATTCGAGCGTTTCCAACCCGCTGCTGACGGCGAACAGCGGACTGCGCAGATCGTGAAAGATATTCAGCATCATGCTCTTGCGGGCTTCGCTCTCCTCGGTCAGGGCGCGGGTGCGCTCGTTGACCCGTTCATCCAGCTCCCGGGCAAGCTGCTCGGTGCGGTCAAACTGAAGGGCAAACTGGCGGCAGACAAAGACCATACAGCCCAGTGCGAAGGGCAGATCGAAGATGCGGGCGCAGCGGATGAGGTAGAACCGGAAGGACTCGAGAAAAAACGGCTGCTGCATGGAAGGGAGTAGAACCCAGACGCGCAGACCGCTGGTGACGGCACAGGGCAGCAGGAGCAGCAGTGCAGCGTTTCCGCCCTGAAAGTAGGCGTGGATCAGCAGAGCCAAGCAATAGAGCATTCCAGCAATCAGGGCGGACTGACGGAGAAGATCCACACTGCTGAGGCTGCATCCGGTGTAAAAGGTGGTCAAAAACAGGACGTAAGTGTGCTGTTTTTCATCCGGGAAGAAGCGGATCCCGGTCAGGGCGGCAGACAGCCAAATGGGAGCCAGAACGGTCAGCGAGAAGAAAAAGCGCATGACGAGCCCGAAGCCGTAACTCTGCGAGACGGGGAAGAGGTAAACGAAAAAGCCCCAGCCCACCAGAACAGCCAGATAGAGCAGGAAATACCCCAGCTCTGCCTGCCGCTTGTAGCAGAACAATGCCAGCACCATCGCCGCCATGGTGACAAAGGCCGTCAGGGTCATCAGCTGGAGCAGGCTGCGGGCTTCCATCCCGCCGATGGCACGGTCGGCCGTCATGATCCAGCACTGCGGCTCCCGGAGACCGCGGACGCGGAGCTGAATGGGCTGCGAGGTCTCTGCCTCCAACCGGAATATCTCGCCGGAGCGGTCGGCCGCAGTCAGGCCGATCGGCTGACCGGAGCTGGTGCCGCTGAAGCAGAGCATCAGCGGTATGCCGGAAAGATCGGCGGCGTTCAGCGTAAACTGCCACTCCTGCGCAGAGACTTGTTCCCACCCGACGAGGGTGGCACCCCGCCCGGCGGCAGTGGTTGTGAGAGGAGCACGATTGGAAAGCTTCGGCTGCTGGGCGTTGAACAGGATGCCGACCATGACCAACAGCGCGGCAAGCAGCACGGCCATGAACGCGATCAATTTCTTTTTTGAAGAGAGCTGTTTCATAAATGTCACCCGGAATGGAAAATCAGTTGTGAAATGAGAGGAAATAAGGTATACTAAATAAAGTATAGCAGATTCCGAACGAAAAGGGGAGGGGAAAACCAATGATCCGGGTGTTATTGGTCGAGGATGATCCGGTGATCCGGGATACGACCCGCTATTTTTTGGAGAGCCAGCAGAATTTTGAAGTAGTCTGTGCAGAGACCGGCGGCGACGCTTTGAGCTGTGCCCGGGAGAAGTTTGATGTGATCCTGATGGACATCCTGCTGCCGGACACCAACGGTGTGGATCTCTGCCAGCGGCTCCGCAGTTGGCATCACTGCCCCATCATCTTTACCTCCTGTCTGGACGACACCGACACGGTGGTAAAGGCACTGGAATTGGGCGGCGACGATTTCATCCCGAAACCCTACCATAACAAAGTGCTGCTGGCCCGGATCATGGCGAATATCCGCCGGGTGCAGATGGACGCGGCGGAACCGTCTGTCAACGGCTATCACTGTGCGGCCTTTACGCTGGACGCCAACAGCCACAACGTCGAGCGGGAAGGCAAAAGCATCCATCTCGCGGATATGGAGTATCGCATCCTGACCCTCTTTGTGCGGTATCCGAATACCTTCTTCACAGCCAACGAGCTGTACCAGAAGATCTGGGGCAAAGACAGCCTCGGCGACGTCCGCACTGTGCAGGTGCATATCCATAACCTCCGCAGCAAGATCGAGCCGGACCCGGCGAAACCGGTGTACCTGAAAAATGTGTGGGGGAAAGGGTATATTTTTCAGCCGGAAGGGGAGAAGGCTTAAAACCCCTTAAATGAGACGCACCGACTTCTTAAGGAAACTTAAGTGGTTGGTGCGTTTTTGCGTGCGAAAAAGACTTCGATAAGCAAATATCAAACGATTTGAGCGGGAACGGCGGCAAAACCGGCAAAGAACCGGTTCAGAAATTTAAGAATTCTTAAAAGACAGGATGCAAAAACTATGTTAGATTATTATCGAACGAAGTGCGAATGAAGCGCATTCCGTCTGAAGGAAGAAAGAAAAACAGGAAGAAAGGAATCTCGAAATGAACAAGATCTCCCGCAAAGGTTTTCTGAAGATCGCTGCCGCTGCTGCCATGTCCGGTGTGACGGCTGGCGCACTGGCCGCCTGCAACGCTGCAAGCTCCTCCGCAGCTTCCGGCAGTACTGCTGCCTCCGGTGCAGCCGGCACCTACATCCCCGGTACCTATGAGGGTACCGCAGAGGGCATTTCCTCCACCGTCAAGGTCACTATGACCTTCTCTGACAGTGCTGTGACCGATGTTGTGGTCGATACCTCCGGGGAGACTGCCTCCTACGGTGCTGCGGCTGCCGACCAGCTGAAAGAGCAGTTGCTGGCGGCTGGTTCTGCCGAGATCGACGGCGTTTCCGGTTCCACCATCACCTCCGATGCCGTGATGAAGGCGGCCAAGAGCTGCTATGCGCAGGCAAAGGGCGAGGCGGCTGTGACCAGCGTGCAGCTGCCCACCGGCGACGAGAACGATTGGCTGGGCAAGGAGCCGGACATCGACGAGGCTGCCATTACCGAGACCGTGGACACCGATATCGTCATCGTCGGCGCAGGCAACGGCGGTATGTTCGCTGCTGCTTATGCTGCCGCGAACGGCCTGAATTTCCGCATCATCGAGCAGAACGCAGCCGTGCAGGACACCCGCCACTGGTACGGTGCTATCGACTCCGCCGCTGCCAAGGAAGCCGGCGAGAAGCCCTTTGACCGTGCAAAGCTGCTGAGCGAGATCTCCCGCTATGCTTCCGGCAAGTGCGACCAGCGCGTTGTCCGCACTTGGATCAACGAGTCTGCTGCAATGCACGACTTCATGCGCAGCATCCTCGAGGATAAATACGGCTGGGTCTGTGAGTTTACTTCCGGTTCTGAGGCTGCATGGCCTGCTGAGAACGCCGAGCACAACACCGACTACCTCTTCCCGGTGGAAGAGCACAACTACATGGCCAGCGAGAACGCTTCCGGCAAGCCCCGCAACGTTCTGCTGCAGGAGTACATCGAGGAGCTGGGCTACGGCATCGACTTCAAGACCAGCCTCGCAAAGCTGGAAAAGGATTCCACCGGCCGTGTGACCGGCATCCTTGCACAGAGCACCGAGGATGACCACTTCATCCGTTACAACGCAGCCAAGGGCGTTCTGCTGGCTTGCGGCGGCTACTGCGGCAACCCTTACATGATGGAGCAGCTCGACCCGCTGGGCACCTCCGTCACCACCGCCTGCTCCTACTCTCCGGCCGACAAGGGCTACGGCATCCGTGCCGCGGTCTGGGCGGGTGCAAACCTCGACAAGGAAGCTGCTCCCATGCTGTTTGACCGCGGCATCGTCGCTCCCGGTGTGGACGCGGGTTATGTGGACAGCTCCAGCTCCTTCGGCGGCAAGGCGTTCCCCGGTACGGTCAGCCAGTACAACACCGGCACCCAGCCGTTCCTGAAGGTCAACCGCAACGGCGAGCGTTTCGCCAACGAGAGCTGCCCCTACAACGACATTGTCTACGCCGCATCGCACCAGCCGGGCCGCGTCTATGCACAGATTCATGACGCCAACTTCCACGAGGATATCTCCCGCTTCCATACCATCGGCTGCTCGGCCATGTCCCGCAATATACCCCAGATGGTCGATAGCCAGATGGAGAAGCACATCGAGGCTGGTCTGATGTTCAAGTGCGACACCCTCGACGAGCTGGCCGACAAGCTGGGCTTCACCGGTGAGGCAAAGGAGACCTTCCTCGCCACCGTCGATCGCTACAATGCGCTGTACGACGCACAGGAGGATACCGATTTCGGCAAGCCCGCTTACCGTCTGAGCGCGATCCGTCAGGCTCCGTTCTATGGCTGCTGGCTGGGTGCTTCTCTGCTGACCACCGAGCAGGGCATTGCCATCAACGAGAAGGGTCAGGCTCTGGACACCAACAACAACCCCATGGAGGGTCTGTACATCACCGGCGATATGTCCGGCAGCTTCTTTGCCAACAACTATCCCTGCCTGATGGCGGGTGTGGCCATGGGCCGTACCCTGACCTTCGCAATGAAGGCCGTCAAGCAGATGGCTGGGCTGGAATAAGTTCTTCCTTCTTCCTCAGAGTTTTATAGAAAACAGCAACACCGCGGAAGATCTCGCAAACGGGATCTTCCGCGGTGTTGTTTTCCCTCTATACACAAATCTGAAACGCAGGCTGCTCATGCAGACAGAGCAGCGATCAAAACCGTCAGCACACGGCGCGGTGGAGCTCCATCGGCTGGGGAACCGGCGGGTGCATCCCCTCGCGGTAATCCAGATCCCCCTGATCCATGCCGCGCAGCAGTACCTCAGCGGTGGCAATGTTGGTGGCGATGGGCACACTGTGCATATCGCACAGGCGGAGCAGATTCTGCTCGTTGGAGTTGCCGGTATCCGCCTTAAGCGGATCACGGAAGAAAAGCACCAGATCGATCTCGTCGCAGGCAACACGGGCTGCGATCTGCTGGATGCCGCCCAAACGTCCGGAGAGGTAACAGTGGACAGGCAGGCCGGTGGCCTGTGCCAGCATTCGTCCGGTGGTGCCGGTGGCAATGACGGTGTTGCGCGACAGAATCGCGCTGTAGGCGGTACAGAATTGGAGCGCAAGCTCCTTGCGGGAATCGTGTGCAAGAATGGCAATCGTCATATCGCTCTCTCCTTTGGTCTCAGTATAGTGTTGTGGATGGCGGACTATGCAAATTGACTTTAGATGAAAGACAGTTTTCAGAAAAGATTGCTTTTTTATGAAATCGTTATCAATCTTCTCTATTCTAGTTTTACCGCACACAAAGGGGCTCTGTCAAGAGATTTCTTGTGATTTTTGCAAGAGAAAGTTGCAAAAGTAGGACTTTGTTCTTGTGAATAACAGGGAAAATTTGGATACAACATTTTTTCACCAAGAAAAGCTTGACAAAAAATAAGAACAATTTGTAGTTGAGGAAAAAACAATCCATACGCGTAAAACAAAAATACAGGCTGGTGCTGCACCAGCCTGTATCGGATGAAAAAACCAGAAAAGCTCAGCGGATCTGCCCGGAGCCGTGGATGATGTATTTGTAGCTGCACAGCTCCCCCAGCCCCATGGGGCCGCGGGCGTGGAGCTTCTGGGTCGAGATGCCCATCTCGCAGCCCAGCCCAAACTCGCCGCCATCGGTGAAGCGGGTGGAGCAGTTGACATAGACCGCCGCGCTGTCCACGGCGGCGGTAAAGAGCGCGGCGTGGGCGGGCGTTTCGGTGAGGATGGCCTCGCTGTGGCCGGTGGAGTGCTCGGCGATGTGGCAGATGGCCTCCTCTACGCTGTCCACGACCTTGACGGCGAGAATGTAATCGAGGAACTCGGTGTCAAAATCGTGTTCCCCGGCGGGGGTGCCGTCGATGATCGCAGCGGCCCGCTTGTCCAGCCGCAGCTCCACCGGGTGCAGCCCCTTGGCGACGCGGTCGGGGCCCAGACGCTGCGCCAGCTTGGGCAGGAAGGCGGCGGCAATGGCCGAATGCACCAGACAGACCTCTTCGGCGTTGCAGACGCTGGGGCGGCTGGCCTTGGCGTTCTCGATGATGTTGAGGGCTTTTTCCGGGTCGGCGGTATCGTCCACAAAGATGTGGCAGATGCCGGTGCCGGTCTGGATGCAGGGCACCTTGGCGTTTTCGACGCAGGCACGGATCAGCCCGGCACCGCCGCGGGGGATCAGCAGATCCACATAGCCCACAGCCGTCATCAGCGCATTGGCCGAGGCGTGGGTGGTGTCCTCAATGAGGCAGACGGCCGTCTCAGGCAGGCCGACGGCGCGGATGCCCTGCCGCAGAGCCTCGACGATGGCATGGCTGGACCGCCACGCCTCTTTTCCGCAGCGAAGGATGCAGGCGTTGCCGCTTTTGAGGGCGAGGGCGGCGGCGTCACTGGTGACGTTGGGGCGGCTCTCATAAATGATGGCGACCACGCCCATGGGAACGGCCGTTTTTTCAATCACAAGTCCGTTGGGGCGTTCGATCCGGCGGAGCACCTGCCCCACTGGGTCGGGAAGGGCGGCGACATCCCGGATGCCCTTGGCCATCGCGTGGATCCGGTCGGCAGTCAGAGCAAGCCGATCCAGCATGACCTCGGAGATGTGCCCCCGTGCGGCGTCCAGATCGGCGGCGTTGGCTGCGAGGATGGCACGCTGGGCATCCGGCGCGGTGAGGGCATCGGCCATGGCCAGAAGTGCATTTTCCCGGGTGGCGGGGTCGGCCAGAGCCAGTGCTTTTTTCGCGCTGCGAGCCGCTTCGAGAATTTCCTGTGTGGTCATCTTAAACCTCCTTGTGGCCGGCAAAACGGGTGCCGGCGGGTTTGCCGACGGCGATGTCATAGAGCAATTCCGGGTGGGAGCCATTGGCGATCACCATGTCTGCCCCCTGTGCGGTGACCATCCGGGCAGCGCGGAGCTTGGTGGACATTCCGCCGGTGCCGAGGGCAGAGCCTGCGCCGTCGGCCAGAGCCATGACTTCGGGGGTGATCTCTTCCACCAGCGGGATCAGGGTGGCATCCGGATGGGTGTGGGGGTTGGCGGTGTACAGGCCGTCGATGTCGCTCAACAGCACCAGAAGGTCGGCGCGGACGCAGCAGGTGACGATGGCGGCCAGCGTATCGTTGTCACCGATGGAGGCGATCTCATCGGTGGCGACGGTGTCGTTTTCGTTGATGATCGGCAGGGCACCCAGCTCCAACAGGCGGGAGAGGGTATTCTGGATGTTCTCCCGGCGGCTGGCGTGCTCGATGTCCACGCCGGTCAGCAGAACCTGCGCCACGGTGTGGTTGTAGGCCGTAAAGAGCCGGTCATAGGTGTACATTAGCTCACACTGCCCCACCGCGGCACAGGCCTGTTTGGTGGACATATCCTTTGGCCGCGCCGGGAGCGAAAGCTTGCCCACGCCCATGCCGATGGCACCCGAGGAGACCAGAATGATTTCGTGCCCGGCGTTTTTCAGGTCACTGAGGACTTTGACCAGTTCTTCGGTATGGCGGATGTTCAGCCGCCCGGTGGAGTGTGCCAGCGTAGAAGTGCCGACTTTGATGACGATGCGCATACCTTAACCCTTTCCCATTTCCTTGGTTTTTGCGTAAGCGGCGAGGACGGCGTCCATCACCGCGCCCCGGAAGCCGTTCTCCTCGAGGACGCGCACGCCCTGAATGGTGCTTCCGGCGGGGCTGCACACGGCGTCTTTCAGCGCACCGGGATGCTTGCCGCTCTCAAGCACTAGCCGGGCACTGCCCAGAACCATCTGCGCTGCATACTCCTGCGCCTTGGCGCGGGGCAGGCCGCAGGCCACGCCGCCGTCGGCCAGAGCTTCGATGAACTGATACACCCACGCGGGGCCGCAGCCGGAAACGCAGCTGGCGGCGTCGATCATGGACTCGGCCACGGCATCCAGCCGGCCGGCCGGAGCCATCAGCTTGAGAAATTCCGCTTCCTCTTCGGCGGTGACATTGCTGGAACAATACTGGATCATGCCGGCTCCCACCGAGGCGGGGGTGTTCGGCATGATGCGGATGACGGGGTAATCCTCGCCCGCCATCTCCTGAATGCGGGCGATCGACAGACCGGCCGCCATGCTGCAGAGGATGAAGCGGTTCGGACGCTCTGCCAGCGTGAATTTGAGCGGTGCAAGCATCGCCTCCATCATCTGGGGCTTGACCGCAAGGAAGATGAGGTCGCAGCGACCCGCCACTTCGTCGTTGACGGCGGTGTTGCAGCCCAGCGCAGCGGCCAGAGCTTCTGCTTTGGCGGCGGTACGGTTGGCGAGATAAACATTCTGCGGGTCGGTGGCTTTGCAGACGGCTCGGGCGATGGCACCGCCCATATTGCCGCAGCCCAAAAATCCGATGGTCTTTATCATAGAAATACCTTCTTTCTGGTTGGAAGATCAAAACAGGAAAAACGCGGTCTGCGTTTCTTTCATTTAACCACAGCGAAACAGAAAATCAAGTGCCCGCTGGAAAATTTGAGAACTTTATTAAAATAAAGTCCCTATTGACAAGGGTCGTCGGAATTTTTATAATGGGAACAGAAAAGGCAACGGAGCCCCCGGCGGGGGTTTCGCGGCCTTTTTTGTTTTTTTCGGGCTCCGGCAAGGAAGGCCAGCAGGGGAAAGGCTGGCAGACGGAGCGATCCGGAAGCAATGCAATTCAGAATAAAAGAGGGGAGATCTATGGATCAATTGGTAAGACATCAGCAAACGATCAACGACCAGCTGGCGCGGTACGGCGTCAAATTCGGCCTGTACAAGAACGGCGTCTTTCAGGAGCGGCTGTTTCCGTTCGACCCGCTGCCCCGTGTGATCACGGCGCAGGAATTTGAAATACTGAACCGGGGCCTGATCCAGCGTGTCAACGCGCTGAATCTGTTTTTGAAGGACGTCTACGGCGGCAAGAAGATCATCCGGGATGGCATCGTGCCGGAGGACTTTGTTTTTGCAGGCAGCGGCTATCTGCCGCAGTGCGAGGGCTTTGTGCCGCCCAAAGGGGTGTACAGCCACATTTCGGGCATCGACCTCGTGCAGGCGAAGGGTGGCAGCTGGTTCATCCTTGAGGACAACCTGCGGATCCCGAGCGGCGCGTCCTATCCGCTGATCGCCCGGGAGCTGTGCCGCCGGTGCAGCCCGGAGACTTTCAGCGACAATGCCATCGTGGACAACCGCAACTACGCACAGCTGCTGAAAAAGACGATGGATGCGGTCAACACGGGCGGCATCAACGTGGTGTTCACGCCCGGGCGGTACAATGCAGCCTATTTTGAGCACAGCTATCTGGCCGAAAAGACCGGTGCGGTGCTGGCTGAGTGCGGAGACCTGTATGTGGAGAACAACCACGTCTATCTCCGGACGGTCCGCGGCCGGGAGCAAGTCGGCGCGATCTACCGCCGGATCAGCGACGAATATCTGGATCCGCTCAGCTTTAAGCCCGAGAGCCTGATCGGGATCCCCGGCGTGATGGACGCCTACCGCGCCGGAAATGTGGCCCTGCTGAATGCACCGGGCAACGGCGTGGCCGACGACAAGGGCATTTACTACTTCGTTCCGAAGATGATAAACTATTACCTCGGCGAAGAACCCATCCTGCAGAACGCGCCGACCTATCTGCCGTTCTACGAAGAGGATCGGAAGTATGTTCTGGATCACCTCGAGACGCTGGTGGTGAAGGACGTGGCCGAAGCCGGCGGTTACGGCGTGGTATTCGGCCGCGACCTGACCCAGAAGCAGTTGGAAGATTTCCGCACCACCATCCGCAGCGAGCCCCGGCGGTTCATCGTGCAGGAAGTCATCGATTTCCTCGATCTTCCGATCATGGAACAGGGCGAAAAAGTGCCGCGCAAGGCGGATCTGCGTGCGTTTGTGCTGAGCCGTGGAGAAGACACCGAGGTGTGGGCGAGCGGTCTGACCCGTTTCTCCCGCAACCCGGACAGCTTTGTCGTCAACAGCTCGCAAGGAGGAGGTTTCAAAGACACATGGGTATTATCTCGTTGAACAAAGCCAGCCGCCTGTACTGGCTGGGCCGCTATTCGGAGCGGGTCTATACAGGACTGAAAAAAGCCAAGCCCATCTACGATGCCAGTGTGGACGGCGGCGAGGCGGATTTTGTATCGTATTGCAGCAAGCTGGGCATCCCCTCCGATTATCGGGATACAGCCGATTTCTGCAAACGGTATTTCTTTGACCGAAACAACCCCAACTCGCTCTCGGCCAGCCTCATCTATGCTTACGACAATGCCATCGTCCTGCGGGATACGCTGACCACCGAGACGCTGTCGTACATCTTTATGGCTCTCAGCGCGGTGGAAAAAGCGTCGCAGAGCGATATGCCGGGCGTGCCCCTCCAATGGGTGCTGGACGACATTCTGGCGTTCCGGGGCAGCTGCGAGGAGACCATCTACGATGAGGAGATCCGCAGCATGATCAAGCTGGGTGTCAGCGTGGAGCGGGTCGATCTCTACCTTCGCCTTGGCGAAGAACCGGAAAAGACCCGCCGGGAGTTTGAGCGGCTCTTCAACCGCCTTTACAAGACCCAGCTGGAACCGGATAAAAAGCGGCTGGAATTTCTGGTGGACGCGATCTTGGACAGCTCCAAGCCCGACGCCACGCCCTGTGAGCTGGTCGGGGCACTGGAGGGACTGTTTCTCGACCTGTAACGAAAGCAAAGGCTCTGCACAACGCCTTGCAAATGTGGTACAATAGGGAAAAACCAATATGCGAGGGAATGTATGACCGAACTGGAATTTCAATTCCGGACTGAGCTGCTTTTTTCAGAGCCGGTCTGGGATCATGTGTTTTCGCTCCACTGCCTCCCGCGGGAGGACGCAGCCCAGCAGATCCAGTCTTATGGGATCACGCTGGAACCGGCGGCGGGGTATGAGCTGCGGCGGGATGGCTTTGGCAGCTGGCTGGTCTGCGGCTCCTGTCTGCCGCCGCACCGCCGCTTTGTCTACGGCTCCCATGGCATTGTCCGCGTGGATCACACCCGGAAGGAGCAGGGAGGGAACGACCCGGTGTTCCGCTATCCGACGCCGCTGACGCTGCCGGACAACGCCATCCGCGCCCTCTGGCAGACGCTGCCGCTGGCGGGGAAACCGCCCCGGGAACAGGCGGAACTGTTGAACCGGGCGGCTGCGGAAGCACTGGCCTATTGCACCGGCACCACCGGGGTGGGAACCAGTGCAGCCGAGGCACTGAAAGCAGGGAAGGGCGTCTGTCAGGATCACACCCATCTGCTGCTATCGCTGGCAAGGCTGTCCGGGTTTGCGGCGCGGTACTGCATGGGGCTGATCCCCGGAGAGGGGGCGACCCATGCATGGGCAGAGCTGGCTCTGCCGGAGGGCTGGCAGGGCTTTGACCCGACCAACCGCCGGGGGGCGGACGAAACGTACCTGCGGTTTGCCGTCGGGCGGGATGCAGCGGATTGTCTGGCCGAAAAGGGCGTGTTCCGCGGCGATCCGGTGCAGAACATGAACATTCAGATGAAGCTCTGGAAACGAGAACGAGAAAGCGTTAAAGGATAAGAAATATGGAACAAACAGTAGCAAGCCTTGCGCTTGCGGTACATGAAAAGCTGGAACTGAAAAAGAACCGCCTTTCGCCGCTGCCCGGCAACGACAGGGGCAAGCGGCTTTGTGTAGTGACGGGTGTGCATGGCGACGAGCTGGAAGGCCAGTACGTGGTGTACCTGCTCAACCGGAAGATTCAGGCACATCCGGAGCTGCTGACCGGCACGGTGGACATTTACCCGGCCGTCAACCCGCTGGGCATCAATACCATCCAGCGCGGCATCCCGCTGTTCGATCTGGATATGAACCGGATCTTCCCGGGCACCACCGACGGCCCGATGGCGGAATACTATGCGCATGAGGTCGTAGAGGATATGAAAGGGGCGGACATCGCCATCGACATCCACGCCTCGAACATCTTTCTGCGGGAACTGCCGCAGGTGCGCATCTCGGAAGAGACGGCCCCCGCGCTGGTGCCGCTGGCCGAACAGCTGAATGTGGATTTTGTCTGGATCCATGCGGCGGCTACGGTGCTGGAAAGCACACTGGCGCACAGCCTGAACATCTTTGGCACCCACTGTCTGGTCGTGGAGATGGGGGTGGGAATGCGCCTGACCCCCAGCTACGGCGAGCAGCTGGCCGAGGGCATCCTGAACCTGATGCGCAGTCAGGGGATGTGGGCCGGCGAGACGATCACCCCCCGCAAACCCATCGTCAGCAAGGATGAGGTGGCCTTCATCAACGCCGACAAAGCGGGCATCTTCATCCCCAGTATCGAGCACAACGGCATGGTAAAGCGGGGGCAGGAGCTGGCGGTCATCGCTGACCCGCTGACCGGCGCGGTGCGCCAGACTCTGATGGCTCCGGCCGACGGCCTGCTCTTCACGCTGCGGGAGTACCCGGTGGTCTATCCGGGCAGCCTGCTGGCACGCATTTTGACGGGAGGGTTTGCACAATGAGACAGGAAGTTCTTTATGCATTGGAGACCCCCTACCGCCAGAAATTCGAGATCGAGGGGTTCCGGTTCGGGCAGGGCGAAAAAGCCTGCGCGGTGGTGGCAGCAGTCCGCGGCAATGAGGTGCAGCAGATGTACGTCTGTGCCCTCTTGGTGCAGAAACTGCGCCAGCTGGAAGGGCAGGGAGCCATCGCCGCAGGGCAGGAGATCCTTGTGGTGCCCTGCGTCAACCACTTTTCGATGAACGTCGGAAGCCGCTTCTGGGCAATGGACAAGACCGACATCAACCGGATGTTCCCGGGGTACGATCAGGGCGAGACGACCCAGCGGATCGCAGCCGCATTGTTTGAGGCAGTGCAGGGATACCGGCACGGCATCCACTTTGCATCCTTCTATCTGCCGGGCGACTTTGTGCCCCATGTCCGCATCATGAACACCGGCTACCAGACCTCCAGTCTGGGCAACCTGTTCGGGCTGCCTTATGTCGTCATGCGCGATCCGCAGCCCATCGACACGACCACCCTGAACTACAACTGGCAGATCTGGGAGAGCAACGCCTTCAGCGTCTATACCAAAGAGACCGACGAGATCGAGGAGCGGAGCGCACAGCAGGCTGTGGCGGCGGTGCTTCGGTATCTGAGCCGGGTTGGAGTGCTGAAATACAACTGCCACGGCGGGTATCTGTCCGCGGTTGTGCAGGAGAGCGGGCTGGCCAATGTCCTGACGTCGGCCGGCGGCATCTTCCGGCGGCTGGTGGAGCCGGGCGAAGAGGTGGAATACGGCCAGAAACTGGGCGTGATCCTGGATCCCTTTACGGCGGATGTGGTGGCAGAGATCCTCTGCCCGACCAGCGGCGTGGTCTTTTTTGCCATGAAAAAGCCCCTTGCCACTGAGCACGAGGTGGCGTTCAAGATCATCCGGCGGCTCCACGGCGGGCAGGAATGACGAAATCCTTTCACGATTTTGCAGAGCGTAACAGAAAGTTCATCGAAAGGATTCAAATTTCACTTGCAAATCCTTCGCAGTTTGCGGTATAGTAGGAGCGGAAGTTGAATTTCTTCCTCGGCCTGACGGTCGGCAACTGTGGAGATGCAGAGCGGTTCGGTATCCGTTTTGTACTCCGCCGGGAAAGGATGGAGATTTGTGTCACAGACTACGAAACGTGCGCTGGAAGCATCGCTGAAAAAGCTCCTGCTGCAAAAACCGCTGAATAAGATCACGATCAATGACATCACCGAGGACTGCGGCGTGAACCGCATGACATTCTACTATCACTTCAAGGACATCTACGATCTGGTGGACTGGATCATGGTGGAGGACGCGGCGAAAGCACAGGAAGGAAAAACGTTTGAAACGTGGAGCGAAGCGTTTCTGGATATCCTGAACGAGATCCGGAACAATAAAGTTCTGGTACAGAATGTGTATCGCTCCATCAGCCGGGAACAGGTGGAACAGTACCTATATAAGATGCTGGATCCGACGTTGCACGACTTCATAGACCGGGAGGCAACGGTTCTGTCGGTGCAGGATGCAGACAGACAGTTCGTGATCGACTTTTACAAGTACGCGCTGGTCGGCATGGTGCTGGAATGGATCCGAAAGGACATGAAAACCGAGCCGGAAGTGATGACCGAGCGGTTGAATACCATGCTGCACGGCGATTTCCACCGTGCGCTGCTTCGGTTCAGCGCGGGCAATGGTACACAGAACACAGAGGACTGATCTGTGTACATTGTCAATCTTTAGACAACTTGGGCGTCGTGATGGGTTTTCCATCACGGCGTTTTTTCTGTTTATGGCAAATTTCGTCTGGTTTGAGTAAGATAATGGCATGGAAATACAGAGAAATGAAGGGCACTTCTCCAGCCGGAGCGCAGGGGAAACCACCCGACAGATCTTACGAATAACGCGGAGGAAATAGGTTATGAACACCACACTTGATTCGTTGACGCATAAAATGCAGCGTGCTGCTGTGGGCAAAATGGTCGATATGACCCTTTCTCATGTGAACAAAGACCGTCAGAAGGCCATGGGGCAGCTGGTGGATGTTGCCAAGCAGTTCTACGGCGCATCGTTCAGCGAGGAAACCTATGAGCGCGCCCGCCAGACCCTGACCGACCCGGACAGCAAATGGTCGAAGCTCATCGACTGCGTGCTGGATCAGACCGACCCGAATGTGGCGCGTACCACGGCTCTGAATCTGGGCTATGAGGCGTTCTTCCGGGGAACCAAGACCATCCGCGAGAACCGCGTCAAGTACCAGTGCAACATTCCGTGGCTGATCCTGTTCGATCCGACTTCGGCCTGCAATATGCACTGCGTGGGCTGCTGGGCCGGTGAGTACGGCCACAAGAACAACCTGTCGTTCGACGACATGGATAAGATCGTCACACAGGGCAAGGAGCTGGGCGTCTACCTGTATATGCTGACCGGCGGCGAGCCGCTGGTGCGCAAGGCCGACATCCTCAAGCTGGCCGAGAAGCACAACGATGCGCAGTTTGCCATCTACACCAACTCGACCCTGATCGACGAGGCGTTCTGCAACGAGGTCGTCCGTCTGGGCAACATCGCGTTCATGCTGTCCATTGAGGGTACTCCGGAGACCAACGACGCCCGCCGCGGCGACGGCCACTATGCCGCCGTCATGAATGCAATGGATCTGCTGAAAAAGCACGGCATCCTGTTCGGCACCTCCATCTGCTATACCCGCGACAACATCGAGGCCGTGACCAACGACGACTTCATGCGGATGCTCTGCGACAAGGGTGCGCACTTCGGCTTCTACTTCCACTATATGCCCGTCGGCAACGACGCAGCTCCCGAGCTGATGCCGACCCCGGAGCAGCGCAAGTACATGATCGACCGCATCCGGTATCTGCGCTCCGAAAAGTGCGATATCCCGTTCTACCCAATGGACTTCCAGAACGACGGCGAGTTTGTCGGCGGCTGCATTGCAGGCGGCCGCAACTACTTCCACATCAACTCGGCCGGTGATGCAGAGCCCTGCGTTTTTATCCACTACTCCAACGCCAACATCCACGACAGCAGCATTCTGGAGATCCTGCGGAGCCCGCTGTTCATGGCGTATCACAACGGCCAGCCCTTCAATAAGAACCATCTGCGCCCCTGCCCGATGCTCGAAAACCCCGAGCTGCTGCGCCAGATGGTTCACGAGACCGGTGCCCACAGCACCGACCTGCAGAGCCCGGAGAGCGTCGATCACCTCTGCGACAAGTGCAAGAGCTACGCCGCCAACTGGCAGCCTGCGGCCGATGAGATCTGGTCGCACACCAAGATCCGCGAGAGCCGCTACGAGAATTATAAGGACTGGAAGCCGAACCAGCAGTAAGATTCTGATCTCTGCTCTGGTACGACCCTTCCGATAATGCAGCGATCCCCCTTTCCCAAGTGCTGAGGCAGCACCGGAAAGGGGGATCGCTGCGTTTTACAGGAGAAGATTTTTGCACCACGCGGTGCAGGCGTCCGACTCTTTGAGACCAAGCTCCTGCCAGATACCGGCGTAATAGATGCCGGTCCGTGGATCTTTGGCGTTGTTTTTGCGGTTGCTCAGAATGTTGTTTTTATCATAGACGGGATTCTTTGTCCAAGTGCCTTTGGAAGCCCCATAGAGGGTCAGTACACGCTTTTTCGCAAAGGGCAGGATCCCGGCACCGGGAAAAGCAGGAGCAAACGATAAATGCCCGCTGGCCTTGTAGATCACGTTTGTGGGGATGCAAGTTCGCTCCGGGATGGAGTGCGGATGCCACGGAGCCGTTTTCTGCTGTTCCGGCGTGGAGAGAATCTCTCCGACTTGGAGATATCCCCAGATGACCTGCAGATCGCTGTCACGATAAAAATCGCCCGTGTGCCGGAGGTAGCGATAGCTGCCGTTCGGTCCCTTTGCGACGCGGTGAAAATTGCCGAAGAACAGAAAAATGTCACCGGGAGCAACACCGATGTGCTTCAGATAGGACGCGGAAGAGCTGATCTGCCCGAAAGCAGGGAACCAGCCTGCAGGTTTGAGCTTCCAACGGTCTGAATTCAGGTCGGGGTCGATGTGACAATGGACGCCGTAACGCGTTTCTTTGTAGTTCAAATCGTGCAGAAGCTGATCGTAAGGGATACCGTTGCATTCCAGTTCCGAAAAAGTATGGACATCCGGGGAGGGGATCGGGAAGGAGATCATTGTTCCGTCCTCTAAGATGGGGCTGACAATGCCGCCGTTGGCCGAATCAAACCCTTTTCGGCTCAGAATCACTTTCATGGAAAAGCCCTCCCTTGGTAACATCAAATCAAGCCGAGTATAACATCTCTCGGTCAGAGAAGCAAGCACAAAGAAAACGCCCTGTGCAGCGGCTGCACAGGACGTTGGATGCAGAGGGGATTACGGATTTTCGGGTGTTTCTGCTGCGGTTTCGGGAGCTGGGTCATCCGGGTCGCCGAACTGGTCGTGATAGGTCTGCACCTGTTCGAGCTGGTCATTGCGGCGCAGGCCGTGAAAGACGAGCTTCCGGATGACGTCGTAGATGACAGCAAAGAGCGGAACACCAACGATCATGCCCACAAAGCCCCACAGACCGCCGAACAGCAGGATGGCGAAGAGCACCCAGAAGCTCGACAGACCGGTGGTGTTGCCAAGGATCTTGGGGCCGATCACGTTGCCGTCCAGCTGCTGCAGGATCAGGATGAAGAGGACGAACCAGATCGCCTTGATGGGGTTCTGGATCAGGATCAGCAGGGTGGCGGGAACGGCACCGATGAACGGCCCGAAGAAGGGGATGACATTGGTGACGCCGATGATGACCGACACCAGCAGGGCACTGGGGAATTTGACGATGACGCAGACGATGTAGCACAGCACACCGATGATGGCGGAATCGAGGATTTTGCCGTTGATGAAGCCGCCGAACATTTTGTCGGCATAGAGGACTTCTTCCACGATGAGGTCGGCCCAGTGGGGCTTGACGAGGCTGTACAGGATCATCTTGGCCTGTTTTGCGAACTGCTTGCGGCTGGCCAGCAGATAGACCGCCACGATGATGCCGATGAGCAGATTCTTGAACACCGTCACGACGTTCAGCACGCCGACGCCTACATTGCTGAGGATGTTCTGCATGGTGGGGAGAATGTTCTGCATCGAGGGGATGAAGGTATTCTTGACCCAAGCATCCAGATCGGTGGTCAGCTCGGTGTAGGTGTTGTCGATGAACTCCACCAGCGTCTGGTTGTTGGCGATGAATCCCAGCTGCGACAGCCAGTCGATGAAGTTGCCGATGTTATCCCGCGCCGTGAAATAGAGAGCTGTGACGCTGGAGATCAGCTGCGGCACGACCATCAGGAACAGGGCGTAGACGAGCAGCAGCCCGAACAGGATGGTCAACGCAACCGACAGCGCATTGACCGCACCCTTGGCTTTGCCCGGGAAAAGCCGGTGGAGAAACCCCTCGATGGCATTGCAGACGGGCTTGAGCAGATAGGCGATCACAGCACCGTAGATAAAAGGCATCAGGATGTTGGTCAGGGTCGTCAGCGCAGCCCCGAAGCCCTGAAACCGGTAGATCAGAAAGAAAAAGATGATGCTGAGACTGATTGCGCCAAATCCCGCAAACATCCCGTAAAGATAGGGCTTGATGTGCGGCTTTTTGTCCATCATGCGAAACTCCATTCCTGCCGCGGGCAGCAGGAGATCCCGCGGCACCTGTTAAATTTTGTTGCTCCTGCGCCAGATGTGAAGCTTTTCGGCCTCTGCGATGAGCTCCTCGCGGAAGTCGGGGTGGGCGACGCTGATGAGAGCCTCTGCCTTTTCCCATGCGGTCAGACCCTTGAGGTTGACGCAGCCGTACTCGGTACACAGATAGTGGATGTTGGCGCGGGTATCGGTGACGATGCTGCCGTTTTCCAGCGTCGGGCGGATGCGGCTCTCAAGCTTGCCGGTCTTTTTATTCATAAAGGTAGAGGACAGGCAGATGAAGCTCTTGCCGCCCTTGGAAAGGTACGCACCCAGCACAAAGTCCAGCTGGCCGCCCGCACCCGAAATGTGCTTGACGCCCGCGCTCTCGGCGTTCACCTGACCAAAGAGGTCGATATCGACGGCGTTGTTGATCGAGATGAAGTTGTCGAGGGCGGAAATGCTGCGGATGTCGTTGGTGTAATCGACCGGGGCGGACATACACTCGGGGTTGTTGTCGAGGTAGTCGTACATCTTCTTGGTGCCGGCACCAAAGGCGTAGACCTGACGGCCCTTGTCGAGGTTTTTGTGTGCGCCGGTGATCTTGCCAGCCTTGGCGATATCCACGAATGCGTCTACATACATTTCGGTATGGACGCCCAGATCCTTCAGGTCGCTCTGGGCGATCAGGTTGCCGATGGCGTTGGGCATACCGCCGATGCCAAGCTGCAGGCAGGCACCGTTGGGGATCTGCGGAACGATCAGGTTGGCCACCTTGAGATCGACTTCCGTGGCAGCACCGGGTGCCGCCATCTGGCCGATGGGCGGGTTGTCGCCCTCGACGATGCCGGTGACCTGCGAGATGTGGATGCAGTTCTCCATACCGCCGAGGCAGCGGGGCATATTGGTGTTGACTTCCACGATGATCTTCTTGGCCTTTTCACAGACGGCCCCCAGATGGCTGGCACTGGGGCCGAAATTGAAGTAGCCGTGCTCGTCCATCGGAGTCACCTGAAAAACGGCCACATCCACCGGATCGGGGCTTTCGCGGTAATAGCGGGGCAGCTCCGAATAGCGGATGGGGGAGTAGAAGGAAAAGCCCTGTGCAATGGCCTTCCGCTCGATGCCGCCCATGTGCCAGCTGTTCCACGTCAGGTGGGCAGCGGGGTCGTCGATCTGGAAGATCGCAGGCACCCACATCAGGATGCCGCCCCGGAAATTGACATTCTCAAGTGTGGGCATCCGTTCTGCCAGAGCTGCATCCACCGCCACAGGGGTGTTGACCGCCCAGCCGTAATCGACCCAGTCGCCGCTCTTGACCAGAGAAGCAGCCTGTGCAGCAGTCATTTTCTTCTGTGCGTACAGTTCCATAAAATCCATTATAAACCATCCTCTCCGATAATGACATTAAGGAATTGTAAATTCCAACTTAGTTATAACATTAACAAAGAGTGAAATCAATATCTTTCCGATAAAAATTGCCCAAGAAGCAAGTTGACTAAAATTCTTAGCTTTTTGTGCGGATAGTTTGGTACAATAAAAATAAAAATTTTTGAAAAAACACTTGATAAAATTTTGACGATGTGGTTTACTTATAGCGTAGCAAGTGGATGCGGCAGTGTGCAGAGTTGATTGTTTAAAAATTAACGAAATTGCGCAGAAGTTGCAAAGGCTGCTTGCACATAAAACCGGAAAGTGCTATCATGGCAGAACCAAAACGCGCTTTTCCAAAGGCGCACCAAGGAGGTTTCCCACAGGATGGCAACAGCAATTTATCCCGGTTCGTTTGATCCGGTAACACGGGGTCATCTCGATATCATCAAACGTGCGGCCAAGATCAACGACAAGCTGATCGTAGCCGTGCTCATCAACAGCGCGAAGCATCCGCTGTTTACCGTGGAAGAGCGGGTGACTCTGCTACAGGAGTGCTGCAAGGACATCCCCAACGTCACGGTGGAGAGCTTCGACGGCCTGACCGTGGAGTTCGCTAAAAAGCGGCACGCATCGGTCATGGTGCGGGGGCTGCGGGCAGTGACGGATTTCGAGAATGAGATCCAGCTGGCACAGACCAATCACGCATTGATGCCCGGCATCGAGACCATGTTCCTGGCCACCAGCATCAAGTGGAGCTATCTGTCCTCGACCATCGTCAAAGAGGCGGCTCGCTACGGCAGCAACATCTCCAAGTTCGTTACCCCCTGCGTGGAGGCGGCGGTTCATGAAAAGATGGAACAGCTGCGGCAGAGCGGAGAGCTCTGAATGACCCGATAAAATGTCCGCAGGGCATTTTTATAAAGAGAGCGTTTTTATATTCACCCAATATACACATTTATACACACATCAGGAGGCTTTTGACATGAAGAAAGTTGTTATCGCATCCGCCTGCCGTACCGCGATCGGTAAGTTTGGTGGCACTCTGGCAAACGTTCCCGCTGCAGAGCTGGGCTCTATCGTCATCAAGGAGGCTATCAACCGCGCCGGCATCACCGCTGAGCAGGTCGATCATGTTTACATGGGCTGCGTGATTCAGGCCGGTCTGGGCCAGAACGTTGCTCGTCAGGCTTCCCTGAAGGCTGGCCTGCCCATCGAGACCCCCGCTGTCACTGTCAACGTGGTCTGCGGCTCTGGTTTGAACTGCGTCAACATGGCAGCTCAGATGATCGAGGCCGGCGATGCTGATATCGTGGTCGCAGGCGGCACGGAGAACATGGATATGGCTCCGTTCGCAATGATGAAGGCTCGTTACGGCTACCGTATGGGTTCTCCCATGGGCAAGAGCGAGCTGGTCGATACCATGGTCAACGATGCTCTGTGGGATGCCACCGGCTTCAACAAGCACATGGGCATGACCGCTGAGAACGTCTGCACCAACGAGACCTACCAGAAGAAGTACGGCTACAGCCCCATCACCCGCGAGATGCTGGACGAGTTCGCATACAACAGCCAGCTGAAGGCTGACAAGGCCATCAAGGACGGCGCTTTCAAGGACGAGATCGTTCCTGTTGTCATCAAGGGCAAGAAGGGCGACACCGTGTTCGATACCGATGAGGGCCCCCGTCTGAGCGCTCCCGAGGTTCTGGCAAAGCTGAAGCCCGCCTTCACCAAGGACGGCATCGTCACCGCTGCTAACTCTTCCGCCATCAACGACGGCGCTGCTGCTCTGGTCGTCATGAGCGAGGAGAAGGCTAAGGAGCTGGGCGTGAAGCCTCTGGCAACCTGGGTCGCCGGTGCTCTGGCAGGCGTTGAGCCCGAGGTCATGGGTCTGGGCCCCATCGCTGCTACCAAGAAGGTCATGGCCAAGACCGGCATGACCGTTGCCGATATGGATCTGGTCGAGGCCAACGAGGCATTCGCAGCACAGTCCATCGCTGTCGGCGAGGCTCTGGGCTTCGATAAGGACAAGCTGAACGTCAACGGCGGCGCAATCGCTCTGGGCCACCCGGTCGGCGCTTCCGGCGCTCGTATCCTGGTCACCCTGCTGTACGCTATGAAGCACCGTGGTGCTCACAAGGGTCTGGCTACCCTGTGCATCGGCGGCGGCATGGGCTGCGCTACCATCGTTGAGATGGACTAAGCTCCATCACTGGAGATCCTGACTGAATGACAGACCCGGGCAGGGGAGGAACCGGAGAGCCTGCTCTGGCCCGGGGACTGTTTATGATAACTGATAAGATTTGAATTGGAGGTTTTCACAATGGCATTTGTAAAAACCGAGGTGCAGGGCGCAGTTGAGATCATCACCATCGACCGTCCCAAGGCACTGAATGCCCTGAACCCCGAAGTTCTGGCAGACCTGAAGGCTGCATTTGAGGCTGTGGATCAGGAGACTGTACGCTGCATTGTTCTGACCGGCGAAGGCGACAAGAGCTTCGTGGCAGGCGCTGATATCGGTTCCATGAGCACCATGACCAAGGCAGAGGGCGAGGCCTTCGGCAAGCTGGGCAATGATGTGTTCCTGATGATCGAGAGCTTCCCCATCCCCGTCATTGCAGCCGTGAACGGCTTTGCACTGGGCGGCGGCAACGAGCTGGCAATGAGCTGCGACATCCGCATCTGCTCTGACAACGCTGTGTTTGGTCAGCCTGAAGTTGGTCTGGGCATCACCCCGGGCTTCGGCGGCACCCAGCGTCTGGCACGTCTGGTCGGCATGGGCATGGCAAAGCAGCTGGTCTACTCGGCTCTGAACATCAAGGCAGATGAGGCTTACCGCATCGGTCTGGTCAACGCCGTGTATCCGCAGGCAGAGCTGATGGAGAATGTTCTGAAGCTGGCCAACAAGATCGCCAAGAACGCTCCCATCGCCGTCCGCAATTGCAAGAAAGCCATCAACGACGGCATCAGCCTGCCGATCGAAAAGGCTGTGGAAGTCGAGGAAAAGCTGTTCGGCGATTGCTTCGAGACCCACGACCAGAAAGAGGGCATGGCCTGCTTCCTCTCCCGCGAGAAACCCAAGCCTAAGGCTGTGTTTACCAACAACTGACATTTAAGATCCCATTTCATTGATAAAATACAAAAGGAGAGATATCCTATGAAAATCGGTGTTATCGGTGCTGGCACGATGGGCCAGGGCATTGCAAAGGCATTTGCACAGGTCGAGGGCAACACGGTTGCTCTGTGCGACATCAAGCAGGAGTGGGCTGAGAACGGCCTGAAGAAGATCAAGGCAGGCTACGACAAGCTGGTTGCCAAGGGCAAGATGACGCAGGAAAAGGCAGACGCCATTGTTGCTGCCATTACCCCGGGTCTGAAAGAGGATCTGTGCGCAGACTGCGATCTGGTCGTTGAGGCTGCTTTTGAGGATATGAAGGTCAAGCAGACCACCTTTGGCGAGCTGGACAAGATCTGCAAGCCCGAGACCATCTTTGCTTCCAACACCTCCTCTCTGTCCATCACCGAGATTGGCAAGGGTCTGAACCGCCCGCTGATCGGTATGCACTTCTTCAACCCGGCTGACCGCATGAAGCTGATCGAGGTCATCGCTGGCTGCAACACCCCCGCTGAGACGGTGGAGAAGATCAAGGAGATCTCTGTTGCCATTGGCAAGCAGCCGGTTCAGGTCAATGAGGCTGCCGGTTTCGTGGTCAACCGCATCCTGATCCCGATGATCAACGAAGCTGCTTTCATTAAGATGGAAGGCGTTTCCAACATTGCCGGCATCGACACCGCCATGAAGCTGGGTGCAAACCACCCCATGGGACCCCTCGAGCTGGGCGACTTCATCGGTCTGGACATCTGCCTCGCCATTATGGACGTCCTGTACAAGGAGACCGGCGACAGCAAGTATCGTGCCTGCCCGCTGATCCGCAAGATGGTGCGCGGCGGCAACCTCGGCTGCAAGACCGGCAAGGGCTTCTACGTTTATAACGCAGACCGCACCAAGACCCCCGTTGATGAGCTGTAATCTTTGATAAACGTTTCTCCCGACCGTGGGAAAGCGGCCGGGAGGAATTTGTTTGTACCGCGCGGCGGAAAACGCTGTTCGGTTCATGAAAATAACCCGTTAGGAGGATATAGCGATGGATTTTACTCTGTCCAAGCAGCAGCAGATGGTGCAGAAGATGTACCGCGAGTTTGCTGAAAATGAAGTCAAGCCTCTGGCCAAGAAGGTCGATGCGGAGGAATATTTCCCCAAAGAGACCGTTGAGAAGATGGCAAAGCTGGGCATGATGGGCATCTATTTCCCCACTTCCGTGGGTGGTGCAGGCGGCGATGTGCTGTCCTATGTCATGGCAGTTGAGGAGCTGAGCAAGGTTTGCGGCACCACCGGTGTCATCGTCTCGGCACACACCAGCCTGTGCGCTGCTCCGATCTATGAGAACGGTACGCCCGAGCAGAAGGCAAAGTATCTGCCCAAGCTGTGCAGCGGCGAGTGGCTGGGTGCTTTCGGCCTGACCGAGCCGGGTGCCGGTACCGATGCACAGGGTCAGCAGACGGTTGCGAAGGAAGATGGCGACTACTGGGTGCTGAACGGCTCCAAGATCTTCATCACCAATGCTGGTTTTGCAAATGTCTTCATCGTCATCGCTGTCACCGATGTGGTGCCCGATAAGCGCGGCCGCCTGACCAAGCAGTGCTCCGCTTTCATCGTGGAGCGCACCGATCCGGGCTTCTCCGTGGGCAAGGCAGAGGATAAGATGGGCATCCGCGGTTCTTCTACCTGCGAGCTGATTTTCGAGGACTGCCGTATTCCGAAGGATCGTATGCTGGGCGTGCGCGGCAAGGGCTTCCAGCTGGCAATGGCTACGCTGGACGGCGGCCGTATCGGCATCGCTTCGCAGGCTCTGGGCATTGCCGAGGGCGCGATCGACGAGACCGTGGCTTACGTCAAGGAGCGCAAGCAGTTCGGCCGCAGCATCGCACAGTTCCAGAACACCCAGTTTGAGCTGGCAGAGATGAAGGCTCGTGTGGATGCTGCCAAGTATCTGGTCTATGCTGCTGCTCTGAAGAAGCAGCAGGCCATGGACGGCGCAAAGGTTCGTTACAGCGTTGAGGCTGCTGAGGCCAAGCTGGTCGCAGCCCGCACCGCAAGCGACGTGACCCGCCGCTGCCTGCAGCTGTTCGGCGGTTACGGCTACACCCGTGACTATCCCATCGAGCGCATGATGCGTGATGCCAAGATCACCGAGATCTACGAGGGCACCAGCGAAGTGCAGATGATGGTCATTTCCGGCGCGCTGCTGAAGTAAGGGAGGCAAGATTTACAATGAAAGCAATTGTTTGTGTAAAGCAGGTTCCTGATACCTCCGGTAAGGTGGCCGTCAAAGCGGATGGCACTCTGGATCGTGCATCCATGGCAACCATCACCAACCCCGATGACCTGAACGCTCTCGAGGCTGCCCTGAAGCTCAAGGACGCAACCGGCTGCGAAGTCGTTGTTGTTACCATGGGTCCCCCGCCGGCAGAGGGAATGCTGCGTGAGCTGCTGGCTCGCGGCGCAGATAAGGCCGTTCTGGTTTCCGGCCGTGAGTTCGGTGGTTCCGATACCTTCGCAACCAGCCAGATCCTTGCTGCTGCTGTCAACAAGATCGGTGTCGGCCCTGAGGACGTTGTGTTCTGCGGCCGTCAGGCAATTGATGGCGATACCGCTCAGGTCGGTCCGCAGATCGCGGAGAAGCTGCACCTGCCGCAGGTCACTTATGTTGCCGATATCCAGAAGGATGGCAACACCCTGACCGTCAAGCGGATGCTCGAGGACGGCTACATGATGGTCAAGGTGCAGACTCCCTGCCTGCTGACCTGCATCAAGGAGCTGAATACGCCGCGTTACATGAGCGTGAACGGCATCTTCACCTGCTATGATAAGCCGATGGAAGTGTTCGATTACAACGCACTGAAGGACGATCCGCTGATCGAGGTGGATACCATTGGTCTGAAGGGTTCTCCGACGAACGTCTTTAAGTCCTTCACTCCTCCGCAGAAGGGCGCAGGCACCATGCTGACTGGCGACGACGTCGCCGCACAGCTGGCAGGTATCCTGGCCAAGAAGCACCTGATCTGATGAAAGGAGCATAGGATTACAATGGCTGATTTTAACGAGTATAAGGGCGTGTGGGTCTTCTGTGAGCAGCGTCAGGGCGCACTGATGCCCACCGATTTTGAGCTGGTCAGCGAGGCTCGCAAGCTGGCCGATGAGCTGCACTGCGAAGTGACCGGCCTGCTGCTGGGCGACAACGTGGAAGGCATTGCCAAGGAGCTGGGCGGCTATGGTGCCGACAAGGTCATGGTCTGCGACAGCCCGCTGCTGAAGGATTACACCACCGACGCATACGCAAAGGTCGTCTGCGATATGGTCAACGAGTACAAGCCTGAGGTTCTGCTGATTGGCGCAACCAACATTGGCCGTGACCTCGGCCCCCGCTGCGCAGCGCGTCTGCACACCGGCCTGACCGCAGATGCGACCCATCTGGATATCGACACCGCAAAGTATGTCGAGTTCCTGAAGGAGAGCTCTACCATCGATCTGTCCAAGCAGAAATTTGATTATGAAGACCGCAACCTGAAGATGACCCGTCCGGCATTCGGCGGCCATCTGATGGCTACCATCATCTGCCCTCGTTTCCGTCCGCAGATGTCCACTGTCCGCCCCGGCGTTATGAAGAAGGCTCCTTACGATGCAGCCAAGGCAGATGCCTGCCAGATCGTGAAGCCTGCATTTGAGCTGACCGCTGCGGATATCAAGACGGAAGTTCTGAGCGTGGAGAAGGCTGCTGAGAAGCTGGTCGACCTGATCGGTGCCGATGTCATCGTTTCTGTGGGTCGTGGCATCAGCAAGGACGTCAACAAGGGCATTGAGCTGGCAGAGCAGCTGGCTGCTGCTCTGGGCGGCGGTGTAGTCGGCGCATCCCGTGCCGTCACCGATGCAGGCTGGATGTCTGCTGATCATCAGGTTGGTCAGACGGGTAAGACCGTCCATCCGAAGATCTATGTCGCGCTGGGCATTTCCGGCGCGATCCAGCACACCGCTGGTATGCAGGATTCGGAGTGCATCATTGCCGTCAACAAGAACGAAGGCGCACCGATCTTTGGCGTTGCCGACTACGGCATTGTGGGCGATTTGTTCAAGGTCGTGCCTGAGCTGATCAAGCAGATCGAAGCTGCAAAGGCTGCTCAGTAATCTCATAGTACTTATAATAAAGAGCGAGAACGGAACCGGAGAGCCGTTCTCGCTCTTTTGTTTATAGGGAATCCCCCTATAAAAGAAGTCTATAAGGACTGCTGTGAAGGGGAGATACGTCAACTTTTTTGAAAAAATCGGTAAAAAAGTGTTGACAGGAAGGCAGGAGTGTGGTATTATACTCGAGCACCAAGTGCGGCACGAAAGAATGACTTCTGAGAGTCGCTGAGAAGTAAAACGGAAGAACCAATATGAGGACGTAAAAATCCGGGCGGAAGCCGAGAGATTGATACGAGATCACACGTTCGAGAAAAACGAAGAACTTCAAAAAAGAGCTTGACAAAAACCGCTTCTGTGGTATAATAAGTGAGCTGTCAGCCGCGAGGCTGCGGTGCACAGGACCTTGAAAATTGAACAATATCGAAAAACTTGTAACGGAACCTTTATGTGTTTGGAAAAACACTTAAAACA
>CAKTBG010000030.1 GCA_934533135.1 uncultured Faecalibacterium sp.
CCGCAGCTGTTTGGCGATTACCCCAGCGTGCAGCTTCATCTTACACGAAAAGGATAAAGAAAGATGACAAATCAAGACAATTTTGCAGTCCGGTTCGCCAAACATAAAGATGAACTGGAATGGCTGTTCATGGAACTGTACCACAACCGGGAAGGGCTGGAAGTTCTGGAGCGGGAGATGGCAGAAGCCTACAACGCCCGCAGTGCTGAGCTGAAAGCACTGGACAAGGCACGCTCTGCCGACCCGGAGTGGTACAAGCGGGGCAATATGTTCGGCATGACCATGTACACCGACCTCTTTGCCGGAAATTTGAAAGAGCTGGCGAAGAAGCTGCCCTACCTCAAGGAGCAGAAGCTGACCTATCTGCACCTGATGCCCCTACTGCAGATGCCCCACCCCCACAACGACGGCGGCTATGCGGTGGAGGATTTCGATACCGTAGACCCTGCTCTCGGCACCAACAAAGATCTGGAAAATCTGACCCGGGAGCTGCGGAAAGCAGGCATCAGCCTGTGTCTGGATTTTGTCATGAACCACACCGCCAGCACCCACCGCTGGGCGATGGCGGCAAAGGCGGGCGACCCGTGGTTTCAGGCCTATTACCACCTCTACGAGGACCGCACCATCCCCGACCAGTACGAGCAGACCGTGCCGCAGGTGTTCCCCAACACCGCACCCGGCAACTTTACATGGTGCGAGGAGATGCACAAGTGGGTGCTGACCACCTTCCACGACTATCAGTGGGACCTGAACTACGCAAACCCGGCGGTGTTCGTGGACATGACCAAGAGCATCCTGCACCTCGCCAACCTTGGCGTGGAGGTGTTCCGCATTGATGCGGTGCCCTATATCTGGAAGCAGCTGGGCACCACCTGCCGCAATCTGCCGCAGGTGCACACCATCGTGCGGATGCTCCGCATGGTGCTGGAATGCGTCTGCCCGGCGGTCATCCTCAAGGGCGAGGTGGTCATGGCTCCCAGAGAGCTGGCGGCGTACTTTGGCACCCCGGAAAAGCCGGAATGCCATATGCTCTACAACGTGTCCACCATGGTCAACCTGTGGAGCGCATTGGCAAGCCGGGATACCCGGCTGCTGAAAGCCCAACTGGATGCTCTTCATGCTCTGCCGAAGAATTGCTGGTTCGTGAACTATCTGCGCTGCCACGATGACATCGGCTGGGGTCTGGATGAGGCGGTGGAAAACCGGCTTAGCATCGACCCGCAGAAGCACAAGGAATACCTGTACCACTTCTATGAGGGCGATTTCCCCGGCAGCTGGGCGAAAGGCGAACTGTACAACTACGACCCTGCCACCGGCGATGCCCGCAGCTGCGGCACCACCGCCAGTCTGTGCGGCGTGGAGCAGGCACTGGAAAAAGATGACAAGATCGCACTGGACTACGCCGTGAAGCGCGACTTGCTGCTGCACGCTGCCATGGCATTCTTGCAGGGCTTCCCCATGCTGAACTGCGGTGATGAGATCGCCCAGCGCAACGGCTGGGACTACAAAAATGACCCCGACCGTGTGGAGGACAGCCGCAATCTGCACCGCAGCCGCTTCAACTGGGAGGACGCCAAGCAGCGCACCCAAAAAGGCACGCTGCAAAACCGGCTGTGGCAAGGCATGGAGCAGCTGCGTAAAATGCGGGCAGACCCCTGCTTTGCCCCGGATGCGTGGGTAACCACATGGGACAGCCACAACCCCGGCGTGCTGGCACTGGTACGCAAGCGCGGCGAGGAAACGCTGGTGGGATTGTTCAACTTTACCGAGTACCCGGCAGGGGCAAGTCTGGATGCTCTGGGCGGCGAGTATTACACCCCGGAGGGAGCTTCCGTCTGGCTGGCGGATGTGGAGCTGGAACCCTATCAGGCACTGCTGGTGCGCCGCTGAAAGGAGCTGCCCTGTCCAAGCTCTGCAAGGAGGATCTGGAGACCCTGACCGTGGACAAACTGGAAAGCATTCTGGCTTTTGCCAATAAAGCCGCCAGCATCACCACCAGCCGCCACGGAGCAATTCCGGCGATGCCAACATTAGACGAAGTTAAGATAGAATAAAAACCGACCACGAACCTGTGTTCTCGTACAGGCCAGTGGTCGGTTTGCTATGAAAAAAATTGAATTTCGATAAACATCTTGACAGAGGCAACCGCAGGGCGTATTCTTTTGGCAGAAGGACCGCTGAGAAGCGGAATTTTACAGGACTGGAAGTTAACTTCGTCTAACTTATAATGCGAGGAATTGCTGGTCTGTCACCCGGAGCAGGCATCTGGTAAAAAGCATTGTATTGGGAATGGAAAACAGAAAGAGGTGGAGTTATGTCCTTTTTTGAAAACACCCGCAAGCCCGCAGGTCTTGGCGGGAAGATCTATGATGGGGCAGGCGCAGGAAAAGGCAGACCTCCTACGCCTGTTGAAAAGACGGCTGGAGAACCTGTATGAAGCCGTAACATTTGGAACAGTGAAGGGCATGGCATGGTTCGCCTGCCGGAAAGGACTACGATGAAATTTAAGACATTTGGAAATCGGAAGGATCCCGCTGTTTTGTTTTTTCATGCTATGGGTGTGACGGGGGAGAGCAGCGAACCGGTTGCGAAATACTTACAGGATCGGTATTTCTGCATTCTGCCCACCTCCACCGTGTACTGCAAAGGACAGAACTATATCAGCAAGGCGGACGAGGTTCGTCAGGTGGAAGAATACCTGAAATTGCAGGGAGTGGAATGCCTTGAACTGCAAAAGCGTATCTATTTCGAGTTTGGCAGCATAGAAGAGCATTTCAAATACCGTCAGGCCGTGATGGAAGCCTACCCCTGCGGCCATTATCCCATATTTGAGGGATACGATCATATGCAATATCAGATACGCGATCCGAAGGGCTTTGCTGAAATGCTGACATCGATCGCTGCGCAGGACGAGATGCCAAAGCTGCCGTTTATCAGAAAGGGAGAAAACCCGATAGGAACTGCAAAATCGAGAAAAACACCGTGCAGGAGACGCTGATCCTCCCGCTGTATTCCCGGAAGCTGTGTACCGAGCTGTACCCAAACCTCTTTCAGGACGAAACGGCGGTGCGTCTGATCGAGCAGATTCCGCTGAAAACGGTGGCATATTCCGTGCCGAAAAACAAATCCCTTAATCCGGACCGTCGATGACAAAACGGCTCGGATAAGGGATTTTTGTTTGGGATGCAGATCAGCCTTTGACTCCGCCGAGAGCAACGCCGCGGACGATGAATTTCGAGAGCAGCAGGTAGACGACGATCACAGGCAGGATGGCAATGGCCACCAGCATATAGACCTTGCCCATATCAAACTTGAGGAAGTCGGCACTGCGCAGCTGGGCAATGAGGATGGGCAGCGTCTTTTTATCCGCCGTATCCAACACCAGTGCGGGGATGAAGTAGTTGTTCCAGCTTGCAACAAAGGAGAAGATGGCCTGCACTGCCAGAGCGGGCTTCATGATGGGGAGCACGATGTGATTGAAGGTGTAAAACTCTCCCGCGCCGTCGATGCGAGCCGCCTCCACGATCTCCATGGGGAGAGAGGCGTCCAGATACTGCTTCATGAAGAAGAACACCGCCGGAGCCGCAATGCTGGGGATGATGAGGGGGAGAAAACTGTTCTTCAGGCCCATTTTGGTGATCAGCTGCAAAAAGCCCAGTGCGGACACCTGCGTGGGCATCGTCATGATGAGGAGGATGAGGGCGAATGCAGCCTTTTTGAATTTGAAATTGTAGGCATAAATGCCATAGGCGGTCAGAGCCGAGAAATAGACGCTGAGGGCTGCTGAGCAGGCGGAGACGAGCAGGCTGTTCCGCACACCGGACAGCACGGGAATGTTGGCGTCCGAGAGGACGTTTTTCAGGTTCGTCAGCAGAGATTTGCCGGGCAGAAGGGAAAAGCCCTTCTGGATCTCAAAATGGGTGCGGGTGGAGTTGATGAGCAGTACATAGAAGAAGAACAGGCATAGAAAGCTCAGCAGCACCAGAACGACGTAGCTGACCGTGCGGCGAGCCGCAAGGGTCGCCTTTTCCGATTTGGTTTTTACCGCGTGTGACATGATGCATTTCCTCCCTTCGCCTGTTTGCTCGCCCGTCGGCGAGCCTTGCGCTCGGCCTTGCTCAGGCCGTCCTCTTCCCGGGTGAGGGAGAAGTAAACGACGACGCAGAGCACGGCACATACCAAGAACAGCACCACGGAGACCGCACCGGCCATGCCGTAATTCTTACTGAACAGGTGGTTGTTCAGGTACATGATCATGGTGGTGGAGGTGCGGTCCGGGCCGCCCTTGCCGTTCGTCAGGATCTGCGGCACATCGAACATCTGCAGACCGCCGATCATAGAGGTGATCATCACATAGACCAGAATCGGCCGGATGAGGGGGATGGTGATCTTCCAGAACATCTGATTCGGGCTGCAGCCGTCCAGCTCAGCGGCCTCGTACAGGGTGGGATCCACGCCCATGATGGCCGCCATCAGCATGATGGTGGTGTTGCCGAACCACATCAGGAAGTTCATCAGGCCGATCAGACCCCGGTTGCCCCAGACCGTATTCAGGAAGCTGAAGGGCTGCTGGAGGACGCCCATGCTCACCAATACCGCGTTCACCGGGCCGTTGTCCGAGAACAGGGCAAAGAACAGCATGGCAAAGGCCGACGCCATGATGAGGTTGGGCATATAGATGACCGTCTTGAAGAAGGTCTGCCCCTTGAGCTTGAGCCGCAGATCGGTGAACCAGGCCGCCAGCAGCAGCGAGACGGCGATCTGCGGGATAAAACCAATGATCCAGAGCAGCAGCGTGTTGCCAAAGTATTTGGGCAGGTCGGTGGAAAACAGGGTGATGTAGTTTTTCAGCCCCACAAAGCTGGGGCCAATGATCTTCAGGCCGCTGCGGTAGTATTCAAAAAAGCTGTAATAAATGGTAGAACCCAGCGGGATCAGCTGGAACACCGCAAAAATGAGAAAGAAGGGTGCGATGAAGATGTAGCCCCATTTCGCATAGCTGATCGAGCTTTTCTTTTTTGTTTTGTCCATGGAACCGCCCTCCTGACGTGCGCCGCATCCGGCAAAAAGGGGCGGGCGGGATCAGCGTCCGGCCCGCCCCTCGGATTCGGTTTTTAAGAGATTGCTTCAGGCTGCGCTCAGGCAGGCCACTCCACCGTGGTCAGCTCGGGGTACTTCTCCTTGATGGCGGTTTCAAAGTTTGCTTTTGCGGTATCTTCGTCCACGTTGCCGGTGAAGTAATCCTTGAACGCGGTCTGGAAGCTCTCATTCAGACCCTGATCGTAGGGGCCTGCGTTGGACATATCGATCTTCTTGGCCGCCTCCGCAAACAGCGCGATGTGGTTCTGGCCGCCCAAGAAATCGGACTTGTAATCGCTGGCTGCGATCTCTTCCATGGCTTTCTCGTTGTTGGTGTAGTCCTGCGTATCCAGCGTGATCTGCTTCATGATGGCTTCATCGCAGGTCAGCTTCTGCATCACGTCGCGGATGGTCTCCAGATTGTCGCTGCCCGCTGCGCCGCAGATCCAAGTGCCGCCCCAGTAATAGGGCTGAGGGCCTTCGCACACGGCGTAATCACCGTAGATGCCGTTGCCCACTTCTTCCTTGCCGCCCTCGGCCACGGGTGTCTCCAGAGAGTTGCCCAGCAGGGTGAAGTTGATGCCCCAAGTGGAGTAGAAGAAGCCGAACACCTTGCCGGTGGGTCCCTGATCCGCTGCCCACTGGCTGTCCCACAGGCTGGACTTGTTGTTGTAGCCCTTATCGGTGTATTCCTTGGTCTGATCCACCCACTTCATGAGGTTGGGATCGACCTTGACGGTGGTGCCGTCCACCCAAGGAGCGGATACGTTGTTGGAGAAGGTGCGGTAGGCATCGTCGAAGCCGGACAGCATCTTGTAGCCCTTTGCAGAGGCCTGTGCCGCCACATCGTTGAACTTATCCCAGTCGGAGAGGAAGCTCTGCACTTCGGTGGGGTCGTCGGTGCCCAGCACCTCCTTGGCAATGCTGCGGCGGTAAGCAAACAGACCGGGGGTCGCCTGCCAAGTGGTGCCGCGCTGACTGCCGTCCACGGAAACGATGTCCTTGGTATACTGGTACTGCCCGGCCAGATCGGAATCGGTCAGGCCGATGTCTGCCTTGACGTCCAGAGCGTAATCGGAATCCACGTATTTCAGGGCGTAGTCGGCCTCGATCAGGAAGATGTCCACCTTGGCGTCATCGGCAGCCGAATCCTGACTCAGCAGAGCCTCGTCCAGCTTGTTCTGATAGTTGTTGTTCTCGTTGGCGTTGATGGTCCACTTGACGGTGGTGCCGTCCTTCAGGGTGGTAGTGGATTTATCGTCGGCGATGGAGGCGACTTCGGGGTAATAATCGTTGAAACGGCTCTGGAATTCGTCGTTCCAGCACCAGATGTTCAAAACCTTGCCCTGTGCTGCGGGCGCACTGGCCGCTGCGGAAGATGCCGTAGAGGAAGCGGCGGGAGAGGCGGTGCCGGAAGAAGAACCGCCGCAGGCACTCAGTGCTGCGGAGAGGGTAACTGCACCGGAAGCCAGCAGAAAATTACGACGCGAAATCTTTCTCATGATAAAAAACCTCCTTCAATGGTTTTTCGTGATCCAAAATTTTTTGCGGAAAGTTCCGGTCCGCCCGGAACTCAGTACGACCAATTCATGCGCTGCCCACGGAATCGCCCTCCAGCAGCCGGCCCGTCACCGGGATCTGCTCGGCCAGTGTCACACGGGGGTGCTCGATCATCTGCACCAGTTTGTCCGCAGCCATCCGACCCAGCATTCTGGTGTTCTGCTGCCAAGTCACCAGCTGGGGCTTCATCACGCGGGAAAGATAAATGCCGTCGTAGCCCATCACGGAGATGTCTTCCGGGATGCGCAGACCCGCCTCATTCAGGGCAATGCAGCCGCCCATGGCCGAGAAATCATCGGGGAACAGGATGCAGGTGGGGCACTGCGGGAGTGCCAGCAGAGCCTGCGTTTCCTGCGCACAGCGATCCGGGTCGTGGTAAACGCCGCTGCGCACGTATTCGTCCGGAACATTCAGCCCCAGCTCCGCGCAGCTTTTGTAAAAGCCCGCCAGACGTTTTTCGGTGACTGCGGTTTGCTCGCCGTGGATGAAGGCGATGCGGCGGTGCCCCCGGGCGTAGGCGTAGCGCACCAGTGCCGAAAGCCCGTTGACATTATCGGAAAGGATGGCCATCCGATTGTTGAACACATGGTCGATGGTCACCACCGGCACATCGCTGTTCACCAGCTCCACCACCTGCGGGTCATTGAAATCCACACAGGCGATCACGGCACCGTCCACGCCGCGGTAATGGCAGTGCTCCAAATAAGTCATGGTGCGGCCGCCCAGATTGCGGTTGATGAAGGTGATGTCGTAGCCAAGCTTTTCCACCTGCACCTTGAAGCTGTCCAGCACGGCGGAAAAATACTCGTGCGCCAAGCCGCTCTGCCGCTCGTCCACGAAGAGAACGCCCAGATTGTAGGTGCGGTTGGTCTTCATGGAGCGAGCCGCCATATTGGGAACGTATCCCATCCGGCGCGCTGCCTCGCGGATGCGGTTGCGGGTGGCGGCAGAGATGTCCGGCTGCCCGTTGAGTGCCTTGCTCACGGTTGCCACCGAGACGCCGCATTCCTGCGCCAGCTCTTTCATGGATGACATACTGCTGTCCTCCTCCCGAGGGCCTGCCGGACACTTCACAAAGCTTTTCGCTTGCAGGACCTCAATCGTTTTCGCAATTTCAATATAGCGCACTTTGCATGAAAAATCAAGAATGAATGCAAAACTTTTGGCTTGTTCCACTGCATTTCGGCATTTCGCGTGGTTTGGAAGGGCTGAAATTGGGCAGTCTGTATCGTTTTCGTTACATTTCGTTACAGTTCGATAATTTTTTCGTTCCCAAAGCGCATTGCGGGTCGGGATGGGCGGATTTTCTGCGGTTGTATATTTCAGCGGAGCCCTTGCTTTTTGCCGCAGAATAGACTATTATCAGGGTAACAAGCCTCCTCGCTGCAATTGGACCGCAAACCTAAAACGTTTTCGCAAACCCGGAGTTCAGCATTTTCGGTTTTCCATAGAAGGAGGAACAAGGCTATGAGATTCGGACATTTTGAGGATGCACGGCGGGAGTATGTGATCGACACGCCCCGCACGCCCCTGCCTTGGATCAACTATCTGGGCAGCGAAGACTTTTTCAGTCTGGTGTCCAATACCGGCGGCGGCTACAGCTTTTACCGGGATGCCCGGCTGCGCCGACTTACCCGCTACCGTTACAATAACTCTCCGCTGGATCAGGACGGCCGCCACATCTACATCAACGACGGCGGCGTCATCTGGAACCCGGGCTGGCAGCCCACCCAAACGGAGCTGGACGCCTACACCTGCCGCCATGGTCTGGGCTATACCATTCTGGAGGGCGAGAAGAATGGCATTGCAGCGGTGCAGGAGCTTTTTGTGCCCCGGGGCGACGCCTGCGAGATCGATCGGCTGACGCTGACGAACAAGACCGCGGCCCCCAAAACGCTGGATGTGTTCAGCTATGTGGAGTTCTGCCTGTGGGATGCCATGGACGACAGCTCCAATTTCCAGCGCAATTTTTCCACCGGTGAAGTGGAAGTGGTGGGAAACGCCATCTACCACAAAACCGAATACCGGGAGCGGCGCGATCATTACGCGGTGTTCTGGGCCAATACCCCGGTCACCAGCTTCGACACCAGCCGGGATGCCTTCTGCGGCGTGTACGGCGGCCCCGCCGCGCCGGAAGCCGTCCGGGTCGGGCACTGCTCCGACAGCATTGCCCACGGCTGGGCTCCGGTGGGGGCGCAGCATTTCCACCTCACGCTGGCACCGGGCGAACAAAAGCGGATCATCTTCGGGCTGGGCTATCTCGAGAACCCGGTAGAGGAGAAATTCACCGCCCCCGGCGTCATCAACAAAGCACGGGCTGAGGCCATGATCGCGCGCTATGCGGACGATGCGCAGGTGGACGCCGCCCGCAGGACGCTGGCCGACTACTGGCAGGAGCTGCTGTCCGGCTGGCAGCTGACCTCCGGCGAGGAAAAGCTGGACCGCATGGTGAGTTTGTGGAACCAGTACCAGTGCATGGTGACCTTCAATATGAGCCGCAGTGCCAGCTACTACGAAAGCGGCATCGGCCGCGGCATGGGCTTCCGGGATTCCTGTCAGGATCTGCTGGGCTTTGTCCACATGATCCCCTCCCGGGCACGGCAGCGCATTTTGGACATTGCCGCCACCCAGTTTGAGGATGGCAGTGCCTACCACCAGTACCAGCCCCTGACGAAAAAGGGCAACCGGGATGTGGGCAGCGGTTTCAACGATGACCCGCTCTGGCTCATTGCGTGTACCGCCGCCTACCTGCGGGAGACCGGCGACTGGACCATTCTGGATGAGCCCGTGGCCTTTGACAACGATGCGTCCAAAGCGCAGCCCCTGATGGAGCATCTGCGCCGGAGCTTCCACTTCACCAGCACCCACCTCGGCCCCCACGGTCTGCCCCTCATCGGCCGGGCCGATTGGAACGACTGTCTGAACCTGAACTGCTTCTCAGAGCATCCGGGCGAGAGCTTTCAGATCACCGGCCCCAGTGAGGGTCCCGTAGCCGAAAGCGTCTTCATTGCGGGGATGTATGTCAAATATGGACGGGAATACGCCGAACTCTGCGACCATCTTGGCCGGATGGACGAGGCCGCTGCTGCCCGCCGGAGCATTGCCGCGGTGGAGCAGGCCGCTTTGACGGCCGGATGGGATGGGGCATGGTTCCGCCGGGCGTACGATGCCTTTGGTGCCCCCGTGGGCAGCAGGGAATGCGACGAGGGGCAGATCTTCATCGAGCCGCAGGGAATGTGCGTCATGGCTGGCATCGGCTGCAAGACCGGGCAGGCTGCGCAGGCACTGAAGAGCGTGGAGGAGCGGCTGGATACCAAGTACGGCGTGGTGCTGCAGCAGCCTGCTTATACCCGGTACTGCCTCAATCTGGGCGAAATTTCCAGCTACCCTCCGGGATACAAAGAAAATGCCGGCATTTTCTGCCACAATAATCCTTGGATCAGCTGCGCCGAAACGGTGCTGGGGCACGGCGACCGCGCCTTTGCCGTCTATAAAAAGACCTGCCCCGCCTACATCGAGGACATCAGCGAGATCCACCGCACGGAGCCCTACGTATACAGCCAGATGGTGGCCGGACGCGATGCTGCCACCTTCGGCGAGGCCAAGAACAGCTGGCTGACCGGCACGGCGGCATGGACTTTTGTAAACATCAGCCAGTACATCCTTGGCATCCAGCCCACCCTGAACGGCTTGCGCATCGACCCCTGCATCCCCCACACGCTTCAGGGGTATACCGTCACCCGCCGCTACCGTGGGGCGATCTACCACATCCGTGTGGAGAATCCCCACGCCGTGCAAAAGGGGGTGGCCTCCGTTGCCGTCAATGGTTCGGCGGTGGCAGGGAATCTCCTGCCGCTGGCAAAGCCCGGCGAGACGGTGGAAGTCACGGTGGTGATGGGGAAGCACTGAGACAGAACGAGGAGCCCATCGTTGCCTTATAGAATCTTATAGAGAAAAAGAGCCAGCAGCGGCCTTCCGATCGGGGCTTTTGAGCAACAGCCCTTGCCATAAGCCGGAAATGGTGGTAAAGTGGGGGAAAGGAGGCTGTCGTATGTGGTTTGTTTTTGCATTGGGGTCGGCGGTATTTGCTGCCTTGACTTCGATTCTGGCGAAGATCGGCATTGATGGAGTAAACTCCACGCTTGCCACGGCCATCCGCACTGCGGTCGTTCTGCTGATGAGCTGGGGCATGGTATTCCTGACCGGAACGCAGACCGGCATCGGGGGCATCTCGCACAAAAGCTGGCTGTTCCTGATCCTGTCCGGCCTTGCCACCGGCGCAAGCTGGCTGTGCTATTATCACGCGCTGCAGATCGGTGCAGCATCAAAGGTGGTTCCCATCGACAAACTGAGCGTGGTCATCACGCTGGCACTGGCGTTTTTCATCCTGCATGAGCCGTTTACGGCCAAGAGTCTGATCGGCTGTGTGCTCATTGCAGCAGGAACCTTGTTTATGGTCTTGTAAAAGAAAAAATGGCCGCGGCACAGGAGTTTGTGCTGCGGCCATTTCTTTTTATGAGAAAATGATCGTGAAACGCAGGGGAAGAAAGGTTATTTGCCCAGATGCCAGATGTCGCGGTCATACTCGGCAATGGTGCGGTCGGAGGAGAACATCCCCGCTTTGGCAATGTTCACAAGGCACTTGCGCCGCCAGCCCATGGGATCGCAGGCGTAATCGCTGAGTGCCTGCCCTTTGCGCACAACGTAGGCGTTGAAGTCCGGCAGGGTCTGGAACCAGTCCTTGTGGATCAGCTCATCGTGCAGGCGGGTCAGGTTTTCGGCATGACCGGCGGCCAGCATCTCCGGGCCGGTGAGGAAGCGGATGGCGCGGCGGATGTTGGCGTCGCCCTCCACCCACTGGGCGGGGTCATAATCGCCGACGGCATAGCGGTGGATGACCTGATCGGAGGTCTGGCCGAAGACATAGAGGTTCTCTTCGCCCACCTGCTGGCAGATCTCCACATTGGCACCGTCCATAGTGCCCAGCGTCAGCGCACCGTTCAGCATAAACTTCATGTTGCCGGTGCCGGAGGCCTCCTTGGAGGCAAGGCTGATCTGCTCAGACAGGTCGCAGGCCGGAATGAGCTTTTCGGCGGCGGTGACGTTGTAATTCTCCACAAAGACCACCTGCAGCCACGGGGAGACCGCCGGGTCTGCGGCGATGACCTTGGACAGGGTCAGCAGCGCGTGGATGATGTCCTTGGCGATGGTATATGCAGGCGCAGCCTTGGCACCAAAGATGCTTACCAGCGGGGCGGCGGGCAGGTGCCCGGCCTTGATCTCGTAGTACTGATGGATGAGGTACAGCAGATTCAGCTGCTGCCGTTTGTATTCGTGCAGCCGCTTGGACTGGATGTCGAACACGGCATTGGTGTTGATGGTCACATTCTGGGTGCGCAGCAGCCAGTCGGCCAGAGCCTCTTTGTTGGCCTTTTTCACGGCGGTCAGCTCGTTCAGAACGGCTGCGTCGTCGGTGAAGTCCAGCAGCTTTTCCAGCTCGGCGGCGTCCTTGCGGAAGCCGGAGCCGATGTGCCGTTCCAGCGCAGCGGTCAGGCGCGGGTCGCACTCCAGCAGCCAGCGGCGGAAGGTGATGCCGTTGGTCTTGTTGTTGAATTTTTCTGGATACAGCTCATAGAAGCCGTGCAGCTCGGAGTTTTTCAAAATCTCGGTGTGCAGTGCCGCCACACCGTTGGTGGAATGGGTGAAGTGGATGTCCATGTGCGCCATGTGGACCCGGTCGTCCTTGTCGATGATGGCGAGGCTCTCGTCCTTGGTGCGGGTGCGAGCCAGCGCGTCCAGCTTTTCGAGGATGGGCATCAGCTGGGGCACCACGGCATCCAGATAAGCGCGGGGCCACGTTTCCAGTGCCTCGGCCAGAATGGTGTGGTTTGTGTAAGCGCAGGTCTTGGTGACGATCTCCACAGCCTCTTCAAATTCGATGCCCCGCTCGCCCAGCAGCCGGATCAGCTCCGGAATGACCATGCTGGGGTGGGTGTCGTTGATCTGGATGGCGGCATAGTCGGCCAGATCGTGGTAATTGCAGCCCCGGGCGGCGCACTCGGCCAGGATCAGCTGGGCTCCGGCAGAGACCATGAGGTACTGCTGGTACACCCGCAGGCGGCGGCCCGCCTCATCGGAGTCGTCCGGGTAGAGGAAGAGGGTCAGGTTTTTGTCGATGGCGGTCTTGTCGAACGCGATGCCGTCGTGGACGATGCTCTCGTCGATGGTGTCCAGATCGAACAGGTTCAGGGTGTTGGTGCGCCCCTCGTAGCCGGTGACTGCCAGCTTGTACAGGCGGGCGGTGTATTCTTTGCCTGCCAGCTCCACCGGATAGGTGACATCGGTCTTTTCCGCCCAGCTGTGGGCAGTGAGCCACGGGTCGGGCTTTTCGTTCTGCACGCCGTTCTCAAAGGACTGATGGAACAGGCCGAAGTGATACCGCAGCCCCACGCCGTCGCCGGGCAGGTTCAGCGTTGCCAGCGAATCCAGGAAGCAGGCGGCCAGACGACCCAGACCGCCGTTGCCTAGAGAAGGCTCCGGCTCGACCTCTTCAATGTCGGAAAGGCTCTTGCCGGCAGCGGCCAGCGCATCGCGGGCTTCGTCGTACAGACCCAGATTGATGAGGTTGTTGGACAGCAGCTTGCCGATCAGAAATTCGGCACTGATATAGTACAGCTTGCGGCCGGTGACGGGCTGCACGCGGTCGGCACTCTTCTGCCGCACCAGCTCCAGCAGGGCCAGATACAGCTCCTGATCGGTGCAGTCCGCCAGCAGCTTTCCGGTGAGCCCCTGTAACGTATCGGTAAAGCTCATAAACGCATCCTCCTTTGCTATGGAAAACAGGTTTGACATCTATAATGCAAGATATACCACATAAAACGACCCAAATCTTGCCTTAAAAGCGCAAACTGTGGTACAATCCTATCATGAGGAGGTGTGACGATGCAAAATCAGGCTTCTTTGCAGGAAACCAAGCAGCACGGTGCCGTGCGGTTTCCCTTCAATCTGTATCCCTGCACCATTCCGGGGGATTTCCCGCAGGTGGCACTCCACTGGCACGAGAGCATGGAACTGGTCTTTGTCAAGCAGGGCACGGGGCTGGTGCAGGTGGGGGCTGCGGTCTATCCGGCGTATCGGGGGGATATCTTCCTCTTTGCACCCGGCACGCTCCACGCCCTGCGGCAGACCGCAGGGCAGTGCATGGAATACGAAAACATCATTTTTGAACTGGAGCTTCTGGGCGGTGCGGAGGATCTTTGCGCCGAAAAATATCTGCTTCCGCTCCAGAGCGGACGGCTGTCGCTGCCGGTGCGCCTGACCCCCAACGACTTGTGCTATCTGCAGGCCGCCGCCTGCCTGCGGGAGGTGGAGGATGCCAACCGCGCCAAGCTTCCCGGCTATGAGCTGCGGGTCAAGGGGGCGTTGCTGCGCTTTCTGGCTCTGCTCATTGCACAGGGAAAACAGCAGCTTCCCGCCGAAACCGCCGACACCCAGCGGCTGAAAATGGTCCTGCAATGGATCTCGGCGCATTCTGCCGAGCCGCTTCGGGTCGCCGATGCCGCCGGGGTCTGCTCCTTCAGTGCCAGCCATTTCATGCGGTGGTTCCGGCAGATGACCGGACAGAGCTTTGTTGCCTTTCTGAACGAGTACCGCCTGAATGCCGCCGCCGAAGCACTGCACACCACGGAGGAGACGGTGCTGACCATTGCCTCCCGGTGCGGGTTTGAAAATCTGTCCTATTTCAACCGGGCGTTCAAAGCACACTTCGGCATGACCCCGCGGGAATATCGGAAAAAATGAGGTGGCATTGCGTAAGCAATGACGGAGAGGGCGAGCCTGCTGATCCATCAGAAAAAAGGGCACCTGCCAGCGCAGCAGGTGCCCTTTCTATTTTAGGATCAGATCTCCGGCGGCGGGCAGCAGCTCTCACGCGGGATGAGGCGGTGCGGCACGATGATCTTGGTGGCCAGAAGATTGGGGTTCTCGATGTGGTTGATGGTCTGGCTGGCGGCCTCCATGCCCAGCTGGTAGGGGTTGACGTCCACGGTGGTCAGCTGGGGGCTGGTGATGCGGGAGAACAGCGAATTGTTGAAGGATACGATGGAAAGATCCTGCGGGATATGCAGCCCCAGCTTGCCGCAGAACTGCTCCAGCACGACGGCCAGAATGTCATCGCTGACCAGCATGGCCGTCGGCCGATCCGGGGCGGTGAGCAGAGCCTTCAGCGGCTCCTCGTAAGCATCGTTCAGGGTGTTGATCTCCACGCAGTCCGCCTCGCGGGGGAGGATGCCATGCTTGTGCAGAGACATCTGGTACCCCCGTTTGCGCTCGGCCGAGAAGAGCATCGCATTGCTGACCCCGAAATACGCAATGCGGCGGTGCCCCATTTCGTAGAGGTAATCGGCAGCTTCCTCTCCCGCAAGGGCGTTGTCGTTGTCGATGTAGATGGTCTGGTTGGCCGACTGCGCGGCCTTGCCCACAATGACGTGGAGCAGCCCTTCGCCGCGCAGGTATGCTGCTACGGGGCAGTCCTTTTTGGAGTAGAGCAGGATAAAGCCATCGGCCTGTGCGTTGGCCACCATGCTCTGGATGGCATCCAGCACCTCGGCGTCGTCCTGCCCGGTGATGACCGTGTTCACATACCGCCGCTGGTTGCAGAACTGCCCGATGCCGCGAATGATCTCCAGATGGAAGGCGTTTTCGTAGACATCCCGCTGCGAGGAGGGCAGAATGATGCCGATGGTCTTGGAAAATGCCTCCACCGGTTCGGTCTCAAAGTTCGGCTCATACCCCAGCTGTGCCATGATGCGGCGCACCCGCTCCTTGGTATCCCGGCTGATGGAAGGGCTGTCCTTGCAGGTGCGTGATACCGTGGAAGGCGAAACCCCCGCCGCCGCCGCGACGTCCTTGATGGTAACTGCCATCGTCTGTTCCTCCCTGATTCATTCAAAGTAAGTCTATTGTAAGACCGTTTGCACGCAATGTCAATCTTTGCGCAAAGAATTGCGCAAACAATGCAATCCTGTCCTTTGCGTACCCTCGACAATTTCCACAAAGAATCTTTGACCTGATTGTGGAAAACGTAGAAAGTTTATTTTGACCCCAGAAAACTCTTGTAAAAATTGCGGAGTTGGATTATTCTTGTTGCGTAAAGTTGCGCAAACGCAGTGCAACGCTTGCGCGAAACAACGCAAAAGGAAATAAGGAGGAACATCATGGCAACAACACAAGCAGCTCCCGGGAAAAAGGGGCTCATCAACTTCGACTTCTTACAGAAGCTGGGCAAGGTACTGATGACCGTCATCGCGGTCATGCCCGCTGCCGGTCTGATGATCAGTCTGGGCAAGCTGGTGCAGATGGGCGGCGGCGACATTGCGGCGGTCATGACCATCGGCACCACCATGGAAAACATTGGCTGGGCGGTCATCAACAATCTGCACATCCTGTTCGCCGTGGCCATCGGCGGCAGCTGGGCAAAGGAGCGTGCCGGCGGTGCCTTTGCAGCCGTGCTGGCATTTGCGCTCATCAATGTCATCACCGGCAACATCTTCGGCGTCACCAGCGCGATGCTGGAAGACCCCAATGCCGTGACTCACACCCTGTTCGGGCAGGAGATCGCCGTCAGCGGCTACTTTACCTCCGTGCTGGGGGCTCCGGCACTGAACATGGGCGTGTTCGTGGGCATCATCGCAGGTTTTGTGGGCGGCGTGGCCTACAATAAATACTACAACTTCCGCAAGCTGCCGGATGCGCTGGCGTTCTTCAATGGCAAGCGTTTCGTGCCCATGGTGGTCATTGCTTACTCGGTGGTCATCTCTCTGGTGCTGGCACTGTTCTGGCCGGTGGTCCAGACGGGCATCAACAACTTCGGCATTTGGATCGCCAACTCTTCCGAGACCTCTCCGGTTCTGGCTCCGTTCATCTATGGCACGCTGGAACGTCTGCTGCTGCCCTTCGGTCTGCACCATATGCTGACCATCCCCATGAACTACACCTCGTTCGGCGGCACCTACACCATCGCCACCGGCGTCAACGCGGGCAGTCAGGTGTTTGGTCAGGATCCGCTGTGGCTGGCATGGGCCAACGACCTGATCAACTTCAAGAAGGCTGGCGACATGGCAGCTTACAGCAACCTGCTGGCTACCGTGACCCCCGCCCGCTTCAAGGTGGGTCAGATGATCGGTGCGACCGGCCTGCTGCTGGGCATTGCACTGGCCATGTACCGCCGGGTGGATGCCGACAAGCGTGCCAAGTATAAGTCCATGTTCATCTCCACCGCGCTGGCAGTCTTCCTGACCGGCGTCACCGAGCCGCTGGAATTCATGTTCATGTTCTGCGCCATGCCGCTGTACATCGTGTACGCACTGCTGCAGGGCTGCGCTTTCGCCATGGCGGGCATCATCCATCTGCGCCTGCACTCCTTCGGCAATCTGGAATTCATCACCCGCATCCCCATGTCTCTGCAGGCCGGTCTGGGCGGCGATATCATCAACTTTGTGATCTGTGTCGTGGCGTTCTTTGTTATTGGCTACGTTGTGGCATACTTCATGATCGGCAAGCTCAAGCTGGCAACGCCGGGTCGTCTGGGCAACTACACCGATGACAACGCGGACGACGCCGCAGCCGACGCCAAGACCGAGAAGAAAGCGGACAAAAAGTCCGGTAACGGGCAGGCCGAGCGCATCATTGCCCTGCTGGGCGGCCGGGAGAACATCGTGCTGGTGGATGCCTGCATGACCCGTCTGCGTGTGACCGTGAAAGACCCCGCCAAGGTCGCCGACCTCGCTGCATGGAAGGCCGAGGGTGCCCTGAGCCTGCTGGTCAAGGGCGACGGCATTCAGGCCGTGTACGGCCCCAAGGCGGACGTTCTGAAATCTGACATCAACGACATTCTGTAAAAAAATATGAAACTGCTGACTTTGAATACCCACAGCCTCATCGAGCCGGACTATGAGGCCAAGCGGAAGATCTTTGTGGACTTTATCGCCAAGGAGCAGCCGGAGGTGTTCGCCCTGCAGGAGGTGAATCAAACCGCCGCCGCTCCGCTGCTGGGGGAGATCCCGGCGGGATATACCCCCTGCCCCGGCAATCCGGTGCCGCTGAAAGCAGACAACCACGCCGCAGCCGTGGCGCGGATGCTGGAAGAGCGGGGCGTGCAGTATGCTTGGAGCTGGCTCCCGGCCAAGATCGGCTACGACAAATACGATGAGGGTACGGCGGTGTTCAGCCGCGTTCCCATCATCGCCGCCGAAAATCTGCTGCTGAGCAAAAGCAGCGATTACGGATACTGGAAGACCCGCCGGGTGCTGGGCGTCTGTGCAGGAGACGTCTGGTATTACGCAGTACACATGGGCTGGTGGAAGGACGAAGAAGAGCCGTTTGCCCATCAGTGGGAAACGCTGTCACAGGCGGCGGGCGCAAAGCAGACGGCCTTTCTGCTGGGGGATTTCAACAGCGAAGCCGATGTGCGGGGTGAGGGCTACGACCTCATCCTCCGCAGCGGCTGGCAGGATACCTACCGGCTGGCAGAGCAGCGGGATGAGGGGTACACCGTCGTGCAGGCCATCGACGGCTGGCGGGATGCCCCGGATGCAGCGGCAAAAAAGCGCATCGACCAGATCTGGTGCTCCAAAGCGGTGTCCGTAAAAAGCAGCCGGGTCGTGTTCAACGGCCTGCGGGAGCCGCAGGTATCCGACCATGCAGGGATTTTGATCGAGTTATAAAGAGAGGTAAACGAAGATGCAGAGAAGTGCAGGCATTTTGCTGCCCATCAGCAGTCTGCCGTCCCCTTACGGCATCGGCTGCTTTTCGCAGGAAGCATACGACTTTGTGGACTGGCTCAAGGAGGCGGGGCAGACCTACTGGCAGATCCTGCCGCTGGGGGTGACCAGCTACGGCGACAGCCCCTATCAGAGTTTTTCCGCCTTTGCGGGCAACCCATATTTCATCAGTCTGGATGCACTGGTGGAGGAAGGGGTGCTGACTGCTGCCGAGTGCAAAAAAGCAAACTTTGGCCGCAAGGCAGATGACATCGACTACAGCCGCCTCTACACCGAGCGCGGCCGACTGCTGCGGCTGGCGTATTCCCGCAGTGACATCGGCCACAACGAGGCGTTTGCGGCGTTCTGCGAAAAAAACAAGTGGTGGCTGGACGATTTTGCCCTGTTCATGGCGGTGAAAGGCCGCTTTGAGGGCAAGCCGTGGATCGAGTGGGCCGAGGATATCCGTCTGCGCTGGCAGCCTGCCATGGACTATTACCGCCGGGAGCTGTACTTTGAAGTGGAGTATTACAAGTATCTCCAGTTCCAGTTCGACCGGCAGTGGCGCAGGCTGAAGGACTACGCCAACAGCAAGGGCGTCCGGATCATCGGCGACATCCCCATCTATGTGGCACTGGATTCGGCCGACGCATGGGCAAACCCGGGGCTGTTCCAGCTGGACAAGGACAACCTGCCTACGGCGGTGGCGGGCGTTCCCCCGGATGGATTTTCGCCCACCGGCCAGCTGTGGGGCAACCCGCTCTACCGCTGGGAGGCACACCGCGCGACCGGCTATCAGTGGTGGATCACCCGCCTGTGGTACTGCTTTGAGCTGTACGATGTGGTGCGCATCGACCACTTCCGTGGCTTCGACGAGTATTTCTCCATCCCCTACGGCAGCGAGACCGCCGCACCGGGGCACTGGGAGAAAGGCCCCGGCATCGAGCTGTTCCGCGCCGTGGAGCAGGCACTGGGCAAGCGGGAGATCATTGCAGAGGATCTGGGCTACATGAGCGACACCGTGCGCCAGCTGGTGCAGGACAGCGGTTTCCCCGGCATGAAGGTGCTGGAATTTGCGTTCGATTCCCGGGATACCGGCAGTGCCAGCGACTACCTGCCCCACAATTACCCGGTCAACAGCGTGGCCTATACCGGCACCCACGACAATGAAACGCTGGTATCGTGGTATCAGACCATCACCGCTGCCGAGCGTGCGCTGGTGCGGGATTATCTGTATGACTATGCCACCCCGGAGGAGCAGCTCTATAAAAGCATGATCGCACTGATCCTGCGCAGCGCAGCCGCCACCTGCATCATCCCCCTGCAGGACTGGCTGGGGCTGGACAACGCTGCCCGCATCAATCAGCCCTCCACCGTGGGGCAAAACTGGCGGTGGCGGCTGAAGAAGACCCAGCTGACCAAGAAGCTCCAGAAAGAGATCTGCCAGCTGACCACCCGCTATGGGCGGAAGAACTGGGCGTGACCGCTTCGGGGGATAGGGCAGAGGTTCCCCGGCAGCCAAACGGCAGGCCGATCCCGGCAAACTGCTGCAAAACAGGAGGGTGAAAGTATAACTTTTGTCCAAATAGGGGTAAAAAAGCCGTAAACCGCTTGCGGAATGTGAAAAAAATGTGTATACTGAGCCTAGGTTCAAGCGAAAAACCGACGCAAACCATCGGACGAAAGAGAAGAGGTATTCACATGAGAAATCTGTTCCGCAAACTGATCTCCGGCGTTGCTGCGGCTGCGCTGGCGATCAGCATCTTCCCGGCTGCGGCTTTTGCTGCGGGGAACGACCAGCAGACGCACATCACCATTCTCGGCACCTCGGATATGCACGGCAATCCGTGGGGCTACAGCTACGAGGACGACAAGGAGACCGCCAACAACGGCATGGCGCGCCTGTACACCTACATCCAGCAGGTGCGGGCCGAGCAGCCCAATGTAGTGCTGGTGGATGCCGGTGACGACATTCAGGGCACGATCATGACCGACGACATCGCCAACAAGCGGCCGGATGAGGCGCATCCGGTGATCGCCGCCATGAACCAGATGGGCTACGATGCCATGACTCTTGGCAACCATGAGTTCAACTGGGGCATCCCGACCATGAAGACCATCCTCAGCCAGGCCAACTTCCCCGTGCTGGCAGCCAACGTCAAGGACGCCAGCGGCAATTTCGTGACCGGCGCAGGCTGGACCATCACCGAGCGGGACGGCGTGAAGATCGCCATCATCGGCGTGGTCACCCCCGATGTGCCCATCTGGGACGGCGGCAAGGCCGAGATCGAGGACTGCACCTATGAGGCCGCCAGCACCGCAGTCAAGGAAGCGATCCAGGCCATCAACGGGCAGGCCGACGTGATCGTGGTCTCCGCCCACATGGGCCTCTACGCCGAGTTTGACGAGGAGGGCGGCTCCGACTCCGCCCAGAAGATCCTCGACGACAACCCGGAAGTGGACGTCCTGCAGGTGGCGCACAACCATGTGGTCGTCAAGCAGAAAGAGGGCAATGTGGTCATCGGCGGCGTGCGCAACAGCGGCCGTGACATCGCCCGTTTCGATCTGACGCTGGACGCCGACAAGAACATCGTGGACTCCTCGGTGGAGATCGTGGATATGACCGGCGTGACCCCCAGCGAGGAGCTGCGCGCCAACCCCGTGGTGGCAAAAGCCCATCAGGAGACCCGCGACTTCATCAAGGGCGGCACCGGTGCCGACGGTGAAAAGGGCAGTGCCCTTGGCTCTACCACCGCAAAGTTCCAGCCCGTTAACGAGATCGCCGGCCTGCCCGAGGGCAAGCTGCGGGATACGGCCGTCATGGATCTCATCAACAAGGTGCAGCTGGAAAACTCCGGTGCGGACGTCTCCGCAGCGGCTCTCTTCAAGGACACCAGCGACCTGCCCAAGGGCGAGATCAACTACGGCAACATCTTCGATATCTACAAGTTTGACAACACCCTGTACCGTGTCCGCGTGACCGGTGCCGAGCTGAAAGCCTACATGGAGTGGTCCGCCGAGTGCTACAACCAGTGGGTGCCCGGCGACATCAACATCTCCTTTGACCCCGAATATCCCGGCTACCTCTACGATATGTTTGCCGGTGTGGACTATGAGATCGACCTGAGCCAGCCCAAGGGTCAGCGCATCAAGAATGTCATGTTCCACGGCGCACCGCTGCAGGACGACCAGACCCTGACGCTGGCGGTCAACAACTACCGCTACTCGTCTGCCCTGAAGAGCCAGGGCCTCGTGTCCGGCAAGAAGGAGTGGGAGTCCTCCAACTCCATCCGCGATATGATCGTGGCCTATTTTGCCGAGCATTCTCCGGTGGCTCCCGAAGTGGACAACAACTGGAAGATCGTGGGCGTGGATCTGCAGGAGACCAACCCCGACCGTGCGACCCTGATCGCGCTGGTCAATCAGGGCAAGATCGACGCCCCCTACAGCAAGAGCCTGAACCTGAACGACCCCGCCGTGCAGGAGATCCTGAACGATAAGAGCAACGCGACCCTCCGCAACTGGAACCGCGTCAAGATGTTCTTCACCGTCAAGTAAGCTCCGCAGCCGCCTGCACCGCAGGCGTTCTGCCCCGGAAATCAAGGCCACGGAACCCCGCCGGAAACCGGCAGAGGCTCCGTGGCCTTTTTGTTTCCCGGCAGAATTGAAGTCTGGGAAAAGTCTGGTATAATAAAGACAAGAATGTCCGGCACAGAGCCGGTGCGGGGAGAAACAGCGTATGCCGAAATACAAAGGAAATCTGAATGCGGTCTACATCTCAGAGCGGCTGCAGGAGTGCCTGCGCCCCATCGCGGGCTGCGCCCTGACCACCATCGTGGCACCCATGGGGTACGGCAAGACCACGGCGGTGAACTGGTATCTCGAGGAGTGGGCAAAGCACCGGGAGATGACCGTGATCCGGATCAGCGTCTACTCCGACAACCTTGCCATCTTCTGGAAGAGCGTGCAGGAGGCGTTTGCCCACGGCGGGTACGGTTTTCTGCGGGAGTACGACTGCCCGGCGGACGCCGCGGAGAGCAGCCTGCTCACCGACGATCTCTGCCATGCCCTCGGCGGCAAAACGCCCTGCTGCATCTTCATCGACGATTTCCACCTGCTGCGGGATGCACGGGTGGCAAACTTCCTCTGCACATTGGCCAACCGCCTGCCGCCCAACGTCCATCTGGTGGTGGCCGGGCGGGATCGGTTCCTCCCGGCGGAGGCCGTGCTCCGGCTGGGCGGCCGCATTTACCAGATCGGGCCGGAGCAGCTTCGGATGAACCACACCGAGCTGGCCGTCTACGCGGGGCGGTGCGGGGTGGAGCTGACCGACCGGCAGGTGGGGCAGCTGCTCTACACCAGCGAGGGCTGGTTCTCGGCGGTCTACCTGAGCCTGCGCACCTTCTCGGAGCGGGGCAGCCTGCCCGACCGGGAATCGGATATCTATGGGATGTTCACCGCCGCCATGATCGACCCGCTGCCGCCGGAAATGCAGGAGTTTCTGGCCGTGATGGGTCTGGCCGATGAGTTTACGGTGGAGATGGCAAAGACCGTCACCGGGAACGCCGGTGCCGACGCCCTGCTGCGGAGCCTGACCGGGCAGAACGCCTTTGTGAAGCGTCTGCCGGACAGCCCGAACTACCGGTTCCACCACATGATGAAGGAGTGCGCGGCGCATACCTTTGAGACGCTGCCGCAGGAGCGGCGGCAGGCCTATCTGGAGCGGTACGGCCGCTGGTACGAGGAGCACGGCCAGTATCTCCACGCCATGACCGCCTACCGGCAGGCCGGGGATCATGACGCGCTGCTCCGGGTGGTGCAGACCGACGCGGGCATCCTGCTGGCGTCGCTGGATCCGCAGAAGGTGCTGCGCGGTCTTGCGCTCTGCCCGCAGGAGGTGCTGATGCGGCACCCCTTCGCGCTGCTGGTGCTGATGCGGTGTATGTTCAACTGGCGGCAGATCCCCAAGATGCTGGAGCTGAAAGGGCTGCTGCTGGCCTCGGTGGAAGCACACCCGGAGTGGTCGGCGGAGGAAAAAGGCGACCTGCTGGGCGAGTGCGACCTGATCCTGAGCTTCTTGATGTACAACGACATCTCGGCCATGAGCCGCCTGCACCGGAGTGCCAGCGCACAGATGTCACGGCCGGCCATCAGCATCCGGAACAGCGGCGGCTGGACGTTCGGCTCGCCCTCGGTGCTGATGATGTTCCACCGCACCCCCGGCCAGCTGCCGAAAGAACTGGCCGAGATGGACGAGTGTATGCCCCACTACTATAAGATCACCAACGGCCACGGGCAGGGGGCCGAGACCATCATGCGGGCGGAGGCAGCCCTGCTGCAGGGCGATTTCGCGGATGCGCAGATCGGGCTGGAGCAGGCCCGCGCCCAGATCGAGGGAAACGGCCAGATCAATATGGCACTCTGCTGTGAGTTTCTGGCACGGCGGCTCTCGCTGTGGACGGCGGTCGAGTTCCGCCAGACGTTGGAAGAACGCCGCGCCGCCCTGCTGCGGCAGCACAACATCGCGTGGATCAACATCCTCAACGCCATTTGCGCCTATTACTATGCCCTGCGGGGGCAGACGGAGCAGATCCCCGCGGTCTTTGCAGAGCACCGGCTGGACGAGGTACACATCCTCGCACCGGGGCGGCCGATGATCGAAATGATCGAAAATCAGGTCTTTCTGGCACAGGAGCGGTACGCCAATGTCATTGGCCGGAGCAGGCCGGGGCTGGCCGTCTGCGAGGGGATGCACTATGGCTTGGTGGCACTCCACCTGCGGATCCAGACGGCGGCGGCCTACGAGCAGCTGGGCAAACCCGCCGAAGCCGACGCGCTGCTGGCGCAGGCGTTGCAGGAGGCCGAACCCGACGGCCTGCGGGTGCCCTTTGCCGAAAATTATCCCCTGCTCAGCAGTGCGCTGAACCGTGCCCTGCGGGGGGAGCAGGCCGCCTTTGCCCGGCAGGTGATCCGGCTGGGGGAGGTCTGGCTGCGCCGCAACGCCCCCGAACCGGCTCCGACGCCCCGCATCCTCGCCAACCTGACCGGCCGGGAGGCGCAGATCGTGGAGCTGATGACGCAGCGGCTGAGCAACCGGGAGATCGCCGAGCGGCTCTACCTCTCCGAGGGCAGCGTGAAGCAGTACATCAACCAGATCTACTCCAAATTGCAGATCCCCGGCGGCATCCGCAACAAACGCCGCGCCCTGCTGGAATTGTTGCGTGCGAACCCCTAACCTTTGGTTAATATCTTTTTAAAAAGGTCTTCTGTATAATAAAAGTACAGGAGACCTTTTTTTGACGATAAAGGAGGCTATGGATTATGACGTATCAGACGAAACACCCCCCAAAGCTGCGTTTCATCAGCGCAGTGCTGTCGTTGGCCATGCTGCTGACCCTGCTGCCCACAACAGCGTTTGCGGCGGATGATGGGGAGAAAACCGATGGCGATTACACCTATAAGGTCAATGCGGACGGAACCGCAACGATCATGGACTATACCGGAAGCGGCGGGGATATCACGATTCCGGAGACGCTGGGCGGAAAAAGTGTGACCGAGATTTCGCGTATGAAACGTGATAGCGGCTCCACTACGGTAACCAGCATTACCATCCCGAAATCGGTAAAACGAATCGGAGATAGTGCGTTTAACACATTTGTCGCGCTGAAAAAGGTCGCTTTTGCAGCGGGAAGCGAGCTTGAGAGCATTGGCGAAGATGCGTTTCATTGGTGCAAAGTTCTGGAAGAAATCGAGCTTCCGTCCTCGGTGAAAACCATCGGAGAGAGTGCTTTTGAAGAATGTGAAAGTTTGGGAAGAATCACGCTTCCGGAAGGTGTTTCCGGAATCGCGCAATATACGTTTGAAGGATGCAAAAATCTGACCACCGTTTCGATCCCGTCTACAGCTGCCAATATTGGGTATAGGGCATTTCGCGATTGCTCTCAGCTGGAAGAAATTGTCATCCCGGAGGGTGTTTCCAGCATAGAAACGCAGGCTTTTCTCGATTGCACCCGACTGAGCAAAGTCTATTTGCCGAAGTCCCTTGAGAGTATCGCCATTGTCTTTACCGTGAGCGGCGGCGGTGGTCGGTCGCTGTCGGTTTACTACAACGGTACCGAAGAGGAATGGAATGCGGTACAAAAGGGTTCCACCATCGGAAACGGCAGAAAGGAAATCAAGGTTGTCTACAAAACGACCTGCACGGTCGAGTTTGACGGGAACACAGACAATTTGGGGACAGTTGGAATCATTAATGTTCCGTTGCCGCAGAATGTGGACATCGGTGGCTATGCGACGGAACCGGAAGAACTCTGGTCTGGAGGATGGTGTACGACCGGTTGGTATACGGATCTGGAAGGAGCCAACACCAACGACTTGAGTAAGAAGTTCGACTTTGAAAACACGCCCATTACGGAGGATATCACCCTTTATGCCGGATGGGTGAAAACCTATTATCTTAAGATCGACAAGGTGCGGGTGACAACCGAAAATCGGGATGATGTGCTGGGGGATGGAACGGCCCGATATAATCCGGATACCCATACCCTGACGCTGAAGAATGCGAACCTCCACGGAGATAGTAAATATCATGCTGCGATCCGCTATACAGGATACGATACCCTGACGGTGACAGGATCTGCAACACTGTATGGAGACGTAGGAATCCATACCGATGCTTCGGATCTGAACATCGAAGATGCGGAGCTGACGTTCAAGACGGAAGTAACCGCTGAAACGGTTGGAGATGCGGATATGAGCATCGGCTTTACAGGCCGTAACGGAATGACAATCCGCAATTCGATCCTGAAGATCGAGTCGGCAGTTGCAAGCGGGCAGGGGGTCTGCACATATCCTTATATCAGCAATGGCGATATCCGGATCCAGGACAGCACCGTATCGGTAGACGATAACGTCCGGTGCGATTACGGCCTGAGCGCGGACACGATCCTGACCATCGACAACAGCAAGGTTACGATCCGGAATGCGAATGTTGTAGCCGTCAGAGGCGGTGACAACCTGACGATTTCGGGAACGAATACATGGATCGACACAAGCAACACAGATGCAAGCAAATATACCCCGATCTGGTGCAAAAACAGCATCGACCTGCAGGACGGGCTGGAAATTCTGGAAAACACCACCCAGAACGGCGTGAAGCGGATGGTGGTCGGCAACCGCGCCAATCAGGTCTTTGCCGTGATGTTTGCGATGAACGGCCACGGCACACAGGAGCCGGCACAACAGGTGAAGTATGGTACGACCCCGAAAGCTCCGGCGATACCGGAAGCAGAGGGCTGGTATTTCGTGGGCTGGTATGCGGATGAAGCCTGCACCGAGGCGGCGGCCTTTGGCATCCCCATCCAGAAGGAGACTACCTTCTACGCCAAGTGGGTAGAGAAAACCAATCAGCGGTATAAGGTCCGCTTCGACCTGAACGCCAGCGACGCCCGGTGGGAGCAGAACTTTGACGGCTGGGGCGAATGGGATGACGCGCACCGGGGCGTCACAGCGGAAACCTATTCTGCTTATCACAACACGACCGAGCGGCTGATACAGTGCATCAACATGGAGCCGGTGCTTGGCTATGCACAGCCGGAGCGGGATGGCTACACCTTCAAGGGCTGGTACACGGCCCCCGAGGGCGGCGAGAAAATGGAAGAAAAATACGATGTCTCGATGGGCGTCATGGGAGCCATCACGGAAGATTTGACCTTCTACGCCCAGTGGGAGAAGATCGGCGGCGAACCCAGCAACCCGGACAAACCGACGGAGCCGAGCAAACCGGACAAACCAACGGAACCCAGCAACCCGGACAAACCGACGGAACCCAGCAATCCGGACAAACCGACGGAGCCGAGCAACCCGGACAAACCGACGGAACCCAGCAACCCGGAGAAACCGACCACACCGGAGGATCCGGAACAGCCGACCACGCCCAGCGAACCGGGCAAGGATGGCGGCGGAGCGGGTGCCGTGATCCTGCTGGCAGGCGGTGCGGCTCTGTTGGGCGGCATTGGCTACGGCGTGTACACCTACGTCACCGAAACGCAGATCAAGGCTCTGCTGCCCGAGGGTGCTGCCATTCCCGCCAACCGCGGGGAGCTGGCGATCCTGCTGTGGAATGCCGCCGGACGCCCGGAGCCTGCTGCTCTGCCTGCCTTTGCCGATGTGAGCGACCCGGAGCTGGCAAAGGCCGCCGCATGGTGCATTGCGTCCGGCCGGATGACCGCGCAGGAGGACGGAACCTTTGCACCGGAACAGCGGATGTGGAAGCATCAGGTGCTTGAAGTGCTGGAGAAAGCGAAGGACATTTGAAGGTTCTGCTCTTGGCTCCCACTTTGGGAAAGACTCCCTCCGGCCGGAGGGAGATGTCGCACTGGCGACAGAGGGAGGATGATTGTCACCGCAGGTGACTGAGAGGGTAAGAATCCGACTGCTTGAACAAAAATATTTTTCACTTTTGTGCAATCTGCACCCTGTTTTTCTCCAAAACGTGTAAATCTTGAGAAAAAAGTCTTCAGAAGGTTTACAAAAGAGTAACAAACTGGTATACTTTACACCAGTGAATGACTTGAAAGTTGAGGAGGAACGCAAACGTGGAACCCGCCGCACAGTATTCAATCTGCAAGAAGCTGATCGCCTTTGTGCTGTCGCTGATCCTGTTGGCAGCCTGCCTGCCGGGAGCCTTGGCCGTTGACCTGAACGTGGACGCCGGGTTCTACTTCAAGCAGAGCCGCGGCGGGACCTGTACGCTGGCTTCGGCGGCGATGATGCTGCGGCGGCGGGCCTATCTCGACGGCCTGCACGATTGGGTGGATGTGACCGAGAACAGCGTCCGCTCCACGGCGTGGTCGGGCGGCCTCTCTCACAGCTTTACATACAAGGCAATGCAGGTGGGCTACGGCACTCTGCCGGCAAACAACGCCGGCAAGACCCAGACGCTGATCCAGCTTCTGGCCGAGCACCCCGAGGGCATCGTCCTGTATGACCGCCGCCAGCCCCATGCCGTGCTGCTGACCGACTACACCGACGGTGTGTTCTACTGCTCCGACCCGGCGGGCAACATCTCCGCAGGGCGTGTGCCTATTTCGAGTGCAAGCGTGTCCATCGGCGGGGCATCCTGCTATTGGTACATCGTTTCGGATCAGAATGCGGCTGTGAAGGTGGATGCGGCGTTGACCGAAGCTGCCATTGCCGCCCTCGATGAAGTGGATCAGGAGATCGTCACCGAGGAAGCCGTACAGGAGACGACGCCTTCCGAGGAGACCGCCAAGACCGATGCCCTGACGTGGTGGGCAGGATTGTTTGGTTGACCCTCTCCGCTGGGCTTGCCCTCTCAGTCTGCTTCGCAGACAGCTCTCCCGGAGGGAGAGCCACTGGCGTGCCGGGTCAGCCCACGCGAATCGAGCAAAGCATTCTATAACGCAAAATGCCGGGCCCTGTTGCCTGGATTCACATCCTCCATGCTGTGAATCCAGACCGCAAGGCCCGGCTGTTTTTGTTAAAATAAACCCGAATCCGTTTGCAGAGTGTTGACCACCCTGCCAAGGGCTCCCCCTTTGGGAAAGACTCCCTCCGGCCGGAGGGAGATGTCGCGTTAGCGACAGAGGGAGGATGACTGGCAACGCGGCAGCGTTGACGGAGAGGGCTACTCCCATATTTCGGTATCCGGGAAATAATGCGTCAAGATCTCCTGCCAGCTTTTGCCTGCTTCGGCCATGGCTTTGGCACCCCATTGGCTCAGGCCGACGCCGTGGCCGTAGCCGCGGGTGGTGAAGGCAAAACTGCCGTCGGCGTACCGGATGGAAAAGCAGGCACTGCGCAGGCCGAGCACACGCCGGAGGGTCGGGCCGGTGACGGTCTGGCCGCAGACGGGCAGAGAGGCCACATAGCCCGACGGCGTGAAGCGGGGTGTGCCGAACCATTGCTCCGGCGCGGAGGCATCTGGGGCGACGCCCAGCCCGGCAGAGAGCAGGCTTTGCACCTGTGCCGCCGTGAGGGTGAGGGTGTACTGGTAGTGGTCGGCGGCAAGGTCGGAGCTGCTTTCGACCGGAACAAGGTAGGGGAGGGGCGTACCCCAGACGTTTTCGCTGGCCTCGGTCAGTCCATTGGAAAGCGCGAAATAGCTGGTTCCGGCGGGGGCATCCTGATAGCAGACCACGGCGGTCAGCACCTGATCCACCAGCGCAGAGAGCCGGGCGTAGTTGGCATCGTAGTCCACACCCCAGTAGCTGTGGAGGACGGGGTCGGTCAGCACGCCCTGCCGCCGGGCGGGGTCTGCGGTAAGCCAGCCGGTCTCGGGCGTGGCGGCGTGGTCACGGCAGTAGAGGATGTAGCTGTGGGCGGCCACGGCCTGCGCTTTGAGAGCCTCGTCCGGCCAAGTGACCGGCATCTCGGCGGCGACCGCCCCGATCAGGTAATCCCGGCGCGAAAGCTCCAGCACGCTGCCGGTGGCGGAATCCTGCACGAGAAACACCTCTGCGTCCACCGCCGCACTGGAAGGGGCGGACGCGGAAGCCGCCTGCGGTTCCGGCGTGCCTTCGGCAGACGATGCAGGGTCTGCGGACGGCTGGGGATGCAATACCGTCTGCGCCAGCCGATACCCGGCCTGCGGCAGCAGACAGCTGCCTGCCAGCAGCAGGGCGCAGAGCAGAAAAAAGGCTTTTTTCATGGGTCGGACCTCCCGGTTTTTCGTCAGCTTTTCTTCAGCGTACCACAGCGGCGCGTCCAAAAAGCACGCAATCGGGAAAAACACGCCTTGCAATTCTGCGCCAAATGCGCTATGATGGGCGTATCTTATAGGAAAACAGAGGGTTGTTATGGATCTGTTGATTTTGATTTCGATCATCCTGAGCGGGATCCTGTGCGTGCTGCGCGGGCTGGATCTGGCGTTCTTTACGGATGCAGCCACTGGCCTGCCCCTGATGGGTTCGGTCTGGCTGCGGTACGGTGCGCTGGCCGTGGCGACGCTGGCGGCGGTGCTGGCTGGCCAAAAACTCCCCGACGGCGACGGGGTGCGCAGGCAGAGCACGCCCGCCGGTTTTGCCGCCGCCGGTGCAGCAGCCTGTTTTGTGCTGGCGGGTGTGACCCGGCTGCTGTTTGGGCTGGAGGGCATCGGCGCGGCAGTGCGGGCACTGCTGGAGCTGTTCTGCTGGGTTTGGATGTCTTTGCTGGCGCGCAACTGGTTCCGCAAGGGGCCGTGGCACCGCCCGACCCGCAGCCTGTATCCGGCGGTCGTGGGCAGCGTGCTCTTTTATTGGTGCGTCCTCGCCCGGTTCATGGAGAACAGCTCCAGCTGGCACCGGGTGGCACCGACGGCGGCGGTCTGGCAGATGCTGGCGGCAGTGGTATTTCTCGCGTCGCTGGCGCGTACCCTCTACCTGCCGGAGAACACCAATGCCCGGATGCTGGGCAGTGCAGGGTTGAGCACCTTTGCACTCTGCCTGTGCTGGCAGCTGCCCCAGAGCCTCAGCCTGCTGGCAAACGGCCTGCAGATACGCCAGCTGCCGGAGCTGCTGTTTGGCCTCGGGGTCTGCTGCATGGGTGCGCTGGGCGGCATCTGCGTCCTCAACTGTGTCCGCAAGACCCAGCGCAAGGCAGAGCAGGATTCTGCTCGGCACTCTCTTGGCTGAATTGCTGAAAAGCAATGCCAAACTTCTGTAAAAACCGTACAAAAGACAAAAAGTGAATAAAAGCCTTGTTAATTTTTTGGCAGGCACTTGAAAGTTTCGGCATTTTGGTCTACAATAAAGGTACCGTGAATTATCCGAATCAAGGGTAAGAACAATTAGGAGGTACTATTAACATGGCTGTTAGAGTTGCTATCAATGGTTTTGGTCGTATTGGCCGTCTGGCTTTCCGTCAGATGTTTGATGCTGAGGGTTACGAGGTCGTCGCAATCAACGACCTGACCAGCCCCAAGATGCTGGCTCACCTGCTGAAGTACGATACTGCTCAGGGTTCTTTCTGCGGCAAGATCGGCGAAGGCAAGCACACTGTCGAGGCTACCGAGGATTCCATCATCGTTGACGGCAAGGAGATCAAGATCTACGCTGTCAAGGACGCAAAGGATGCTCCCTGGGGCGAGCTGAACGTTGATGTCGTTCTGGAGTGCACCGGCTTCTACACCAGCAAGGAGAAGAGCATGGCTCACATCCAGGCTGGCGCAAAGAAGGTCGTTATCTCTGCTCCCGCAGGCAACGACCTGAAGACCATCGTCTACTCCGTCAACGAGAAGACCCTGACCGCTGAGGATCAGGTCATCTCCGCTGCTTCCTGCACCACCAACTGCCTGGCTCCCATGGCCGACACCCTGAACAAGACCTATCCCATCGTTTCCGGCATCATGACCACTGTTCATGCTTACACCGGCGACCAGATGATCCTGGATGGTCCTCAGCGCAAGGGCGACCTGCGCCGTGCTCGTGCTGGCGCACAGAACATCGTTCCCAACAGCACCGGTGCTGCAAAGGCCATCGGTCTGGTCATCCCCGAGCTGAACGGCAAGCTGATCGGCTCTGCACAGCGTGTGCCTGTTCCCACCGGCTCCACCACCATTCTGGTTGCTGTCGTCAAGGGCAAGGATGTCACCAAGGAGTCCATCAACGCTGCTATGAAGGCTGCTACCTCTGAGTCCTTCGGCTACAACGAGGATCAGATCGTTTCTTCCGACGTCATCGGTATGCGTTACGGTTCTCTGTTCGATTCCACCCAGACCATGGTCGCTAAGATCGACGACGACACCTATCAGGTTCAGGTCGTGTCTTGGTACGACAACGAGAACTCCTACACCTCTCAGATGGTCCGTACCATTAAGTACTTCGCTGAGAACTGCTAATCGCGCAGCTGCGTTAAAAACTGGATGATTTGTCGGCTGGAGTTTGTCTTGCTCAACTACGGACAAGCCTGACTTGGTACGACAACCATTTTAAGATTTTTGCACCCTTTCTTTTGTGGTTTTTCCATGAGAGAAAGGGTGTTTTTTTATGTGTTTGAAAGATCTCCGCGACGAATTTCTGTATGATTGTGAATGCCGCCATCTGGCCAAGGGCTCCCAGCGCAACTACCGGGCTGCGACACGGTTTCTGGTGGACTTTCTGGAATGGAAGCAGGTCACGGAACTGGAAGAGGTTAAGCCGCATCACATCCGGGATCTGATGAAGGAAAAGCAGGACATGGGCAGCACGCCCCGGTATATCAACGATCTGCTCAAGGTCTGGCGGACATGGTTCAACTATCTGGTAAACGAAGGCTATCTGGAAGAGCGGGACAATCCGGCCAGAAAAGTAAAGCCCCTTCGTCAGCCCAAAACCGTCATTGATACCTTTACAGTGGATGAGATGAAGCGGATGATCCGGTTTTACGATGGGGTGGATCCTCGTCCGTGAGTCTGGCACCGAGCCGGTCGTGCGTGTGATGGTAGAAGCCCCCGACCATGATACCTGCCAGAAGTATGTTGACGAAGTGGTCAATGTGATCTGCGAAAAGGGATATAAAGCGTAAGTTTATCTGAAACCGTGTAGATGTTGATTTAATCCGAGAGCATGTACACGGTTTTCTAATGACTATATTGTTCTATATCAAACTAAAATGCCGCATATTTATTACCCCTGTTCAAAATTCAGTCCGGGGAAATTTTCATAAAAGGAAAAAGAAGGACGTTCGCAACCATGAACAGATAGAGCGGTATCCTTTGAAACTCACCCCGTAAATGAAGGATATAAGACGTGTTTTGATGGGGTTCTATTGTATTTTCAGGAAAGAAATCCGTATCAATCTGCCGCAGCACGATGACTGATGCGCAGGAGAATGAAAAATGATCCGGAAAAAACGATACATACGAATACCAACTTCACATGGCGGAGGAGCAGCTCCGGGAAGGCGAACGCCCCGGCGGGAGCCTAGGACCCCGGGTGCTCCGAACAAAAACAACAGTAAAAGTTCATCTTTGAAAGGCAAAAAATGGACTTTGGAGAAAAACTTCGCAAAATCTTGCAAATAACGTTAAAACGTGATATAATTATGGTACGAACAAACCGGTTTTGGTACGACAACGGTGCGTTCTGGTACTGTAACTGTTGTTGCGAAATTGTGAAGAATCACTTGAAAATGTGCGAAATTTAGCGTAGCTACGACGACACCTATCAGGTTCAGGTCGTGTCTTGGTACGACAACGAGAACTCCTACACCTCTCAGATGGTCCGTACCATTAAGTACTTCGCTGAGAACTGCTAATCACAGCTCTACGCTCAAAAGTGCTTGAGGTGCCGTGCAGAATAACAGCTTTTATCGGCCTTTCTGGTAGAAATATGCTGTGACTGGCACGACAGCAGGATATTGAGTTCAACACCCTTCCTTTTGCGGATTTCCGTGAAAGGAAGGGTGTTTTTGTTGGGTAGCTTGAGCGAGCGACAACCACCAGCTCCGCTGGTGGAATAAAAACGGCTTTAGCCCTAGACAAAGAGAA
>CAKTBG010000031.1 GCA_934533135.1 uncultured Faecalibacterium sp.
GTTCGTAGATTTCTCAGCTTCTCGCTCGAATCTTACGTCCTCATATTGGTTCTTCCGTTTTACTTCTCAGCGGCTCTTAGAAGTCATTCTTTCGTGCCGCACTTGGTGCTTGAGTATAATACCACGAACCCGCCTTCCTGTCAACACTTTTTTACCGATTTTTTCAAATTCTTTTGCATTCCGCCTTGCAGACCCAAAAACAGCAGGCTCTCCGCCGGGAAAGCCTGCTGCTCGATCTCTCTATATAATATAGGTATCCGTTATAATATAAGTATCCGTTCTTATTCCTGCTGCTGGGCATAGACCTCTTTCAGATGTGCCGAAAGCTTCATGTTCTCGCTGTAGTCCACGGGCACCACGATCACACTGGGTACCGTCTGCCGGAACGCCTCTTCCAGCGTCGGGATCAGATCCTCTGCCTTCTCGACCCGGTAGCCTTTGCAATGCATAGCCTCCGCCAGCAGTTTGAAGTCCGGGTTCGAGAAGTCCACAAAACAGTGCTCCCCGCCGAACTGTTCCTGCTCCTTCCACTTGATCAGGCCATAGCTGGAATCCTCCCAGATCAGGGTCACGAAGGGCACCTTTTCGCGGACAGCGGTCTCCAGCTCCTGACTGTTCATCATGAAGCCGCCGTCGCCGCAGACCGCCAGCACCTTCTTTTCGGGATACAGCAGTTTGGCCGCAAATGCGCCCGGGATGGAGAAGCCCATGCTGGCAAAGCCGTTGGAGATCAGGCAGGTATTCGGCTCATAACAGTCGTAGTGACGGGCGATCCACATCTTGTGCGCACCCACATCGCTGACCAGAATATCGCTGCACCCCATGACCTTCCGCACATCGGACAGGATGCGGGCAGGCTTCATGGGGCAGCTGTCATCCTGTGCCATCCGTTCATGCTCTTCCACCATGGTTTGCCGGAGTGCCAGCGCAAATTCCGGCTCGTCGCTGCGGTGGGTGCAGCGGAGGATCTCATAGACGCTCTCCGAAATATTGCCCACGACCTCGACCGCTGGCTGATACCGCTTGTTGACGTCCGCGGGGGCATTGTCGATGTGTACGATGGTCATATCCGGGCGGGCACCCCACTTGGCCGGTGCGCACTCCACAATGTCGTAGCCAATGGCGATGACCACATCGGCGCGGTCGAACACCTGATTTACATAGTCCTTCTGGGGGATGCCGATGGTCCACAGGCTGTATTTGTCGTCTTTCGGGATGATGCCTTTGGCCATCATGGTATTGACCACCGGGATATGAAGCCGGTCAGCCAGTTCGGTGATGGCAGCGGCCGCATGGCCGCGGACGGCACCGGCACCGGCGAGGATGACCGGATTCTTGGCTTCGCTGATGATCTTGCCGGCCGCCGCAATGTGGATCGGATCGGCATACAGATCATGGATCTGCTGCCGTTTCAGCGGCATGGCATCGGCAGGCATTTTGGCGATGTTCTGGGGCAGGTCGATATGGGTCGCACCCGGCTTGCCCTTTTCTGCGTGCTTGAACGCCAGCCGGACGATCTCGCCCACCGTATCCGGGCGGATGATCTGCTTCGACCGCTTGGTGATCGGCTCGAACATCGCGGTCAGATCCAGATACTGGTGGCTGGTCAGCTGCATCCGGTCGGTGCCGACCTGTCCGGTGATGGCAACCAGCGGCGCACCGTCCAGATACGCGTCGGCCACGCCGGTGACGAGGTTGGTGGCACCGGGGCCAAGGGTGGACAGGCAGACACCGGCCCGCCCAGTCAGACGGCCATACACATCGGCCATGAATGCCGCGCCCTGCTCATGGCGCACCGGGATGAAGCGAATGTGGCTGTCCCGGATGGCAAACATCAGATCCAGCGTCTCCTCGCCCGGAATGCCGAACATCACATCCACGCCCTCGGCTTCGAGGCAGTCCACGAGAACCTGCGCGGTCGTTTTTACCTTTGCCGACTGGATCGGCTGTACATCTTCTTTCATATTCTTACCCCTCTTACAAGTCAAAACCACCGGCTGAGCCGGTGGCTTGAGTAAGCCCTAGAAGGGCACCTTACTGGCAAAGCCCCTTAAGGGGCCACGAGCAAGCATCTTTCATCTGCATTACCTGCCCTACCGCTCTAACGAGCTATGTTGCAAAGTGCATCTTCTAAGATGACAATTTCTCTGTCATCTCGCTTCGCTTGAATCTTATAGCTAAAGCATTTTCTACTCCACCAGCAGAGCTGGTGGTTGTCGCTCGCTCAAGCTACCCAATAAAAAGGGCAGTGTGACCCGAATTGGCCACACTGCCCTTACTGCGCTTATTGTACTGTATCCCGGCTCATTTCTCAAGAGCCATTTTGACCAAAAAGGAGCCGAGAATCCCATTTTGCTCCGGCAGGCTTGACAACCGCCGCCCCCACAGGGTATGCTTGGGGCAGATCATCGAATAAAGGAAGTGTCTGTTATGTCTTGTGTCGCCGTGCGGGGCTGCCGGATCGGAGAGGGCCGCCCCAAGGTCATTCTGCCCATCGTGGCGCAGAGCGAAGCCTCCATCTTGGAACAAGCCGCCGCGTTTTCCACCCTGAACGCGGATTGTGTGGAATGGCGGGCCGACTGGTTTGCCGATGTGCTGGACGCCGCCGCCCTCACCCGCTGCCTGCACAGCCTGCGGGATGCGCTGGGCGAAAAGCTGCTGCTCGTCACCTTCCGCACCAAGGCCGAAGGCGGTGAAACGGCTCTGGCCGCCGGGCAGTACGCGGCATTCTGCGCCGCCGTCTGCGCTTCCGGCGCGGCCGACCTGCTGGACATCGAGTTCTTCCCCACCGGCGACGCTCTGCCCGGCCTGATTGCGCAGGCGCACGCCGCCGGGCTGAAGGTCGTCTGTTCCAGCCACGACTTCCAGAAAACACCGCCTCGTGCAGAGATGGTCGCCCGGCTGACCGCCATGCAGCGCGTCGGAGCCGACCTGCCGAAGCTGGCCGTCATGCCGACCTGCCGGGCCGATGTGCTCGAGCTGCTGGCGGCGACCGCAGAGATGGCCGACTGCCACCCCGAGACCCCTGTCATCACCATGAGCATGGGTGCCCTTGGTGCCGTCAGCCGCCTGTGCGGAGAAGCCTTCGGCTCCGCCATGACCTTTGCCAACCCCGGCACCGCCAGCGCGCCGGGGCAGGTTCCGCTGGATGTCGTGAACGCCGTGCTGGAATGTCTGGCGTTGTGATCGTTGCACAAAAGCCCGATGAGACGATGCCGCTCTTCAAGAGCCATCCCCTCACCGGGCTTTTGTGTTTGACTTCACTTTACCGCACCAGATTGCTCACATAGGGTCGGCGGCCCTCCAGCATTTCCTGATACAGGTTCTGTTTCCAGTCGATGTAGTCGATGGACTTCTGGATCTCGGCCTGCTGGCGAAGCAGAGCCTCCCGCTTCTCCTCCAGCATCGCCTGCCGCTCCCGGATGCTGGCCGACCCTTTCAGGCAGAGGTCCAGATACGCTTTCATCTCCGCGTGGCTCAGCCCGCAGCGGCGCAGGCAGTTCAGCCCCTTGATCCACTCGATGTGCTTTTCGTCGAACATCCGGTAGTTGTTCTTATCCCGCTTCACGTCGAGGATCAATCCCTCTTTGCAGTAGAGTTTCAGCGTCTCATAGTTCATTCCGGTCTGTTCGCAGACCTGCTTCATCGTGTACAGCATCGCGGTGCCCCCTCCTGTAACATCCAGTTGCATTTTTTGTTTTTCCTCTTGACCGGTAGCCACTACCGGGTTTTATAATACCACCAGAAGCAATTCATTTCCAGTGCAACTTTCAACGGGAGGTACTTTTTATGCAGTATGTTACGTTAAGCAATGGCGTCCGGATGCCGCAGCTGGGCTATGGCGTCTATCAGGTCACGCAGGACGAGTGCGAACGCTGCGTGCTGGACGCGCTGTCGGTGGGCTACCGCTCTCTCGACACCGCCCAGAGCTATTTCAACGAAGAGCAGGTCGGCTCCGCCATCCAGAAGTCCGGTGTTCCGCGGGAAGAGATCTTCCTGACCACCAAGGTCTGGTTGGAGCACTACGGCGAGGAAGCCGCCGAAAAATCGGTGCTGGACTCCATGCGCAAGCTCAAGACCAACTATCTTGACCTCGTGCTCCTGCACCAACCCTTCGGCGATGCCTACGGCGCATGGCGCGCCCTCGAAAAGCTCTATGAAGCCGGCAAGATCCGCGCCATCGGCGTGTCCAACTACTACGCCGACCGTCTGGTAGAGTTCGCCAACTTCAACCGCATCCGCCCCATGGTCAATCAGGTCGAGACCCATCCCTACAACCAGCAGACCGAGGCCATGAAGTGGATGAAGAAGTACGGCGTCCAGATTGAGGCATGGGCTCCCTTCGGCGAGGGTCGCGGCGGTCTGTTCACCGACCCCGTCCTGACCGCCATTGCCGCCGCCCACGGCAAGAGCACCGCGCAGGTCATGCTCCGCTGGCACCTGCAGCGCGGCGTGGTGGTCATCCCCAAGTCCACCCACATCGAGCGGATGCGCGAAAACTTCGATGTCTTCGATTTCGCCCTCACCGACGGCGAAATGGCCCAGATCGCCGCCCTCGATAAACAGCAAAGCTCCTTCTTCTCCCATCAGGATCCCGCCATGGTCGAGTGGTTCGCCAAGATGGTCGAGGAGCGCAAAAAGCAGCACGACTCCGCCAAGGAAACCAAGAGCTGGTAAGCTGCGCAGATTTTGTTCTAACACAAAAAAGACCCGGAAGCTTTCCACCGCATCGTCAGACGCGTGTGGAAAACTTCCGGGCCTTATCGTTTCATTTCAGTTGTTTCTGAAAGCCGCTCAGTGGCCGCAGCTCTCGCCGCCGCAATGCTCGCAGTCCTCTTCGAGCTTGCCGACGATGGGTTCCGGGTCGATGCCCTGACGACGATAGTAGTCGGACAGGGCAGCCTTGACAGCCTGCTCTGCCAGAACCGAGCAGTGGACCTTGATGGGAGGCAGACCTTCCAGAGCTTCAACAACGGCTTTGTTGGTCAGCTTCAGAGCCTCGTCGATGGTCTTGCCCTTGATGAGGTCGGTGGCCATGCTGCTGGTTGCGATGGCAGCACCGCAGCCGAAGGTGAGGAACTTGACGTCTACGATGACATTGTTCTCGATCTTCAGGTACATCCGCATGATGTCGCCGCACTTGGGGTTGCCGACCTCACCCACGCCGTTTGCGTCGGGGATCTCGCCAACGTTGTGCGGATTTGCGAAATGCTCCATGACCTTTGCACTATACATACTTGCCATAATTACTGCTCTCCCTTCAGGCTGAACTGGCGGGCCTTGTTCTGCCCCTGCAGCCACATACAGCTCATCGCACGGCGGCGGGGGATCACTTCCTCCAGCACGTCGCACAGGTATTTTGCTTCTTCCATCGTGTTCTGCGGGCCGAACGTAAAGCGCATCGAGCCGTGGCCGATCTCTTCCGGCACACCGATGCTCAGCAGAACATGGCTGGGGTCGAGGCTGTCGGAGTTGCACGCACTGCCGGTGGAAGCGCAGATGTTGTGCATATCCAGATCCAGCAGGATGGTCTCACCTTCCAGACCCGGGAAGCTGATGTTGACGTTGCCGGGCAGACGATGGGCGCGGCCGCCGTTCAGACGTGCCTCCGGGATGTTCTTCAGCACCCGGTCGATGACATAATCCCGCAGCTCAGCCTCGTGCTTCATGCGGGCTTCGAGGTTGCCGGTGGCCATCTCCAGAGCCTTGCCCATACCGGCGATGCCGGCCACGTTCTCGGTGCCGGCGCGGTGGCGGGCTTCCTGACTGCCGCCGTCGATCAGGTTCTGGGGCCAGATCCCCTTGCGGCAGTAGAGCGCACCCACACCCTTGGGGCCGTTGAACTTGTGCGCGCTCATCGAGAGCATATCCACGCCCAGCTCCTGCACGTCCACGGGGATGGCACCCACCGCCTGCACTGCATCGGTGTGCATCCAGACGCCATGCTTGTGGGCGATCTCCGCGATCTCCTTGATGGGCTGGATGGTGCCGATCTCGTTGTTGGCCATCATGATGCTGACCAGTGCGGTATCGGGGCGGATGGCGGCCTCGACGTCCTCGGGGCGGATGTAGCCCTCGGAGGTCGGGCGGATATAGGTGACCTCAAAGCCCATCCGCTCGAGAGCCGCCATGCTGTGCATGATGGCGTGGTGCTCGAAGGCACTGGTGATGAGGTGCTTCTTATTCTGGCGAGCCTTGGTAAAGGCAGTGCCCTTCACCGCCCAGTTGTCGGCCTCCGAGCCGCAGCCGGTGAAGAAGATCTCCGCCGGGGATGCGTGGATGGCCTTGGCGACCTGTGCGCGGCCGGTGTCCACAAATTCCTTTGCCTCGTAGCCGACGCTGTAATGGCTGCTGGGGTTGCCGCAGGCTCCGCTGAGAGCCTCGACCATCACAGCCAGCACTTCGGGTGCGCAGGCCGTGGTCGCAGCATTATCAAGGTAAACAACCTTTTCCGTTTCCATAGGGAATCTGTCCTTTCATCTGGATAAAACCCGGGTTCTGCACCCGGGAACGATCTCTTTTGTGCTTGCCCCGGCAGCCGGTTCCGCACCGGCCTCACAGGGCAGCACTATATTTATACCCCAGTATTCCCAGTATGTCAATAGGAATTGCAGAGATTCCGGATTTTTTACCCAATTTTTTCGTTTTCACTTCGTTCCCCGGCCGGTCAGCTTGCCCAGCAGAACCTTCCAGCGGGGGTAGCCCCAGCGTTTGTCCTCCTCGAAATCGTCCGCCAGCTTCCACGGGAAGGGCGACCCGTCGAAATAGAGATTCCCGGCTTCGTCCACCCGATCCAGCTTTTGGGGCAGATAGTCCGCGTCGTAATAGCTCTTTTTCCGGTCGGGCAGATCCCAGTGGAGGGTGCCGTCTTCGTCCATGCCGGATGCCCAGACGCCGAACACAAAGGTCGCCGCCTCCCCGTAGCAGTGCTGCTCCATCCGGATGGCTCCATCGTAATAGAACTTGATGACTTCCAGCGTTCCGGACTCTTTCTTTCCATCCCGGCCCAGCGTCGGGCGGTAGTCCTGCTGATACCGGCATCCGCAGTGCGCACCGGCAAACTTCTTCGGGTCAAATCCCATTTTTGATCCTTTCTGCCCTGCACCGCAGAGCCCGCCATTTTACGCCATCGTAAGCTTTGCTCGATCCGATCCAAGTTTCCCGATCTGCCAAGGGCTCCCACCATGGGGGAGCTGTCAGCGAAGCTGACTGAGAGGGCTATTAAAAATGCCCCTCAAAATCCCCTTCGATCTCATACGGCCAGCTCAGGATGCCGCCGAGGTCGTACAGGTCGGTATAGCCGAGGCTTTCCAGTTTCTGCACCGCGTCCGCGCTCCGGCGTCCGGTGCGGCAGTAGATCAGCCACGGTGCGTTTTTGTCGGGCAGCACCTCTCCGGCACGGCGCAGCACTTCGCCCAGCGGCAGCAGCTTTGCACCCGGGATGTGCCCCACCTGAAATTCGTCCGGCTCCCGGACGTCCACGGCCACCGCCTTGCCTGCGTCCAGCAGACGGATGGCGGCAGCGGGGTCGATCTTCTGACTCATAGTCGCGTTTCCTCCGATGTTCCATAGTTTCTCCATTCTATGATAGCAGACCTTTTTTGTTTGCACAAGAGTTTTCGCTTTTCAAACCCCGAGCGGCGTGCTATACTATAACCGAGTGAGCAAGGAGAGAGAACACTATGAAATTTTCGACCAAGAGCCGCTATGCACTGCGGCTGATGGCGGAGCTGGCCCGCTATGCACCCGGCACCACCGTCTCGCTGAAAGAGATCAGCGAGCGGCAGAACCTCAGTTTAAAATACCTCGAGCAGATCGTCACCCCGCTGGCTCGGGTGGGGCTGGTCAAGAGCGAGCGGGGCAGCCAGGGCGGGTACCGCCTGACCAAGGCCCCCGCCGACTACACCGCCGGTGAGATCCTCCGCGCCATCGAAGGAAGCGTGGCTCCCATCCCCTGCCTCGGCAGCGAGACCAACGAGTGCCCCATGTCCGACCAGTGCTTCACCCTGCCCTTCTGGAGCGGGTTGGATGACGTCATCAACCACTATATCGACAGCGTCACGCTGGAACAGCTGGCGCAGAGCCTGCCCGCCGTCAAAGAGGGCTGCGGCTGCTGCGGAACAAAAACTTGAAAAATGTGCTTGACATTTTCCGTCTGATTTTATATAATAATCAAGCATCCAACGGATGCAGCACATCTAGGGGTATAGCTCAGTTGGTAGAGCAGCGGTCTCCAAAACCGCGTGCCGTGAGTTCGAGACTTACTACCCCTGCCAGAAACGCACAGAATCGCAAGATTCTGTGCGTTTTCTTTTTGGGTTCGTCAACTTTCCCAAAATTTTTGCGGCATCTTTGTAAGCCCTTACATTCTCAAATGCTTGCATCCTTCCGCTCTTTTGGTTATCATTAAGAAGAGCTGTTGATGAGAAGGCAAAGCGCGTGTACCGGACGGTGCAGGAAGCTGTTTCCGGCTGTGCGCAGACAAGGCTCGAACAATTTCGACGAAAGATGAGGTATTTTCTATGAGCGTTTTCCGTGATGATTTCCTGTGGGGCGGTGCCTGCGCAGCAAACCAGTTCGAGGGTGCGTGGGATGTGGACGGCAAAGGTCCCAGCGTTCCCGATCTGTGTACCAACGGCTCCCACACCTCCCCGAAATGGGTGACGACCTCGATCCACCCTGACCGTCTGTACCCCAGCCACGAGGCCATTGATTTCTATCACCACTACGAGGAGGACATCGCCCTCTTCGCCGAGATGGGCTTCAAGACCTTCCGCACCTCCATCAACTGGACCCGCATCTTCCCCACCGGCATGGAGACCGAGCCGAACGAGAAGGGTCTCGCGTTCTACGACCGCGTGTTCGACTGCTGCAAAAAGCACGGCATCGAGCCGCTGGTCACCATCAGCCACTACGAGCTGCCTTACGCTCTGGTCGAAAAATACAACGGCTGGGCATCCCGCGAGCTGATCGAGTTCTACATGAACTACTGCAAGGCGATCTTTGAGCGGTACAAGGACAAGGTCAAGTATTGGCTGACCTTCAACGAGATCAACTGCGGCACCATGCCCATGGGCGCGATCCTCGAGACGGGCACGATCCAAGGCTTTGAAGGCTCCACCGCCGATGTGCCCGACAACAAGCAGGAGCGTTTTCAGGCTCTGCATCACCAGTTCGTGGCCAGTGCCAAGGCGGTCAAGTACGCCCACGACAACTATCCCCAGTTCAAGATGGGCTGCATGATCTGCTTCGTCACCACCTACCCGCTGACCTGCGACCCGGCCGATGTTGTCGCCAACCAGAAGCAGATGCAGACCATGAACTGGTTCTGCTCCGATCTGCACGTCCGCGGCGAGTACCCCTGCTACATGAAGCGTTACTTTGCGGAGAACGACATCACCATCAAACAGGAGCCGGAGGATGCCGCCATCCTGAAGGCTGGCACCGTCGATTTCTACACCTTCAGCTATTATATGTCCAACTGCGTCACCACCCACAAGGACACCGACGACATCAGCGGCAACATCATGGGCGGCAAAAAGAACCCCTACCTGAAGGCTTCCGACTGGGGCTGGCAGATCGACCCGATCGGCCTGCGCTACACCCTGAATGAGATCTACGACCGCTACCACATTCCCCTGATGGTCGTGGAGAACGGTCTGGGTGCCTACGACGTCAAGGGCGAGGACGGCAAGGTGCATGACAGCTACCGCATCGACTACCTGCGCCAGCACATCGAGCAGATGGCCGAGGCCGTCAAGGACGGCGTCGACCTGATGGGCTACACCCCGTGGGGTTGCATCGACCTCGTTTCCGCCTCCACCGGCGAGATGGCCAAGCGTTACGGCTTCATCTACGTCAACAAGTTCGACGACGGCACCGGCGATCTGAGCCGCGAGCGGAAGGACTCCTTCTACTGGTACAAGAAGGTCATCGCTTCCAACGGCGAAGACCTCGCCTGATCTGCGAATTTCTTCCATCTTGTTCAGTCTCTGCCTCCCGGTTTTTAGCCGGGGGGCTTTTTTGCATCCAAAAGCCGTTCTTTTCGCATCTTTTTACGGTTTTCCGGATTTTATGCTTGACAACGCCGCATCCATCTTGTATAATAAGCTACGTTCCGGCGGTCATCTGCCGAAACGATGAACTTGAGCGATCATGGCCCGGTAGCTCAGTTGGTTAGAGCACCAGCCTGTCACGCTGGGGGGCGTCGGTTCGAGCCCGATCCGGGTCGCCATTTGCTGCTATAGCTCAGTTGGTAGAGCGCATCCTTGGTAAGGATGAGGTCTCCAGTTCAAATCTGGATAGCAGCTCCACAGCAAAGCCACTTGAATCCTTTGAGATTCAGGTGGCTTTTTTTGCTGCCTGCCTTTGGCGGGAGCCGCCCGTCCTGTTCCGTCAAAATGCCCAAAATACGCTGGTTTTTTCTCCATGTTCGTTTCTTGAAGTTTTCCCTTTTTTGCGGTACACTATTTACAGGAGAATTGGTTAATTTTTTCACATTTTGTGAAATCTTACGAGCGTATTGGACGATTTGATTTGGAGGTATGCACTATGGCTCGATTCACACTCCCCCGCGATCTCTACCACGGCAAGGGTGCTCTGGAGGCCCTCAAGACCTTTACCGGCAAAAAAGCCATCGTCTGTGTCGGCGGCGGCTCCATGAAACGGTTTGGCTTCCTCGACCGCGCGGTTTCCTACCTGAAGGAAGCCGGCATGGAAGTGGAACTGTTTGAGGGCATCGAGCCGGATCCCTCGGTCGAGACCGTCATGCGCGGTGCCGAGGCCATGCTCAAATTTGAGCCGGACTGGATCATCGCAATGGGCGGCGGCTCCCCCATCGACGCAGCCAAGGCCATGTGGATCAAGTACGAATATCCCGACATCACCTTTGAAGAGATGTGCAAGGTCTTCGGCATCCCGCCGCTCCGCCGCAAGGCGCATTTCTGCGCCATTTCTTCCACTTCCGGCACCGCGACCGAAGTGACCGCGTTCTCCATCATCACCGATTACAACAAGGGCATCAAGTACCCCATCGCCGATTTTGAGATCACGCCCGACGTCGCCATCGTGGATCCGGATCTGGCCGAGACCATGCCCAAGAAGCTGGTGGCACACACCGGTATGGACGCCATGACCCATGCGATCGAGGCCTACGTCTCCACCGCACACTGCGATTACACCGATCCGCTGGCCATCTTCGCCATCCGGATGATCCAAGGCGATCTGGTGGACAGCTACAACGGCGATATGGCCAAGCGCGATTCCATGCACAACGCGCAGTGCCTCGCGGGTATGGCCTTCTCGAATGCACTGCTGGGCATCGTCCATTCCATGGCGCACAAGACCGGTGCCGCCTTTGCCGACTACGGTGCCCACATCATCCACGGTGCAGCCAACGCCATGTACCTGCCCAAGGTCATCGCCTTCAACGCCAAGGATCCTGAGGCCAAGAAGCGTTACGGCGTGATTGCCGACGAGATGAAGCTGGGCGGTGCCAACGACGATGAAAAGGTCAAGCTGCTCATCGACTATCTGCGCGGCATGAACGACGCGCTCAACATCCCCCACTGCATCCAGCATTACGGCCCGGATTCCTACCCCGCGGAGCAGGGCTTCGTGCCCGAGGATGTGTTCCTCGCACGGCTGCCCGAGATCGCCAAGAACGCCATCGCCGACGCCTGCACCGGCTCGAACCCCCGTCAGCCCAGTCAGGAAGAGATGGAGAAGCTGCTCAAGTGCTGCTACTATGATACCGAGGTCGATTTCTAACTGACGTCATTCCGTTCCGACAACGTTTCCCCCAAAAACACCGAGGGTCGCAGGTCTGTACAAGACGCTGCGGCCCTCGGTGCTTTCTGCTGCCAAAAAGACCGGACAGTCAAAACCACCGGCTGAGCCGGTGGCTTGAGTAAGCCCTAGAAGGGCACCTTACTGGCAAAGCCCCTTAAGGGGCCACGAGCAAGCATCTTTCATCTGCATTACCTGCCCTACCGCTCTAACGAGCTATGTTGCAAAGTGCATCTTCTAAGATGACAATTTCTCTGTCATCTCGCTTCGCTTGAATCTTATAGCTAAAGCATTTTCTACTCCACCAGCAGAGCTGGTGGTTGTCGCTCGCTCAAGCTACCCAAAACAAAAACACCCTGAAACCCAAAGGCTTCAAGGTGTCTGAGCTGGAGCTGCTATCCAGATTTGAACTGGAGACCTCATCCTTACCAAGGATGCGCTCTACCAACTGAGCTATAGCAGCACAATCACAGCTCAATTAGTTTACCATAAAAAGCGACGTTTGGCAAGGGTTTTCTGCAAAAAAGTTTTGAAAAACCTCTCAGTCTGCGCTTTGGCGCAGCCAGCTCCCCTACGGAGGGGAGCCAAATTGCGGAAAAAGAGCCTCTGCAGCGCAGAAGCTCTTTTGAAGGACGCTCTCTTACTCAATCAGACCGTTCAGCAGGGCAAGGCACTTGCGGCTGTGCAGCTTGCGGATGGCCTTGGCCTCGATCTGGCGGACACGCTCACGGGTAACGCCGAAGTCGCGGCCCACTTCCTCGAGGGTGCGGGGGCGGCCATCGTCCAGACCAAAGCGCAGACGGATGACCTTTTCCTCACGGGGGGTCAGGCTCTTGAGGGCCTGATTGATCTGCTGCGCCACCATCGCACGGTCTGCCGCCTTGCCGGGAGCCTCGGCGTTTTCGTCGGCAACGAAATCGCCCAGCGAGGAATCTTCTTCCTCACCGACGGGGCTTTCCAGGCTGGCCGGCTCCTGCGCCATCCGCTGGATCTCACGGACGCGCTCGACGCTCATATCCATGGCCTTTGCCAGCTCTTCCGGCGTCGGCTCGTGGCCGTTCTGGTAGACCAGCTGATTGGTGGCCTGCCGCATCCGGTTGATGGTCTCGACCATGTGGACCGGGATGCGGATGGTGCGGGCCTGATCCGCAATGGCGCGGGTGATGGCCTGCCGGATCCACCACGTTGCGTAGGTGGAGAAGCGGAAGCCGCGGTCGCAGTCGAACTTTTCAGCCGCCTTGATGAGGCCGATGTTGCCCTCCTGGATCAGATCGAGGAAGGCCAGATTGTGCCCCACGTGCTTCTTGGCAATGGAGACCACCAGACGCAGGTTGGCCTCGCTCAGGCTGCGGCGGGCGTTCAGACCGTCGCGGCGGATCTTGAGCAGCTCCTGCCGACGCTCTTCGGTCAGGGGGCCGTTCTCCACGGCTTCCATCGCCTCTTCCTCGGCCGCCTTTTCCTCCGCGTCCTCGCTGGACTTCTCGTTGCCGTCCTCATCGAGATCCTCGTTGTAGCTGCGGCTGTTCTCGTCCTCCTCAAAGGAGAAACGGGCACTGTTCTTCTTGATGTATTCGGGTGCGCCGTACTTGGAGCGATCGGCCTGCAGGATGTGCGCGGCCTCGGCACCGGCGTGGATCCGCTTGCTCAGTTCCACTTCCTGCTCGGCACTCAGCAGCGGGATCTGGCCGATCTGCTTGAGGTAGTTTTTCACAGGGTCATCCAGCAGCTCATCCATCGCCGCTTTCAGATCCGCCGGGTTCTCCTCGGCCGCATCTTCCTCGCTCTCGTCGCCCAGACCCAGATCATCGCTGTTGTTCTCGGCGTTTTCGACTTCGGCAAGGATGCTGTCCACGTCCAGACTGGTATCGGCCTCTGCCTCGTCCAAGATCTTGATGCCCCGTTCCTCCAGAAGTGTATAGAGCGTTTCCACATCCATTCTGCACTGTGAGGCCAGAGCCTTTGCCTCCTGTGCAGACAGGGTGCCCTCGCCTTTGGTCAACAGTTCCTTTAAAGTCATGCTCATTTCGCTCTCTCCTTTTCACTCTGGGGAAAATCCCGCACGGGGATGTTGTGATATCGTTGTTCCAGTGCCATCAGATCACCAGACCGCCGTTGATGCCGAACACCTGCCCGGTGATGTATCCGGCGTCCTCACCGGCCAGATAGACCAGCAGCTTCGCCACCTCGTCGGCCGTGCCGAGCCGCCCCACCGGGGTCTCCTCGGCCAGAGCCGCTTTGTCCTCGGCGGTAAACGAGGCCATCATGTCGGTGTCGATGACCCCCGGGGCCACGCAGTTGACGGTGATCCCGCTGGGGCCTTCTTCCTTGGCCAAGGCCTTGGTCAGGCCGATCAGACCCGCTTTGGCAGCCGAGTAGTGGACTTCGCAGCTGCCGCCGGTCTGCCCCCACATACTGCTCACGGTCAGGATCCGGCCATACTTCCGCCGGATCATGCCCGGCAAAGCCAGTTGGCAGAGGTTGAAGGCACCGGTCAGGTGGACGTCCAGCATCCGCTGCCACTCGTCGGGGGCAATGTCGGTAAACAGCTTCTGCTGGGCAATGCCCGCATTGCTCACCAGCACATCCACCCGCCCCATGGCCTGCTCCACGGTGTGGAACGCCAGCTCACAGCTGGCGCGGCTGGCCACGTCGCACTGCACCACGGTGCAGCCCGGCAGCTCCTTCTCGAGAGCTGCCGCTGCGTCCGCGTGGGTGTGGTAGAGCACCGCCACACGGTAGCCCGCCGCGTAAAACGCCCGCGCTGCAGCCGCGCCGATGCCGCGGTCGCCCCCGGAGATCAGCACGGTGTACCCGTTGGAGGGTGCCGCCGGCGTCGGCTGGGGGGCCGGTTCTGCGGGCTTCGGGGCTTCCCGGTGGGGCAGCTCCGGCAGGATCCGGGTCGCTTCCTCCGGGGCCGAGACCGCCGGGATCACCCGGGTCGGCTCCTCCGGGGCAGGCTCCGGTTTTGCCTCCGCCGCAGGCTGGGGCTGCTCCGCCGGGAGCTTGACCGGCTCCTGCGCGTCGTCTTCCTCGGTCCGATCGAAGGTCAGTTCAAAATCGTCATCGTACAAGAGTTCCGCCTCCTGTCACTTGTTCTCTGCCCTGCCGGGAGTTTTCCCTGCGGGCAGGAAAAACTTGTCTCTCCGCCTCCCGCTGGAGCTGCGCTCTGTCCAATTTTCCGGTCAAGGCCGGTACTGCGGCGCGCCCAGCAGCATGATGCGTGGTTTCGACAAGTTTCCATTAAATAATATAGCACAATTTGACGAAAAAATAAAGTGGGAACGACCGGTTTTTCACGCAGTTCCCACTCTTTTTTTGGTTCTTTCGGGGGGTTCAGGGCTTCTGAGGCGGTTTCCAGCGGGGTTTTCCGGCACGCTGCTCCCGCAGGCGGAGAAAAAACGCCTGCAGAAGTGCCTGCGCTTCTTCGGCCCGCAGCCCGCGCTCGATCACCGGATGATGGTTGAAGGGCAGCGCAAACAGATCCGTCACCGAACCGCAGCAGCCCGCCTTGGCGTCTGCCGCACCGTAGACCACCCGCCGGATCCGGCTGTTGAGGATGGCTCCGCTGCACATGGGGCAGGGTTCCAGTGTCACAAAAAGGTCGCACTGCCACAGCCGCCAGCCGCCCAGTGCTTTGCAGGCCGCGTCGATGGCCAGCAGCTCGGCGTGGTGCAGGGCGTTTTTGCCCGTTTCCCGGGTGTTGTGGGCTGCGGCCACGACCTCGCCGTCCTTGGCGATGACCGCCCCCACCGGCACCTCGCCCAGCGCGGCGGCTTCGGCGGCTTCGGCCAGTGCAAGCCCCATCAGTTCATAATCCGTCATCCCATCCCTCTTTCTGCCAGCGTCGCGGCCACGATGATCCCATTGTTCAGCAGGTGGAGCACCAGCCCGGTTCCCAGACCTCCGGTCTGTTCTGCCGCCCAGCCGAAGATCAGCCCCATCCCAAGGGCATAGCATTTCGCCCGCAGGCTGCCGTGCAGTGCCGCAAACAGCACGGCCTGCAGCCCGATGGCAGCACCGGCTCCCAGCGGCCGCAGGCACCGCTGCACCCCGCCCCGGAACACCAGTTCTTCCGCTGCCGGGAGGAGCAGGCAGATCCGCAGCAGATCCCCCGCCCCGCCGATCTCGGCCGTTTCCACTCCGCCGGGGCACAGGAGCGAAAAGCCCGCCGCCATCCCCGCCCAGAGCAGGAAGGCACGGCCTGCCACCCGCAGTTTTTTGCAATTCAAACGCTCCGCCTCCTGCCGCTGCTCCATTTTGCTGAGAATGTGCGGCCATTGTACCACATCCAGACCCCCGGTGCAACCCAAAGCCCGGGAGTTTCGCGTTCTGTCAAAGTTTTTTACCTCAAGAGATTGACTTTTCAGGGGAAGTTCTGGTATACTTTTCTCGACTTTTTTGTAAAAACGTTGTTTTGTTTGCCGGGAGTACACGCCCCACGGAGGTAATTCTTGTATGATCCGCATTCTCACCGATTCTGCATCCGACATTCTGCCTGCCGAAGCCGCCGCACTGAACATCACCGTCATCCCCCTGAACGTCACCCTCGAGGACGGCACCGTGCTGCGGGACGGCATCGACCTGACCCCCTCGGAATATTATACGCACCTTGCATCCTGCCATAAGCTGCCCACCACCAGCCAGCCCAGCCCCGAGCTGTTCGAGCGGTTCTTCACCGAGGCGGCTGCCGCCGGTGACGAGGTCATCGGCATCTTCCTGTCTCACGCGCTGTCCGGCACCTACCAGTGCGCCAAGCTTGCTGCAGACCTCTCCAATGTGGACAATGTCCTGTTCGTAGACTCTGCTTCGGTCTGCCTTGGCGAGGCTCTGCTGGTTCGTCTGGCCGTCCATCTGCGGGATTCCGGCAAGACCGCCGGGCAGATCGTATCCATCCTTGAGCACGCCAAGGAGCATCTGCACCTCGTTGCCGCCATCGACGACCTGAAATACCTGCGCAAGGGCGGCCGTCTGTCCGCCGCCGTCGCTGTGGCCGGCGGGATGCTGGGCATCAAGCCCCTGATCGCCATTCAGGAGGGCAAGGTCGTCATGGCCGGCAAAGCCCGCGGCCTGCCCGGTGCGTATGTGGCACTGTTCAAGAAGATCGAGGAGATGGGCGGCATCCACCCCTCCTTCGCCGCGCTTGCCGGTTACACGGTCAGCCCCCGGGAGATCGCCCCGCTCCAGACCTATCTGTGCGACAACCTCCACCTCGAGCAGCCCCTCACCCACCAGATCGGCTGCGTCATCGGCACCCACGCCGGCCCCGGTGCCTTCGGCATCGCGTTCTTTGACAACGATCTGGTTCTGGAATCCCTCTGATCCATAAAAAACGCCCTCGGAAACCGGTTTTTGCGGCTTCCGAGGGCGTTTTTGCGTTTTTACAGCACCGCGTCCGAAAGGATCTTCGCCAGCAGGAGTACGAGCACCACCAGCATCATGGGGCGGATGAACTTTGCACCGCTTTTCAGGGCAAAGTGGGAGCCCAGCAGGTTGCCCACGATGCCGCTGACGGCGCACGGGATGCCCACCGAGAAGACCACCAGCCCGCTCATCAGATAGGTGATGAGGCTGGCATAGTTGCTGGCCAGATTGAGCACCTTGGCATTGCCGTTGGCCGTCCGCAGGTCAAAGCCCATCAGGGTGGTGAAGGCGATGATGGCAAAGGTTCCGGTGCCCGGCCCGAAAATGCCGTCGTACAGGCCGATGGCAAGCCCGATGCCGAGGGCAATGGCGGTCTTTTTGGGGGTCAGAATGCCGTCATCCTTGTTTTCATCCGGGAGTTTCCGCCGCCAGAGGATCAGCACCGCCGCGATGGGCAGGATGATCAGCATCATCGCCCGGAGCATTTCGTCGCTGAGCAGCAGCACGATGTGGGATCCCAGCGCACTGCCCGCAAAGCTGCCGACCGCCGCCAGAATGCCGATCTTCACGTTCATGGCACCCTTTTTGAAAAAGCTCACCGTCGCAAAGGTGGTGCCGCAGGCTGCGCTGAACTTGTTGGTTCCGTAGGTGTAGTGGACCGGCAGGCCTGCAAAGAGATAGGCCGGCAGGCTGATGAGCCCGCCGCCGCCCGCCGCCGAGTCCACAAACCCGGCAAACCCGGTCATCCCCATCAGAAACAAGAGCATGGGCAGCGAAATTTGTATACTATCCGTCATATTTCCCTCTATATTATTTTTTTACAAGTTTTCCTCAAAGAACCGCCGGGCGTTCCGCCAGAAGATCTGCTCCACCTCATCCTCGGTAAAGCCCTCTTTGCGCAGGGCGTCGGCCAGCAGCGGCATCTTGTCGCAGCTGGCGATCTCAAGGTTGCCGCCGATGCCGTCGAAATCGCTGCCGAGGGCGATCATCTCGATGCCGCCCACCTGCTTGAAATGCGCCGCGTGCTTCGCCATCAGAGCCGCCGTGCTCCGGCAAAGCTCCGGGGCAGGCTGATCGTCAAGGAAGGCCGCGCAGTAGTTCAGACCCGACAGGCCGCCCCGCTCTGCAATGGCGCGGATCATCGCATCCGTCAGATTGCGGCAGTGGGGTGCCAGTGCCCGGCAGTTGGAGTGGCTGGCCACAAAGGGCCGGGTGCTGTGCTCTGCAATATCCCAGAAGCCCTTGTCCGACAGATGGCTCACATCGGCAATGATGTGCAGCCGCTCCATCTCCGCCAGAAATGCAAAGCCCGTTTCCGTCAGACCCGTTTCGGTATTGGGCTGGCAGGGCCAGAGCCGGTGTGCCCCGGTGCTGGGGATCACGTTGGGGCTGGCCAGCTCGTTTTCGTGGTTCCACGTCAGGGTCATCATCCGGACGCCCAGCTCATACATCCGGCGCAGCACGCCGAGACTCCCCTTGCAGACGCCGCCCTCCTCGATGGTCAGCATTCCGCTGATCTTCCCGGCTTCGGCATTCTTCCGGATGTCGGCCGCCGTGTAGACCGGCGCGATCCGATCCGCATACTTTGCCATGATCCGCTTGAACACGTCGATCTCTTCCAGTGCCGTCACCAGCGGATCCGCCCCCGGCGTTTTGTCGCCCAGATTGACGAATGCCGCAAAGCATTGGAGCATATAATCTCCCTTCTGTAATCTTTCAAGATCAATATGCCCGCTGTTTTTTTCAAAGCAGGCGGGTCTGCCTTCTTTTTCGGCATTGCGCAGCACGCTCAGGGTGTCGCAGTGGAGATCCCAGACTTTCATTGTTCTCGTCCTTTCCTTTTTGGGTCGTCTTTTTGGGTCGTTATGTTTCGGCTTCCAGCAGTTCCAGCAGCTCGTCCGGCTTCATCGAGAGGATGGCTCCATCGGCGGAGCCGGTCACGGTGTCGGCCAGATCCTGTTTCGCCTGCTGCAATTCCACGATCTTTTCCTCAATGGTATCCTGTGCGATCAGCTTGTACACCTGCACCGGATTTTGCTGGCCGATGCGGTATGCGCGGTCGGTGGCCTGATTCTGCGCCGCCACATTCCACCACGGGTCGTAGTGGATCACGATGTCTGCTGCCGTCAGGTTCAGGCCGGTGCCGCCCGCCCGCAGCGAGATCAGGAACACGCTGACCTCGCCGCCATTGAAGCGGCGCACCAGCTCGGCGCGGACCGGCTTGGGCGTAGAGCCTTGGAGCGTGAAGTGGCTGACGCCCTCCTCGTCCAGACGCTTGGCCAGCAGATCCAGCATCGACGTGAACTGGCTGAACAGCAGGATGCGGTGCCCGCCCTCCACGGCTGAGGTCACCAGCTCGGTGCAGGCATCCAGCTTCGCACTGCCGCCCGCCCAGTTGTCGGCGATGAGCCGCGGGTCGCAGCAGATCTCCCGCAGCCGCATCAGGACGGCAAATACCGCCATCTTGTCCTCAGGCTTCGCCGCTTTCAGCTTTTCCCGCGCATCCACCACCGCGGCAAGGTAGAGCTTCCGCTGCTGCTCCTCCAGCTCGATGCGGTAGACGTTCTCCGTCTTGGGCGGCAGCTCTTTCAGCACCTCCGACTTCATCCGCCGGAGGATGAAGGGGCCGGTCAGCTGGTTCAGCCGCCGGGCGGCCGTTGGGTCCTTCTCCTGCACGATGGGCTTCTCGAACCGGGCACAGAAACTCTTGTACGAGGGCAGATAGCCCGGCATCAGGAAGGAGAAGATGCTCCACATCTCTCCCAGCCTGTTTTCCACAGGCGTGCCGGTCAGCGCGAACCGCACCCGGCTGTGGATCTGGCAGACCGCCTTGTATTTCTGGGTGGTGTGGTTCTTGATGGCCTGCGCCTCATCGAGGATGCAGGCATAAAACGCCTGCGCTTCGTAGAGGTCTGCATCCCGGCGCAGCAGATCGTAGCTGGTCACCACCAAATCGGCGTCCGCCCAGCCCCCGGCCAGCTCTGCCCGGTGCGCGGCGTCGCCGTCCACCACAACGCATTGCAGCTCCGGCGTGAACTTTTTGCACTCTTCGGCCCAGTTCAGCACCAGCGAGGCCGGGCAGACAATGAGGTTCGGCAGCAGCGGCTTGTCTGCATCGCCCTGCCGGATCTCCTTCATGGCCAGCAGGTAGCTGAGCACCTGCACCGTCTTGCCAAGACCCATATCGTCGGCGAGGATGCCGCCCATCCCATAGCCGTCCAATGTCCGCAGCCAGCGGTAACCATCCCGCTGGTACTTGCGCAGCACTTTGCGCAGGGATTCCGGCGGGGTATACTCGCTGTCCTTGACGGCATGGAAGCTCCGGCTGATCCGCCGGAACGCATCATCCCGGTTGAAACGCACTTCGCTCTGCCCCGACAACGCCCAATCCAGGCTGGGCGCGCGGTAAAGCGGCAGCTGGGCGTGGTTCTGCCCCAGCTTTGCGCCCGACAGTTCCAGTGTCTCGTTCAGCTCGTCCAGCACTTCCAGCGAATCGTCCAGCCGGAGCAGGCGGCCATCCCGCAGGCGGTGATAGCGTTTTTTCTGGTGGAGCGACTTCAGCAGGCTCTTCAGTTCCCCGATCGGGAACGCGCCGGTGTCCACCTCAAGGTCGAGGACGCTGCCCTGCACCGACACGCCCACCGAGATCTTGGGCGGTGCCACCTGCAGATTCCGGAAAGCGTCGCTCAGGTAGACTTCGCCCTCCCCCATCAGGGCCGGCACACCCTCTTCCAGAAAGGTGTATACCGTGTCCTCGTCGTAGGTGCTGTACTGCCGCGCCACGCCGTTTTCCCGCACGTCGGTGCTGGGTTCCAGATAGGTCGCCAGCAGCCGGGCTGCGCGGCGTTCGGCACGGGCATCCCGCATCAGCCCCTCCGGTTCTTCCGTGGGGGTGACACGGTCTTCCCCATACAAAAACTCCACATGAGCCGTGATCGCCCCCATCTGGGGAGCGTCGAGATAAAACTGCACCACCGGTTCCAGCGGGATCTGATTCAGCAGCAGCCGGTCGGGGTCTTCGATGGTCAGATTGGGGCCCAGCTCCGGCAGGACAAAGCTGCAAAAATCCGTTGCATCCTTGGTGGTAAAGAACAATCCGCCGCCGCTCAGCGAATCCACAGCCGGCATCATCCGGGCGGTCTCTTTGTTCCGCACCTGCCAGAGGGTATCCTCGTTGTACAGATAGTCAAAATCCAGTCCGTGGTAGATGGACAGCCGCGGCCGCAGGGCGATCCAGACCCCGCCCTTCCGCCGCCCCACCTTCATGGTCAGGGCGGGCAGGCCTTTTTTCAGTTGATAGCCGCCCACCTGCCCCATCGGTTCGTAGAGAGCCACCAGCGCGTCGAAGATCTCGCCGGTCAGGGGTTCGCTTCCGGCCGGCGCACCGCCCAGCGACACGCCGTTGTATCTCTGAAATGCCTCCATGCTGCCGCGGGCGTTGCTCTGGCGGCGCAAAAGCTGCAAAAGCTGCTGTGCTTCGGAGGTAAAGGCATCCCACCGGTGGACAAAGGCCAGCGACTTGCCGTAACTGACGCTCCGCTCCCGTTCAATGTCCTCCAGCAGCTTCGGGATGCTTTTGATCACATACTGCCGTCCTCCGTCCGAAATGCGGAGCCGGAGGGTGGGGCGGCCGGGATATTCCAGATTCAGTTCCGGCTCCAGCTCGGCAAACGCTCTCCGCTGGTTCATCCCGGCCGGAATGGTGTCCAGATCGGCCAACGCCTCGCCCTGATAGGTTCGCAGCAGGTCTTTTGCCTGCCAATCGGATTCCGGCTCATCCTCCCGCCATTTCTGCCCGAACAGCATCTCCAGACCGGAAGCATAGCCATCTCTTCTGGCAGGCTCCGGCGGCGGTTTCTGGGGCAGATTGGCTGCCCCCCGCACCACGCCCGGAATGCTTTCGGGCGGCTTCTTTGGCTCCGGCATCTTTTTCTGGCCGGACATCGGGTTCTCATCGCAGTCCACCAGCAGCAGCGCACCGATGTGCTTGCAGTAGTCGCCCTCGCCGTTCTGGTTGTAGGGGCAGCTGCAGGATGCGCTGACAAAGGTGCCGTTGGCACGCAGCCAGACCTGCGTCTCATAGAGGTCGGTGCCGTCCACCAATGCCGTCAGATGCCGCACGCCCTTGCCGTTCGTCTCACAGTCCATGGACACGACATGGCTTTGGTATCGTTTTGCCCGCGCAAAAATCGTATCGCCCAGCAGATCCCGGATCTCCTCTTTATCCACAGGCCTTCCCCCCTTCGTGCGCCCTATTGATTAAGAATACCGCACCCCTCGGGCAGATGCAAGGGATTTGCAGAAAAAACTCCTGCACCCATGGCAAGGTGCAGGAGTTTCATCTCAGAACGGCCTTATTTTTGTGTCTTGAATTTCAGCGGCATCTGCACCTCGGCACGGATCTTCAGCAGATAGTTCCGCGTCCGCTCAGTGCTGCGCAGGATGGCGTCCACCTGCTCTTTTTGTTGGGCGGTCAGATCGTCCTCAGCCAGCAGCTCCGCGTTGCCCTCGATGATGCTCAGGGGCGTTTTCAACTCGTGGGAAAGCTGGATGATCTGCTCCCGCTGCTTTTGCTCCAGGACCCACTGCTTCTGCAGGCTGCCCGTCAGCTCCTGCCCCATCCGCTGCAGTGCGTTCAGGGCTTCGTCGTACTCCCGGACTTTCGCACCGGTAAAGGCTACGCCGTCCAGCCCCTTTTTCTCGGCCACCTTCCGGGAGGCTTCGGTCAGCCTGCCCGTCTCCACGGCCAGAAATTTCGCCGTCCGGTGGGTGCATCCCGCGAGCACCCCCACCAGCAGCAGGATCCCCGCCAGAATGTGGCAGGTCTGCACATCCGGCAGTTTCCCGCGCAGGGCGGGGTCTGCATAGGGCACGGAATAGTCGAATTGGAACAGACAGCGCGTGCCGTCTTTCAGTTCCGCGCTCATGTAATACTGCGTATAGAAGAGAACGCTTCCCCCCTGCGTGCCGCCGCGCTCGTACTGCAACGCTTTTTGCAGATGCCTGCCGTCCATGTTCGTCCGGAGCAGCTCGTTCCCGTCAAACAATGCGTATCGGCAGAGCGGATCGAACCCGGCGTCGTCAAAACGTTCCGCCGTCATCTCCGAAACCCTCTGCACCGCCTTCACGGTGGCATTTGCGGCCGCGTCTGCCGGCAGAAACAGCCCGCTGCCGATCAACAAAAGCAGCCCTATAAACCACAGAACCGCCGCCAGAACGCAGGACACCGCACACAGAGCCAGATACCGGAGCAGGACGCTCCGCAGGGAGATCAGTTTTCGCTTTTCCATTGGTATCCCACTCCCCATACGGTCTTGAGCAGCTGTTCCGGATCCGCAATTCCGGCAGCCCGCAGCTTGCCTCGGATGTTTTTGATGTGCTGGGTGATGGCGGTATCGTCCGCCGTTCCGTCCACCCCGAATACGGCCTCATAAATCTGCTCTTTGCTGAAGGTCTGCCCGGCGTAGAGGGCAAGGTACTCACAGATCGCATACTCTGAGCGGGTCAGCGGCAGCACTGCGCCGTTTACCGAAATGTTTTTTGCCGCAAGATCAAACGCCGCGCCGCCCCGGAGAATGCGGTGCGAGGGCGTCCGGTTCTGCCGCCGCAGATGCGCCGACACCCGCGCCCGGAGTTCCGCAATGCGGAAGGGCTTTGCAAGGTAGTCATCGGCCCCGATGCCCAGCCCTTCCAGCACCGTCGGTTCGTCCGTTCGGGCCGAGAGAAACAAAATCGGTGCGTCGGTCTGGTTCCGGATGCGGCGGCAGACGGCAAACCCGTCCTCGTCCGGCATCATCACATCCAGCAGAATGCAGTCCGCCCACCGGCAGAGTGCTTCCGTCAGCTGCCCGCCGGAGGTTTTCACTTCCACCCGGTGCCCATCCCGCTCCAACGCCGTTTGCAGCAGCCGGCCGAGATCGGTGTCGTCATCCACCACCAGAAGATTCGCCATACCTCACCTCAAAAGTTGATACACCGCACAGGATGCCCCGTACAGCAGATAAATGTGCGCCGGATAAAACCAGTAAAACAGCTTTTTGTGTCCGCTGCCCCGGGTGCCGTTGTAGCGTGCCATCAGCAGCACTGCCGCGATGCCGAACCACTCGTAATAGGTCGTGAACATCTGCGAAAATGCAAACCCGGGCTGGCTGCGCATTGCCAGATAGACATACAGAAAATCCCACAGGAACGCATTCAGCGACCATGCTGTAAGCTGGATCTTCCGATGATTCCGGAACAGGTAGAGCAGAACGCCGCCCAGCAGATAGCCCCAGCTGCCGTCCGTGATGCTCGTCCACATCGGCAGCGGGCTTGTCATCACGAACGCCAGCACCGAGGATGCGATCGGCATCTGCTGCACCTGCGGAAACAGAAGCAGGAATCCGACAATTGCATACGGCCAGAGCACCACTGCAGCGATTGCCAGAATGCCTTTCCCATATTTCTTCTCCCGGATCCAGTCGATGCCCTGCCAGACGATGCAGAGCAACACAAAGTCCTGAAAAATCGCATTGATCGGATAAAATCCATCCCCGCGCCGGAAGGCCTTGGCATATATCATAAAAAATTCCAGTGCCGCCATGCCCGCACCGATGGCCCAGATGCGCAGGAAGTAGCGTTTCCGGTCATGGGTGTGCGCAAAGCCCTCCACGGTGCAGAACAAAAACAGCGGTGCGCCCAGCCGCCCCAGCATACTGAACCACTCCGGGATGACCCCGGTGAATTCAAAAAAGTAATGGATGTGATCCAGCACCATCGCAAAAAGCCCGATGAACTTGAGCTGCGTGCCGGACAGCCCCTTCTGTTTTTCCAATGTTTCTTCCATCTCAGAGATCTCCTTTTTCGGTTTGATGGGTTCAGTGTAACAGAGATTTCTGTAGGAATTCTGAAGAACACAGCCCTTTTAAAGCCGTTTCGTCAATCGTGTATCTTTTCCGTACCAGAAAAACCGCACCCACAGCAGCACCGCACCCAGCAGTAGGTTTCCGACCGTCGTCGTCCGGAGCGAAATGCTTGCAAAGACGATTCCGCCAAGCGTTTGATGCAAGATTGCTCCGACCATATACAGCACCATAACATACAGCACAAGATAAACCGCACACTTCAGCCGATGCTTGCAAGGCGGAAAACCGACACGCTCCATCATCCGCCGGAACAAATAGTACGACGATAAGCAACTGACAGCAAACTGGATCAGATACCCCAGCGAAAACTCAAACCGGAAATCCGGGATTATCGGCAAAAGAAGCAGACCTTCCACGCCCCACCCGAAAAAGCAAAACAGGGGGATTGCAATCGTGAAGAAATCGAACCAGCTCAACCGCCGCAGACTCGGTTTTACTTCCTGCACGAACGTATCTGCATCTGCAATCACGTGAAACAACTCGTTTCCTTCCTCGTTTGCATGAATGGAAAGGTCGATCAGGTCGCTCCGGACAAGCTCGACGCCGCAAACATCCCAGCTGATTCGCCGCAGATAACGAACGATCTCTCGGATCTGCTTCCGGCTGTTCTCCGAAACGAATTGTTCCCGCAGACGATTGGCTTTCCGCAACGCAAAGTAGTTATTCATCCGTATTCTCCTCCTTGAATATTTTCTCAACCAGTTGACACAGCTGATTCCAGTCTTTCCGGAAATCTGTCAGTGCCTCTTGACCTTTTGTCGTAATCACATAGTATTTCCGGCTGGGGCCTTTTGGCGAAGGGCGGCGTTCCACCGTCACTTTTCCTTGTTGTTCCAAACGAAACAATAGCGGATAAAGCGTGCTTTCACTCAAATCCGAAAACCCATATTCTTTCAACTGCGTCACGATCTCATAGCCATAGGTTGGTGCGCGGCTGATGAATTTCAGGACGCAGAATTCCAGAATGCCTTTTAAAAGCTGCGTGTTGTTTTCCAATGGGGTTTCCTCCTTTCTATTATGTATTGCGTAGCAGCTTGTCTACATTGTATTACATAGTAGCTTTTCTGTCAAGCCCTATTGTAAAATAAAAACCGCCCTGGGATTTCTCCCAGAGCGGCAAAATAAAACCCCCGGAGAAATCTCTCCGAGGGCTTTCATCAAGTCGGCGACTACCTATTTTCACGCGCCGTTTCCAGCGAAC
>CAKTBG010000032.1 GCA_934533135.1 uncultured Faecalibacterium sp.
TCCTTCCGCATCGGCCACCTGCTCAACAGATTCCATCTTATCGGATAAGGCGCGGATGGTTTGCAGTTCAGTCAATGCTCAATATCCGCATGGTGATTCCGATAAAGAAAGATTGCAGGAAAAGGCCGAAAAGCGGGCCGACATCCATCTGCATTAAGCTGGCCTCCAACATGGACAGGCCAATGTCGTTGACACGGGTGTTTCCGGCAATGATGCCGCTGGAATCGGACACTACCTTCTGGGTGATGTCAAACACCGCCATGACAATATCGAAGGTGTTGGAGATGAACCAGACCGACACCGCCGTTTTGAAGATCCAGCGCATGATGAGCGCAGGCTCAAACTGCGCCATGTTGTTATGCTGGGTGATCATCTCGATCAACTCATAACAGGCGATAATGGTCAGGATGATTCCTGCAATGGGTAACACCACATTCCGGGAGAGGGCTTCGATCATAGCAAAAACGCGCGGTTCAAAGGCCGATGGCTTGGTGCCTACCTGCTGGGCGATATTGCCGACCTGCGTATTCACATCGTCGAATAACCCGCTGAGATTCGACATAATGCCTGCCGTCAGGATGCCTTTGATCCAGTCGGCAATGGCTTTGAGAACGGTTTCCATTCAGTCACCGTCCTTAGCTGAAGTGGTTGATAAGGGTCTTGAGAAGGTTCAGGAGAAAAATAATGTGGGTCAAAAACTGCATAAGACACCGCCTTTCGTTGATGGGTGGAGATTCGTACTGCAATGCGCTCCTTATGATAAAGGGCTGTTATCCACAGCAGAGATAGAGCGATTGCGTATGTACAGGCGGGAAAACCCGCCTGCGGCTCTTAGCCGAACAGACCAGACAGCAGAGGAATCAGGGTGATGCCCACCAACGCGACACCGCCGCCAGCCATGAGCTGCTTCATGCCCTGAGACTTGGAGCCGGGGTTGTCGTTACCATAACCTTCCAGCAGATTGATGGCACCCCAAACGCCGAGACCGGCACCCAGAGCGACAACCAGAGTCTGAAGAACTTCGATAGCAGAGTTAAAGAATTCCATAGTCGTTTCTCCTTTATAAATGAAAGTTGTAGACCGTCCGTACACACCTGAAGCGGCATATTGAAGCCGCGAACTGCGGCGAGAGTTGGCTTGCTGGTGCACCTCTCTGGTCCGGGTAAAATAAAACCGCCTACCGGGTCAGGCAGACGGGAGCGAATCAGCGTCAATCACAACAAATTCATCATTGGGATTGATTTTTTCTTTGCGGTTCAGATACTTTTCAATATCGAAGGTGTTTTTGGGGTCGTAGTCCGAGGTCAGCTTGTAGTTGGGGTGCTGGGTCAGGTCGTACTTGTCGCTCAAAAATGGGCGCACACCTCGCAGCTGCAAAATGCACTTGCCGCCGTCCAGCACCGCCAGTTCGTCCCGGCTCAGCAATTCGTGACCCATCTTTTGGAACGTAGTGCCGTAACTGGGGCTGTTGCCACGGGTGTCCGAAGTGTTGAACGCATCAATCGTTTCTTTGCCCAGTATTCTGATAGTAGAGGTTCATGGTGGTGGGCGCATTGTAGAGCATCGCCAGCAGATACTGCTTCATGTTCCGCACCGGGGCGGTGTTCTCTGCCAAAGAATCCAGCACGAAACGGATGTGGTCGGCGTTCAGCTTTTTCAGCCGGCTGCGTACCACCTCGGTGGGCTTGTCATCTCCGGCGATCCGCAACATCTTGCGTTTGGTGGAACAGGTGTCCACAAGCAGGTCTACGATCTGGTAGATGGTGTCCTCATCGTCCGGGCAGAGCCGGAGCAGAAGTTCTACCTCCAATGCCTGATAAAAATAATCCTCAAGCTGCTCCCGGATGCCCCCGGAATAGATGGGGTCAGGATCGTTCCACTCTGTTTTATTCTTATCAGTTTTATTTGCTTGCGGTTTTGGCTGCTCCAGAATTGCACTTTCTGCAGCACCAGAATTGCTGTTTGGGCAATTCTGTACTTGCGCTTTTGGCAGTCCAGACGAAAAGTTCTTGACATAGATCAGGCTGGGTCTGCCCAGACCACGGCGTTTACGCTCGATGAGGTCGAAGTCCTCCAGTTCCCGGAACAGCTTGACCGCCTTGTGTTCGGCGCAGCAGAGGGATTCCTGCACTTCCCGGACGGTATAGATGATATACACCCGACCTTGCTCGTCCAGCCAGCCGTTCTTTACGGACAGGCTCATGCGGTCCAGCAGGATGCCGTACAGCGTCCGGGCATCGGTGGAGAGCTGCCGGAAACGGCAGTCTTGGAACAGTGCTTTCGGGATGCGGAAATAGGAGAACAATTCGCCCGACTGACCATAGAAATAGTCCAGCGTCATTTGGTGTGACCTCGGATTTTCAACTGTATGGGTGTGTTCATGTGGAAAACTATCACTCCTTTCCTGTCAGATGTAAAATGCAACGTCCGCTGTAAATGGTACTAAGCAAACAGGACTGCCTCACAGTGATGTGGAGCAGTCCTGTTCGTTTAATATGTAATTGTCATTGCCCCTTCATGGCAGTCCTGCGCATAGGTGCGGAGCAGATCAAGGTGCTTTGCGGATTTTCGGACGATAGCCGTCGCACGGTCACCGGACATAAACTCAACGACCGCAAGGCGCGGAATCGTCAATGTGCCACGAATTTTGAAACCAACAAGGATCTTCTGGTTGCACCATCGCTGGATGCTCTGAGCAGAGTAGCCCGTCAGTTCCGAAACTACCGGGGTGGTCAGCAGATCATCATATCCAACCGTGAGATTTTCCCATAGGGTGTACAGCCCTGTTTTTTCTGGCTCTGTAAAATTGAAGCGGATGATCTCTGTGGCAGGCTTGTCCGGGTGCCGCTTGGAGCAGCCGTTCTTTCCGATATAAAAGCCCATTGGCACTTTATACTTTTCGGGGTTATCTTCACGATCGCACAAGTAGGTGATCACATCGTGGGTCGCAATGTGGTACTTGCGCGTTTTCTTTCCGGTGTTGGTACACGGAACGAGGCCGGAGTCCAGAAGGTACTTTGCGTGTTGCTTGTTGATGCGGGCAACACGGTAGAACTGGTCTTTCGTCATTCCGTTGGGATAATCTTCAAGAATTTTATAGCACTCTAACAGTGTTCTCATGTTCATCCATCCTTTGCTGCTTTGATTTTGTCAGCGCCAGAAGCAACATATTGTATGGATGGATTTCGGCTCCGGGAATCTCTCTCGCCCGTTCTCTCCAAAGGGCGTAAAATCTCTCCTAATTCTCTCCAAAAAGCAGATTTTTCTGCGTTTTGGAAAGTGGGTTCAAATCCGCATGGAGCCTAGTGATTTTGGATTTTGATGAAATTTTGAGCGTAAATTCGATGGTTCGTATCTTCTGGTAAGTTCGGCTAACTACCTCTATCTTCCACCAAGTACCGTGAAGCAGGAAAGACTCGAAATGCGATAGGCCGGGAGACCGGTGCCAGGGTTCGACTCCCTGATGCTCCGCCAAATCGAATGGACAGATGAATTTTATTCGTCTGTCCATTCTTTTTTGCCGGAACATCGCCCGTCCACCCTGTCTTTGGGGCGTATGGCATCCTTCTAATTGGTAGGCATCGAAAAAGGCCAAAATACAACCACATCTCCGAAAAGTAACAAAAAAGTCATAATTGGCACTTATAAAAAAAGAAGGCTGGATTTTTCCAGCCTTCCAAAAGTATGTATCAATAATTTTTGCTCAGAATCTTCTCAAGCGTGTCCGCAAACCGGACATCCTGCTCCCTCGTCCGCTTTGGGCTCCCCTTGGGGTGCTTCCCGGCACGGAGGAGCTTTTTGTTTTCATACCGCCGCAGCAGGAGCGCATCCATGTTGTCGGCGGTGTATTCCAGACCGTTTTGGTTCAGCACCCGGGCGCATTTGGCAAGGCACATACTCGCCAGCCCGTAGTCCTGTGTCACGACCACATCCCCCGGCTTTACCCGGTTCACCAGCGCGAAGTCTACGCTGTCAGCCCCTTTATCGAACACCAGCGTCTGCGCGCCTTCCCGCTCGATTTGGTGAGAGGTGTCGCACAGGATGATAACAGGAACATCAAACTGTTTTGCAAGCTGCAACGTCAGGTCCACCACCGGGCAGCCATCGGCATCAATCAAAATGGTCATGTGTGTTCCTCCATCACCCACCGAAAGGCTTTCGCGGTACGCAAATCAGCGTTCTTAAAGTGCCCGCCGCTGTTCCATTCAAGGGTGCAGTCTACCCCACGCGCTGTAAGCCGGCTGTGCAGGGTGCGGGTGTTATCGCCCACCGCAGCCATGACGGTGTTTTTCGTGTGTTCCTCTTTGTCGCCAAGGCTCAGATAAATGTGCTGTGCCTGTATCGGGTGCTGCTGTTCAAACTCCATCCAGCCCGGAAACCACACCGAGGGAGAAGCAGCGGCGACACCGTAGAACAAATCGGTCTGGGTGGATGCCCACAAAGCAAACAGCCCTGCCAGTGAATAGCCGCCCAGAACGATTTTGACGTTTTCCGGGAGTTCAAACTGTTGTTTCAGCACTGGAATGACCTGTTCCGTCAGAAAGCGCAGGGTGTCCGCAGCCTTGCCGCCGAAACCCTGCTTCCCCCAGACAGCAGGGGCTTCCCACGGAGAAAGGGCATCGTTCCAGCTTTCCACCGGGATGGCTGCAAACAGAAAATTCCGGCTGCTTTGCGCGATAGCATCCACTTCGTTGTCTATGCTCTGCTGCTCATGCTCACCTGTCGTTTGGAGCATCAGGTATTCTGCATGGGCTTCGCCGTAAATGCGGCAAGGTCTGTTCCCGATTTGCATGGTCTGTGCGGTCACTGCGGCGTCCTCCCGAAAAAATTTTGGTAAGCTCAGTATAGCAACTGAAAAATCATTTTGCAATTCAAAAGGCGTTCGCATTCGCAGACCAATTATCCAGATCACGCACAGACAGCACAGGCTCGTCAATCAGCTTGATCTGCTGGGCGTGGTGGCTCCTGATACCAGCCCTTTGAGAGCATTCCACGGCTCGTCCGTGTTTCACGCTTTTCGACCAACTGGATTTTTGCAGGGACTTCGATTGGGCTCATGGTATCACGCTCCTTTTCTCCATTATACCATGTTTGGATGGATAGACAAGGTGAACTACCGGGGTCTTTCCTGCATTGCAAGCGGAATCGCACATGAAATTTTCAAGCCGCTGTGCTATACTTGACCCAAATCAACGCAGGGAGGCATTTGTTTATGAACACACTGGAAGCCATTTTGACCCGGCGCAGCTGCCGGAATTTTACCGCTCGCCCCATTGAAAGCGAAACGCTGCATCAGCTGCTGGAAGCCGCGATGAGCGGGCCGAGCTGCGTCAACGCAAGAGACTGGTCCTTCGTGGTGGTGACCGACCCGGAAAAGCTGGCGCAGATGGCTGACGCCAACGGCCGCCCGGCGGAACCCCTGCGGCACGCCGCCGCGGGCATCCTCGTCTGCGGCGACCTCGACCGTGCGTTCCGTCCGGCAAAGGATTACTGGGTGATCGACGGTGCGATCGCTGCCCAGAACCTCTGCCTTGCGGCACAGGAGCTGGGGCTTGGCACCGTCTGGCTGGGCACTTGGCCGCAGATGAACCGGGTGGAAGCCCAGAAAAAGCTGTTTGCCCTGCCGGAGAGCATCGTGCCCCACTCCATCATCGCCCTTGGCTACCCGGAAGCGGATCTTACCGCCCCGCGTGAGTGCCGTTATGAGGACGACCGGGTACACTTCAATCAGTGGTAAGCAGAGGAAAACGACCGCCCCTCACGCGTGCGGCGGAAGCGGTTTTCGTCAAAGCGTCCAAAATTCACCGATAAAATTCTAAGGAGAGACTTTTTGCAATCTGCTTGACGCAATGGAGCTCCATCCACTATATTAAAAACGATAAAATCGGCCGATCTGCGGGGAGGGGATTTCGATGGCTCGATGCCGGTTTTTGCGTCTCTGCGCCCTGCTTCTTGCCGCTGCGCTGGTCTTCGGCGCGTTTCCGGCGCGTGTGCTGGCGGCATCCGGGGCGGAGTGGGAAACGGAAAATGCCCTCCTCGACGGCCAGCTGGATCCACGGCAGGGCGAGCTTTTTGCCTGCTTCAACGGCCTTGCGGCGGGGGAAGAATACCTCGTACTGGTCAGCCGCAGCGGGACCGATCCGCTGGCGGCGGAGAATCTGCTGTACCTGACGCAGGCAAAGGCGTCCGACCGCGGCACACTGGAAGTGCCGTTCCGCGCGGATGAAACGGAGATCCACTATGTGGTGGCCTGCCGCCGGGATCTGCCGGGCGAAGTTCTGGCCGATCATGCCATTACGGTGGAGGGCGGCACAGCGTCGGCGGCGTCTGCCGCGCCCGGTGCTGCGATCACCCTAAAAGCGGACGACTGCACCGACCAGAAAAAGGTCTTTTCGGGCTGGACGGTGGTTTCGGGCGGCGTGACGCTGGCAGACCCCTCGGCGGAAGAAACGACCTTCGTGATGGGAAACGAAGAGGTGCATCTCACCGCGAAGTTCAAAGAGAATGAAACGGAAAAGACCCCAGAAACTCCAAAGCCCGCAGAACCTGCTCCATCGGGCACTTCGACGTTGCTTTTGCTGGGAGCCGGAGCTGTGGCCGCTGTCGTCGTGGGCGTGGTGCTGGTGATGCCGGTGGAGCTTTCGGGGCAGCTGGAAACAACGGATCACCGCCCGCTTCCGGATGCGGTGGTTGCCCTCGCGCAGGATGGCGCACTCGTGGCGCAGACCACGACCAACGCGGAAGGCGCGTTCGGCTTCAAGGTGCGGCGCGGCACCTATGAGCTGACCTTCTTCACGTCCGATGAGACGGAACAGCAGGTTTCAACCACCGTAAAAGTCAAGGCTCCGCTTTCCGGTGTGACCCTCACAGCGGGGCAGCCGTTTTCCGGGGCGGTGTGATGCGATCGAACGAAACCTTTGCGGTGAACGCCCTGCGGATGTTGCGGGGAGGAAAGGGACACGACCATGACCAGACGGCTCTTGGCGGGGATGCTTGCGGCTGTGCTGCTGGCGGCGACGTTGCCGAGCCGGGCAGGGGCAGCATTTCCGGCCGGGAGCCGGATCGTCCGTGCAGAGCTGGACGGCATGGTGGCGTCGATCACCTACAGCGCGGCGGAAGAAGCGGAATTGGTCGCGGCGGTTTACACCGAGGGCGGCAAAGAACTGCTGGCCAGCGGGCGCAGGACGGTTTCCGCTGCAGAGGATGCCACGGCGGATCTGCGCCTGACGGGAACACGCCCGGAGTATGCACTGCTCCGGGTCTTTCTGTTGGGGCGGGAAGACCACGCGCCGCTCTGCGCGAGTTACCGCACCAGCGCGTTCTCCTGCCCGCCGGAAGAGATCGAGGCGACAGAGCCGAAGGACTTTGAAGCGGATCGGGTGCTGGACATGGGAACCGGCGGCTTTGCGGTGGTCAAGCAGGGGGTGGTGCTGCTTCGTGCAGCCGAAAATGCAGCCGGGCAAAACCGGCTGCTTGCCCGAGACGACGAGGCAGTACAATATAAAATAGGCACGCCGAGTGAAGCGATCCGGAACCTGCGGGCAGGGCAGGTCTTGGCGTTGGAATACGAACGCGGAAAGCTGCTGCTCCTCCGGGTGCGGAAACTGCAGGCCGATGAGGACGCCGTGACATTGTACGGCGACGACAGCCTGCGGCTGAACGAAGTCTTGGATCTGATCAAGCTGGATGTGACCGCCCCGGCAGAAGGGTTTTCCCGGGAAAACGATGGGCGGAACACCCGGGAGGGGAAGATCCTGCTGGAGGAGGACGGCCTGACCGGGGAAGCCGCTGCAACGATCGCAGCGGCGGCACAATGCATCGGCACAACGGAACCGCAGATGCGGCTGGAAGCAAGCCCCGGGCTTTCGGGCACCGTGACGACCGACGGCGCGGCAGAGGCCCGCATCCCGCTGGGGAACTTCTGTGCAGCACCGGCGGAGGGCGTGCGTGTCCGGTTTTCGCCGGTGCTGCATCTCCGGACAGATGCGGCGCAGACCGTCCACTGGACGATGAAAGGAACCGTCGGCTTTGCCTATGACAGCACCGCCGGGCAATGGGAAGAAGTGGGCGAACCCCCGGAGATCGTGCTCACCGCCGACCAGCCGGGGGAAGCGGAAGTGCGGGTGACGTGGGAGGCGGAGCTGACGCTCTGGGAAAATGCACTCTTGCTCCGGACGGAACAGGAATGGGGCGGCGACATGGCCACAGCACGACCGGAAGGACATACCTGTTTGTCCGAAACGCAGACCGCAGCGCAAAAGAGCCGGGCAGCCGTCGAGCCGCTGGCGATGCCGTGGAGCGGCGGGAGCATGGTGTTTGCCGCGAAACAGTTCCCAGAAAAAACGCGGTTCCGGATGCCCGGAGCGGACGTTTGGAGTGAGGGCAGCTGCGGCGAAACGCCCAGCCAATCCACCGAACCTGAGCCAGCACCGGAACCGGCAGAATCCGGTGAGGACACGCCTGCGGAAAACCCGGAAGCCCCGGACGAAACGCTGGAAGAGCCAAAAGAACCGGAGACTCCGGAGCAGCCGGAGGAACCGGCAGCTCCTGCAGAACCCGAACCATCCGCCCCGCCCGCAGAAAAGACCTACCGGCTGGAGGAGGGGGTGCTTTCCATCGCGCGGCCAGAAGAAATGGCGGACTATGCTTCGGAAAAAGACGTGCCGTGGTACGCAGAGCGGACAGAGATCACCGCGGTGCAGCTGTGCGAGGGAATTGCACGGATCGGAGATCACGCCTTTGCTGGGTGCAAAAATCTGCGGGTCGTCCGGATCCTCACGCCGGAGCTGGCCATCGGTGCCGGAGCCTTTGCAGGCTGTGAAGTACTGGAAACCGTCTATTACCCCGGAACCAAAGACCAGTGGCGGGAGCTTGCCATCGAAGCCGGGAACGACGCGCTGCAGGGCGCGGCCATCCACTGCGAGAATGGCTGGCTCAAGCCCGGCTGGGCGAGCGAGTAAAAGGGAAGAAAAGAACGGCCCGGAGGGGCGGGAAACCGCACCGCCGGGCTTGTTTGTGCCTGTGAAATGCGGTATACTATAGCAATAACGCAATTATCATCTTGTGTTTTTTGAGGATAGAACAATGAAAAGAACAAAACGGATCATCGTCCTTCTGCTGACGGCGGCATTGATGGCAACGCTTCTAACCGGCTGCAAGGACACCCTGACCGCGGTTGCGCACAAGATCCTCGGCACGGGCAGCAGCGAAGTGCAGGAGGAGGACACCACCCGCTGGGCGGATGCGACCGGAGAGGATCTGATGCTGGAAGGCATCACGGATGCTTCGACCAAGTACACCTCGGCCATGGTCAACGGAAGCCTGAACATCGTCTTCAACGGCATCTGGAGCCGCAAGACCGACTATTTTGCTGCCCCCAACGGCACGTTGACCATCACCGGCTACGGCGCGGCAGAGGGCACCCAGAAGTTCAAAGTGGCCGTCTGGCAGAAGATCGACGGCGGCGTGCAGTATGTGCCGGACAGCACCTATTACTTCAAGACCGACGGCACCAACTACCGCTGCACCATCTCCGGGCTGGATCCGGCGGCCATCTACCGCCTGACCATCTCCTATGATTCCAGCCGCTATTACCTCTACGGCGGATTGAAAGTGGAGGGCGTCGGCTGATGAACACCCAAACAAGAAATTCGCTGCTGTTGCTGCTCTGCTCCTTCATCTGGGGCACGGCATTCGTGGCGCAGAGTGCCGGTGCCGGCATGGGAGCTTATTCCTTTCTGGCCGGGCGGAGCTGGCTGGCGGTGGTCGTGCTGCTGCCGACGGTCTCGGCCTTTGACGCGCTCCGCCGCAAACAGGGGGCGGCCTGCGGCTGGCCCAAAGGCGAACAGGAAAAGACCCTGCGGAAGGCCAGCCTGATCTGCGGCACCTTGCTGTTTGCAGCGTCGGCGGCGCAGCAGATCGGCATCACCCTCAACCCGAACTCCACAGCAAAGTCGGCCTTCCTGACCGCGATGTACGTCGTGCTGGTGCCGGTGTTCGGGCTGGCACTGGGCCGCAAAAACAGCCCGCAGCTCTGGGTCAGCATGGTCATCTCGGTGGCCGGGCTGTATCTGCTCTGCATGAAGAACGGCTTTGGCGGCATCGAGGCCAGCGATCTGGTCCTGCTGCTTTGCGCGGTGCTGTTCAGCTTCCAGATCCTTTCCATCGACCATTTTGCACCGCAGGTGGACGGCGTGCGGCTGAGCCTGCTGCAATTCTTTGTGGTGGCCGTTGAAAGCAGCATCGCGGCGGTGCTGCTGGAAACGCCCAGCATCGCACAGTTTGGTGAAAACCTGCTGCCCATTGCCTACTGCGGCATCTTTTCCAGCGGCGTGGCCTACACGCTGCAGATCATCGGCCAGAAAGACCTGCACCCGGCCATCGCCAGCCTCATCATGTGCATGGAAAGCGTGTTCAGCGCGCTGGGCGGCTGGCTGATCCTGCACCAGAGCCTTTCGGCACGGGAGAGCGTGGGCTGCGCCCTGATCTTTGTGGCGGTCGTGCTGGCACAGCTGCCGGTGGAGGACTGGCTGAAATGCCGAAATGCCTGACCATGATCCGGACGGTGGGCGGCGTCACCTACGAAGCCTCCCGCAAGAAGGTGAGACGACTCAACCTGCGCGTCCGCTCAGACGGAACCGTGGCCGTCAGCATCCCGATGAAAACCGGATGGGAACAGGCCGACCGATTTGTGACCGAACAGGCGGATTGGATCCGGGGGACGCAGGCAAAAGCCAAAGCCCGCACAGAGCGGGAAGCCCGTCAGCCGCTGCCGTCCAAGGCGGAGGCACTGGCGCGGTTTACCGCCATGAGCGATCAGGTCTTTCCGGCCTTTGCCGACGTCCTGAACGGCCAGAAGCCCACCATCAAGGTGCGGGATATGTCGAGCCGGTGGGGGGTCTGCGCCATCTCCAAGCGGCAGATCACCTTTGCGCTTCAGCTTTACAATAAGCCGTCAGCGGCGCAGATCTATGTGGTAGTACACGAGTACTGCCATTTTCTTGTGCCAAATCACAGCCGGGCGTTCTGGGCGGAAGTGGAAAAGCTTCTGCCCGACTGGAAAGCCCGGCGGGAATTACTGAAATAGGGAGGGAAAGTACCCTTGTCGAACGAAAATACTTCCGGCTCGAACAAATACAGCAAGCTGGCCGGAAACACCCTGATCTTTGCGATCTCCAGCTTCTCGTCGAAGCTGCTGACGTTGATCGTCCAGCCGTTTCTGACCTACGCCATGGCCGAGATCGCCGACCTCGGTCTGGCCAAGATCCTGAGCCAGTATGCCAACCTGCTGATCCCCTTTGTTTCGATGGGAATGTCCAACGCCATCATCCGCTTTGGTCTGGATAAGGGCAACAGCGAAAAGCAGGTGTTCACCAATGGCCTGCTGACCATTCTGGGCGGCTTCGGCCTGCTGGTGCTCTGCTGGCCGGTGGCGCAGTTTCTGCCCGATATGGCGCAGTACGGCTTCCTCATCTACCTCTATGTCCTGATGAGCTGCCTGCGCACCCTCTGCACCCAGTTTGTCCGGAGCCGCCAGTGGAACAAGCTGGTGGCCGTGGACGGCATCCTGTGTACCTTTGCGACGCTGATGTTCTATGTGCTCTATCTGGTGGGCTTCCACTGGGGTGCAAACGGCTACCTGCTGGCCATCATCAGCGGCGACCTTGTCAGCGTCCTCTTCCTCTGCATGACCGGAAAGCTCTGGAACTTTGTGGAGCTGAAGGGGCTGAACAAGAGCCTCTGGCAGCAGATGCTCAAGTTTTCGCTGCCGATGATCCCGGCACAGATCAGCTTCTGGGTCATCAACGCATCCGATTTGTTCTTTGTGCGGGAGATGTGCGACGGCATCGAAGGGCACAGCGGCGACGCGTGGAGCGGCCTGCTCTCCACCGGCTACTTCCTGCCGACCATCCTGACCACGCTGGGTCTGATCTTCTACGATGCGTGGCAGCTCTCGGCCGTGACCGAAGAAGAGGGCAGGGCGGCGTTCTTTACCAAGATCTTCCGTACCTATTCCAGCGTGCTGTTCTGCTGCGCGGCGGGTATCATCTGGCTCTGCCGCCCGGTCATGCACGTCATGAAGTCGAACTATTACTATTCGTGGCATTTCGTGCCCTTCCTCGCGCTGGCCTCCACCTGCAGCTGCTTCAACCAGTTTTTGAACAGTGCCTACGTCGTCAACAAAAAGTCCACCCACAGCCTGTGGACGATGCTGGCCGGTGCGGTGAGCAACTGCATCATGAACTACTTCTTCATCCAGTGGTGGGGGCCGGTGGGCGCGACCTACGCGTCCTTCCTCGGCCTTGGCATCGTGTTCACCCTGCGTGCCATGGACGCCCACAGCATGATCGGCATGAGCATCCATCCGGCGCGGGTGGCCGTCAACTTCGGCGTTCTGGCAGGGGAAGCCTTGCTTCTGCTGGCCGAGCCGCCGCTCTACGGCCTGTGGACGGGTCTTGTCACGCTGGGCGTCATCCTGTACAACTTTGCCGGTGTCTGGATGATGGCGCGCCTGCTGCTGCCAAAGCTCTTCGGCCGCCGCGGGAAAGCGTTCGTTGCCGCTGTAGATGGTTGGGCAAAGGGCAAAAGGAACTGAAGGAAAGCCCTCTCCGTCCTTGCTGCGCAAGGCCACCTCTCCCGAAGGGAGAGGCAAGAACGTGCTTCTTGGCTCCCCCTTTGGGGGAGCTGGCGAGCGACAGCGAGACTGAGAGGGCTTTTTACTGTCCAAAAGCCATTTTCTACTTTTCCGACAAAAACGAAAGAGGTTCTCTGTACACCTCTGCCGAATTTTGGGCTGTTTTGGGTGCCGAATGCCAAGGTTTGGCGCAGAAAGTAAAGGATCTTTACTTTAATTTGGTATAAAAGTAAGGTCCTGCGCGGTTTTTGTTGGAAAAATATGCTTGCTTTTTTGGCCGGTTCTGGTATGATAAGGGTAAGGGAGGGTGCTTTGGGACCTCCCGCAAAGAACGCCAAAAACAAACATACGATATACAAAAGGAGGCACTGTTTTATGGCATACAACTTTTCTCGTCGTGATTTTATGAAATGCGCAGGCGTTACGGTTCTTGCAGTAGCGGCAGGCGGTCTCCTGACCGGCTGCGGCGGTGGCGGCACTGACGGCACGACCATCAATGGCCTCAACAGGACGGCAGATATCCACGGTGTGAAATTTACCGTGACCAATTTGTATCAGGAGGATGCAAAGCTGTCCATCGGTGGCATTACGGGCAGTGCAGACAATGCAGAGTATGTGTTCCCGCAGATCAAGATCGAGAACGCATCTGGCACACCGGTCAGCTTTGTTCGTACCAACTTTGTTACCAAGGTGGACGGCAAAGAACTGGAAGCCGAGGCAGGCAGTGCGGGTTCGTACTTAAAGGCTCTTGCAAAGGGCTATATCCCTCTGGATGTCAATGGCCTTGCAATCCAGAATAACGATGTCCGCAACGGTGTGCTCTGCTACACCTTCCCGAAGACGTGGAAGAAGCTGGAACTGACCGTTTACGAAAACGCAAACCGTTCCGGTGCAAAGGTCACCTTCGTTCTGAGCAATCCCAATCCCCAAAAGTAATCCTAAGAAACAATGCCGCCCGGCGAGACGTTAGCTGCATCTCGCCGGGCGGCGTTTTTGTGTCTGGAATTATTTGCGGGCCAATTGCTGGTCGAGCCAGCTGCCGATGTCGGCAAAGACTTCCTGCCGGTTGAGCTCCACCAGCAGTTCGTGCCGGGCACCGGGGTAGAATTTCTGGGTGATGTTCTGCACGCCGACGGCTTTCAGGCTGTCGATGGCGCGCTGCACGCCCTTGCTCTGCTCCCCCACGGGGTCTGCATCTCCGGCAAGGAAGAGCAGGGGCAGATCCTTCGGCATCCGGTTGAGGAAATCGGGGTCGTAGAGCCGCAGGATGCCGGTGAACATACTGTAATAGGCGTTCAGGGTAAAGGTGAACATACAGCGTTCGTCGGCGCGGTACTTGTCCACCTCGGCCGGGTCGCGGTTGAGCCAGTCGTGGGGCGTGCGCCCCTCCAGCCCCTTGTTGTAGCCGAGGAAGGACAGATCCCGGACCAGCCTGCTCCGGTGATGCCAGCCGAAAAAGACGGCCAGCACCCGGCAGACCGTCCGCGCCAGTGTGACCAGAGCCTTGGGCTGATACCCCGTACCCATGAGGATGGCTCCGTCCAGCTCGGCACCGTACTCGCACAGGTACTGCCGGGCGTAGAAGGAGCCCATGCTGTGCCCCAGCAGAAAATAGGGTACGCCGGGGTAAAGCTGTTTGGTCAGGGTGGTCATGGCGTGGAGATCGTCCAGCACCGCGCGGTTGCCATCCGGCTGGGCAAAGTAGCCGTAATCGTCCTTGGTGCGGATGGAGCCGCCGTGCCCCAGATGGTCGTGGCCGGTGACAAGGATGCCCCGCCCGGCCAGATCCTCGGCCAGAGGCTTGTAGCGGTCGATGAATTCCACCATGCCGTGGGAAAGCTGCACGATGGCACGCACCTCGCCCTCCGGGATGCAGCGGAACGCATGGAGCGTCCGCCCGGGCACGGTGGAAGGCAGGGTGAAGTCGATCATCGGACTCATGAAGTACCTCCTTTGCGGGCAGGGATCACAGGCTGCTGATCTTGCGGCGGCAGGCCGGGCAGATGCAGTATCCTGCAAACTGGACGGCCTCGGGATCGACTTCGCCGCAGAAATCGCAGCTGCCGGCGGGCCGGTACTTTTTGAGGATAATGGAATCCCCATCCACATAGATCTCGAGCTTGGCGTCTGCGTTCAGACGCATACTGGTGCGCAGCTCCTTGGGAAGCACGATCCGACCCAGAGCATCCACACCGCGAACGATACCGGTTGTTTTCATGATGCGCATTTCTCCTTTTACCTATACTCTGCTGCAATGATCCGAAAAGGCAGTTTTCCTGCTTCCGGGGCACCGGAAACAAGTTGCAGGAAAATTGTGCCACTTCTTCCCGCTTAGTATACAAAATATTGCTGCATTCGTCAATGATTGCGTGTGTTTTCGACAAAAACGCTGCAAAAGAGGGAGAAACCGGACAAAAAACGGTCTCCGAAGGGGCGGGCTTCGTTCCGGCAGGGCTTCCGGCTGGAGCGGCTGCAGCGGGAGCGGCTGCCTTGACAGGAAAAATAAACTTTGGTATACTATTTTTTGCTCATCGGAGGGCTGTTTCAACGTAATGGAAGAGCCGGATAAGATGCCGCTGCCTGCATTTCCCGGAGGCTGTGCTGGACGTAACAGCACGGCAGAGGAGGGAAGGCGCATGGGCAGCGGGCTTGTCCGGCTCTTTTTTGTACCCTGAAATCCAAAAAGGAGAAGTTATGTCCAAGAAAACCATCCAACTGTCCGACCATTTTGATACTTTGCGGCTGATCCGGTTCGTGCTGCCCTGCATCGGCACCATGCTGTTTACCTCCATCTACGGCATTGTGGACGGCCTGTGCGTCTCGAATTTCGTCGGCAAAACGGCATTTGCCGCCGTCAACCTCATCATGCCGCTGCCCATGCTGATCGGCACGGTCGGGTTCATGTTGGGCACCGGCGGCAGTGCCATCGTTGCCATCACCCTCGGCGAGGGCGATGCGCAGAAGGCGGATCGGTATTTCAGCCTCCTTGTCTGGACGGCGTTTGCCGTCGGCATCGTGCTGAGTGTGCTGGGGGTCTTTCTGGTGCGGCCCATCGCGCTGCTGCTGGGGGCAAAAGGGGAGATGCTGGAGCACGCCGTGACCTACGGCCGGATCCTGCTGGTGTCTGTTCCGACCTTTATCTGGCAGAACCTGTTCCAGAGCTTTTTTGTCACCGCGGAGAAGCCCAAGCTGGGGTTTGCCTTTACGGTGGGTGCAGGCTGCACCAACATGGTGCTGGATGTGCTGCTGGTGGGCGTCCTGCAATGGGGCGTGGCCGGTGCTGCCGTTGCGACCTTCCTCAGCCAGCTGGTGGGCGGCGTGCTGCCGGTGTTCTATTTCCTCGAGCGGAACAACACCAGCCGCCTCCACCTCGTCCGACCCAAGTTTGAGGGGCGGGTGCTGCGGAACGCCTGCATCAACGGCTCTTCCGAGCTGATGACCAATGTGTCGATGTCACTGGTGAACATCCTGTACAACTACCAGCTTCTCCGCTTTGCCGGGGAGGATGGGGTGGCGGCTTACGGCGTCATCATGTATGCAGCGTTCCTGTTTGTGGCGGTGTTTGTGGGGTATGCCGTCGGCAGTGCGCCCATCGTCAGCTACCACTACGGTGCCCGGAACCACCGGGAGGTCCACAACCTCTATAGTAAGAGCCTGCGGCTGATCGCAGGGGTGGCTGTTGTCATGACCGGCATCTCGATGGGGATCATCCCGTTTGTGGCGCGGGTCTTCGTCGGCTACGACGCCAGCCTGCTGGCTCTGACGAGCCGGGCGTTCCGTCTGTATGCCGTCAGCTTCCTCATCATGGGCTTCAATGTGTACGGCTCGTCCTTCTTCACCGCGCTGGGCGACGGTGTGACCAGTGCGCTGATCTCGTTCCTGCGGACGCTGGTATTTCAGGTCATCGCCATTCTGCTTCTGCCGATCCTGCTGGGCGGCATCGACGGCGTCTGGCTGGCCGTCACCGCCGCAGAGCTGGCGGCTCTGGCCGTGACGGTGTATCTGTTTGTGACCAAGGATAAGGTGTATCATTACCGGAAACCGGAATAAAAAACAAAGGGGCTTTTCACGAAGATGCGAAAAGTCCCTTTGTTTTTGTCGAAACCTGTGATATACTTTCAGTGCTGCCCTGCCCATTCTGGCAACAGAAAGGGGGTGTCACAGGTGGTCGACATTTTGACTAATTTGATCGTGGCCGTCGGAGCAAGTGTAATAGCCCGTTACATCTGCAAGTGGCTTGACGACTAACGTAAGGGTACGCAAGCACACAAAAACCCCATCGGAACTGCCATTCCGGTGGGGTTTGTTTTTGTGTCACAGGTGACACTTTGACTAATTTTTGCCCACCTCTAGTATATGCGAGAATGGGAAAAAGTCAAGAGCTTCGCGCAAAAATTCATTTAATCGTCAAACCGGAACTCCCGCAGCTCGCAGTTCTGGATGCCGAACGCGGCGTATTCCTCGTTGGTCATATCGTAAAAGTAGGACTGCACCACGCGGGCGATGCCGTTGTGGGCGACCAGCAGATAGGTCTTGTTCTCGTCGGCTTTCAGCTCGTCCAGCAGATTGTAGAGCCGCTGCGCCAGCTGCAGCATACTTTCGCCGCCGTCGTACCGGTCGGCAAAGTGGGTCTTGGAGACTTTGAACTCGGCACCGTCGCGGGGCGTGCCCTCGTATTTGCCGAAGCACTGCTCCCGCAGGCGGGGCTCCTCCCGGGCGGGAATGCCGGTGGCGGCGGCGATGGCTTTGGCGGTGTCGGCGGCGCGGCTGAGGGGAGAATAGAGGATCTCGTCGATGTGCAGGCCGCTGGCGTATACCAGCGCACCGGTCTGCCGGGCCTGTGCGCGGCCGTTCTCGGTCAGCGGGCTGTCCGTCATGCCGCAGATCTTGTTCTCAACGTTCCACACGGTCTCACCGTGGCGGACAAAATAGATGCGGTGCATAAAAGCTCCTTTACAATTTGTGCAGTGTGTGTGAAGTGGGATCCAGAGATACGGCGTCGCCCTCCTGAATGTCCAGCGCGGTCAGCGCAGCGTCCGGGCAGGCAACGACCCGGCGATTTCCGGCGGCATCCTCCAACAGGACGTCGCAGCAAACGGGCTGACCCTCGGGCAGCTCCTCGCAGCCGTAAAGCTGCTCGTCGATCCGCAGAACACGGTATTCCATGGGAACCCCTCCTTTGCGTCTTCTATTATAAAGCGGCGGCGTTTTGCCGTCAACCGGTCGGCTTGACAGGGCAGCGGACTTTCGGGTAAAATGGGTCTATCTTGTTGTCTTGGCACGCATACAAAAGGAGAAGAACGTGAACATTACAGAATTGCGTTATCTGGTCGCCATCCGAAAGTGGGGTTCGGTGAGCGCGGCGGCCAAACAGCTGTACGCGGCACAGCCCAACGTGAGCAAGGCCCTGAAAAATCTGGAAGAAGAATACAATCTGCGGATCTTTGAGCGTTCCTCCACCGGCATGATCCCCACCGAACAGGGGCGGCGGTTCATCGCGCAGGCCGAACGGGTGCTGGAAGAGGTGACCCGGCTGAACCAGAGTGTGCAGGAGGAACAGAACCGCTGTGCGGAACTGCGGGTGATGATCCCCCATGCGACCTATGCTTCCTATGCGGCGGTGGATTATCTCGAGCAGGCAGCGGGGGTGGAGCAGCTGCGGATCCACATCCGAGAGGGCGGCTCGATGGAAGCCATGGACTTTGTGCTCCGGCGGGGCTACCATCTGGCGTTGCTGCGGTATGCCATCGAGGACGACGAGCATTACAGCTATTACTGCGCCCGGCGAGGGCTGAAAATGGAGCCGGTGATGGACTTTGAGTATAATCTGCTGACCAATCGGGATGGCCCACTGGCCAAGCATGAGGTGCGGGATCTGGCCGAGCTGAACCAGTATATGGAGATCATGCACGACGATTTCCAGCTGCCCGGCGAGGAGGGCGGCGACGGGGTGCGCTGGCACGTCAACGAGAGCCGCCGCATCCATGTCTACGAGCGGTGCAGCCAGTTCTCGATCCTGCAGCGGCTGCCCACGGCGTATATGTGGGCGTCGCCCATGCCGAAGAAGGCACTGGAACAATACCATCTGGTGTTGAAAAAATGCCCGGCGCAGCGGCAGCGGATGCGGGATGTGCTGGTCTACCCGGACAAGGGCGGCCTGCGCCCGGAGGAGAAATCCTTCATCGAGCTGCTGCACAAACAGGCGGCGCAGACCGTGAAATGACCGCCGCCGGTTAAGACGCGGATAAGCTTCTGCGGCTTGCATCCAAGAGCGGAAGCATACAAGAGAGAGCAGTCGAACGCGGTATGGACGCGCGGCGGCTCTTTTTTATTTTGCGAGCGGGAAAGAAACTTAGCTTCGGCAAAAAATCTTTAAGGCTATATAAAAAAGGATATGAATCCCATACCGAGAAGATATTGTTGCAGGGGCAGAAAGTGTGTTACCATCATGCCGGAAAGTCTGTGCAGAGAGCCCGAGGAATGGGGGCTTCTGCAACGATAAAAAGGAGGTTTCTGGTATGATTAGTTTCTTACTCTGTCTTGCGATCCTGATCGGCGGCTACTTCGTCTACGGCAAGATCGTGGACAACACGTTTGGGCCGGATGACCGGGAGACGCCCGCCGTCCGGATCAACGACGGCGTGGACTACGTCGTGATGCCCCAGTGGAAGCTGTTCCTCGTCCAGCTGCTGAACATCGCGGGCCTTGGCCCGATCTTCGGTGCGATGCAGGGCGCATTGTGGGGGCCGGTGGTGTTCCTGTGGATCACCTTCGGCACCATCTTTGCGGGCGGCGTCCACGACTACTTCTCCGGTATGATGAGTGAGCGCAACGACGGCGGCTCCATCGCGGAGATCACCGGCAAGTACCTCGGCCCCGTGATGCAGAACGTCATGCGGGTGTTCTCGGTCGTGCTGCTGATCATGGTCGGTACGGTGTTTGCGGTCGGCCCTGCCGGTCTGATCGTGACGCTGTGCAAGAACAGCGGCCTGTCCGGTCTGCTGACCACGACCCTGTTCTGGCTGATCCTCATCCTGATCTATTACTTCATCGCAACCTTTATTTCCATCGACGCTGTCATCGGCAAGATCTACCCCGTGTTCGGCATCTGCCTGATCATCATGGCGGTGGGCGTTATCTTTGGCATCTTCACCAACCCCGCCTACACCATCCCCGAGATCTGGAGCCACTTCTATAATATGCACCCGTCGGGCACCCCGATCTGGAGCTTCATGTTCATCACCGTGGCCTGCGGTGCTATTTCCGGTTTCCACTCCACCCAGTCGCCTCTGATGGCACGCTGCATGAAGAGTGAGAAGCAGGGTCACTTCGTCTTCTACGGCGCAATGGTCTGCGAGGGCATCATTGCTCTGATCTGGGCTGCAGCCGGCTGCTCCCTGTACGAGGTCACCGGCGGCCTGAACACCGGTCTGGCTGCTTCGCTGGCCGAAGGCCAGTCTGCCGCCATCTACGACGTCTGCTCCAAGACCATGGGCGGTGTCGGCATCGCGCTGGCCATGATCGGCGTCGTGGTCTGCCCCATCACCTCCGGCGATACCGCGTTCCGTTCCGCACGTCTGACGCTGGCCGACTGGTTCAAGATCGATCAGGACAGCTACGCCAACCGCCTGAAGCTCTGCGTGCCTGTTTTGGGCGTGGGTGCTTTCCTCGGCATCGGCAACGCACTGGGCTTCATCAACTACACGGTCATCTGGCGTTACTTCAGCTGGACCAACCAGACGCTGGCCATGATCGTCCTGTGGGCGGCTTCCATGTATCTGTTCCAGGAGAAGAAGAACTACTGGATCACCGCAGTGCCTGCAACCTTCATGAGCGCAGTTTCTTCCACCTACTTCATTCTGGCTCCCGAGTGCCTCGGCAGCCTCCTGAACTCCAAGACCGCAGAGGGTGCGACCATCTACAACACCGCTGTGGCTTACCCGGTGGGCGTGATCTTCGCCATCGCAATGCTGGCGTTGTTCCTCCGAGCCACCAAGCACCATACCGCCAAAAAGACCGCCTGACCCATTCCGGGCAGTCCGAACCGCATCGTGTGACTCCGAAAGGGGCCGCTGCCGTAAGAGGGCAGCGGCCCCTTTCTTGTGTAAAAAAGCGTCGCAACAGAGCGAAAATCTGGGCAAAGCATACAAACTGCACAAAAAACAACCCGAAAATTTGGCAAAGACGATTCTGATGGGTTCCGGGAACAGGCAAAGTCATCGAGCAAAGAAATTTTGCCGATGAAACGACAAAAAAACTTTGCCACCGAAAAAGAACGCGGCCGCACTATATTGAATTTAATATAACGGATATGCAGGATAGATATTATCTCTTTTATGAAGAATGTGTTAACATGAAGCCAAAGATTGGTTTCGGCAGTCGGCAGAATGGGGCTGGCTGTGAAAATCAAAAAGGAGGTTTTTTGTATGATTAGTTTCTTACTATGCTTGGCGATCCTGATCGGCGGCTACTTTGTCTACGGCAAGATCGTTGACAACACGTTTGGGCCGGATGACCGCGAAACGCCTGCTGTCCGCATCAACGATGGTGTTGACTACGTCGTGATGCCCCAGTGGAAGCTGTTCCTTGTCCAGCTGCTGAACATTGCGGGCCTTGGCCCGATCTTCGGTGCGCTGCAGGGTGCTCTGTGGGGGCCGGTGGTGTTCCTGTGGATCACCTTCGGCACCATCTTTGCGGGCGGCGTCCACGACTACTTCTCCGGTATGATGAGTGAGCGCAACGACGGCGGCTCCATCGCAGAGATCACCGGCAAGTACCTCGGCCCCGTGATGCAGAACATCATGCGTGTGTTCTCGGTCGTGCTGCTGATCATGGTCGGTACCGTGTTTGCGGTCGGCCCTGCCGGTCTGATCGTGACCCTGTGCAAGAACAGCGGCCTGTCCGGTGTGATGACCACCACCCTGTTCTGGCTGGTCATCATTCTGGTCTATTACTTCATCGCAACCTTTATTTCCATCGACGCCATCATCGGCAAGATCTACCCCGTGTTCGGCATCTGCCTGATCATCATGGCCATCGGCGTCATCTTTGGCATCTTCACCAACCCCGCTTACACCATCCCCGAGATCTGGGATCACTTCGGCAGTATGCATCCGTCGGGCACCCCGATCTGGAGCTTCATGTTCATCACCGTGGCCTGCGGTGCTATTTCCGGTTTCCACTCTACCCAGTCGCCTCTGATGGCACGCTGCATGAAGAGTGAGAAGCAGGGTCACTTCGTCTTCTATGGCGCAATGGTCTGCGAGGGCATCATTGCTCTGATCTGGGCTGCAGCCGGCTGCTCCCTGTACGAGATCACCGGCGGTCTGAACACTGGTCTGGCCGCTGCTCTGGCCGAAGGTCAGTCTGCCGCCATCTACGACGTCTGCTCCAAGACCATGGGCGGCATCGGCATTGCGCTGGCCATGATCGGCGTTGTCATCTGCCCCATCACTTCCGGCGATACCGCGTTCCGTTCCGCACGTCTGACGCTGGCCGACTGGTTCAAGATCGATCAGGACAGCTACGCCAACCGCCTGAAGCTCTGCGTGCCTGTTTTGGGCGTGGGTGCTTTCCTCGGCATCGGCAACGCACTGGGCTTCATCAACTACACGGTCATCTGGCGTTACTTCAGCTGGACCAACCAGACGCTGGCCATGATCGTCCTGTGGGCGGCTTCCATGTATCTGTTCCAGGAGAAGAAGAACTACTGGATCACCGCAGTGCCTGCAACCTTCATGAGCGCAGTTTCTTCCACCTACTTCATTCTGGCTCCCGAGTGCCTCGGCAGCCTCCTGAACTCCAAGACCGCAGAGGGTGCGACCATCTACAACACCGCTGTGGCTTACCCGGTGGGCGTGATCTTCGCCATCGCAATGCTGGCTCTGTTCCTCCATGCGACCAAGAAGAACACCGCAAAGAAGACCGCATGATTCCCATTCGGTACGGGCTTTTCAACTGAAATCGCAAACCGGCTGCTGCCAGAACCAGCAGCCGGTTTTTTGTTGAGAAAACCTCTTGCATTTTTGCTTCGGACGTGGGAAAATGAAGGCAATGAATCGAAGAAGAAGGGATCATTATGTTGTTTCGACCTGCACAGCTTGGCCTCGCCCATCTCGACAAAACGGAGCTGGAAGCGGACAAGAAAGCCTGCAAGAAGATCGGCCCCTGCGGGGTCGGTCAAAAAGCCCTCTATCTGAACAGTTTTTACATCGACCGCCGCTATTATCTGCCGTACAGCAGCATCAGCCGGGTGTTCAAACGGGTCGCCATGAGTGAGGGCGGCTTCTCGGGCAAGGGCGTCTTTGCCTCGATGCCCTATCTGGTGGTGGAATACGACGGCGGCAAGCAGAAACAGTGCAACTTCAAGGATGAACGCGACGTGGACGCGATCCTCGCGCTGCTGGCCAAGACCCAGCCCCAGATCCGGCTGCTGAGTGCGGCCGGGGAGCAGAGCCTCCAGAAAAAGGAGGAGGAAAAGGCGGCGCGCAAGCTGCCGGAGCTGACCAAGGACGCCCAGCACACCGTCACCGTGCTGACCCGCGCCAAGGAGTATCTGGACGCAAAGCCGGAGCTGGCCAAAGAGCTGAGTCAGGCGCAGCGGCGGAAGCGTGCCCAGCTGCAGAGCAAGCCGGTGTACAAGTACGTCGCCCTCATCATCAGCCTGTTTGGTGTGGTGGCGGCAGCCTACGGCATCCACGCGCTGCTGACCCATACAGGAAACTATGGCATTTACTTTGCGCTGTTCGGCTTCGCGGCCATCTTCCTTTTCTCGAGCTACAACATGATGCCGACGGCGCACAACAACCACAAGAGTATCATGGCGCGTGCCGACAAAGCCGAAGCAGCCGTGGCCGACTATGTGAAGAAATACCCGGGCGGCACCTTCCCGGTGCCGGATCGCTACGCCCATCCGGTGGTGCTCCAGCGGATGATCGACGCGGTGCAGGAGGGACAGGCGGTCACTGTTCCGGAGGCACTGGACGCGGTCAAGAACCGGCTGAAAGCGGTCAACGCCGACGTGGAAGTGGAGCAGGAGGAGTATGACGAGATCGTGCAGATCAAGGCCATGTTCCTGAACCACGAATACCAGTAACACCCCGCCCCCCGAAAAGAGAGTATGAGGTACACGAAAATGGATATGGTCACCCTTGGCAGCACCGGCATCACGGTGAACAAAAACGGGTTTGGCGCACTGCCCATCCAGCGCATCTCGCAGGAGGATGCGGTCGCACTGGCGCGGAAAGCATACGCGGCGGGCATCCGGTTTTTCGACACGGCCCGTGCCTACACCGACAGTGAGGTGAAGCTGGGCGAGGCATTCGACGGCATCCGCAGCGAAGTCTACCTCGCCACGAAAACGGCGGCAGAGAATGCGGAGGACTTCTGGAGCGACCTGCACACCTCCCTGAAGAACCTGCGCACCGATTACATCGACCTCTATCAATTCCACAACCCGGCCTTCTGCCCGAAGCCCGGTGACGCCTCCGGCCTGTACGACGCGGCGTTGGAAGCAAAGGCAAAGGGCATGATCCGGCACATCGGCATCACCAACCACCGCCTGTCGGTGGCGCGGGAAGCCATCGACAGCGGCCTGTATGAGACGCTGCAGTTCCCATTCAGCTACATCTCCGGCGAACAGGAGCTGGAGCTGGTGAACCGCTGCAAGGAGAAGGGGATGGGCTTTATCGCCATGAAGGGCTTGTCCGGCGGCCTCATCACCAACAGCGCGGCGGCCTATGCCTTTGAAGCCCAGTACGACGGCGTTCTGCCCATCTGGGGCGTGCAGCGGGAAAAAGAACTGGACGAGTTCCTTTCCTATATCGACAACCCGCCCCGGATGAATGCGGAGCTGAAAGCGGTCATCGACCACGACCGGGCGGAGCTGTGCGGCGAGTTCTGCCGCGGCTGCGGCTATTGTATGCCCTGTCCGGTGGGCATCGAGATCAACAACTGCGCCCGGATGAGTCTGCTGCTCCGGCGTTCGCCGTCGGCGGCGCAGCTTAGCCCCGAGGGGCAGGCCAAGATGAAGAAGATCGAGCAGTGCCTGCACTGCAACCAGTGCAAGAAGAAGTGTCCCTACGGTCTGGATACGCCCGCTCTCCTTGCTCGGAACTACGAGGATTACAAACGGGTGTTGGCCGGTGAAGTGAAGGTGTAACGGCATAAAAATAAGAGGCTGCTGTAGCAGAGTTCCCATAAAACAGTATTTGCAAAAGCTCCCAAAATGGGGAAGATTTGGCGTGACTTCGGTCACGCCTTTTCTTTTGCTTCCAGTTCATCCAGAGGGATGTACCCCAGC
>CAKTBG010000033.1 GCA_934533135.1 uncultured Faecalibacterium sp.
GTTCGCTGGAAACGGCGCGTGAAAATAGGTAGTCGCCGACTTGATGAAAGCCCTCGGAGAGATTTCTCCGGGGGTTTCTTTTATGAGAACGATTCGTCTCCGCTGTCTCGCACCGCAGACGAAGGAGAGATGGAATCGGATTCTCACGGTTTGTTCTGTACAGTTGTCACAAAAGTGGGGCGTTATTTATGGTTCTTTCCGAAAATTCGCTCGGAAGTGTTTATTTTGTCGCCCAAAAATTATATAATAATAGGTGTCACCCTGATCGTTAGCATCGATACGGCCAAAAGAGCGGCTGTTTTACTTATTGGAGGTTGCCTTATATGTTCATGTACACCGATTACACCCAGCATTTGCTGGACAATGTGAAGAAGATCCACTTCATTGGCTGCGGCGGCAGCGGAATGTATCCCCTGATCCAGATCCTTGCGGCAAAGGGATACGAGATCTCGGGCAGCGATGTGCTGGACGGCAGCATCATCCGCTATGAGCGCGAGATGGGCGTTAAAGTGAGCCTTGGCCACAGCGCAGACAACGTGATCGGCGCAGACATGGTGGTGTATTCGGCCGCCATCGCCAAGGACAACGTCGAGCTGAGTGCCGCGGCCTCCTATGGCATCCCCACGGTGGAGCGCAGTGTTCTGCTGGGCTATGTGAGCCGCCTGTACAAGGAGAGCATCTGCGTTTCCGGCACCCATGGCAAAACCACCACGACCTCGATGATCACCACCGCGCTGGAGCTGGCCGGCAAGGATCCCTCTGCCGTCATCGGCGGCAAGCTGCCCCTCATCAATGGTTACGGCAAGGCCGGCATTGGCGATGATATTGTCATCGAAGCCTGCGAGTTCGCCGAGACCTTCCTGAAGCTGACCCCGTACCTGTCGGTCGTGCTGAACATCGACAATGACCATCTGGACTATTACGGCAGCATGGGCGAGCTGAAGTTTGCCTTCAAGCGGTTTGCCCTGATGACGCAGTTCATGATCTTTGCCAATGCCGACGACAAGAACACCATGGACGTTATGTACACCCTCGACCGCCGTGTGCGCACCTTTGGCATCGACAACGACGGCGATTATCAGGCGATCCATGTGCAGGAGTACAAGCCCGGCTTCTTTGAGTTCGACCTGAAGGAGTGGAGCAAGGTCACTGGCCACATCCGTCTGGCAGTGCCGGGCCGCCACAACATTTACAACGCACTGGCCATGTGTGCTGTCTGCCGCTTTGTTGGCCTGACGGTGGAGCAGTGCGCGGAGGCTGCGGCAAGCTTCAAGGGCGCAGGCCGCCGTTTTGAAGTTTACGGCGAGTGCAACGGGGCTGTGGTCGTGGACGACTACGCACACCACCCCACCGAGCTGCGTGCAACGCTGAATACCGCCAAGGAGCTGGGTTACAAGCGGGTCATCGCAGTGCATCAGCCGTTTACATACAGCCGCACCAAGATGCTGTTCAACGACTTTGTGGATGTGCTCAAGATCCCCGATATCGCAGTCATCACCCCGATCATGGGCAGCCGCGAGCCGAACGATCCCACCATCACCAGCGCAAAGCTGGCGGCGGAAATCCCCGGCTCGGTGCTGGTGAACAGCCTTGCGGAGGCCGCCGACTGGGTGAAGCAGAATGCCCGCGAGGGGGATCTGGTCATCACGCTGGGCTGTGGAGATATCTATAAGGCCAGCAAGATGATGGTCGCACAGTAAAAGCAAAAGAAAGGCGATACGAGGCACCTTTTGGGAGCCATCGTACCGCCTTTTTTGATTGCGCTTTTACGGAAAGTATGTTACACTAAAAATGCCGCTGAAAAGCGGCAAGGTGCTGACCCAAACGCAGGCGGCTGTTCCTTACCGGTACCTGAGTGCCGGGCAGGGCAGATTTTTCTCTTGAGGTATCGCGCTCCCCCGGACGCTTAAGGGCGGAAAGGGGGGATCTGACCATGACGTTTGAAGAAGTTGCGATTCTGCTCACCCTTCTTGGGGGAGCAATCTATGTGACGTTCCAGATTACATGGACTGTGTCTCACGGCGATGATAAACGCAAGAAAAAATGACCGCCTCCCAAGCTTCCAACTAAGAGCGGTCAATTTTTCTTGATCTAACTTTGATAAGGAGCTAGCCGTTTGCCGGTCAGCACCTTTTCTATGCTCATTATAGCCGCTCCCCGGATTTTTGTCAAGGGAGCGTTTTTCTTTGCCCGGCCTACAGCGGCGTTCGGGTTGTGTCTGTCCAAAATCTTGTGCTTTCGCAAAAAGTATGATACACTAAAAATGCCGCTGAAAAGCGGCAAGGTGCTGCCTGCATTGATAGGTGGTCATGCTCCCGTACCCGCGTGCTGAACCATTCTGTGGAATGAAACTGGCCCCGGGGAAGGACTTTTTTGTAAAAAACAATCTCCCCGGAGCCGACCGGCAAAGGGGGGATGCCCAATGACGATACTGGAAGTGATCGGTCTGCTGACATTTGTCGGCGTCACGATCCATCAGACCATCGACATTACGTTGAAGGTTTTGCAGTACATCGACAGCAAGCAAAACAAAAAAGATTGATCACCACAGCCTTCCAAACTCGTGTAATCAATCTTTTTGTTGATTAAAAGGGTACGGGAGCTGACCCTTGCAGCCAGCACCTTTTCTATGCTCATTATAGCCGCTCCCCGGATTTTTGTCAAGGGAGCGGTTTTCTTTGCCCGGCCTACAACGGCGTTCGGGTTGTATCTGTCCAAAATCTTGTGCTTTCGCCAAAAGTATGATACACTAAAAATGCCGCTGAAAAGCGGCAAGGTGCTGCCTGCATTGATCGGTGGTCATGCTCCCGTACCCGCGTGCTGAACCATTCCACGGAATGAAGCAAGCACCGGGAACGGACTTTTTTGGAAGAAACTTCCCGGAGCCTGTAGGCGAAGGGAGGGATGTCAAATGAATCTGATGGAGACTCTGACGCTTCTGATGGTCATTTTCAGCTTGCTGGGATTGATCGTCGTGACCTTCGAGGTCACGACAAAGACTTCTCAGAAACATAAGAACAACAAAAAAGATTGACCGCCTCAGTTGTCCAGACTCGTGCGGTCAATCTCTTTTGACTAGCGGGAACGGGAGCTGACCCTTGCAGCCAGCACCTTTTCTATGCTCATTATAGCCGCTCCCCTGATTTTTGTCAAGGGAGCGTTTTTCTTTGCCCGGCCTGCAACGGCGTTCGGGTTGTGTCTGTCCAAAATCTTGTGCTTTCGTCAAAAGTGTGTTACACTAAAAATGCCGCTGAAAAGCGGCAAGGTGCTGACCCAAACGCAGGCGGCTGCTCCTTACCGGTACCTGAGCACCGGGCAGGGCAGATTTTCTCTTGAAGTATCGCGCTCCCCCGGACGCTTAAGGGCGGAAAGGGGGGATCTGACCATGACGTTTGAAGAAGTTGCGATTCTGCTCACCCTTCTTGGGGGAGCGATCTATGTGACGTTCCAGATTACATGGACTGTGTCTCACGGCGATGATAAACGCAAGAAAAAATGACCGCCTCAGCTCCCAATCTGAACGGTCAATTTTTCTGACATAATTTGGTAGGGAGCTAGCCGTTTGCCGGTCAGCACCTTTTCTATGCTCATTATAGCCGCTCCCCGGACGTTTGTCAAGGGAGCGGTTTTCTTTTGTCCGGCACAAAGGGTGCGGCGGGAAAAATAAAAATGAAGCGATGATGGCTCCAAAAAGACGGACTTGTTTCTGCTGTTGTATACAAGACTTCAAAAAACACTGTCCAAATGGACAGGTTTTTGAAATTTGCCTCACATCCTACAATGTATATTTTAAAAATTGCGCAAAATCATGCAAAACGCCCAAAAGAACGCTTGCAATCTCAAAAAATTCCAGTATAATAAAGGCGAGAAACCCAACCGGACTTCAACGGATATTTTTTGGAAAGAGGGGGAACTTATGTATAAAAAGCGTTTTCTGCGCCTTGTCAGCGCGGTGCTGGCTCTCTGCATGATGGCCGCACTTCTGCCCACCGCGGCGTTTGCGGCCGGGGGGGGGGGCAGACATTTAATTATACCTATACCTACACCAATGCCGAGGGCAACTCAGTAAGCAAAACCCTCAAGTATACCGTCAACGCCGACGGCACCACCGTCTCGGTGGCGTGGCAGGGGAAGGATGATGCCGTTTCAGGCGATGTGGTAATTCCTGAAACGGTAAAAGACGAAGAGGGTACAGAGTATACCGTTACCAGCATTGGAACGAAGGCGTTTTATAAGTGTTCCGAGCTGACAAGTGTTGAGATTCCATCCAGCGTCACCAGCATTGGGGATAGTGCGTTTTACGATTGTTATTGGCTGACGAGTGTTGAGATTCCATCCGGCGTCATCAGCATCGGCAGCGGTGCTTTTAGTATGTGTGATCGGCTGACAGACGTAACATTTGAAGCGAACAGCCAGCTTACCAGCATTGGAAATTTTGCGTTTAATCATAGTGTAAGGCTGAAAGAACTTGTGATCCCAGAGGGCGTTCAAACGATCGGAGATTATGTGTTTCAGGAGTGCGGTGACTTGCAGACGGTAACGATCCCTGCCAGTGTGAAGAGTGTCGGAAGCGATATTTTTGATTTGAATTTGTATAAAACAGCCAAAACAATCATATACGGCGGCACAGAGGCGGAGTGGAAGAAATTGGGGGTGAATTTGCCGGAAGGCTCGACGGTTTATTACACGAGTCGCACTGTCCAATTTGACCCAAACGGCCACGGCACAGCACCGGAAAACGTCTATGTGAAAAACGGTGAAACGATTCCGGCAAACAAAAAGCCCACAGACCCGACCGAAACCGGCTACACCTTCAAGGGCTGGTACTACACGGAGAACGGCGTTGAAAAGAAGTTTGAGTTTGGTGAGAATGGTACACCTGTCACCAGCAGCATGACGCTGACGGCCAAGTGGGAGATCAACCGTTACACCGTGACCTTTAACGCCAACAACGGCTCTGGAGAACCCATAAAAGAGACTGTACCATACGGAGAGAAAGTGACCGCTCCAAACGACCCGATAAAAGAGGGCTACATTTTTGGCGGCTGGTACGAAAACCAAAATGGAACCGGAGAAAAGTTTGATTCCAATCGTTCTGTGACAGAGACAAAGGTGTACTACGCCCATTGGGAAGAGAAGGGTACCTTGAACGCAGGCGATTTTACCTTTACGCCGCCGGAGATTCTGGAATACAACGGAGAGGTAAAAGCGGCAAAAGTTGTAGCGAAGAAAAACGGCATCGGCGAAATTCGGATCAAATACTATAATAATGGCAATGGCGACGTGCATCCCATTGATCCGGGTACTTACACCGTAAAGATCGATGTGAAAGAAGGAGACGAATACAAAGAAGCAGGTGGATTAACAGACGAAGGGTGGAAGTTTACCATCACGAAGGGTACGCCGCAAGCGTCGATGTTTGACTTCACTGTACCGTCTGACCTGACCTACGACGGCCAGCCGAAGGAAGCGGTGGTCACGGCAAGATCGGGGTATGCAGATCGAGTTGGCCATGTGACCGTCAAGTACTACAAAGAGGATGATACGGTCGGCACGACTGAGGGTCCGACGGAGCCGGGTACTTACGCTGTAAAAATCGACGTGGACGATGCCGGCACGCTGTATGGGGAAGCGACTGACCTGACCGCAGACGATTGGTCGTTTACCATCACCAAAGCCACCCTGACCCCCGCCGACCTCCGGCTGAACCGCAAGGCGCAGAAGATGGAGACGGCAGAGGGCATCGAGGGCGCAGGTGAGATCGTGACCCGGTGGTACGCCGTCGAGAACGGTCAGCCCACCGGTGAGCCGATGGCGACGCTGGATGGAGCCAAGGCCGGGCTGTATCAGGCCGAAGCGGTGGTTGCCGAGGGCGGCCGCTACAAGGCTGCGGCTCTGACCGATCCCGGCTGGCAGATCTTCGTTGCGGCTACGATGGAACCCAGCAAGCCCATCTTCTACGACATCACCGTTAAAAATGGCACGACCAATGTGGCCTCGGCCAAGAAGGGCGACCTCATCAAGCTGTTTGCAAACGAAGCCCCCGAGGGCGAGGAATTTGATTGCTGGAAGGTGAACGGCGCAAAGATCGAGGGCGACAGCTTCGAGATGCCCGCCGAAAACGTGACCGCCGAGGCCGTCTACAAGGCCAAGACCTACACCGTCGTCTTTGTCACCGCCCACGACAACACCCCGAACTCCCTGACCGTGAAGCACGGCGAGACCATCTCGGGCGACCGCGTCCTGAAAGCCGACGGCTACGAGTTCGGCGGCTGGTACAACGGCACGGAGAAGTTCGTGTTCGGCGAGAACGGCACCAAGGTGACGGGCAACCTGACCCTGACCGCCCGGTGGACGGAGGCCAAGAAGCCCGACCCGACGCCGGAACCCAAACCGGAACCCAAACCGGAGCCGAAGCCAGAGCCTAAGCCGGAACCGAAACCCGATCCGGAACCGGTGGTCTATGAGATCGTTGTGGACAACGGCACGGCCTATCTGGACGACGGCGCAACGGCCATCCACACCGCCGAAGAGGGGCAGACCGTGACCCTCAAGGTCAACCCCGAAGCCCTGACCGAAGGCTTTGCATTTGATGCGTGGGAGGTCGTATCCGGCGACGTGAAGCTGGCCGACGCGACCGCCTCCGAAACAAGTTTTGAAATGCCCGCTTCCGACGTGGAGCTGAAAGCGACGGTGAAACCCATCGAACCGGAGGCAGAACCGCTGACCGGCCTCGAGCAAGCCGCCCTCCTCACCACCGGAACCGTGGTGGCCGGTGCAGGCGTCGCTGCGGTGGGCTTTGCAGCCTACGGCATCGGCGTGGAGCTGTATGCACAGGCTCTGCTCCCGGCGGGAGCCGCCCTGCCGACCAACTGCGGCGAGCTGGCGGTTCTGGTCTGGAACATGGCCGGGAAACCCCAGCCCGCGCTGCCCGCAGAGGGTCTGACCGACGCGCAGACCGCCCTGCTCTGGGCGGCTGAGAGCGACCTGCTGCCCGCACAGGCAGGCGCAACGCCCGAGGACCCGGAGCATCCGGTGTCTGCCCGGGATGTGGTGCGTGCCCTGCGCAAAGCCCGGAGCCTTGCGCCCAAAGGTTAAAACAGACAATTGAAAAAGAGGCTGTTGCGTTAAGCAGTCAACCTCTCAGTCGGGCTAACGCCCGCCAGCTCCCCTAGTAGGGGAGCCTTTGGCAGAAAGGATAAGTTTTCCTCTTTGCCAAGGCCTCTCCTCCGTAGGAGAGGTGGCATCGCGCAGCGATGACGGAGAGGTTGATACTTGCAACAGCCCCTTTTTGTGTGATCCGTTATCTTCTCCTCAGGATCTCATCGAGGATGGCGTCGGCAACGTCCGCTTTGCTCATGAGCGGCAGCTCCCGGATGCCGTCGGGGGTGATGAAGGTGACGACGTTGGTGTCCACGCCGAAGCCCGCGCCCGAGACTTTCAGGTTGTTGGCTACCACCATGTCGAGGTTTTTCTTCTCCAGCTTGGCGGAGGAGTTGGCCAGCATATCCCGGGTCTCCATCGAGAAGCCGCAGAGGAACTGCCTGGTCTTTTGGGGGCCGATGGTGCCGAGGATGTCGGCGGTGCGCTCCAGCGGGATGCTCATGTCGCCGTCCTTTTTCTTGATCTTGTCGTCGGCGACGGCGGCCGGGCGGTAATCGGCGACGGCGGCGGCCATCACCAGCACATCCATTTCGGCAAACCGGCCGGTGACGGCCTCGTACATCTCCTGCGCGGTGGTGATGGGAACATCCTCGGTGAATTTGACCGGCGGCAGCGCAGTCGGCCCGTGGATGAGCGTCACTTCCGCCCCCCGCATGGCGGCGGCGCGGGCGACGGCGTAGCCCATCTTGCCGGTGGAGTGGTTGGTCAGGTACCGCACCGGATCCAGCGGCTCCTGCGTCGGCCCGGCGGTGACGGCGATCTTCAGCCCGGCAAGGTCTTTCGGGCGGGCGATGGTGTGCAGGATGTACTCCAGCAGCACATCCTCCTTCGGCAGGCGGCCGCTGCCCACATCGTTGCAGGCCAGCAGGCCGCTTTCGGACGGGATCACCGTGAAGCCGTAGTGCTCCAGCGTGCGCAGATTGTCCTGCGTGATGGGGTTTTCCAGCATTCCGGTGTTCATGGCGGGCGACACCAGCTTGGGGCACTTGGCCGCCAGCAGCACGGTGGTCAGCATATCGTCGGCGATGCCGTGCGCCATCTTTGCGATGACGTTGGCGGTGGCCGGTGCCACAAGGATCACGTCGGCCTTTTTTGCCAGCGAAATGTGGGTGACCTCAAACTTGAAATCCCGGTCAAAGGTGTCCACCATGCACTTGTGGCCGGTCAGCGTCTCAAACGTGAGCGGCGTGATGAACTGGGTGGCGTTCTGGGTCATAATGACCTCCACATCGGCTCCCAGCTTTTTCAGCGCACTGGCAACGTTGGCCATTTTATAGGCGGCAATGCCGCCGCTGACGCCCAAAAGGACGCATTTCCCCTTCAGATCCATCCTAAAAACCTCCTGCGCCTCTCCCAAAAGAGGCAGATGATGCTTTAAGTATAATCCAAAACCGCCGCCAGCACAACAAAATTTTTCTCCGGGCTTGTATCTTGGCCGGAAATGCGGTAAAATACAGCTTGACAAAATTGCGATAAGCCCACAGAATGGAGGGCCGAAAGGTTTCCGGAAATATGATTTTAGCCATTGATATAGGCAACACCACCGTCGCCCTCGGGGGCATCAAGGACGGACGTGTATGCTTTGTGGCCCACATGGATACGGTGCGCTCCCGCACGGCGGCGGAGTACCGCGCCGAGATGGAGCGGGTGTTCTCCCACCGCCGCCACCCGGAGCGGCCGATCCGGTTTGAGGGGGCGGTGCTGACCAGCGTTGTGCCCCAGATCACCGGGGCACTGGCCGAGTGCGCCCGTTATTACACCGGCAAAAAGCCGGTCATCGTTTCGCCCGAGATCCGCACCGGGCTGACCATGGGCGTGCCCGACCCCCATGCGGTCGGCAAGGATCGGCTGGTGGATGCGGCGTATGCGGCCGCAAATTTCCCGCTGCCGGTCATCACCGTGGATCTTGGCACCGCCACGACCTTTAATGTGGTGGATGCGGATCGGGTGTTCCGGGGCGGCGTGATCTGCCCGGGGCTCTCGACGGGGCTGCGGGCACTGGGCGACCGCTGCGCCCAGCTGCCGCAGGTGCATCTGGCCTCCCCCAAATCCGCCATCGGCGTGAACACCGAGAGCTGTATGCTCTCCGGCTCGGTGCTGGGCACCGCCGTTCTGCTGGACGGCATGACCCAGCGGATCGAGGAAGAGCTGGGCTGCCCGGCGACGCTGGTGGTCACCGGAGGGCTGGCCAAGTATGTGACCCCCCTCTGCCGCCATCCGCTGGTCTACGACCCGGAGCTGCTGATGAAGGGGCTGGGCCTGCTGTATCAGCTCAACGCGCCGACGCAGCACCGCACCGCCGGAAGCGGCGGGAAAAAGCGGAACCCCAATTTCCGCCGCGGCCATCGCCCGCACCCGCAGCAGCGGGAACGCCGCGAAGAAGCAAAGGCGGGCTGAGGTGTTTAGGAGTATGGAGAAGAGAATGAGACTTGGGATTCTGGGCACCGGCAAGATCGTGCAGGAGTTTCTGCCGTGGCTGGCCGGGCCGGATGCGCCCTTTACGGTGCAGGGGCTGTGCAGCACCGAGCGGAGTGCGCCGCTGGCGGAAGAGCTCTGCACCCGGTACCACATCCCGCAGCACACCACCAACTACCTCGAGCTGCTGCAGTGGGTGGATGTGGTCTATCTGGCGGTTCCCAACCTGCAGCACACCCGGTACGCCCGGGTCGCGCTGGAAGCCGGCCGCCATGTCATCGTCGAAAAGCCGATGGCACCCTCTGCCGCCGAGACCGAGGCGTTGGTGGCTCTGGCGCGGCACAAGAAGGTGTTTCTGTTTGAGGCGATGACCACCCTGTACCTCGAAAATTACAACAAGATCCGGGAGCTTCTGCCCAAGATCGGCACCGTCAAGCTGGTGCAGTGCAATTTCAGCCAGTATTCCAGCCGGTACGACGCCTTCTGCGCGGGCGAGAAGCCGCCGGTGTTCGACCCGGCCTGCGCCGGCGGTGCGCTGATGGATCTGAACGTCTACAACATCAGCTACATCGTGGGGCTGTTCGGCGAGCCGAATCAGGTCAAGTACACCGCCAACCTCGAGCGGGGCATCGACACCAGCGGCATCCTGACCATGGATTACACCGGCTTCAAGGCGGTCAGCATCGCAGCCAAGGACTGCGCGGCACCGGCCCGGTATGTCATTCAGGGCACCAAGGGCTATCTGCTGCAGAAATCCACGGCGAACTTCTGCGGCGGCCTGACCTTCCACCCCAACGAGGGCAGGGAAGAGCATTTCAACCTCAACGGCGGCCGCCCCCGGCAGGCGGCAGAGTTTGAGACCATCGCCCGCGCCATCGAGGGCGGCGATCAGGAGCTGTGCGGCCGGATGCAGGATACCAGCGTGGCGGTCAGCCGCGTCCTGACCGTGGCACGCCGCTCGGCCGGGATCCGCTTCCCGTGCGATAAGTGAGCATTTTTCCTTTGGAACGTTCCCTGACAAAACGCATTCCAGAGTAGTATCGACCTTAAAACAACGAAAAACACCCGCACTTTGCGGGCAGGTTTGCGCCGTATCCGACAGTTAAGGGCGGAACGGCAGCAGGAGGAAAACTGAATTATGAAAAACAACGATCTTCGTACCCTCACGCGTCTGGCACTGTTGGTTGCCATTGAGCTGGTCATGAAGGCCATCGGCCTGGGCAGTGTGCCTATGGGCCCGCTTTACATGAGCTTTTTGACCCTTCCCATCGCCGTCGGCGCGATCACCATGGGCCCGGCGGCAGGTGCCGTTCTGGGCGGCGTGTTCGGTGCGGTCAGCTTCTACGACGCCGTCACCGGCGCATCGGCCATGACCGGTGCCCTGTTTCAGGTCAGCCCGGTCAACACCTTCATCCTCTGTGTGGGAATGCGCGTGCTGATGGGTCTGTGTACCGCTCTGGTCTTCTCCGGCCTGAAAAAGCTGGATCAATCCCGCACTTGGAGCTACATTGTCAGTGCCATGTGCGCCCCGGCGTTGAACACCCTGTTCTTCATGGGCTACATCGTGCTGGCCTTCTACGGCTGCGATTACATCCAGAACCTCGTCTCCGTCAAGGGCGCAGCCAACCCCCTGATGTTCGTCGTCCTGCTGGTCGGCGTGCAGGGCGTGGCCGAGTTCCTCGTCTCCGGCATTCTGGGCGGCATCGTCGCCCGCGCCGTCTCCAAGTATCTGAAGTAAAAACGGTCTGCTCGCGTCAGGGAAGCATCCGTTTTGCATAAAGTGAAAAATGACCTCCTCCGGCTGCCCGGGGGAGGGTTTTGCGTCTGGGGTATCCCCACGTTGCACCGATCGGGCGGCGGGTGCATAGGATGGCGAAACGTCTGGGGGTGCGGGGAATGGAACCGAAACGGATTGCAGTGGTGGGGTCGGATGCGCGGCAGGCGGCGGCCGGGCGCGCGCTGGCGCGGGCGGGATACCGGGTGGAGGGGGCAGAGCAGATCGCGCTGGCCGATTACATCCTGCTGCCCTTGCCGCTGGACGAGACCAAAACGCCGCTGGCGGAGCTGCTGCGGGCGGCAAGACCCGGCACGCTGGCTCTGGGCGGAAAGCTCTCGGCGCAGGCGCAGGCCATCGCGCAGGAGGCCGGGGTGGAGCTGGTGGATTACTTCGCCCGGGAAGAGCTGGCCATCCGGAACGCCATCCCCACCGCCGAGGGCTGCATCGGCATCCTGCTGCGGGAGCGGACACGGACGCTCTTCGGGTCGGCGGTGCTGCTGACCGGTTTTGGCCCGGTGGGGCAGGCGTTGGGGATCCGGCTGGCGGCACTGGGTGCGCAGGTGACGGTGGCGGTGCGGCGTCCGGCACAGCGGGCACAGGCGGAGAGCTTTGGCCTGCGGAGCGTGGAACTGGCCCGGCTGGGTGCAGTGGCACCGGCCTTTGATACGGTGGTGAACACCATCCCGGCGGTCGTCCTGACGGGATCGGTGCTGGCACAGCTGCGCCCCGGCAGCCTGATCGTGGACTTGGCGTCGAGACCCGGCGGCACAGACTTTGACGCAGCGGTGCGGCTGGGGCACAGGACGATCCATGCGCTGAGCCTGCCGGCCGTCTGCGCACCGGAAACAGCGGGCGAGGCGGTGGCGCAGACGGTTTGCAGCATCTTGAGCGAACGGGAGGGAAGAGGATGAACGAGAACAAGCGGGCGGCGTTTGCGGTCTGCGGAAGCTTCTGCACGCTGGAAGCGGCCTTCCGGCAGGCCGAACGGCTGCGGGAGGACGGCTGGGAGCTGCTGCCGGTGATGAGCTTTGCGGCAGCCCGGCTGGATACCCGGTTTGGCCGGGCAGAGGAGTGGAAGCGGCGGCTGGAAGCCCTGACCGGAAATCCGGTGCGGGAGACCCTGCAGGCGGTGGAGCCTCTCGGCCCGCAGAAGCTGGCCGACGCGCTGGTGATCGCTCCCTGCACCGGCACGACCTTGGCGCGGCTGGCGGCGGGCTTGTCGGATACGCCGGTGACGCTGGCGGCAAAAAGCCTGCTCCGGGTCGGGTGCCCGGTGGTGGTGGCCATTTCCACCAACGACGGTCTGGGCGCATCGGGGGAGAACATCGCCCGGCTCTACCAGCGAAAGCACCTTTACTTTGTTCCCTACGGGCAGGACGACCCGGCAGAAAAGCCCCAGAGCCTGAAAGCGGAGCTGGATCTGCTGCCCGCAACGCTGGAAGCAGCGTTGGCAGGCCGACAACTGCAGCCGGTCTTGCGGGGAAGAATGTGAATTACCGGCGGGAACGCTTTTCAGAGCGGGGAAAGTGTGGTATACTAACATAGATCATCAAAAACAGGAGTATACCAGATGAAACACTACATCGCCGCGCTCTGCACGGTGCTGCTCGCGCTCTGCATCGGCTTTCCGCTGGAGGCGACGGCAGCAGGGCCGGCTCTGACCACCACCGAAGCCTACTGCATCCTCGACGCGGACACCGGCCTTGTGCTGATGCAGCAGAATATGGATGAGGAACTGCATCCTGCGTCCATCACCAAGGTGATGACGCTGGGGCTTGCCTGCGAAAAGGCGCAGGGCGACTGGGAAAATACCAAGCTGACCGTCAGCCACGAGGACGTCTACTCGTTGGCGGGCACCGATTCCAGCCACATTGCCCTGCAGGAGGGCGAAGAAGTGCCGCTGACCGACGCACTGTACGCCACCATGATGGCCAGTGCCAACGACGGTGCAAACCTGCTGTCGGAATACTTCGGCGGCGGCACCATTGAGGACGGCGTGGCCGCAATGAATGCGCAGGTGGCAGAGCTGGGGCTGCAGCACACCCACTTCGCCAACCCCCACGGCATCAGCGATGACGATCACTACACCAGCTGCTACGATATGGCGCAGATCCTCCGCTGGGCGTTGACGCAGCCCGGATTCGAGACCCTCTTCACCCGCAACGAGATGTACACCATGGGGCCGACCAATGTGCAGCCGGTGACCCGGTATTTCCACCAGCAGGACAAAATGCGGGTGGGATCCAGCCGGTTTCATATCGCGTCGATCCTCGGCTCCAAGATCGGCTACACCAACATTGCACGGTACAGCTACGTCTGCCTTGCGGAGGAAAACGGCGTGCGGCTGATCTGCGTTACCATGCAGAGCCAGCTCAAGACCGACAAATACAACGATGTCCGCACCCTGCTGGAGCAGGCATTTGCGACCTTTCATCATTACACCGATGTGCCCGCGCAGGGGCTTTCGGAAGAGCTGACGGTCGTGGGCGGCGGCGAGCCGCTGGGCACCGTGACCGTCACCGATCCGGGCATCCGGCTGCTGCTGGCCGACGGGCTGACGGCTGCGGATGTCTCGGTCACGCTGGAACTGCCGGAACGGTATATTCTGGGGGCAGAGCCGGAGGCCTACGCGGTGTATACCATCCACGGCGGCGGCCGGCAGGAGTCCGCCTGTGTCCGGGTCAAGGCCGCGATCACCGGCCTTGAGAATCTGCTGGCGCAGAGCGCAAATGCCACCCTGCCGACCTCCGGCGACCTGAAGCCGCCGCTTCCCGTCTGGAAGCTGGCCGCTCTCTCGCTGGGCTGCACCGCTGCGGCGGCCGCCGTTACCTACGCCGTCGTAAGGTGGATGGCAAAGCGGAAAAAGAAGAGTAAACACTGACAAGCTTGCCCTCTCAGGCCGCTTCGCGTCCAGCTCTCCCGGAGGGAGAGCCAAGACTTGCCTCCCACTTTGGGGGAGGTGGCATCGCGCAGCGATGACGGAGAGGGCGAGGATGGCCGAAAAGAAGCAGAAAACACTGCGATGCGCAGCATCTGAATTCACCGAAAAAGCCTTCGGGCTTTTCCATATAAAACAAAACGACAAAAACGATACAAGAAAAACAGAGAGGAAACGAAAAATGGGCAAGTTTACGTTTGTACAGACCGAGATCCCCGGTGTGGTCGTCATTGAGCCGCAGGTGTTCGGCGATGACCGCGGCTATTTCATGGAGACCTATCAGAAGGATCAGTTCGCGGAAGCGGGCATCGACAAGGAGTTCGTGCAGGACAACCAGAGCCGCTCCACCCGCGGCGTGCTGCGCGGCCTGCATTTCCAGAAGAACCATACGCAGGGCAAGCTGGTCCGTGTGACCAAGGGTGAAGTCTATGATGTTGCCGTGGATTGCCGCCCCCACAGCGCGACCTTTGGCAAGTGGGTGGGCGTCACCCTGTCCGAGGAGAACAAGAAGATGTTCTATATCCCTGAGGGCTTTGCACACGGCTTCCTCGTCCTGAGCGATGTGGCAGAGTTCTGCTACAAGTGTACCGATGTCTACGACCCCACCAGCGAGGGCGGCATCCCCTACGACGATCCCACCGTCAATGTCCAGTGGCCCGACTGCGGCTGCGAGCATAAGACCAGCGCAAAAGACAAGCTGCACGAGTCCTTTGCTTCCCAGAAGTTCGAGTTCTTTGAAAAGTGGTGATCGCCTGTGGAAAAAATCAAGGGAATGTTTAACGGCTTCTGGCGTTACCGCTATCTGCTGTGGAACCTTGTCAGCCGTGACTTCAAGCTGAAATACCGCCGCAGTGTGCTGGGCGTCGTCTGGAGCGTGCTGAACCCCCTGCTGATGTGTCTGGTGTACTGGGCCGTGTTCAGTAGCCTGATGGATATGCGGGGCAGCGGCATCGACAACTTCCCGGTCTTTCTGATGTGCGGCCAGCTGCTGTTCAACTTTTTCAACGAAGCAACCTCCACCAGCATGGGCAGCGTCCTCAGCGCGGCTCCGCTGCTGAAGAAGGTCTATATCCCCAAATATATCTTCCCGCTGGAAAAATGCTGCTTTGCCATGGTCAACTGCGTGTTCAGCTTTGTGGCACTGGCACTGGTCATGATCTTTACCGGCAGTCCGCTCCACTGGACGATCCTTGAGGTGCTCTACCCGCTCATCACCCTGTTCTTCTTCAGTCTGGGGGTGGGGCTGTTCCTCGCGGCGGCTACGGTCTTTTTCCGTGATATCATGCACATCTGGAGCGTCTTTATCACGGCACTGCTCTACTTTTCGGCCATCTTCTACGATCCTACCCAGATGACCTTTACCATCGGCGGGTTCAATATGCAGCAGATCATCAAGCTGAACCCCATGTACTGGTATATCACCGGCTTCCGCCGCACCCTGATGTGGGGCATCCCGCTGGACTGGAATATGTTCCTTGTCTGCGGCCTCTGCGCGGTGCTCTCGATGGTGATCGGCGTGCAGATGTTCCGCAAGACGCAGGATCGGTTTGTCCTGCACATTTAAGGAGGGGAGAAGAATGGAACCGATCATTAAAGTGGACAACGTTTCGATGTGCTTCAACCTCTCCACCGAAAAGCACGAAAGCCTGAAGGAATACCTGCTGGCTCTGGTACAGGGGCGGCTGCAGTACGACGAGTTCTACGCCCTGAAGGACGTCAGCCTCGACATCATGCCCGGCGACTTTTACGGTCTGGTGGGTCTGAACGGTTCGGGCAAGTCCACCCTGCTCAAGACCATTGCGGGCGTGTATAAGCCCAGCAAGGGCAAAGTGACCGTCAACGGCACCATTGCCCCGCTGATCGAGCTGGGCGCGGGCTTTGATATGGATCTGACCGCCCGGGAGAACATCTACCTGAACGGCACGGTGCTGGGCTTTTCGCCGAAATATCTGGACGAGAAGTTTGACGAGATCGTGGAGTTCAGCGAGCTGCAGAACTTCCTCGATGTGCCGCTGAAGAACTATTCCTCCGGCATGGTGGCGCGCATCGGCTTTGCCATTGCGACCATCACAAAGCCCGATATCCTCATTGCGGATGAGGTGCTGTCGGTGGGCGACTTCCTCTTCCAGCAGAAGTGCGAGAAGCGGATGAAGGAGCTGATGGCCGGTGGAACCACCGTCATTCTGGTGTCGCACTCCATCGAGCAGATCGAGCGGATGTGCAGCAAGGTGGCATGGCTGAGCCACGGCCACCTCAAGATGAACGGCGATACGGAGACGGTCTGCAATGCGTACAAGGCCGTCCAGCGTGGCGAGGCGTGAGCGATGGATCTGCGAGTGAAACGTGCCAAGGAGCTGCTGGGCTACGCCGTCCAGCTGACGAAGGATGAGGGTCTGGGCACCATGCTGATCCGGGGCACCGGTTTTGTGAAACGCCGGTTCTTCGGCAAAAAAGCCCGCTATCTGCCCGCGAAAAAGGTTCTGGAGGCGCAGCGGGCGGAAATGGCCGGGCAGACGGCCGAGAGCTGCGGCCTGCCGACCATCAGCATCCTGACCCCGCTGTATAATACGCCTGAACATTACCTGCGGGAATTTTTGGACTCCTTTGTGACCCAGACGGCTCCCAACGGGCAGCTCTGCCTTGCCGATGCTTCGGACGCCGCACACTCCTATGTGGAGAAGATCGTTCTGGAATATCAGCAGAAAAATCAACGAATCGTATATAAAAAGGTCGAAAACAAGGGCATCGCGGCCAACACCAACGCCGCCGAAACGCTGGCGACCGGGGAATACCTTGCGTTGGCCGACCACGACGACGTCCTGGCACCCCATGCGATGTACGCGGTGGGCAAGGCCATCCGGCTGCTCCGGCAGCAGGGCAGGCCCGACGGCTTTTTGTACAGCGACGAGGCGTTGTTCTCCAAGAGCATCCGGCGGCCCACGGTGGCGCATTTCAAGCCCGACTACGCGCCGGATTATCTGCTCTGCTGCAACTACATCTGCCATCTGGCGGTGTTCCAGCGGGCACTGTATGAGGAGATCGGCGGCGAGCGTCCGGCGTGCGACGGAAGTCAGGATCACGACCTTTTCCTCCGCCTGATCGAACAGGTCGGCGGTGCGGCTCATGTTCCGCAGGTGCTCTATTACTGGCGGGTCCATGCGGGCTCCACCTCCGGCGGCACTGCGGCAAAGCCATACGTGGCCGAAGCTGCCAGAAAAGCCCTCCGCGACCACCTGACCCGCACGGGGCGGGAAGGAACCGTGGAGGATGGGCTTTTCCCCAGCACCTACCGGGTGAAGTGGAAGATCGAGGGCAGCCCGAAAGTCAGCATCCTGATCCCCAACAAGGATCACACCGACGACCTCGAAAAGTGCCTGCACAGCATCTGGGCCCGGACCGCGTGGGAAAACTACGAGGTCATCGTCATCGAGAACAATTCCACCGACCCGGCGACCTTTGCCTACTATAAGGAAGCCGAACGACGCTATGAAGGCCTGAACGTGGTGCGCTACCCCGAAAAGGGCTTCAACTTTTCGGGCATCAACAACTTCGGCCGGAAAGCGGCCTCGGGCGATTACCTGCTGCTGCTGAACAACGATGTGGAAGTGCTCAACACCGGCCATGGCGACTGGCTGACCGAGCTGCTGCGGCAGTGTGCCCACCCGGGCGGAGCGGCGGTCTGCGGGGCGATGCTCTATTACCCGGACGACACCCTGCAACACGCGGGCGTCATTACGGGCTTGGGCGGCTATGCCGGCCACAGCCACAAGTACAGGAAACGGGGCGGCAGCGGCTATCTCTTCCGCACGGCCACGGTGCAGGATCTCTCGGCGGTGACCGGTGCCTGCCTGCTGGTGAAAACGAGCGTCTGGGATGCAGTCGGCGGGCTGGACGAACAGTTTGCCGTTGCCTTCAACGATGTGGACTTCTGTCTCCGGGTGCGGGATGCGGGCTGCCGGATCGCGTGGACGCCCTACGCCGAGCTGATCCACTACGAGAGCAAGAGCCGCGGCGGGGATGAAAAAGACCCGGCAAAGGCGGCACGGTTCGCGTCGGAGCAGCAGCGGCTCTACCAGATCCATGGCAGAGAGAACATTCTGGACGACCCCTACTACAACCCCAACCTGACCCGTGACCGGGAGGATTTCTCGGAGAGCGACGATCTGCGCGGGCTGAAAGAGGGGAAGGTTACGGTGAGGTTTCGTGCATGAACATCAAAGGTCATTTTGAGACCATCACCCGGCACAAACTGCTGGTGATGAAGTATTGCTTTGAATGCGGGCTGTACGAGCAGGGACTCGCCCACGACCTGAGTAAGTACAGCCCCACCGAGTTCATCCCGGGCTGCATCTACTATCAGGGCGATCACAGCCCCAATGAGGCGGAGCGGGAGGCCAAGGGCTACACCTCGGCATGGCTCCACCACAAAGGGCGGAACAAGCACCATCTGGAATACTGGATCGACTACAGCACCACCAAGTCCGGCCTGACCGGGATGAAGATCCCCCTCCGATATGTCTGCGAGATGGTCTGCGACCGGGTCGCGGCCAGCCAGATCTATCTGGGCGACCGGTACACCGACGCCGCGGCGTGGAACTACTACGAAAAGAGCCGGGATCACTACCTGCTCCATCCGGAGACCCGCGCCCTGCTGGAAAAGCTGCTCCAGATGGTGCGGGATCTCGGGCGGGAGCGCACGTTTGCGTACATGAAAGCTCTGCTGGGCTGTGAGACCGACTATTAAGGCGCAAAAACTTGGCGCAGAAAAATTCCCCGGCATTTTTTGTGCGTTCTCCCCATTGACAACCCGGCAGAAATTGGGTATGCTTAATTTGGCTTAGCAGCATACAATACGAAAAATACAGAAATAAGACCTTTTTTAAGGAGGATAGAAGCAATGAAACTGTTCAAACGACTCCTTGCCGCCGCCCTTGTCGGCGTTCTTGCTTTGACTATGATGGTGGGCTGCAGCGGTGCAGTTGACCCGGATACGGTCATTCCGACGGAGCAGGTCGTGGTTGCTCAGGCATATCAGAATTTACTGAACAAAGCTCCGGAAAACGGCAAGGTTGCAGGCGGCGACTACAGCCGGGTTCTCAGCAATGTGGCATACTCGATGCTTTTGGCGATCAACAGTGTGAAGTACCAGATCGGCGGCGAGTATTCGGCAGATCCGGATGCTGCGGCAAAAGCCGCTTTCCAGAAGGCCATCGACGATGGTACGCTCCCGAAAGGCTCTGAACTTTGCGTAGGCTATCTGGCTTCCAATCCTGCATGGGTCGGAAGTGCGAACGACTACAACTATACGGCACTTCTCGATGATCCGAAGTTTGAAGATGCGAATACCTATGGCATCATCTACACGCGCGATGACCGTATTGACGCCATTTCGGGCGCACAGCTGATCATCGTGGCTGCCCGCATCCCCAAAACCAGCAAGTAAGTCTCTCGGACAATAAAATACAAGATCCCCGGAGCTTGGCCTGAACCACAGCTCCGGGGATCTTTTTGTCGGGATCGGTTTGTGCAGTAGGAGAAAAGGCGGCTTACTGCTGGTCGCCTTCGTAGATCTGGATATAACGCGGGGCATTCTTGTCCTGCACAAACAGCAGCGCACCGGTCAGGGCAACGGCCAGAAAGGTGAGAATGGCCAGAAGAGCTTTGAGAAATTTCATCGTTCAGATCCTCCTTGGTAGGTGAGATGCGGAGCGGGGGGCGTTCCGTCAGATTGATGGTTTTAGTATAGCATATTCTGCCCCGAAAGGCAAACGGCAGAAACAGGGCATCCCCGTGGAAAAATTGTGGAAAAGTACCGAAAAGAAAGATGGTTAGCCGCAACTAATCGTCAGAATCGGCAAAGAAAATTTAGGAATTTGCATCATTTTGGCGTTGTTGTCGTTGACTTCCGACGCCAAAATGATACAATAAATGTGTTAAGCAGCTGCTGTCCCTGTACCAGTGCGCCTGCATGGGCGTGGGGATGGCAATCTTAGTCAGAATGGGGGATTTATAGTCCATGTTGAACAAGCTGAAACGTGCGGCACTTGGCGCGCATACGCCGCATGACAAAGCAACTGCTGCAAGCAAGCCCGTTCCGATGCCTCTGCCCGCGCAGGTACGCATCCTGATGAGCCAGCACATCGGTGCTCCGGCCAAGCCTCTGGTCAAAAAAGGCGATGAGGTCTTCGTCGGCACAAAGATCGGTGAGGCAGGCGGCTTTGTCTCTGCAAATATCCACTCCAGTGTTTCCGGTACGGTGGCGGCCGTCGAGCCGTTCCGTCTGTCCAATGGCCGGATGTGCGACTCCGTCGTCATCAAGACCGACGGCAAGCAGACGATCGATCCCGCGGTCAAGGCCCCGGAAGTGACCGATAAGGCCAGCTTCCTCGCCGCCGTGCGGGAGAGCGGTCTGGTCGGTCTGGGCGGCGCAGGCTTCCCGACCGATGTCAAGCTGCAGCCCAAGAGCCCGGTCGATACCCTGCTGATCAACGCCTCCGAGTGCGAGGTGTGGCTGACCAGCGATACGCAGGAGATGCTGAACTGCAGCGAGGACATCATCCGCGGCATTCAGGCTGTGCTGCAGTACACCGGCATTCCGAAGTGCGTGATCGGCATCGAGAACAACAAGCCCGAGTGCATTGATCTGCTCTGCAAAAAGACCAAGGACATCCCGAGCATCGAGGTCAAGCCCCTGCCCAGCGTCTACGGCACCGGTGCCGAGCTGATCCTGATCGAGAAGTGCCTTGGCCGCGAGGTTCCGCACGGCGGTCTGCCCGCAGACGCCGGCGCGATTGTCATGAACGTGACCAGCGTTTCCAGCCTTGGCAAGTATCTGGCGACCGGTATGCCGGTGGTCTCCCGCACCATCACGGTGGACGGCGACGCCTGCGCAAAGCCCCAGAACCTGGTCGTTCCGGTCGGTACGGCCTACGAGGACGTCATCAACGCTGCCGGCATCAAGGGCGGCGTCACGCTGGGCAAGGTGGTTGCAGGCGGTGCCATGATGGGCCCGGCGGTGGAGAGCCTGAGCTATCCCACCACCAAGACCACGTCCGGCCTGATCCTGCTGAGCGACACGGCTGCACAGCCGGAGCCGGTCAACCCCTGCATCCGCTGCGGCCGCTGCGTCGAGTACTGCCCCATGGGTCTGGAGCCTGTGGAGGTCAATCAGGCTTACGCTGCCCGGGATGTGCAGGAGCTTGGCAAACTGCACGTGGATTACTGCTTCAACTGCGGTTCCTGCTCGTTCGTCTGCCCGGCAAAACGCCCCTGCACCCAGATGATGGGTCTGGCAAAGGCGTTCTACCTTGGTGAAATCAAAAAAGGAGGCAATAAGTAATGGATACGAAGCTTATTGTTTCGGCCTCCCCGCATCTGCGGAGTGAGGAGACGACCACCGGCCTGATGGCCAACGTGATCGTTGCCCTGACCCCCTGCGTGGTGGCCTCTGCAATCATTTTCGGCCTGCGCGCCCTGCTGGTCACGGCGGTCTCCGTGGTGGCCTGCGTCGCGTTTGAGTGGCTGTACTGCAAACTGCTCAAGAAGCCCAATCCCATCGGCGATCTGTCCGCTGTGGTCACCGGCATCATTCTGGCTCTGAACGTTCCCGTCGGGATGCCGCTGGGCCAGCTGATCATCGGCGACTTCGTGGCCATCGTGGTGGTCAAGCAGCTGTTCGGCGGCATTGGCATGAACTTTGCGAACCCCGCTCTGGTGGGTCGTATCGTGCTGTTCGTCAGCTTTGCCGGTTCGATGAACAAGTGGGTGTTCCCGGATGCAGCGGTCGATCAGCTGTCCTCTGCGACCCCGCTGGCCGTTGCCGATCCCTCCAAGCTGAGCCTGCTGGATCTGTTCATGGGCATCCACGGCGGTGTTCTGGGTGAGACCTGCGCACTGGCCATTGTGCTGGGCCTGATCTATCTGGTCGCCACCAAGACCATCAGCATCGCCATCCCCGCCGCCTATGTCGGCAGTGTCTTTGTGTTCTATCTGATCGCGACCCACAGCCTGCACGCTGCGCTGGTTGCCGTTCTGTCCGGCGGCCTGCTGTTCGGTGCCGTCTTTATGGCCACCGACTACGTCACCAGCCCCTTCACCCTGAAGGGCAAGCTGGTCTACGGCGTGGCTCTGGGCATCGTGACCTTTGCCATCCGTTACTGGGGCAGCTACACCGAGGGCGTGTCCTTCGCGCTGCTGTTCATGAACCTGTGGGT
>CAKTBG010000034.1 GCA_934533135.1 uncultured Faecalibacterium sp.
CCCCTTAAGGGGCTTTGCTAGTATTATGCCCTTCTAGGGCTTACTCAAGCCACCGGCTCAGCCGGTGGTTTTGACTGGGTAGCTTGAGCGAGCGACAACCACCAGCTCTGCTGGTGGAGTAGAAAATGCTTTAGCTATAAGATTCAAGCGAAGCGAGATGACAGAGAAATTGTCATCTTAGAAGATGCACTTTGCAACATAGCTCGTTAGAGCGGTAGGGCAGGTAATGCAGATGAAAGATGCTTGCTCGTGGCCCCTTAAGGGGCTTTGCCAGTAAGGTGCCCTTCTAGGGCTTACTCAAGCCACCGGCTCAGCCGGTGGTTTTGACTCTCAGTCTCGCTCCGCTCGACAGCTCTCCCAAAGGGAGAGCCAAGAACGCGGCGGAAAAGCCCTTGCCTCTCACTTCGGGAGAGGTGGCACGGCGCAAGCCGTGACGGAGAGGGCAAGGTCGCTGACGGAAAAACGAGCCCTCTCAGTCTCGCTCCGCTCGACAGCTCTCCCAAAGGGAGAGCCAAGAACGCAGCGGAGGAGCCCTTGCCTCCCACTTCGGGGGAGGTGGCACGGCGCAAGCCGTGACGGAGAGGGCAACGCCGCTGGCGGAAAAACGAGCCCTCTCAGTCTCGCTCCGCTCGACAGCTCTCCCAAAGGGAGAGCCAAGAACGTAGCGGAGGAGCCCTTGCCTCCCACTTCGGGGGAGGTGGCACGGCGCAAGCCGTGACGGAGAGGGCAAGATCGCGGTGGAAAAGCCCTCCCCCGCGCCCGGAAAAAGACGAAAACCGACCCTTTTTGCCGCCATAAAAGGAAGTTTCGCCGAAACGAAAAAGATGTGGCAAAATCGTTACAAAAATATTGCAAAATTTATTACGAGAATCACCAAAGTTTGGGGTCAACTCTTGTACAAGGTGCAAAAAAATAGGACAAAATCGGCCGAAAAGAGGCGCAAATCGCAAAAAGTGTCCATTTGGACACTTGCAATTTGAGAATCGTTTCTGCTATAATGGGGACGTCAAAAGGGTCGCAGACGCGTGATTGTTTTCGGCAGAAATACAATCGCCGAAGGGGTCGTCTGCCCCCTGAAGATCCACGGGTACGGCGACCGGCTGCGACAGCGTTCGCACACGGGCGGTGTACAATGAGAGTGTCCGAAACAAAACAGAATAGTTGGCAAAACCGGAGTGATCCGGCGACGCAAAGCTAGGAGTCTTTTGAACATGTTTCAAAAGATAGTTCGGTTGCGATTTACCTTGTTAGGGGTGGATTGCGGCCTTTTTTGTTTACAAAAAAAACGCAGAACACCAAATTGCGGCATCTGGCACGGCGACGTCCAGCGAAATAGATCAAAGGAGGGCTACCTTATGAAAGGGAAACACGCGAAGAATACAGCCAATAAGCAAAAGCTGGCAAAGAGAATGCTTGCGCTGTGCTTTGCGGTGGTCTTTCTGTGCAGCTGCGTGCTGCCGGTCTTTGCAACAGGCTCGTCGCTGCTGACCGACGCGCTGCGCGAGGCTGTGGAGGAGACCGCCGCCAGCACAGACGCTACCACCGAGGCGGGCGGCGGCACCATGATGGACAGCTTCCAGACCATGATGTCCAGCTATACCACCGAGTACAAGACGACCTACCGTTTCTGGCTGAGCGAAAAGGACAGTTATTATCTGCCGGACGCCGAAAAAACCTCGGCCAGTGACTTGGAAGGGTACGATAACTTCTACGCCGTGGCCGCCATCGAGAACAACACCACCCTCACCGCGCCGGAGGGCTTCCAGAATCCTGCCGACCCCACCGGTGCAGGCCGCACGTTCAAGGGCTGGTACTACATTGATACGTATGGCGTGACCCAGACCTTCACCTTTGACGATTCGCCGGTGCTGCTCGACAAGAGCGCGACCGTCGATGTTTTCGCCCAGTGGAGCGAGGCTCCTGCCGCTGACCCTGCCGACGATGCGGACAAGGCTGAGGGCGATACCAAGGCCGATGACACCGTGAAGGATGACACCAAGGCGGACGACACCAAGGCGGGTGATACCGCGACCGGTGACGAGACGGCTTCGGACGATGAAACCGTAGCCGATGACGTGGACGATACTCTTGACGAGGATGCTGGCGAAGTCGATCCTGCTGACGAAGAAGTTCTGGACATACAGACTGTTACCGCTTCGGCACCTGCTCGGGCAGCGGCTCGCGCTCCTGCAAATTATGAGATTACGCTGGTAGACACGGTCAAGGCAAATGGCCGGTATTCCATTAAAGTCACTCAAAACGGGAAAGATGTTACGGACAGTTTCCTGAGTGGTGCTACTGTTACATGGACTCGTAATGGTACAACGGTCAACCGTGTGATAAAGAGCATTGGCGGAAAGCAGGTTTCTAACCTTGCGCAAAATGGCGCGTGGCTCAATGTTGCATACGATTTGGATGAAATTGGCGGTACAAGCACTGCAACGCAGTATACCGTTACGATTAAAGATCAAAGCGGCAGCACGATCAGCACACAAAGCGCAACTCTGAACCTGAATACATCACTCTTGAACGGCAGTTTTGAAGAGCCGGTGATTACTGGTGATAATTATGATAAATCCGGCCATCCACACATTCCTGCGGGGGATGTTCCGGCATGGCAAACGACCGAGAAAAACGGAAATATCGAAATCGGTAACGTAACAGTTTACAAGAATGTTGAAAAAACTAAATGGGTAGAAGGCCACTGGGAAGGAGGATGGTGGGTACCGGGGCATAACGAAACATACACCGAAAAAGAATATTATACGGCGAAAAACTACAATGTCTCTGATGCAAAAGACGGCCAGCAGTTTGCCGAATTGAACGCTGGATCGGAAAGTTCGCTTTACCAAGACGTTCTGACTACACCGGGTGCAACAATGTACTGGGGTTTGTCGCACCGGGCACGTTATGCGAATGCATCGGACACAATGTATCTGGTTATTGCCCCGACCAATCTGGTTGATGGATTGAAAAATCATTCTGACCTGAAAACTTTGGTGGAAGGTTTGAGTGATGGATGGAATTACAATGTCAAGTATAATGGCAAGACTGGTGCGGTGTACAAAAATACCATTACAGATTCTAATGCTGCTTGGGGTACTTATAACGGTTCCATTACAGTTCCGAGCGGACAGTTTGCAACACGCTTCTTCTTTGTATCTGGACCTACATCCACCGGTAATGCAACATTGGGTAACTTCCTCGATAACGTCTGGTTTAGTCAGGAGACGCAGCCGTTGCCGTCTGGTACTGCAATGGTTAGTGTAACCAAAAACATCTATGGTCTGACCTTGGAAGAGGTTCAACAAAACCTGTCGAGGAAGGAATTTATCAATGGAACGGCAACGAGCGGAACTGTCGGCAACATTACATTTGATCGTACAGAGTGGAATCAGGCCACAGATGCTCAGGGCAATGGATATGTGACCGCAACAAAAGAAATTAAAGTAACAGATATCTTAGCAGACTGGTCAAACACCTATACGTTTACTGAGAACACAGCACAAGCACAGGTTGATGGCTATGCCATGACAGCAGACGATGAAACAAAGTCGGTTACTGTGGGCTATGACAATAACCGTGGTAAAGTTACCTTTACAAACAGATATACCAAAAGCACAGCGGACTTTACCATCAAAAAGCTTGTCACCGGAAATTTAGGTGATTTGACTCGGAAATTCAACTTTACCATTACAGTGAAGGATAAAAACGGCATAGATGCAAGTTTCGTCCTGAATAATGACACTAAGTCCGGTACGGCAAGCTTTGAGCTTGGCAATAATGAGTCGATAAGTCTGACCAAAGTGCCGGTTGGTGCAACTGTTACGATTGCTGAAACGGATGCAGATGATTACACGGTCACTGCAACGCTGGGCGGTACAGAAATCAATCCTGAAGGAACAAATACATTTAAGTTTACGGTCACGCAGGCAGAAGCATCTGGAACGACATCAGATGATGTGGGTGAACAGGCTTTGATGCTAGCCAGCTATGATGAGGATCTTGAAGTTGATCCCACTGCAACTGGCACCGAAGTTGTGATTACCAACTATAAGAATCTGGACGAAATTCCCACCGGCGTCATCCTCGACACCCTGCCCTATGTGCTGATGCTGATCGCCGTAGGCGGCGGCGTAGTGGCCTTCTTCCTGCGCAAGCGGCACCACGACGACGAGGAGTAAGCCCTCTCAGTCTCGCTGACGCTCGACAGCTCCCCCAAAGTGGGAGCCAAGAACGTTGCGGACTGCCAAAGCCTCCCCTACTAGGGGAGGTGGCATCCCGAAGGGATGACGGAGAGGTTGGACAAAGGAGCTGCTTCGTCTGAGGCAGAACCTTTGAATCCCGAAACCGGAAGCAGCAGCTTCCCGGGCAGGGGCATCTCCCGTACAACCTCTCAGTCTGCTTCGCAGACAGCTCCCCTAGTAGGGGAGCCTCTGGCGGAGAGGATCCCCCGCTCTTCACGGCCGGGTCTCAACGCCTGACCTGAAATAGATACCCCTTTGAAAGGAGGTGGATGGATGGCAAAACGCAAACAGCCGTCGGCTCCCGAACGGCTCCCCGGCGCGGAAGGGGAATGCCTGAACCATGAGCAGGAAGAGATCGTCCGGTGGTTCCGGAAGACCAGATTCCGCAAGACGCTTGTGGGCGGAGTGGACGAAGTACAGCTCTGGAAAAAGCTTGAGGAACTGTACGGGCTGTACGAAAAGGCCATCCGCGCAGAGCGTGCCCGCTACGATGCACTGCTGGAACAAGCAGGCGTGACGGTACGCGCTGCGGCAGAACCGGCATCCCCCTCCCCCGCAGAGGAGGCTACCGGGCCGGGAATCGAACCCTCCCCGAAGGAGGACGAGACCTGATGGCGAAGACCCCGAACGCGACCCCAAGCGACCCCTACCGCGATGGTCTGAAAGCGATCCGCAAACGGCGGTATCAGGCAGAGAACGCCCAAGAGTTCTGGAGCCTAATCCGCCGGGTGGTGCTGCTGGCCATCATCGTATGGGTGCTGTTGACCGAGGTGTTTGTGTTCACACAGGCATCGGGCAACAGTATGTTCCCCGCGGTAAAGGACGGCGACCTGCTGATCGGCTACCGGCTGCAGCGCACCTACGCAAAAAACGACATCGTGCTGTATGAGCACGACGGCAAGCTCTGCGTCGGGCGCATCCTCGGCCGTGCAAGCGACCTTGTCAGCCTGAACGACGGCGGCACGCTGATCGTAAACGGCTCGGCACAAAGCGGCGAGATCCTTTACCCCACATACGCCAAGGATGGGCTGGAATACCCCTACACTGTACCGGAGGGCACCGTGTTCATCCTCGGAGACTACCGAACACAAGCCACAGACAGCCGCGATTTTGGGCCGGTTGCTCTGGCAGACGTCAAAGCCAAGATCATCACTCTGGTGCGGCGTCGCAGCTTGTAAATATCGAACATACTAAGGAGGAACTAAGATGAAACTCAAGAAACTGTTTGCTGGCATCCTCGCCGTCGCTATGATGGCAACCATGGCAGCTCCGGCGTTTGCAGCGGGTACTGATAATGGTTACAGTGTGGGAACACCGAAAATCACAGTGAACGAAAATCGAGAGTTCGAGATTGAAAAAAAATATATCAAGAACGACAATGGCACGATTCCGGACGAGACATTCCATTTGACTGTTACCAAGGATAGCGTTACAAATTCAACTGTCACAGATGCGGACTTTAAGACTGCTGGTTCGTATGAACTGACGGTGGAAGACGCCAGAATTGCAAATGGTGTGGTAAGCAATTTTAAGATTACCCTTCCCGAGATTACTAAACCCGGTGTCTTTAAATATAAGCTGACGGAAGATAACAATGGTATTGCTGGCGTTACTTATGATAATGCAACTTATGAGCTTACGGTGTATGCTACTCAGCGCACTAAGGTGAATAAGGAAGATAAGAGCACCACTAATGATATTCAGTACTCTGTTCGTCTTGATCGTGGCAAGACTGATACTGCAGAGGCAGCAAACAAGGTTAAGGAAATTAATAACAGCTATGCAGCTGAGCCTTTGACCATTACCAAAACTGTTAATGGTAACATGGGCGACCGTACTCGCGAATTCGAGTTTGCTGTTAAGTTCAAGGCTCCTGCAGGGAAGACTGTGAAGAGTGTGATTCAGGTTGCTGGTGAGCATGGCAATGTGACCGACGTGAAGGGCGGTACGCTGACGAATGGTGTTCTTAAATTTGATGATAATGCAACTGAAGTTTCCCTCAATGTTAAACTGAAGCATGGTCAGACTGTTAACTTCACCAATCTGCCGAAGGATGTCGAATACACTGTTGCTGAAACTCGTGTGGAGGGTTATAAGACTTATATCAATAACAGCGATGCCGATAATAATGAAATCGAAGGCAAGATCGAGGACACTGCTGTTACCATTGACTACGAGAACGTGAATGGCGATACCACCATTGATACCGGCGTTATCCTCGACAACGCTCCGTACATCGCTCTGATGATGGTCGTCGTCGCTGGCGCAGCCGTGATGATCATCAAGAAGCGTCGTCACTTTGAGGACTAAGCTAGCCCTCTCAGTCTCGCTATCGCTCGACAGCTCCCCCAAAGTGGGAGCCAAGAACGTGGCGGAAGAGCCCTTGCCTCTCACTTCGGGAGAGGTGGCACGGCGTAAGCCGTGACGGAGAGGGCAAGGCCGCTGACGGAAAGCTAGCCCTCTCAGTCTCGCTATCGCTCGACAGCTCCCCCAAAGTGGGAGCCAAGAACGCAGCGGAAAAGCCCTTGCCTCTCACTTCGAGAGAGGTGGCACGGCGCAAGCCGTGACGGAGAGGGCAAGGCCGCTGACCAGTAGATTCAGCCTATGAAACAGACAACGGTAGTCAAAAACAATAAAATGTTGGACACTGCCCGGAAGCTCCGGCGGGAGATGACTCCACAGGAACGAAAACTTTGGTATATGTTCTTGCGGAAGTATCCCGTAAAGATCTACAAACAACGAATCATTGAATCGTTTATCGTAGATTTCTACTGCACGGATGCACGTCTGGTAATCGAGCTGGACGGCTCGCAGCACTACACCGAACAGGGGCAGTGCTATGACAAAGAGAGAAGTCTGATTCTGCAAGAGTATGGATTGAAAGTTCTGCGCTTCTCGAATTCGGATGTTGATTTCCGGTTTGACCAAGTGTGTGAAGCGATTCATAACGAGATCCAGCTTCGTCGGTAGCAAGCTTGCCCTCTCAGTCGCCTAACGGCGACAGCTCCCCCAAAGTGGGAGCCAAGAACGCGGCGGAACAGCCCTTGCCTCTCACTTCGGGAGAGGTGGCACGGCGTAAGCCGTGACGGAGAGGGCAAGGTCGCTGGCGGAAAACGAGCCCTCTCAGTCTCGCTGTCGCTCGACAGCTCCCCCAAAGTGGGAGCCAAGAACGTTGCGGAAGAGCCCTTGCCTCTCACTTCGGGAGAGGTGGCACGGCGCAAGCCGTGACGGAGAGGGCTGGATCCAAAACAGCTCTTGCATAACCAACCCAAATACGTTATACTGAGAGCAGGACGACGTATTTCCCTGCGCAGATGCTCTGCGTGAAGCTTAAAGGAGGTGGGCTGTATCAAATGGCAGCGGATCGCGCTGAGAACAGCCGACTTTCTGATCAGCGCAGTCGTCGTGTTCTGCCTTGTGGTAGCCGGTGCCTACTCCGCCTACGCCCTGTGGGATAACTCGCAGGTGTACGCGGCAGTGGACAACGTGCAGGCTGAGCTGTTGCAGTTCAAGCCCGCAGCCGATGCCGACAACGAAGCGTCCTTTGAAGAGCTGCTTGCCATCAACTCCGATGTCAAGGGCTGGGTCACACTGGACGGCACCGCCATCGACTACCCCATCCTGCAGGGCGACACCAATTTCACCTATATCAACACGGATGTCTACGGAGACTTCGCCCTTGCGGGCAGCATCTTCCTCGATGCCGACTGCAACGGCGAGTTCCGAGACCCCTATTCCCTGTTGTACGGCCACCACATGGAAAACAGCAAGATGTTCGGCGATCTGGACTTGTACAAAGACGCGACGTTCTTTGACGAGAACACCACCGGCGAGCTGATCCTGCCCGACCGTACCTACAAACTCGAGATCATGGCCTGCCTGCTGGTTCCGGCGTCGGAAGAGAGCATCTTTGAGCCGCAGCTGTGGGACGCCGACCTCGACGGTCTGCTCGACTTTGCACGGTCGAACGCGCTGGACCTGCATGAGGACACCTTCCGCCGGTTTGAGGCAGAGGGCGGCTCGCAGATCCTTGCCATGTCCACCTGCTCGGCTGAGTTTACCGATGCACGAACCATTCTTCTGGCTTGGATGCAGCCATCTGAGCCGGAGCAGTAAAGGAGGGGATGAAATGAAGTTCCGAAGATTCGCGGCAGCATTGCTGATGGCGGCTCTCTGCCTGATCGCTTGCCTGCCTACCGGTTTTGCGGCTGGGTATACCGCAACTCTGGGGCTGGAGGTTCAGGTACAGTGTACCGGTTCGTCCATCCCCACTGAGACGTTTGCTCTGGAGCTTACAGCAAAAGGCAACGCCCCAATGCCGGCACATACCGCCAGCGGTGAGGCCGCGGTGGTCACTGTGGCCAACGACGGCGACAAGGTCGTGACGGCGATCTTCCCCGAGATCACCTTCACGCAGCCCGGTTACTATTACTACACCCTGAAGCAGGCCGAGGGCACCAGTGCCAACGGTACCTACGACAGCACCGTGTACTACCTCAAGGTCAAGGTCGTCAACAGCGGCGACGCACTGCGCACCGATGTGATGGCGTTTACCTCGTCGGATATGCCGGCAGATGCAAAGCAAAGCGAGATCCTGTTCGTCAACCACTACGCGTCGGATGACCCCAATATCCCGCCCTACACCCCGCCCGAAGATGACAACACCATCCCGGACACGCCCTATACGCCGACTGTTCCCGTGACCCCGCCTGCACCTGAAACGCCGACCAACCCGCCGGTTCAGGATGCAACGCCGGTCGTGCCCGAGACGCCCGCCGTCACCACCCCGGCCGTGCCCGACCCCACCACCCCCACCACCGTTGTGGCCGATGCAAAGCCGGACCAGAACCGGCTGATCCAGACCGGTCAGGCCAATTGGCCTGTGCCCGTGCTGGCAGGCAGCGGCATTGTCCTGATCGGTGTCGGCATCCTGCTGACCCATCACGACAATAAGAGAAAGGACGAAAATGCGTAAATCTCCGGGAATCCTCTGTATCGTGATCGGCGGCGTGCTGCTGCTGGCCGCGCTGGGCCTCTATGGGTACAACCGCTATGAGGACGCGCAGGCAGGCGCAGAAGCGCAGGTCGTGGTGCAGGATCTGGAGCAGAAGCTGGAGCAGACGGTCAGCAAGGCCGCATCCACCGAAACATCCGCGGACAGCGAGGAAATGCTAAGCCCCGAGCTGCCGGTCGTGATGCTGGATGGATACGACTACATTGGCGTGATCTCCATCCCCGCCATCGACATCAAACTGCCGGTGATGAGCAATTGGAGTTACCCCAAGCTGAAGATCTCGCCCTGCCGGGAGTTTGGCTCGTCTCGCACGGATGATCTGGTGATCGCCGCGCACAACTACGAGTCGCACTTCGGAAAACTGGGCAGTGTGTCTGTCGGCGACAACGTGATTTTCACCGATATGGACGGCGTGGAAAACCACTACATCGTCCAGAAGACCGATATCCTGCAGCCCACCGATGTGGATGCAGTCGAGCACAGCGGCTACGATTTGGTGTTGTACACCTGCACCTATGGCGGCAAGACCCGTATCACGGTGTTCTGTGATCGGATCGCCGAACCCGCAGCCTGAGTTTTATCTGAATCGTTCCCACACACCCCGTACCAGAGATGGTATGGGGTGTTTTTGCGTTCTCGGGGGAGATACATCTTGTCCAACCTCTCCGTCATCCCTTCGGGATGCCACCTCCCCTAGTAGGGGAGGCTTTGGCAGTCCGCAAAGCTTCCCCTCTTCGCCAGAGGCTCTCCTACTAGGAGAGCTGTCGAGCGGAGCGAGACTGAGAGGTTGTACGGAGGGAACGCCTGCCCGGGAAGCAGATGCTTCCGGTTTCGGGATCCAGAGGCTCTGCCTCAGACGAAGCACCCCCGCATAAACATCCAGCTCCCTTCATATACTGCTTCAGAGCGATCAAACTATGGGTGGGAGGCATGGGTATGTTTGTGGTCACATTGAATCAAACGAGCCTGAAAAAGTTTGGGCTGGGCGTTGCCTGCTGCGCACTGGTGGTGTTCAGCGCGGTGCTGGGGCGGTACATCAGCACCCGCACGGCACCCGCTGCCGCCAGCGTGAACAAGATCGAGAGTGCGCAGGACATCCGGACGTGGTTCACCGGCTATGGCCTTGATGTGGACGGTGCAACCATCACCGCCGATAAGGTCAAGATCCCCCGCAAGTGGGATGACAGCTTTTCGGCGTTCAACGGCGTTGTCCAGCAGAGCGGTATGGATCTGACCCGCTATAAAGGCAAGACCGTGGAGAAGTGGACGGCTCTGATCCCCGCCGCCAGCCGGGGCGAAGCCAGCAGCTACGGCGTGCTGCTGGTCTATCGGAAAAAGGCCGTGGGTGCCTATCTGTTGGAGAAACCCTCGGGCATCGTCACCGGGTTGAAAGACGCGCAGACCACCATGGCGGCGCAGGAGCAGGCCGAAGAGGTCTCGGGCGAGGATTTCAGCGGCGATTGGGGCGAACGCCACGACGAGCAGCTGGCGGCATCGGAGCAGGCACAGCAGACTTCGGGCGAGGATTTCAGCGGCGACTGGGGTGAGCGGCACGACGAAGAACTGGACGCCGCAGGCCAGAGCCAGCAGACCTCCGGTGAGCCGGAAACACTGCCGGAGCAGGCGGCGCAGTACACCGACCTGCCCTTGGACGCGGAGGGATACCCGGTAGAATGAAAAAACAGCGCAGGAATGTTATGTTGTATCCAACTAGACGTTTGTCGCTTTTGACGAAAAAGAATTACAAAAGCGAAAAAATGTGTATTTGTTGCATTTTAGCGGGAAGATTATGTTCAAATGTAACAAAAAAACCGGTAAAAAATTGGCAGTATAAAACGGTGAAAAATTGCCCGATAGGGTTTATAATAAGGGTAGTAACATCCGGCGGCAAAAATCAACTGTGGCCGCACTCCGGAGTGGCAGAGGCCGTCCGGCGTGGATGAAGTAAGGAGAAAATGACATGAAGGAATTCCAGTATACCGTTAAGGATGCCTGTGGCATCCACGCTCGTCCGGCAGGCCTGCTCGTCAAGGTCGCCAAGGGTTTTGCAAGCACCGCGACCCTCGAGAAAGAGGGTAAGTCCTGCGACCTGCGCAAGCTGATGGCTCTGATGGGCATGGGCGTCAAGCAGGGTGACACCGTTACCATCAAGGTCGAAGGCGACGACGAAGCTGCCGCAGCCGAGGCGATCCAGAAGTTCCTGACCGAGAACGTCTGATCTGCGCGATCAACGAGATGAGAAGCCCTCGTAGGGAAAATGCCTGCGGGGGCTTTTTGAGTATAAGATGAGAAGGAGAATTTGCGATGCAGGTAGGCACCGGTAAAAGCATTCTGAACGGAATTGCGATTGGCAAGCTGAAAATCTACAAGAAAAAAGATACCACGATCTCGGCCGCAGAGGTCGCCGACACCGCAGCGGAACTCGCCCGCTTTGAAGAAGCACGCGAAAAGGCCATCGACCAGCAGACCGCCCTCTACGAGAAGGCTCTGGCCGAGGCGGGCGAGGACATCGCCGAGGTGTTCAATATCCACGCGATGATGCTGGACGACGACGACTTTGTGGATGCCATCAAGGAGATCATCAACAGCCAGAAGAAGTGCGCTGAGTACGCCATCAAGACCGCAGGCGACAATCAGGCCGCGGTGTTTGCTGCCATGGATGACCCGTATCTGCAGGCACGCAGTGCCGACGTCATCGACATCGCACAGGCAATGCTGGACATCCTGCAGGGTGTGGACAACGCCAGCCTGCAGGGAACGGAGCCGAGCATCCTCGTGGCCGAGGATCTGGCTCCCTCTGAGACCGTCCGGATGGATAAGAGCCTGCTGCTGGGCTTCATCACCCGCGAGGGCAGCTCCAACAGCCACACCGCCATCCTTGCCCGCAGCATGAACATCCCCGCCCTGATCCAGTGCAAGGATATCCGGGATGACTGGGATGGCAAAATGGCCGTGGTGGACGGCTACAACGCCTGCGTTTATGTGGATCCCACCCCGGATCTGCTCAAGAGCCTGAAGAAGCGTCAGCAGGAAGACCAGAAAAAGCAGGCTCTGCTGCAGGAGCTGAAGGGCAAGCCCAACACCACCCTTGACGGCAAGACCGTCAATGTCTACGCCAACATCGGCGGCATGGGCGATGTGGGAGCCGTACAGCAGAACGACGCCGGCGGCGTGGGTCTGTTCCGCACCGAGTTCGTGTATCTGAACTGCAAGGATTTCCCCACCGAGGAGTATCAGTTCGAGGCCTACAAGCAGGTGCTCGAGAGTCTGGCTCCCAAGAAGGTCGTCGTCCGCACCTGCGACATCGGTGCCGACAAGACGGTGGATTACATGAAGCTGGATCACGAAGAGAATCCGGCACTGGGCTACCGTGCCATCCGCATCTGCCTGACCCGGAAAGACTTCTTCAAGACCCAGCTGCGCGCCCTGCTGCGGGCTTCGGCATACGGCAATATGAGCATCATGTTCCCGATGATCACCAGCCTGCGGGAGCTGCAGGACGCCAAGGCCACGCTGGAAGAATGCCGACAGGAGCTGCGCGCCGAGGGCAAGAAGTTTGACGAGAAGATCGAAGTCGGCACCATGATCGAGACCCCGGCTGCGGTGATGATCGCCGACGATCTGGCCGCCGAGTGCGACTTCTTCTCCATCGGCACCAACGATCTGACCCAGTACACCTGCGCCCTCGATCGCCAGAATGCGAAGCTGGAGCCGTTCTTCAACCCGCATCATCCGGCCGTCCTGCGCGAGATCCAGATGACCATCGAGGCCGGACACCGCCACAACATCTGGGTCGGCATCTGCGGCGAGCTGGGTGCCGATACCGCCCTGACCGAGACCTTCCTGCGGATGGGTGTGGACGAGCTGTCCATGAACGCCAAGAGCGTTCTGCCGGTGCGCAAGATCATCCGCAGCCTCGACCTGAGCAAGCCCTCGAATAAGCACGTCTGAGCGATCCCATCTAAAAAGAGCCAAGCGACCCCCGGTGAGATGAAACCTTCTCACCGGGGGTCTTGTATACCCGAAAATTTGCAAAAATGCTTTCAAACCCGAAAGCGAGATGCTATACTGAAATCACACTCCATCCCACAAGGAGGAAATCCATGACGCAGCTTCTCATAAAACTTTTTATCCGGCATCCGCGGGAGACCAAAGACCCTGCCGTGCGCACCGCCTACGGCAACCTTGCCAGCATCGTCGGCATGGCCTGCAACCTGCTGCTCTGCCTTGGCAAGCTGGCCGCAGGCACGCTGTTCGGCTCCATTGCGATTCTGGCGGATGCGTTGAACAACCTTTCGGACGCTTCGTCCAATGTGGTCAGTCTGATCGGGTTCCGGCTGGCGGCCAAAGCTCCGGACGAAAAACACCCCTACGGCCACGCCCGGTACGAATATCTGGCCGGGCTGGTGGTCAGCGTGACCATCCTTGCCATCGGCTTTTCGCTGCTGAAGGAATCGGTGGTCAAGGTGATCCACCCAAGCGAGGTGACCTTCAGCTGGCTCAGCGTGGCGGTGCTGGCGGTGTCCATCGCCGTCAAGTTCTGGATGAGCGGCTTCAACCGAACCATCGGGCGGATCATCGACTCGGAGACGCTGATCGCCACCGCCGCCGACAGCCGGAACGATGTGCTGACCACCGGCGCGGTGCTGGTCGCCACCCTCCTGTGCAGCGTCACCGGCTGGGCGCGGCTGGACGGCCTGATGGGTGTGGGCGTGGCCGGGTTCATCCTCTGGTCGGGCTGGGGTCTCGTGATGGATACCCTCAGCCCCCTGCTGGGCGAAAGTCCCTCGCCGGAGCTGGTGAAGCACATTGAGCAGAAGGTCATGTCCTACCCGGGGGTGCTGGGTGTGCATGATCTGATGGTCCACGATTACGGCCCGGGGCACCAATTTGCATCGCTCCACATCGAGTTCCCGGCAGAGACCGACCCGCTGAAAGCCCACGACGTGATCGACAACATCGAAAACGACTTTTTGAAAAACGACGCCCTGCAGGTGACCATCCATTACGACCCCATCGTGACGGCGGACGCCACCGTAGGTGTGCTGCGCACCCGGCTGGCCGAAAAAGCCCGTCAGCTGGATCCGCAGCTCTCGGTGCATGACCTGCGGATCGTGCCCGGCGATACCCACACCAATGTTCTGTTCGATCTGGCGTTCCCGGCGGGCTATACGGGCAATAAAGATGAGATGCTGGCGGCGATGTGCCAGTTTGTCACCCAGCAGGATCCCAAATACAGCTGTGTCGTCAAGGTAGAGCAGAGCTATGCCTCGGCTCTGCCGGACAAAAAATAAGAAAAGCGAAGGAAACGAATTATGCTGAACGAAACCTATCGCGCGATGCTTCAGAACAAGAGCGTCATCCGTGAGACCTTTATGTACGGCAAGCAGCGTGCGGCCGCGATCGGCTATGCGAATGTGTTTGATTATTCGCTGGGCAACCCCAGCGTGCCCTGCCCGCCGGAGTTTACCGCGGCGATGGCGGATCTGCTGCAGAACGGCGACCCGGTGGATCTGCACGGCTACTGCCCCAGTCAGGGCGACCCGGGGTTCCGGACGGAGGTGGCCAAGCACCTGTGCAGGACTTTCGGACTGCCCTATGAACAGAAGCACATCTTCCCGACCACCGGTGCGGCCGGTGCCATCGCCCACGCTGTCCGCGCAGTGACCAAGCCCGGCGACGAGGTGCTGACCTTTGCGCCCTACTTCCCCGAGTACGGCCCCTATGTGGAGGGCACCGGCGCAGCTCTCAAGGTCGTTCCGCCGCAGGCACCGGCGTTTCAGCCCAATCTGGATGCCTTTGAGACCATGCTGACCCCCAGCGTCACCTGTGTCCTCATCAACACCCCCAACAACCCCACCGGCGTGGTCTATTCGGCCGGAACCCTGACCCGGATGGCCGACATCCTGACCGAAAAGAGCAAGGCCTTCGGCCATACCATCTTCCTCGTCAGCGACGAGCCCTACCGGGATATTGCCTTTGACGGCAAAAAGGTGTCCTACCCGGCGGCGTTCTATCCCCACACCCTGACCTGTTTCTCCTTCTCCAAGAGTCTCAGCCTGCCCGGGGAACGTCTGGGCTATGTGGCGGTTCGACCCGGCTGCGAGGGCGAGGAGGTGCTGGTGGATATGATGTCGCAGATCTCCCGTTTCACCGGTCACAACTGCCCGCCCAGTATCATCCAGCGTGCGGTGAGCCGCTGCCTCGACGTCACCAGCGACCTGTCGGTGTACGAGACCAACATGAACCTGCTGTACGACAAGCTGACCGCCCTCGGCTTTGAGGTCGAGCGGCCCGGCGGCACCTTCTACATCTTCCCGAAGGCTCTCGAAGAGGACGCCAACGCCTTCTGCCGGAAAGCCCGGGAGTTCGACCTGCTGCTGGTGCCCAGCGATACCTTCGGCGTGAAGGGCTATGTCCGGCTGGCCTACTGCATCGACACCGAAAAGGTCGAGCGCAGCCTGCCGGCACTGGAAAAGCTGGCGGCAGCGTATCAGTAAAACTCCCTTAAAGTGGGAGCTGAGTCTTGGCTCTCCCTTTGGGAGAGCTGGACGCGAAGCGGCCTGAGAGGGCAGGATCGCTGACAGGAAAGGAGGCTCCGCGATGCATCATCCGCTTCCGGAATATCCCCGCCCGGCTTTGCGGCGGGATAGTTTTGAGAACCTGAATGGCCTGTGGCAGTATGCCATCACCAAGGCCGCACAGCACCCGGAACAATGGGAGGGCAGCATCCTTGTGCCCTATGCGCCGGAATCCCGGGCGTCGGGGGTCAACCGGACGCTGCAGCCCGGCCAGTGGCTCCACTATCACCGCTTTTTTGCGCCTCCGGCCGGGGCAGGCGGGCGCGTGCTGCTCCATTTCGGGGCGGTGGACTCTGCCTGCGCGGTGGAGGTCAACGGCCATCTTGCGGGCGGGCATCGGGGCGGCTATTGGCCGTTTGCGTTGGACATCACCGAATTCCTCAACGACACCGGCCGGAACAGCCTGTGGGTGGCGGTACAGGATCCGACCGGCCATGGCACGCAGGCGCGCGGCAAGCAGACCCTCAAGCCGGGCGGGATATTCTACCCGGCGCAGAGCGGCATCTGGCAGACCGTCTGGCTGGAACGGGTGCCGGACAATTACATCACCTCCCTGACCGTCCTGCCCGATTACGATGCCCGAACCGTCACGGTGAAGCTCCGCACCGCAAAGCCCGGCGACCTAGAAGTCGTCTGGGGCGTGGTGCGGGCAGGCGGCGTCTGCATCGCGGAGGAATTCAACGCCGACCGCGTGGATCCGGATGGCTGCGGCGGAAGCATGAGCTTCCGCATCCGGGACGAGTACTTTTACCCGTGGAGCCCGGACAGCCCCTTCCTCTACGACCTGACCCTCCGGGTGGGGGAGGATATGGTACACAGCTATTTTGCCCTGCGGAAATGGAGCTGCGAAGCAGATGCCAAGGGCATCCTGCGCTTCTGCCTGAACGACAAGCCCATCCTGCTCAACGGCCTGCTGGATCAGGGCTATTGGCCGGACGGCCTGTATACCCCGCCCTCGGATGCCGCCGTGCTGCAGGAGCTGGAACGGGTGAAAGAGCTGGGCTTCAATCTCCTGCGCAAGCACGCCAAGATCGAACCCCAGCGGTGGTATTACCACTGCGACAAACTGGGGCTCATCGTCTGGCAGGATATGGTCAACGGCGGGGCCCCCTACAAACTGTGGTATGTCACCTACCTGACGAACGTGCTGCAGCCGCTGCTCCGCCATACCCCGGACGGAAAGCCCTTCTACGGCCTGCTGAGCCGTTCCAGCGAGGCCGGCCGGGAAGAATACCGCCGGGAGCTGGAAGCCACGGTGGAGGCTCTGCGGTGCCATCCCAGCATCGGCTGCTGGGTGCCTTTCAACGAGGGGTGGGGGCAGTTCGATGCCGCCGCTGCGACAAAGCAGCTGCTCGCCCTCGACCCCGGACGGCTGGTGGACGAAGCAAGCGGCTGGTTCGATCAGGGCGGCGGCGATGTGGACTCCCGCCACAACTACTTCTATCCGCTCCGGGTCAAGCCCGGTGTGCGGACGGTGGCACTCAGCGAATACGGCGGCATTGCGTGGCCGATGCCCGGCCATGAGCCGCCCGGCAAGACCTACGGCTACGGCGTGGCCAGAGATCGCAAAGACCTGACCGCCCGCTACAAAAAAATGCAGCTGAAAACCGTGCTGCCCCAGCTCCGAAACGGGCTGTCGGCACTGGTCTACACCCAGCTGACCGATGTGGAGGACGAGGTGAACGGCCTGTTCACCTACGACCGCACGGAACTGAAACCGGACGCCACTGCCATCCGGAGCATCAACGCCGCACTTGCGGCGGAGTTTGCCCGAGTGACAGCCGAATCCTAACACCGAAACGGAGGAATCGCCATGAAAACCTTTCCGAAACTCTTCGCCGCACTGCTGGCCTGCGCCATGGCTCTGACCCTGCTGACGGCCTGTCAGGACGCAAACGGCAATGGGATCGTGCCGGGCACACCGTCCAGCACCCCCACGGAAGCCCCGCTGAGCGCGGAAGAGCAGATCCTGACCCAGATCAACCAGCTGCGCACCGCGGGTGGCCAATCGGACGTCCGGCGGAACGCCGATCTGGACACGCTGGCCGACAGCCTGATGGATGCCGCCATCGCGGTCAGCGATACCCTCAATATGGACGACTGGAATCAGGCCATCACCGACCGGCTGAACACCCAGACCGTAGTGGTCAACGGCAAGGTCATGACCCGCAGCACCATGACCTTCTACCCGGGGTACAGCAACAACGGCGATTACGGTTTCAATGCCGAGTATAAGATCGCCACCGATGCCACCACCGACATCGGCATCGCGGTACGGCAGCTGAACGGCAGAGTCTACTTCCTCGTCGCCGCCGCAAGAGCATAAAGCAGAATCCTAAAAATGCCCGGCCTGTGCCCGCTTCAAAATGCGGATGCAGGCCGGGCGTTTTGCAATTGGGCAGAATGGCAGAAAAGACCGGATATTTTTCGGGCAAAATCCCAAAAATCCAACAAAAACTTGACAGAAGTGTGAAAAGAGAATACAGTTGCCTTAAACGATGCAGGCATTTGGGGTCTGCGGACAAACAACAGGAGGTCAAACTATGAAAAAGCTCTCGAAACTCGTCGCCCTCGCACTGGCGTGCGTGATGGCACTGACGATGCTCACCGCTTGCGGGGGCGGAACGGTGCAGGTCAAACACCCGGAAGCACTCGCAAAAGTGAATGAGATGCGCGAAAAGAACGGCAAGAACAAAGTCGTGGAAAACGCGGAACTGGATGCCATTGCAGAGTCCCTGATCGACGATTTTGCCCAATATGGTGAGAAACAGGCAACGAGAGATGACTGGACGAATGCGCTGAAAGCGAAAGCATGGTCCAAGACGGTTACGACCTCGAAGGGCACCAAGGTCAAGCTCGACAACTGCTATGCGTACTGGTTTGAGGGCGACATGAACTTCAACAGTCTGAAAATCGGCGAAGTGGACATCACTGATATTGGTTTCGCCTTTAAGAAAGTCGGCAGCCGGACTTATTACGTTATCCCGCGGGTCAAAGGCTGAAAACATAGGTACATAAAATAACAGGAGGATTGTATTATGAAAAAGCTCTCGAAACTCGTCGCCCTCGCGCTGGCGTGCGTGATGGCTCTCACCATGCTGACCGCGTGCGGTGGCAAAAATTACAATGGTGAAATTCTGAAAGCAATCAATGCGACTGCGCAGCAGAACAGCCATACGCCGGTCAAGCGGAATGCAGAACTGGACAAAGTGGCGAAGGAACTGCTGCCCGCAGCGGAAGCCTACAACAGCAAAACGGATCTTGTGGCATACGGCAAAGCCACAAAGGATGCCTTCACCAAGGTTGGACAGATGACCATCGACGGAGGAAAGATCTATGGCCTTACCGTTCTGAGCGGCAGTGCTCTCCCGCAGGGATCGTTTGGCCAGTACAGCATCTTTGCGAAAGCGAATGTTGACTACGTTGGCATTGCATCGGGAACCGTGAATGGAAACTTTGTCTATGTTGTCGTCTGCGCCAACAAGCGTTGACCTTGCATAAAAACTCCGCATAGTCAAAACCACCGGCTGAGCCGGTGGCTTGAGTAAGCCCTAGAAGGGCACCTTACTGGCAAAGCCCCTTAAGGGGCCACGAGCAAGCATCTTTCATCTGCATTACCTGCCCTACCGCTCTAACGAGCTATGTTGCAAAGTGCATCTTCTAAGATGACAATTTCTCTGTCATCTCGCTTCGCTTGAATCTTATAGCTAAAGCATTTTCTACTCCACCAGCAGAGCTGGTGGTTGTCGCTCGCTCAAGCTACCCAAAACAACACCGCCGCCCGGCGTAAAAACTGGGCGGCGGTGTTTTGCGTGTCGGGGAAGATCAGCTGCGGGTGGTGCTGTTGGCACTGTTGTTAACGATCTTCTTGGCCGGGAGCTTGCTCATGGCCGAAGCGTCGAGGCTGTGGGGCAGGGAGGCACCGTACTCGGCCAGTGCATCCTGCAGCTCGGCGGACTTCATGTCGGACAGAGCCGTGGCGCGCAGGGCGTCCAGCGCGGACATCTGGAGCGGGTCGAGCCGGACGGCCATCATCATGGCAAGGGTCGAATACTGCACGGCAGTCGCCTCGCCCATCGGGAGGGCACGGATGGCGTCGGCAGAGCCGTCGGCGGTGAAGGAGGTGTCCAGATCGCTGTCGGACAGCAGGCTGGTGGAGAAGCTGGCGTCGGCGGGATCGTCGGTGGTGGCGGTGACGTCGTAGAGGTCGGGCAGAACGGCGGTGGCAGCGGACTGGAACGCGCTCTGCTGGGCGGCAGCGGTGGCCGGGCGGGTGGTGTTGTAGCTGCTCATGGCACCCTGCGCCAGCTCCAGCATCAGGGCTTTCTGGCTGTCATCCGCAAAGGCGTAGGAGGTGGTGTTGTAGAGCGGTACGGCAACGTAGCTGAGGTAGTACAGGTCGTTCTCGATGTAATCGGTCAGATCGGCATCGGAGACGGGGGTCTCGCCGTTTTCGCCGTAGACCAGATCCAGCAGGGCGTTGCTCTTGAGCAGGATGCGCTCGAACCGCTTGACGGTCTCGAGGCCGATGCCGTTGGCCTTGTAGGTGTCGCCGTACTGGTTCATCAGCTGTTCGGCATAGCTGTCGGCCTGTGCCTCCTGCTCGGCGGTCAGCGCACCGCCCAGCGCGTCGAAGCGGGTCTCAATGGCGGCATAGGTCTCAAGGTTCTTGAGGGTCTGCTGAGCGACATAATCGCTGACGATGGACGTCTCTTCGGTGTCGGCGTCCACGGTGATGGTCTCTTTCAGGAAGGACTTGACCTTGGAAGCGTCCTGCTCGCTGGAAGCGAGGTCGGCGGCTTTCTGGTATGCGTCGAACTGTGCCAGCAGGTACAGGCCGGAGGAGATCTCGACGTCGCCGATGGTGCCGACGGTGTCGGGGGTGGAGAGGACACAGCCCGCCAGACCGACGGTCAGTGCCAGTGCGCAGAGCAGTGCAAGGATACGTTTTTTCATGGTGATACTCCTATGATTTATTTTTTGGGCGGCTTGCCCTCTCAGGCGTCGCATTCGCTCCGCCAGCTCCCCCAAAGTGGGAGCCCTTGGCAAACCGGAACACATATTCAAACTGAGCAACGTTTGTTCTAACGCAAACTGCCGGACCCTGCGATCTCAGGCAGCAGGTGCGCAGCCGCGAATCCAAACCGCAAGGCCATCGCACGGTTGTGTCACGCTCAGACTGAACCGTCCTGCCAAGGGCTCTCCCTTTGGGAGAGCTGTCACCGAAGGTGACTGAGAGGGTGAGCCCGTCAATCGTGGTTTTCTGCCAAGATCTCCCCCATCGCTTTCAGGATGCTTTGCAGCAGTTCCAGAGGCTTTTCGTTGGGCTGGAGGGTGACGGAGAGGTAAGGCTTGGTGCCGGCACCGGCGGTGACGCGGCCATGGAAGGCCAGCAGCAGCCCCCGGATCATCGGGATGTCCAGCGTCTCCACCTGCAGAACCAGCGTGTCTTTCTTCTGGGTGACCTCATATACGCCGACGGCGGCGGCCTGCACCCGGACGAGGGAGACATTGACCAGATCGCTGACCGACGGCGGCGGGTCGCCGTAGCGGTCGATGAGTTCGTCCAGAACATCGGCGGCGTCCTCGGGGGTCTGGATGGCGGCAATGCGTTTGTAGGCTTCGATCCGCCCCGGGCCGTCCGCGATGTACTTCTCGGGGATGAAGGCATCGACCCGCAGATCCACAAGGCATTCGCTCTTATCCCGCTGGATCGGTTCGCCCTTGGCGCGGGCGATGGCCTGATTGAGCATCTTCACATAGAGGTCGTAGCCGACGGCTTCCATGTGCCCGTGCTGGCTGTGCCCCAGCAGACTGCCCGCGCCGCGGATCTGCAGATCCCGCATGGCGATCCGGAAGCCGGAGCCGAACGCCGTAAACTCCCGGATGGCAGACAGCCGCTTCTGGGCGATGTCCGACAGGGTCTTATCCCGGCGGAAGGTGAAGTAGGCGTAGGCCTTGCGGCCGCTGCGCCCGACCCGGCCCCGGATCTGGTACAGCTGCGCCAGCCCCATCCGGTCGGCGTCCTCGATGATGAGGGTGTTGCAGTTCCGCACGTCGATGCCCGTTTCGATGAGGGTGGTGCAGACCAGAATGTCGATCTCGCCGTTGAGCAGATGCTGCCAGACGGGGTTCAGCTCGTCCTCGGTCATCTTGCCGTGGGCGATGCCCACCCGGGC
>CAKTBG010000035.1 GCA_934533135.1 uncultured Faecalibacterium sp.
ACGACACGGCAAGCCAGCCGCGGACGGAAAGGATGTTATTACAATGGAACAGAGCGAAAAGACCCTTGATATGATCGTCAATCTCTGCAAGAACCGTGGTTATGTGTTCCCCGGTTCCGAGATCTACGGCGGTCTGGCCAACAGCTGGGACTACGGCCCGCTGGGCGTCGAGTTCAAGAACAATGTCAAAAAGGCATGGCTGAAGAAATTCGTGCAGGAGAGCCCCTATAATGTGGGCCTGGATGCAGCCATCATCATGAACCCCCAGACCTGGGTGACCACCGGCCATGTGTCCAGCTTCTCGGACCCCCTGCTGGACTGCCGCGCCTGCAAGGCACGCCACCGCGCCGACAAGCTGATCGGCGAGGAGCACCCCGAGGTGAACGTGGACGCCATGAGCTTTGACGAGATGGATGCCTTCATCGCAGAGCACGAGGATATCGTCTGCCCCGTCTGCGGCAAGCACGACTTTACCCCCATCCGCAAGTTCAACCTGATGTTCAAGACGGCCATCGGCGTCACCGAGGACAGCTCTTCCACCTGCTACCTCCGCCCCGAGACGGCACAGGGCATCTTTGTCAACTTTGCCAACATCCAGCGCACCACCCGCCGCAAGCTGCCCTTCGGTGTGTGTCAGGTCGGCAAGGCCTTCCGCAACGAGATCACCCCGGGCAACTTCACCTTCCGCACCCGCGAGTTTGAGCAGATGGAGTGCGAGTTCTTCTGCAAGCCCGGCACCGACCTCGAGTGGTTCGCCTACTGGAAGAACTACTGCGAGAACTGGCTGCTGAGCCTCGGCATCAAGAAGGAGCACCTGCGCCTGCGCGACCATGAGCCTGCAGAGCTGGCCTTCTACAGCCGCGCCACCACCGACATCGAGTATGCCTTCCCGTTCACTGACTGGGGCGAGCTGTGGGGCATCGCAGACCGTACCAATTACGATCTGACCCGCCATCAGGAGGCTTCCGGCAAGAGTCTGGAATACTTCGACTCCGAGACCAACGAGCACTACATCCCCTATGTCATCGAGCCGTCTCTGGGCTGCGACCGTGTGGCTCTGGCCTTCCTGTGCGAAGCCTACGACGAAGAGCATCTGGTCGATGCCAAGGGCAAGGAGGATGTCCGCACCGTCCTGCGCCTGCATCCGGCTCTGGCTCCCTACAAGTGCGCTGTGCTGCCCCTGAGCAAGAAGCTGGGCGACAAGGCCATGGAGATCCGCAACGAGCTGAGCAAGTACTTCATGGTCGATTACGACGACACCGGCTCCATCGGCAAGCGTTACCGCCGTGAGGACGAGATCGGCACCCCGTACTGCATCACCGTGGACTTCGACACCGTGGGCGACGAGGCCAAGGGCATCGCGGCCGACCACTGCGTCACCGTCCGTGACCGCGACACCATGGAGCAGGTCCGTATGCCCATCAGCGAGCTGAAGAGCTACATCGAGAGCAAGATCGAGTTCTAAAAAACCAAAAGCAAGCAGATTAAACAGCCACGCCGCAACAGAACGGCGTGGCTGTTTTTTTTTGCAATATGAAAAATCTGCAAGATTTATGGAAACTGCTCAAAATTAATATATTAGAACAGTGATTTCGCCAAAAGTGCATGATAAATATTGACAATGTTGTGCATGATATATTAATATATTACAAAAGGTGGGGCGGATATCCAAGAAATGCTGCCTTGCCGCAAGCACGTGATGAAGAGAGATGTATTGAAAACAGGAGAATCTATTATGGAGCTGAGCAGACGCGATTTCCTTCGCAGCACCGCTGCCTTTGCAGCGGTGGCCGGAGTTCTGGGAACGGGCAGCATTGCCTTTGCCGCCGATGCAGACGAGAATTGCATCGTGAATGTGGCAGCGGACAGCCGTAACGACATTGCCAAACGGTTCAAGGCAGGAAAATTCGGAAATTTGGAATACTGCGTGTACAATCCCCGCCGGTATCATCCTACGCTGACCGGCAAGCTGCCTTTGATTGTGTTCCTGCACGGAGAGGACGGCAAAGGCGAAAATGGCACCCAACTACTGGCCAATGACGGCGCGACCTTCTATGTTTCGGAAACCATGATCCAGAAAAACCCGACTTACCTGATCGCACCTCAGTGCCCCGGAGACAATTGGACAGATCCGGAGACCGTGACAGCCGTGAAAAAGATGATCGACGATTATGTTGCAGCCCATCGGGTGGATAGCGACCGCATCTATATCGAGGGAATGTCGATGGGCGGCACCGGCGTATGGAATATGCTGTTTACCTACCCGAATTTCTTCGCGGCAGCGATCCCGATGTGCGGCAAGGTTCCGGCCAGATGGTATCAGACGCCGGGAGCTTTTGAAAGCCTGAAGAACACCCCAATCTGGGCGTATCACTGTAAGGATGACCCGGAAATGCCGGAAAGCGAGACGGCGAATGCGGTGCAGGCGTTGAAAGATGCCGGTAGTGGCAGTGTGAAATACGAGGGCTTCACGCCCAAATCCATGCCGGAACCCCATAAGGTGTGGGAGCGGGTGTACAGTATCGGTACGCCGTACAACTGGATGTTCACCCAGTCTCTGACCCGCACGGAACATGGACAGCTGGATCCCTCCATGATGTTCAGCCACTTCAGCGTCAAATACGGCATTACCCGCGTGATGGATTTCGGCATGGACACCCTCTGGGTCATGGATCAGGGAAAGGAAGCACTGATCATTGATACTGCTATGGGCGGCTCCGGAAAAGCAGATCTGTATGCATACCTGCGCCAGAATGTGCTGAGCAATCCCGATGCAGAGCTGGATATTCTGCTCACGCACAAGCATGGAGACCACATTCTCGGCATTCCTTCTCTGCTCAAATCGGGGAAGGTGCGCCGTACCTACATCCATCCGGATGATAAGGAAGCATTCCTCCAGACGATGAACAGCTACTTTGGCCTGACTGCCGAGGATATGAAGGTGCAGAACATCGTGGAAGGAGATACCGTACGGATCGGAAACGAAGAGCTGGAAGTCATTCAGGTGGCCGGACACACGGCAGGCTCGGTGGTGTTCTTCTATAAAGATTATATCTTTACGGGCGATGCAATCGGTTCCGGAGACCTGTTCCTGCTGGAAGCGGCATTTGACGAATACTATCCGCAACTGAACCACTTTATGGCCGAGATTCTGCTGCGCAACGAGGACGTCGAATACGAATTCCTCACCGGTCACTGGGAAAATCTGCAGCCGTTTACGGTGGATTATGTGCGCCATATGCTGATTCTGGTGCGGGATGTCATCCATGGCACGATCCAGCCTGGGTACTACACCCGCAAGCCGGGTCGCTGGGCAGGCTACATGGATGCCAACATCTATTTCCCCTATAAAATGCTGAGTACCGATCCGGACTGATCCGTTGGTACAAAACGGTCGTTCCTCAGATAAAACCATAGCTCCGCCGTTGCATTTTCGGCGGAGCTATGGTATACTCTAAACAGAGAGAATGCTGTCCGGCAAACGGTTAGCACCTTTCCGGCTAGTCACTTATAAAAAATGACCGCACAAGTTGGAGCTAGGGCGGTCATTTTTTATTGTTGAAGATCTTCCATGCGATATCAAACATCCCAAAGCCGACGGTTGCAAGCAGCGTCAGCAACGCGAGAGTCTCTAACAGCGTCATGAAGCATCACCCCTTTCGCTCAGAAGCGTCGGGGGCTGAAACAATAAAATGTACAAACCTTTTCCGACGCGAAGCCGGAAAGGTGCGACCGCCTGCCGTATGTGGACAGCATTCTCATAAATTCAGTATACCAGACAGTGTTCTCTTTTTCAACTTATTGAATCAAAAACCGGTGCAGTTTTGCACCTTGGGGAGGTACAATTGTGAAAAACTTTGACGAACTGCTGAAAAAATACGCCGATTTCATCGTCCGGGTGGGCGTGAACCCCCAGCCGGGGCAGACCCTCATCATCAACTGCTCGCTGGAAGCGGCACCGCTGGCGCGGCTCTGCGTCCGCAGCGCATACGAGGCCGGTGCCCGGGATGTGCTGGTGAACTGGTCGGACAACGCCGTATCCCGCAGCCGGATGGAGCTGGCGGACGAGGCGGCTCTGACCGACTTCAAATCGTGGCAGCTGCGCCGGTATCTGGACTATGCCGAGAGCGAGGGCGGCGTCTGTGTGCTGCACCTGCTGGCCGACGACCCCGAGGTCTATGCGGGCTTGGACGGCGGCAAGATCAGCCGGGTCAATGCGGCCAACCGCAAGTTCATGGAGCCGTGGCGCGGCTACACCATGAACGACCGGGTGCAGTGGTCGATTGCGGCCATGCCCAGTGTGCCGTGGGCGAAAAAGATGTTCCCGGAGCTGGACGCCGACGCCGCCATGGAGAAGCTCTGGCAGCTGATCTTTGACGTCTGCCGGGTCACCGACGGCGACCCGGTCCATGCGTGGAAGGCGCACCTTGACCGGCTGACGGTTCTGCGGGATAAGATGAATGCCTTCGACCTCGAGAGCGTCCATTTCCGGAGCAGCAACGGCACCGACCTGACCGTGGGTCTGGCCGAGGAAGCCCGCTGGGAGAGCGCGGCCAGCAAGAGCGAAAAGGGCGTGGTCTTCCTGCCGAATATCCCCACCGAGGAAGTGTTCACCGCCCCCCACAAGGACAAGGTGAACGGCATTGTCTACGGCACCAAGCCCTATGTCTTCAACGGCCAGCTCATCAAGGGCTTTCATGTCACCTTCCGGGATGGCAAGGTCGTCGAGCACGGAGCCGAAGCGGGAGCCGACCTGCTGGGGCAGCTGCTGGATACCGACGAGGGCGCACGGCACATCGGCGAGGTCGCACTGGTGCCGGCCTCCAGCCCCATCAACCGGAGCGGCGCGCTTTTTTACAGCACGCTGTTTGATGAAAACGCCGCCTGCCACATCGCCTTCGGTGCCAGCTATCCCGGCACCACCGTGGGCGGCACCGGCCTGACCAAAGAGCAGCTGCTGGCCCGCGGCATGAACCAGTCGTCTCTGCACGAGGATGTGATGATCGGCGCAGAGGACAGCGAGATCACCGGAAAATGCCGCGATGGACGCGTGGTGGAGCTGTTCAAGGACGGCGTCTGGGTTTTGTAAAATCGCAAAAAAAGCTTGCATATTCCGCCGGAGTATGCTATATTCTAATTGTACGATAGAATTTTTACTGGAAAGTGGGCCGCAAGGTCCGCTTTTCTTGTTTGTTTGGAGGTTTTTTATGGCGAAACAGTCTGGCGGCAATACCGCCCAGCGCGTCGAGACGCTTGTCCGCCCCGTGGTGGAGGGGATGGGTCTGCGCCTGTGGGACGTTGTCTTTGAAAAGGAAGGGCCGGACTGGTATCTCCGCGTCCTCATCGACAAAGCGGATGGCTCCACCATGGACACCGACACCTGTGCCGATGTCTCCCACGCGCTGGATCCGATCCTGGATGAGGAAGACCCCATCGACCAGAGCTATTATCTGGAGGTCGGCAGCCCGGGTCTGGGCCGCAAGCTGACCCGCCCGGAGCACTATGAGGCACTCCGGGGGGAGAAGGTCGCGGTCAAGCTCATCCGCCCCAATGCAGAGGGCGTGCGGGGGTTTGCCGGGATCCTGACCGGCCGGGAAGGCAGCACCGTCACGGTGGAGACCGAGACCGGCAGCGTATCCTTTGAAGTGAACGCAGCAAGCAGCGTCCGTCTGTGCGACGATGAAGACCTGTTTGATTAACATCGTATCAAAAAGAGAAAACTAGGAGGAACCCGAAAAATGGCGAACAATGAATTTTTTGAAGCTCTCTCCATGCTGGAGCACGAGCGCGGCATCACCGCCGAATATCTGATCGACAAGATCAAGGCAGCCATCGTCATCGCTGTCAAGAAGAACTATGAGGTCGAGGACGACAACGTGATGGTCGAGATCGACCCTGCCAGCGGCAAGTTCAACGTCTCGCTGGTGCAGGATATCGTGGCCGATGAGGACTGGTACGACGAGCACACCCAGATCGGCGAGACCGAGGCACAGCACATCCGCAAGAGCTATAAGGCCGGCGACCGTCTGGTGACCCCCCTCAAGACCAAGGACTTTGGCCGCATCGCTGCCCAGACCGCAAAGCACGTCATCCGTCAGGGCATCCGCGAGGCCGAGCGCAGCCAGCAGCTCAGCGAGATCCAGAGCCGCGCCCATGACATCGTGCAGGCCACCGTGACCCGCGTGGATCCCGAGAAGGGCATCGTCGCGCTGGATCTGGGCAAGGGCGGCGAGGCCATCCTGCCCCGCAACGAGCAGGTGCCCGGCGAGGTCTACACCGAGGGGCAGATGTTGCAGGTCTATGTCGTGGACGTCGTCAGCGGCGACCGCGGCCCCCGCGTCATGATCAGCCGCACCCATCCGGGTCTGGTCAAGCGTCTGTTTGAGCTGGAAGTGCCCGAGATCTACGACGGCACCGTGGAAGTCAAGGCCATCAGCCGCGAGGCCGGTGCCCGCACCAAGATGGCCGTCTGGTCCAAGGATCCCAACGTCAACCCGGTTTCCGCCTGCATCGGACCCCACGGCGACCGTGTGGCCGCTGTGGTCGAGAAGCTGGGCGGTGAGAAGATCGACATCGTGAAGTGGAGCGAGGACGTCTCGGAGTTCATCTCTGCCGCACTCAGCCCGGCAAAGGTGGTCAAGGTCGAGCTGCTGCCCGGCGAGACCCGCTCCTGCCGCGTCACCGTGCCCGATCAGCAGCTGAGCCTTGCCATTGGCAACAAGGGTCAGAACGCCCGCCTGTGCGCCCGTCTGACCGGCTACAACATCGACATCCGCCCCGAGAGCGGCTACTACGGCGAGGACGACTCCAAGAAGGAAGAGCCCAAGGCCGAAGAGAACGCAGCAGAATAACGTCTGCCCGACCCATCGCCGAAGGAGGGAAATCGGATGGCACAAAAAAAGATCCCTGCCCGCCAGTGCATCGGCTGCATGACCAGCCGTCCCAAAAAGGAGCTGGTGCGGGTGGTGCGCGCTCCGAGCGGAGAGATCAGCATCGACCCTGTGGGCAAAAAGCCGGGCCGCGGTGCCTACCTCTGCCCGGATCCCGCCTGCCTTGCAAAGGCAAAAAAGAAGAAGGCGTTGGAACGCTGCTTTGAGCAGCCGGTTCCCGCCGAGGTTTACGACGCGCTGGCGGCACAGCTGGCCGACGTCGAAAAGGAGGCAGCGGAAGATGGCAAAGAATAAAAAGAACGCGCCCGAAAAACCGGCACTTCCGCCGGAAGAGGCATTGTTTCAGGCGTTGAGCCTCTGCCGCAAAGCCGGTGCGCTGACCATGGGCTTTGACGCCGTGGAAGACGCCGCCGTCAAGGGCAAGGCGTGGATCGTCCTGACCGCGTCGGATGCCAGCGAAAAGACCGTCAACCGGCTGAATTACTCCATCGGAGATCTGGTGGACGTGATCCGGATGCCCCTGACGCAGGATCGGCTGGCCGATGTCAGCCGCAAACCGGTGGCCGTATACGCCGTGACCGACCGCAACCTCGCAAAGCTCTGCTTTGACCGCCTGAGTGACTGCGGAGCAATCAAAAATGAGGAGGATATGAGCGAATGATCGTAAAATATAAAGTGAGCGATTTTGCAAAAGACCTGAACCTCTCTGCCAAGAAGGTTCTGGATGAGCTGGCTGCCATGGGCAGCACCGGGAAGAAGAACAGCTCCAATCTCGAGGAGAACGAGCTGAACTACCTGCTGGAGAAATTCAGCAAGGACAACAGCGAGAAGGATCTGTCTGCGTTCCTGAACAGCGCAAAGCAGCCCAAGGAAGAGCCGAAGGCCGAGGACAAGAAGCCGGAGAAGAAGGCAGACAAGAAGCCCGAGAACAAGGCTCCCAAGGCAGAGGGCAAGCAGGACAAGAAGCCTGCCGCACAGCCCGCTGCCAACAACCAGAACAGCCAGCCCAAGAACGACAAGAACAACCCCGGCAAGCACGGCGAGAAGAAGAACGAGCAGCACAAGAAGCGGGAGGAAAAGACCGTCTCGCTGAGTGAGCTGGCGCGTGAGACCGGTGCCAAGGCCACCGCTGGGTCGGCACAGTCCGTCTCGGTCCGCCGCGAGGATCATCAGGTGACCGTCGATACCCGCACCGTCGATATGAACGTGGATCGCTTTGACGCCCGTTACGACGATCTGGCCTCCACCAAGAACACCGAGAATCGCCGCAAGCCGACCCCGCAGGGCAACAAGCAGAAGTTCACCCAGCGCGGCCAGCGGCAGCGTCAGCAGTTCCAGAAGGGCAAGCGGGAGACGGAGTTCGAGCGTCTGCAGCGCATCCAGCTGGAGAAGGCCCGCAACGCGCAGCTGAAAGTCCTGATCCCCGACGAGATCACCGTCGGCGAGCTGGCAGCCCGCCTGAAGCAGCAGGCCGGTAAGGTCATTGCCAAGTTCATGCAGATGGGCGAGATGCACGCCATCAACGACGTCATCGACTTCGATACCGCCTCCCTGCTGGCCGAGGAGTTCCACGCCAAGGTCGAGCACGAGGTCCATGTGACCATCGAGGAGCGTCTGTTCGATCAGGAGGAGGACACCGAGGAAAATCTGGTGGAGCGTCCCCCGGTCGTCTGCGTCATGGGTCACGTTGACCACGGCAAGACCAGCATTCTGGACGCCATCCGCAAGACCAACGTCACCGCAGGCGAGGCCGGCGGCATCACGCAGGCCATCGGTGCCTATCAGGTCCGGATCAACGACAGCCTGATCACCTTCCTCGATACCCCGGGTCATGAGGCGTTTACCTCCATGCGTGCCCGCGGTGCCAACATGACCGATATCGCGGTTCTGGTCGTGGCTGCCGACGACGGCATCATGCCCCAGACCGTCGAGTCCATCAACCACGCCAAGGCTGCCAACGTCAAGGTCATCGTGGCCATGAACAAGATGGATAAGCCCACCGCCAACCCCGAAAAGGTCATGGAAGGCCTGACTAAGTACGGCCTGATCACCGAGGACTGGGGCGGCGACGTGGCCTGCATCCCCGTTTCGGCTCTGACCGGCATGGGCATCAACGACCTGCTGGAGCGCATCGCGCTGGAAGCCGAAGTCATGGAGCTGAAGGCCAACCCCAACCGCCGTGCCAAGGGCGCGGTCGTCGAGGCGCGTCTGGATAAGGGTCAGGGCCCCATCGCCACCATTCTGGTTCAGAACGGCACCCTGCACTCCGGCGACGTCATCATCGCCGGTACCGCTGTGGGCCGTGTGCGCACCATGCGCAACGACCGCGGCCAGCTGATCGAGTCGGCCGGCCCCTCCACCCCTGTGGAGATCACCGGCCTGACCGCTGTGCCCGAGGCAGGCGACCTGTTCGAGGCCGTTGCCGACGAGCGTCTGGCGCGTGAGCTGGCTGAGCAGCGCACCGCAGCCGCCAAGGAGAAGCAGTTCTCTGCCTTCCAGAAGGTCACGCTGGATAACCTGTTCAGCCAGATGGCACAGAACGACATGAAGGAGCTGGCCATCGTCGTCAAGGCCGATGTGCAGGGCTCCGCAGAGGCCGTCAAGCAGAGCCTCGAAAAGATCTCCAACGACGAGGTCCGCGTCCGTGTCATCCATGCCGGTGTCGGTGCCATCAGCAAGTCCGACGTCGATCTGGCCGACGCATCCAACGCCATCATCATCGGCTTCAATGTCCGCCCGGACAACGTTGCCAAGGAAGAAGCGGCCGCCACCAACGTGGAAATGCGGATGTACCGCGTCATCTACGATGCCATCAACGACGTCACCGACGCTATGAAGGGTATGCTGGCTCCCAAGTTCCGCGAGGTATCTCTGGGCGAGCTGCAGGTGCGTCAGGTCTACAAGATCTCCAACGTCGGCACCGTTGCAGGCTGCCGTGTCACCAGCGGCAAGATCACCCGCGACAGCAAGGTGCGTGTCGTCCGCGACGGCATCGTTCTGGCCGAGGACGAGATCGCCTCTCTGAAGCGTTTCAAGGACGACGCCAAGGAAGTGGCCGAGGGCTACGAGTGCGGCGTGACGCTGGCCAAGTTTGCCGACGTCAAGGAAGGCGACGTCTACGAGGCCTTCAAGATGGAAGAGTATCGTGATTGAGATTTAAGGAGAAGCTATGTCTCAGAAAAATATGGGTCGTCTGGCGCAGGACATGAAGCGTGAGCTGATCGCCATCATCGGACGGCTGAAGGACCCGCGTCTGGAGGGCGGTCTGCTGACCGTGACCCGGCTGGACGTGACGCCCGATCTGGATGTTGCCAAGGTCTATGTCAGCGTGATGGGCCGCGAGGACGGCCCCAAGCCCGCGATCGAGGCTCTGAACCGCGCTGCCGGCCATGTGCGCACCGAAGTCAGCAAAAAAATGCACATCCGCAAGGCTCCCCGCTTCATTTTTGTGGAGGATGACGGCGCAGCGTATGCAGCGCACATCAACCAGCTGCTCCGGGAGCTGAACGTGAACGGCAGCCCGGACGACGAGACGCCGGAAACCGAGGATTGATCGTCGCTGCGGAAAGGATGGATCCATGGAATGACAGAACAATGGAATGTGCAGCAGATGGCCGAGCGGCTGTGTGCGGCGGAAGATATCCTGATTCTGTGCCACAAAAATCCGGATGGGGATACCATCGGCTGCGCCAGTGCGCTCTGCCACGCCCTCGAAGCGATGGACAAGAACGCGGCGGTGCTCTGCTCCGACCCCATCCCCGAGCGGTATGCGTACACCGCAGCCCGGCTGTTCAAGGACGATTTTGAGCCGCGGACCGTCGTTGCTGTGGACGTGGCCAGCATCCAGCTGTTCGGCGAGAACAACGGGATGCCCCAGTACACCCGCCATGTCGATCTCTGCATCGACCACCACGCAGGCAACAGCGGCTATGCCGATTTCACCCTGCTGGACGGCGGTGCGGCAGCGGCGGCGGAGCTGCTGTATGAGGTGATCTTGGCCATGGGCGTTTCGATCACGCCCCAGATCGCCGATTGCCTCTACACCGGCCTGTCCACCGACACCGGCTGCTTCAAGTTTTCTTCCACTACGGCCAACACCCACCTCATTGCGGCCAAGCTCATTGCGGCCGGTGCCCATCTGGAAGAGCTGAACACCCGGCTCTTCGACACCAAGCCCCGGGAGCGGATGGAGGCCGAGCGGATCGCCCGCAACCATCTGGAATACCATCTGGATGGCCGGTGCGCCCTCATCTATCTGACCCGCGACGAGATCGAGATGAGCCATGTGGACCCCGCCGACCTCGAGGAGCTGACCGGCCTGCCCATCAGCATCGAGGGGGTGCAGGTGGGGCTGACCCTCCGCCAGCAGCCCGGCGGCAGCTACCGGATCAGCGTCCGGACGGCCAAGGGCGTGGACGCCTGTGCCATTGCCCGGCGGCTGGGCGGCGGCGGACACACCCGCGCAGCCGGCTGTGAGCTGCTGGGCAATCTCGACAACGCCAAGAGCGCGATCCTGGCCGAGGTCGAGGCGGAACTGAACCAGAACGAACAGCAGGAGGACGGCGGATGCAGGGAATCTTGATCGTGGACAAACCCACCGACTGGACCAGCTTTGACGTCATCGCCAAGCTGCGGGGCATCCTCGGCACCCGGAAGCTGGGGCACAGCGGAACGCTGGACCCGATGGCGACCGGCGTGCTGCCGGTGTTCTGCGGCGGCGCGAGCAAGGCGGTGGATCTGCAGCTCGACCACACCAAAGCCTACCGCGCGACCCTGCGGCTGGGTGCAAGGACCGACACCGGCGACATCACCGGTACGGTGCTGGAGACCGCCCCGGTCACGGTGGGGGAGGCAGAGGTGAAAGCCATTCTGCCTCGCTTCGTCGGTGCGCAGATGCAGACGCCGCCCATGTACTCGGCAGTCAAAATCAACGGCCAGCCCCTCTATAAAATGGCGCGGCAGGGCATCGAGGTGGAGCGGAAAGCACGCCCCATCGAGATCTTGAGTATCGAGTACAACGGAAGCCCGGCCGAACATGAGTATCAGCTGACCGTCCGCTGCTCCAAGGGAACCTATATCCGGGTCCTGCTGGAGGACATCGCCGCAGCACTGGGGCAGAAGGGTACCATGAGTGCACTGCGCCGGGTGGCGGCGGGCGTTTACACCGAGGCCGACGCCCACACGCTGGACGAGATCCAAGCGGCGAAGGACGCCGGTACACTGGAGCAGCTGCTGCTGCCGGTGGAGAGCGTCTTTGCCTCCCTGCCGCTGCTGACGGTGGACCGCCGGGTGGAGCAGCACCTGTACAACGGCTGCCCCACCAGCCGCTATCCGGCAGCGGACGGCCGCTACCGGGTGCGGAATGCCGACGGCGCGTTCCTTGGCCTTGCCAATGTGGTGCAGGGCGTGCTCAAGGTCGAAAAGCTGTTCGTTGAACGAAAGTAAAAAAGGAAATCATGCCAATGCAGATCTATTCACAGCTTGCCCCGCTTGCGCTGGGCAGTGCAGACGGCTCTGCCGTTGCGATGGGGTTCTTCGACGGCATCCACATCGGCCACCGGGCGGTCATCGAGGGTGCTGTCGCATGGGCGAACGCCCACGGTGCGGCTCCGGCGGTCTTCACCTTCCGGCTGCCGACCGACAACAAAATGAAGGGCAAGCGGCTCCTCTCCACCGAGGACAAGCACGCCCTGATCGCCAGTCTGGGCGTGGAACACTACCTCTGCCCGGATTTCGAGGAGATCAAAGCCATGACGCCCGAGCAGTTCGTGCAGGGCATCGTCCGCGACTGCAAGGCAAAGGCGTTGTTCTGCGGCGAAAACTTCACCTTCGGAGCTAAGGCCGCGGGCAACCCCGACCTGCTCCGGAAGCTCTGTGCGCCGCTGGGCGTGGAGGTGGTCATCGTGCCGATGACCCAGTTTGAGGAAAAGCCGGTCTCCTCCACCCGCATCCGCACCGCGTTGGAAGGCGGCGACATCCCGGCGGCCAACGCCATGCTCGGGATGCCCTACGCCATCCGGTTTGCGGTGCAGCACGGGCAGGGCTTGGGGCGCACGCTGGGTGTGCCGACCATCAATCAGCTCTACCCCGAAGGGTTCCAGCTGCCCCGGTACGGCATCTATATCACCCGCACAAAGATCGGCGGAAAGTGGTACCCTTCGGCCACCGGCCTTGGCACCCGCCCCACCGTCAACGACGACGCCTCCAAGGTGACCTGCGAGACCTTCATCCCCGGCTTTGCGGGCGACCTTTACGGCACCGACCCGGTGGTGGAGTTTCACGCCTACCTCAGCCCCAGCAAGAAGTTTGCCTCGCTGGATGAGCTGAAAGCCTGCATCCACCATGCGGCACAGCGGGCGGAAGCATATTTCAAGTAATGCGGTTTTGAAACAGAAAAAGTCCTTCCCCGCTTCGGCAGAACGCCCGGCGGAGAAGGACTTTTTTGCGTTGTCAGAGCTTGGAGAGATCTTCCAGAAGCGAAAGTGCAATGGGTTTGACCCGCATGGAACAGGAATTGAACAATTCTAAAACGCGGTCATTGGCGTACTCTTTCCGGGCAATTTCGGTATTTGTCAGGATCTCGGCAATGTCAACGCCCAGTTCGGTGCAGATATTGGAGAGGGTCTCGAGGGTCGGATAGACCCGTCCGTTTTCGATTTTGGAAAGATAGACGACGGAAATGCCGGCCTTTTCAGCCAGCTTTTCCTGCGTGATGTTTTTCTCTCGGCGGTAGTTCTGAATGCGTTTTCCAATTGCGACGTAATCAATCATCGGTTGGCCTCCTGAATGCTATCTTATACTGACAATACAGGATTAAACCGAAAGAATAATAATCTGATAGAACAACTTGACATTATAGTTTAATGAATCTATAATAAAACCAAGGATATGTGGCTTTCAATAGTCGCAGAATTTTCAGATTGTAATATGCAAAAGGAGGCAGAATTCAATGAAAAAAGCAGTATCCCGTCGAGATTTCATAAAAGGCGCGGCAGTTGTGGCGGCGTCAGCGGTGTTGGCTGGATGTGACGAAAGTGAAATTCCAAGCGATTCTCAATACCCTTCGAGTTCATCGGAAACACCCGGTTCTTCTATAAGCTCGAGTTCGTCTAGTTCAAGCACATCCGATTCATCGTCTTCCTCTAACTCGTCGTCCTCGTCGTCAAGTTCGGATTCATCTAAACCTGAACAATCGTCTATTATATGGTCTATAGGTACTTTAAAAAACGGCTATGCTGAAATTTCTGGATATGACAATATGAATGGGGCAAAGCCATCCGGAAAAGTTACAATTCCGCAAGAAATAGCAGGAAGAACAATAATTTCTATTGGCTTTCAGGCACTGAGCAACTGTAAGGAACTTACAGAAGTTGTCCTTCCGAACACAATTATAAGAATCAATGAAGGTGCATTCAGTGGATGCACAAAGTTGAAGTCAATCAATTGGCCGACACAGTTGAAATGGATTAAAACGAATGCTTTTCTGGAGACAGCATTGGAAAACATTACGATTCCCCCAAATGTGGAAGAAATTGGCGGCAACGCATTTATGAAGTCGCAGCTGAAAAAAGTTCGCTTTGAAGGAAATCCGACATTGGATGCCAGAGTGTTTGGAGATTGTAAGTATTTAACAGATATAGTCCTTCCGAAGAAGATTAGATCAACGGCATCTTGGCTAAGTGAAACAGCGATACCAACAAGTCTTTTTAGCGGGTGTATTTCATTAAAGAACATTACGATCCCGGAAAGTGCAACAGAGATTGGTGGAGCTGCATTTGAAGGATGCACCTCGCTCGAATCGGTAGTGATTGAATCGAAAACAATGTATAGAATCGGGAAAAGTGCTTTTAGCCAATGCTCAAGCTTGAAAAAAGTTGTTATTCCGGAAGGAGTTGGGGGTATAGCATTTAATACATTCATAGGAGATAAAAGATTGGAAAAAGTCTATATTCCGGAAACAGTAAAGGAAATTTCAGCGTATGCGTTCCATAATTGTAATAAATTAATGGATGTCTATTATGGTGGAACGAAAGAACAATGGTGGAACGTCACAATTGCTTCAAATAATGGTGGTTTATCCAATGCAACAATTCATTATGGTGCATCGACTACAGATGTTGGCTAACAAAAATTTGATTTAAGAAAATGAACACACCCCGTCCTTAGAAGATACCTTTCAGGTTCTTCCGAGGACGGGGTGTTGATTGTCATTATGAAACACTCAGGCGGACTTCGGGGACGAAATTGCTTCCCGAACCTGTTCGGGGGTCAATTCGGTTGTATCCGCAATTTTATCGAGGTCGTGTTCGCCGCGTTCCCAAAGGCGAAGCGCGATGTCCATGCGGGCTTTTGTATCGGCGTCGCTCCGTTCGCGGTCAACAATCGTTTGCATCGTTCTGCACATATCAGCCACTCCTTCCGCTTCTTCTTTAAAATATCGAACTCTTGCGGCAATTTTTGAATTCTGCATCTGACGATAATCACTGCAATGAAAATCCTGCATCAGTTGACCCAGTTCATCACTGCCGCGATAGGAACCATTGACATACAGGATATGCGCTTTATCCTGAAAAAGCTCGCCGGTCTCCTGAATCGTGCGCTCGATGGTGTAAAGTGGGAGCCGTCGGTTCAAAACATCATTCGCCGTGATAAAGATAATATAGGTTTCAGGAAGCTCCGTGTACTTTTCGCCAGAAGTTGTCAATCTGGAATCGAAAAGCGCACTGTTCAATCTTGCACGCTGCGGTGCGGCACCTTGATCGTTCTGCTGTACTTCGATATCATATTGCCGACCGGAAGCATCTACTGCATAAATATCCAGACGCACGGAGCGGCCAAATAGGTTGCCGATCGTCAGTTGCGTTGTGGACTGTGTTACTTGCAGGTCGTTACGGCGAAGAATGATGCGCAAAAGTTCCTGCGTACAATCGGAATCGCCAGCAAAAACCTGTGTCATAAAGGTGTCATCCATGAGGGTGAACTTGCGGATCGCGTTGATACATTCGGCGTTTTTCTCGGCAAGATTCAAAGGCGGCACGGCACATCACCTCTTTGCATATTTGTGATTCTATATTAACATAGCAACGGAGATTTGACAAGAAGATTTATTTCCACAAACTCCCATTCCCATAGTGCTGGTCGATGGGGTCACTGAACCAGCGACCATTGAGGACATTGCGGATGACGGCGGTTTTGAGGTCGGCCGGGAGGGTCGTATCCGCATCCATTTGGGCGAGGAGGGCGGCGTCGGAGACGGAGACATCCTTGACCTCAGGATAGGCGGTGGAAGCATCGGCGTCGAGCACCAGCGTCTGGCGGGTGTCGGGATCCCATGCAGGCCAGAATGGGAGAGAAGAGGCGGAACCGTCCGGTCTGCCGTTGGGGTCGCCGCAGGCGAGGAAGTTTTCGAGGCAGGCGTTGAACTGCTTGGCCATGGCCTGATACCCGGCGGCGGTGAAGTCAGCATAAGCGTTGAAGCTGTTCTCGCGGGAGAGCATGGGCACGAAGATGCCGTGGAAAGAGCCGAGGGGCGGCAGGGGCGTGCGGCTGTGGTCGGAGCCGTACTCGACCTGACAGCAGTAGACCGGTGCGCCGGACCGGGGCGCGACCGTCTCCGCACTGGCCTCAGCGTTGAAGCGGCGATAGAAAGCCGAACCGTAGCGGGAGGCGAACTGTTTGGCGGCACTGCGCGCAGCGGCGGTGTAGTTCTGGGCGGCTTCGCTGGCAAACCAGCCGTCGTAGAGGGCAAAGGCACTGAACTCGGTGCTGCCGGTCAGGAGCAGGAGCGGCACTTGGTGGAGCGTTCCGGCGGCGAACCCGGCTTTGGGGAGCACCACATCGTCGGCGTACAGGTGAGGGAAGACGCTCATCCGGAGGGCAGCGTGGGGCATCCGGGAAGCGATGCGGGAGGGCTCCACGCTGCACAGCCATTCCCGAACTGCGGCATCCGGGGTCAGCAGCCCTGCAAAGGCGGCGTTTTCGTCGGCGAAGCGGCCGTCCTCCACAGCCAGCGGTGCCAGTGCCGCGGCGATCTGCCGGGCAGCGGCATCCGGATCAGAGAAGGTGATGCCGCCCGAGAAGGAGATGGCCTTCTGGAACCGCCCCGCAAAGAGCGGGCTGGTCAGGCAGGCCATCACGTTCCGGCCGCCCGCCGAAAAGCCCGAGAGGGTGATGTTGGCCGGGTCGCCGCCAAACGCAGAGATGTTCTCACGCACCCAGTCCAGAGCCTTGGCAATGTCCAGCAGGGCAAAGTTGCCGGTGTCGCCGTCCTCGGGGCAGAGGGCGGGCAGGCTGTTGAACCCGAACAGGCCGAGACGGTAGTTGAGAGAGACGAAAACGCAGCCGTCGTTTTCCACCAGATCGCCGCCCGGAAGCTCGAGTGAGTCGCCGGTCTGGTTGTTTCCGCCGTGGAGATAGACCAGCACCGGGCGGCTTTGCGCGGACGGCACGGAATACACATCCAGCCGCAGGCAGTCTTCGGTGCCGATGGGCGCGGAGGAAACCTGATAGGCGGCCGGGGCAGGGGCGGTGCAGTCCAGCGGATCCGTCCAGCCGGCGGGCTCCTGCGGGGCGCGCCAGCGGGCGTCGCCGACCGGGGCGGCTGCGTAGGGGATGCCGTACCAGACGAGATGGCTGCCCTGCGCTTTGCCCTGCACCGGGCCGTATTGGGTCGGGCAAAGCGCAGAGACGGCGGCGGCTCCGGCGGCAGGCGCGGCGGCTTCGGCAGACAGCGGGAATGCAGCGGCTGCTGCGGCAGCGGCTCCGCTTTTTAAAAATGTGCGGCGAGAAATGTTTTCCATGGTGAGATCCTTTGCTTTAAGAGTTGAAAATTTTGCCAAAGGCTCTCCTACAAGGAGAGCTGTCGAGCGAATGCGAGACTGAGAGGTTGTATAAGATGCAGGCTTTGGAAAATCCTGAACGATTGTTTCCAGTATACCAGCTGCATCCCGGATTGCAACCTTGTGGAAATGGAAAACTGTAAAAATTTTTCTTGCTTTTTACGTTGGTTTCTGTTATACTAGCCCTGTTACCGCGGTACGGGGCTGGGAGTATGCCCGTTTGTGGGAGTACCGAGTTCCCGCTGCTGTGCCGACGGCAAATAAAATTTGAATAAAGAGGTACTGTACTATGAACAAGCAGGAAGTTATGGCCAAAGTCGCTCTGACCGAGAAGGACACTGGCTCCCCCGAGGTTCAGGTCGCTCTGCTGACCGCTCACATCAACGAGCTGAACGAGCACCTGAAGAAGAACCCGAACGATCACCACAGCCGCCGTGGTCTGATGAAGATGGTTGGCCGCCGCCGCAATCTGCTGGCCTACCTCCAGAAGAAGGACATCGAGCGTTACCGTGCTCTGATCGCAACCCTGGGTCTGCGTAAGTAATAGAAAACAGAGGGCAGGTACCGCATTGGTGCCTGCCCTTTGCTTTTTGTGTAGTATACAAGAACAACAGGCCGCTGCTGCGTGTTGCAGCAGTAAATCGAACGCCTGTGCCGCGGCCAAAAACGGCACGGACGCTGGATTTATTGCTCTGATGCGCGGCGGGCAGCCTTTTGGAAGAATATAAACCCGTAAGAAGGACAAAGGAGGCAAACCCAATGGCAATTGAATTTGGTTCCCGCAAAGAGACCTTTGAAAACTTCAAGGTCTACGAGACCGAACTGGCCGGACGTCCGTTCAAGGTCGAGATGGGCAAGATGTGCGGTCTGTCCAACGCCAGCGCACTGATCCGCTACGGCGAGACCTGTGTGATGTGCAACGTCGTCATGAGCCCCAAGCCCCGCGAGGGCGTCGATTTCTTCCCCCTGAACGTGGAGTATGAGGAAAAGCTCTACGCTGCAGGCCGCATCCCCGGCAGCTTTATGCGCCGCGAGGGGCGTCCCGGCGAGCGCGCCATCCTCACCAGCCGCGTGGTGGACCGCCCCATGCGCCCGTTGTTCCCCAAGGAGATGCGGAACGATGTCTGCATCACCATGACCGTCATGAGCCTTGACCCCGATTGCAGCCCCGAGATCGCCGGTATGATCGGTGCTTCTCTGGTCACTGCTGTTTCCGAGATCCCCTGGAACGGCCCCATCGGCGGCGTGCAGGTCGGTCTGGTGGACGGCGAGATCGTCCTGAACCCCACGCAGGAGCAGCGTCGCAAGAGCGACCTTGCCCTGACCGTTGCTGCCACCATGGACAAGATCGTCATGATCGAGGCCGGTGCCAACGAGGTGGACGAGGACACCATGCTCAACGCCATCAAGACGGCGCACGTGGAGATCAAGAAGATCATCACCTTCATCAACGGCATCGTCGCCGAGCGCGGCAAGCCGAAGATCGATTTTCAGGTGGTCGGTCTGGATATGGACGTGTTCCACGCCATCAAGGACCAGTATCTGGACGACTTCAAGGCCGCGATGGATACCGATGACAAGAATGTGCGCGACGCCGCTCTGCTGCCCATCATGGACAAGATCGCCGAAGCGTATCCCGACCTGACGCCGGCCGACCTCGACCTCGTCAGCTATAAGATGCAGAAGTACGTCGTCCGCCGCTGGCTGCTGGATGAGGGCAAGCGCGTGGACGGCCGCGGCATCAATGAGATCCGCCCGCTGGCAGCCGAAGTCGGCATCCTGCCCCGCGTCCATGGCTCCGGTATGTTCACCCGCGGCCAGACGCAGGTGCTCACCGTCTGCACGCTGGGCGGCACCAAGGACAACCAGCTGATGGACGACCTGACCGACGAGCAGACCAAGCGTTACATCCACCACTACAACTTCCCGCCGTACTCGGTCGGCGAGGCACGCGCACCCCGCAGCCCCGGCCGCCGCGAGATCGGCCACGGCGCACTGGCCGAGCGTGCGCTGGTGCCCGTGCTGCCTTCGCTGGAAGAGTTCCCCTACACCATCCGCTGTGTCTCCGAGGTCCTGAGCTCCAACGGCTCCACCTCGCAGGCTTCCATCTGCGGCTCTACGCTGGCTCTGATGGACGCGGGTGTGCCCATCAAGGCTCCGGTCGCCGGCATCTCCTGCGGCCTGATCACCGAGGGCGACCGCTGGATGACCATGCTGGACATTCAGGGCGTTGAGGACTTCCACGGCGATATGGACTTCAAGGTGGGCGGTACCCGCAAGGGCATCACCGCCATCCAGATGGACATCAAGATCGACGGCCTGACCTACGACATCATTGCCGAGGCCTTCGAGAAGTGCCGCAAGGGCCGCCTGTATATTCTGGACGAGATCATCAAGCCGGTGATCGCAGAGCCCCGCCACGAGCTGAGCCGCTACGCACCCAAGATGTTCAGCATGATGATCCCCACCGATAAGATCAAGGACGTCATCGGCAAGGGCGGCAAGGTCATTCAGGACATCTGCGCCACCTGCAACTGCAAGATCGACGTGCAGGAGGACGGCCATGTGTTCGTCTC
>CAKTBG010000036.1 GCA_934533135.1 uncultured Faecalibacterium sp.
TCCAGTGCGCCGTATTTGCGGATCATGTTGTTGATGGCTGCCATTGCCGCCACAAGGCTGATCTGGGACAGAAAGCTGGTAATGCCAAGGGTCAGGGTGCGGCCGCAGATGGAGCCCTTCAGCCGGTAGTCGCCCTTTTCCGGACGGATGATCTTCATGCGCAGCAGATACCACACTGCCAGCACTGCGGTGACCAGCTGACCGATCACGGTAGCCACTGCCGCGCCCATCATGCCCCAGCGGAAGCCGAAAATAAAAATGGGGTCCAGAATGATGTTCAGCACTGCGCCGGCCAGCGTGGAGATCATGGCAAACCGGGGATTGCCATCCGCACGGATGATGGGGTTCATGGCCTGCCCGAACATATAAAAGGGCACGCCCAGCGTGATATAAAAGAAATATTCCTGCGAGTGGTGATAGGTCTCGGCGTTCACCGTTCCGCCGAACATGGCGAGAATGGCGTCTGCAAAGATCAGATAGAGAGCCGCCAGCACAATGCTGCTGACCAGACACATGACCACCGCATTGCCGACGCTCCGCTTTGCCTTGGGCACCTCGTTCTGCCCAAGGCTGATGCTGACGAAGGCGCAGCAGCCGTCACCGATCATCACCGCAATGGCCAGTGCCACCACCGTCAGGGGGAACACGACCGTGTTAGCAGCGTTGCCGTAGGAGCCCAGATAGCTTGCATTTGCAATAAAGATCTGGTCCACGATGTTATACAGCGCACCCACCAGCAGCGAAATGATGCACGGGATCGCGTACTTTCGCATCAGCTTGCCGATGCGTTCCGTGCCGAGAAATTGATTGGAACTTTCCATGGGATTCACCTTACCTTTCCATTTTGGGGCAAATAAAAACAACGGGCAGCCCTCATGCAACCGGTCTTACGCATGAGTGCTACTCGTTGTACGAAATGATTATAGCCTGCCCGCCGGAAATTTGCAAAGGCAGTTTTGCACAAGATTTGTACTGGGCATTCTGCGCAGATTGCACGGGAAAATCTTTGTGGAAGATGCCCTTTGCAGTCGGCCGCTGCGCCGTGGTACAATAAAGTGGAAGACAAAATTACGCTGGAAAGTCTGTTTTTGCAGCTGTTCCATACAAGGAAACGAGGAAAATACCATGTCACGGTTTCAAGCGGGAGCACTGGTGGTCTACGGAAATCTGGGAGTGCATGAGGTGGAAAACGTCGGGCTGCGCCGGTTTTGCGATGAACCCGCCAAAGAGTATTACACGCTCCGACCCTATTTTTCGGATTCCCACGACCGCAGCTATATCCCCACTGCAAAAGAGGGTGCGCTGCGTCCGGTGGTTCCGGCACAGCAGGCAGCAGCCGATCTGGAACGCATCAAAGCGGAGAAGCTGCCCATCCCGGCGGGGGTGCAGCCGGCACTGGCAGAGCACTATCAGGCACTGCTCCACACAAACGATTTTTACCAGTACCTGACCTTGTTCAAGGAGCTGGGGCAGAAGCAGACACAGCAGCAGAACCGTGGGCGGAAGATCAACGCCATGGATGCCTACTTTTACCAGATGGTAGAGCGTGTCCTGCGGGAGGAGCTTGCAGTGGTATTCGGGGAATCCCCGGAGGAGGCAGGCAGACGGCTGCTGGAGATTTTATAGCAGTCTGCGTTTTTCATGCGCTTATGGATGCATTCCCGGAAGCCTCTGAAGCCTTTATAAAAAAAGCACCTCCTTTTGTTTTCAGGCAAAGTGTGATACAATGAGAGCACAAACTGCAACAGGGGGAAACGCTATGCTGAAACGTTTGCGCAAACAACATCCCATCGGATACTGCATCGGGGCCGAGGTGCTCTTTTTGGGGGTTCTGATGCTGGTCTCTTTTCTGCTGACCTTGGGGCTGGTGCTCTTTGGCAGCGACCTCTCCGGTGTGGAGGATTATCTGCTGACCGCCATTCAGGAATTGGCGGGCGTTGGTGTGGCGGTGTTCTTTCTGGCAAAAACCGGAAAACTGGAACTGCTGCGTCGGCGGGGCAGCGGTTTTCTGAACGGACTGCTGGTGGGGATGTATCCACTGGTGCTCATTGCCAACAGCGTGTACAGCCGGATGCTGTCGCTGCCGGACGGCCCGCTGCGTGCGGGCTGGCGGATCGCCAGCTTTTTGATCGGGATGTCACTGGTGGGCGCAGCCGAGGAATTTCTCTTCCGGGCGGTCATCGCGGAGACCCTGCTGGAGCACTTCGGCACAAACCGCAAAGGCATCTGGAAAGCCTGTCTGCTGTCGGGGGTGTTCTTTGGCGCGGCGCATCTGACCAACCTCTTTGCCAGCGAACCCTTCGGCGTACTGATGCAATGTGTGTTTGCAGCCTCGCTGGGCGTGCTTTTTGCGGCTATCTACTTCCGCACCGGCAACATCTGGGTCACGGTCTTCCTCCATGCTGCGATGGACATCACCTCGATGCTGGCCGGCGGCTTGTATGGCACCGAGACGGTGGCCGACAGCGTGAGTCAATACGACGCCACCATGCTGCTGTCGGTGCTGGTCTATCTCATCCCGACTATCTTCCTTCTCCGGAAAAAGAAGATCGGAGAGGTGACGTGGTACTTTGGCCGGGAACCGGCACAAGAGTAAACAAAATGAAAACGCCGTGCTTCATGATCGAGGCACGGCGTTTTGTGATTCTTGATTATTTCAGATGTGTACAAATCGCATCCAGATTTGCAAGCATCTGCTGGGCGTCCAGATTGCCCTGCTTTGCGGCAGAGGACAGGAGCGCACGGGTCTTTTTTCGGTACTCCGGTCGATCGGTCAGGTTCATACGGTAATAGAACCGCGCGAGCGCATACGCGGCATCCGGATTGCCGTATTCAGCCGCTTTGGTATAAAGTTGTTCTTCTTTGGCAATGTGCTCCTTGCTGCCGATGGGAAGCGGCGTGGGGCTCCAGCCTGCCGCGTAGAGCTGACCAGCACGGTAGTAAGCACGACCATTATCAGCATTTTCAGCTTTCAGATAATATTCGAGAGCTTCCCGGTGTCGTGCCCGGTCGTACAAGGAATCGGCCTTTTTCAGAGCTTCTTCCCGGGCAGCGGCAAGCGCGGCCTGCTCTCGCAAACGCTGTTCTTCGGCTGCCTTTTGTGCGGCAGCTGCGGCTTCTTCTTTGGCTTTGTCTGCGGCTTCGGGGGTTTGGCAGAAGTCTTCTGGCTCGATTTCAGGTGCCGGATCGTTTGACAGTGCAGCCTGACTGAGGTCAAAGAGCAGCTCGATCATCAGGTCATAATTTGTGATGGGAGCATTCAGGTCGACCTGAGATTCCTGCGCGATGTAACGCCGAACCAGTCTCTCTTCCAGTTCAGAACGGTCAGCGGCAACGCCGGATTCATTCAGCGTATCTTCGACCGTATCCAGAATAAAGGCTTCGTCTGTGTTCAGCAGTTCCTGCTTTTTCAGACCGAGCAACGGCACGAGATACGGCTCCGGAAGCTGGCAGATTGTATTGCCGTCCAGCAGCTTTTTCATCAGGACGGGAGAAGCCGCGACGCTCCGGAGAAAGGAAGCGATGCTGGTTTTTTCCCGAGGAGAAAGGCCGATGGTCGACATAGCTGCTTTCAGGAGCAGTAAGTCGGAAGTTTTCCACGCACCCTTGGTGATATCGTAGAAATCTCGCACCATACAGACGATTTTAGCCGCATCATCCAACTCTGCATATTCGATGCCGTCGAACATCTGGAACTCGATGGAGTTCTGCCAGTTGAGCAGGGCGACATTCTGTTCCAATTGTGCCACCCGGTTTTCCAGCTGCACGACATCACTGCGGCTCTGCTTGAAAAACTGGATAAGGGTTGCGTACACCTCGTTCAGTTCACCCTCGATGGCGAGAACAGAGGAATTCAGCTTATTGTTCACGGCTGTGATGAGATCGAAGCTCATCAGGTTTTGCTCTGCAAGCCGCTGTAAGGTCAGCTGAGAGGCGTACTGTGCCGCTGCCCGGCTGCTGTTGATCTTGTCCTGCAATTTTTTGTTGCTGCCGGTGATGCCGCCGATGAACCGCCGCAGACCCCTTTTGCTGGCCAGCTCGTGTTCGTATTCGTCTCCGGCGGTCATAGCCGAAACGCTCTCAAAAACCAGTCGGTTGATCTCCTGCCGGTTGGTCTTGTAGCGATCAATCAGGGAATCAATGTTCCGGCTGATTTGCTCCTGCTCGGGTTCGGTCAGAACCTCGGGTGAAACGATGGTCAAGTCGTTGCTCATGCCAGACTTCCTCCCAACAATTCAGAAAGTTCATTCTTCAAAGAGGTGCGTTCGCTGTGCAGTGCATCCTGTTTTGCCTGATAGCGTTTTTCTTCCTGCGCCATCTGCCGGAGACGATTTTCTCCCTGCATCTGGGCAAGATTCATCTGTCGGGAGGCGTATAATCCCGTTTTCGCGGCTAGCGGCGACATCGTTTTGCCCGTTAAGGCACGGCCGACCGTGACGGCATCCGGCTGATCTGCATTCTGTGCAAAAATGCCTTTGCCGGTTTCGGCATCTGCAAATACCCGGCCGATCCCCTGAATGAAATCTGCTTCACTGGGCAGACAGATCTGACACCGCATCCGGAGCAGTTTTTCGATTTGCTGCTGGATCAGTTCGTCCGCAAAGGCTCGATGATCTGGGCTGGCATACATTTGCAGCAGCGTTTCCTGTTCCAGCGATTGGTTCAGGCGGGTGAGCAGAATATCCAGTTCTTCCGTCGACAGGAGATAATCGCCTACTTGCTGGCAGAAGCTTTCCTCGATGATTTTGCACAGTTCCACAGCATCATCCTCGATGAAGGTGCCAACGACGTGATTCACGACTTGTCCGCCTGCTGTACCTGCCGCAACGGAAACCGCAATGCTGACCGCGATTCCTACACCGCCCGTGAGAACGGTAAGAACAAGGCCGCCTGCAATACAGCCAGCCGCCATACTGCCAGCAAGTGTGACAACATTTTTAAACAGTTGTTTGCCGGAGATACGGCCTTCAAAACAGTTCCGGATATCCGAAGCCGAAAGAACGACCAGCATAACGACTCCGGTGATGGCATTTCCTCTTAAAAGCTTGGAGACATTGTTCATTGCGGCTGCACCGTAGATGTTTGCGCCGCTCCGGAGAGAATTTGCGATTACGGCAGATGCCTTTGGGCCAAGAAGCTTTACCACAGTATCCGTGGGAACGACCAGTGCTTTCGGCAGGGCGGTGCGCATCAGTTGATTGGTGACGACTGTATTTATAAAAGCTGCTCCGCCGATTTTCAGACCGGAGTAGGCCGCATATTCGATCGCGACTTCGGGTGGGTCGCCTCGCCAAAGATGTTGTGCAAAGGTCAGAGCGGCTGTGATCCCGAACGCATTCGCTGCAACGATCGTGCCGTTTGTGGCGTCGTATGTAAGAGATTCGATCGTTCCGAACTTCGTTAGGTTGACCGCCTGTTGGTAGGTAAAACTGCCGCGGCGGATCAGAGATTTTGCATCATTGGGGTCTGTTACGCCCGGAACTTGTCCGGCTTCGATCCGTTTCTGCATCAGTCGGACAGCGTCCTCATACTGGTCAGATGGAACTTCCAGCTGCATGGGCGTGCCGTTCGGGGCGAGATAGCGATACTGTCCATTCCGGAATGCTGCCTGCACCGAAGCCGAAGCATTGTGGCAGTATTTGGTCTGGATCAGCGTTCCATCCACCTTTCGGTCTGCGCCATCCTTTGCATTGTCGCCGCCTACGATGACGGCATCCCTGCCATGCAGGAGATCATACAGGTTGTTTGCCTGTTCCGCAGCGTATCCATGGCCTTGTTCTGCCTGAAACTTGTCCATCTGTGTCTGACCGGCCGCCGCATTTTCTGCCGCATTGACCGAACCAGTGATCTCGGAACCGGAAGGATTCGATTGAGTTTCCGGAGAGACAGAAACGGATTCCTTTTTACACATGAAACATCACACTCTTTCGGAAAGGTTCAGACTTCCTTATTCATAGTCGATCGGCAGGGTCGGCAGGCCATTGAGGTCGAGGCCGGCGGTATGACCGGCGATGTACTGGTAGTAGCCCTGAGCGGCGATCATCGCGCCGTTGTCGCCGCAGAATTTCAGCTCGGGCAGGTAGACCTTGGCTCCCAGCTTCTGGGCACCGTCGTTGACGAGCTGGCGCAGGCGGCCATTGGCCGCGACGCCGCCCGCCAGACAGACCTGCTTTGCGCCGGTATCGGCGGCGGCCAGCAGGAGCTTTTCGGCGAGGATGCCTGCAATGCGCTCCTGAAAGCTGGCGGCGAGGTCGGGCACGTTGATCTCGGTGCCCTTCATCTGCGCCTGATTCACCTCGTTCAGCACGGCGGTCTTGAGGCCGGAGAAGCTGACGTTGTATTTGCCGTCCACATGGGGAACGGGCAGGCGGTAGGCCTTGGGGTTGCCGGTCTTGGCGGCATTGGCGACGCTGGGGCCGCCGGGATAGGGCAGACCCAGTGTGCGGGCGACCTTATCAAACGCTTCCCCGGCGGCGTCATCGACGGTGTGGCCGAGGATGTGGTAGTGGGTGTAGTCCTGCACTTCCACGATGTGGCTGTGGCCGCCGGAGGCCACCAGACAGAGGAACGGCGGCTTCAGCTCCGGATGGGTCAGGTAGAGTGCCGCGATGTGGCCGCGCAGGTGGTGTACCGGCACCAGCGGCTTGCCCGCAGAGTAGGCCAGACCCTTGGCAAAGTTGACGCCCACCAGCACGGCACCGATCAGGCCGGGCGCAAAGGTGACGGCGACGGCGTCCACGTCGTCCATGGTCTTGCCCGCATCCAGCAGAGCCTTTTTGACGGTGGCACTGATGAACTCGCAGTGGCGGCGGCTTGCGATCTCCGGCACGACGCCGCCGTAGAGAGCCTGTTCTTTGACGCTGGTGGAGATGACGTTGCTCAGCAGATGCCGGCCGTCTTCCACCAGAGATGCGGCGGTTTCGTCGCAGGTCGATTCGATTCCTAAAATGATCATGATGTTAATGGGCCTCCAGCCAATTTTTGCCCTCGTGGACTTCGGTGCTCAGGGGCACAGCGTAGTGTACGCAGCCCTCCATCTCTTCCCGCAGGATCGCGGCTGCTTTTTCGGCCTCGGCCTCGGGTGCTTCGACGATCAGTTCGTCGTGGACGGTCAGGATCAGACGGCTCTCCATCTTTTCGTCGCGCAGACGCCGCCAGACCCGCACCATTGCCAGCTTGATGACGTCGGCGGCGGTGCCTTGGATCGGGGTGTTGCGTGCCATCCGCTCGCCGCTGGCGCGGATGTTCCGGTTCGAGCTGGCGAGTTCGGGCAGGGAACGGCGTCGGCCGAACAGGGTGGACACATAGCCGCAGGCTTTGGCGTCGGCGATGGTCTTGTCCATGTAACCGCTCACCTTGGGGAAGGCGGCAAGGTAGTTCTTGAGGAAGGCGTCTGCCTCCTTGATGGTCACGCCGATGTCTTTGGACAGGCTGTACGCGCCCTTGCCGTACATGATGCCGAAGTTGATGGCCTTGGCCGAGGAGCGCAGCCGGGGCGTGACCTGATCGACGGGCAGGTTGTAGATCTTGGCCGCGGTGCTGCGGTGGATGTCCTCGCCGCGCTGGAACGCCTGCTGCATATGCTCGTCGCCGGTGATGTGGGCGAGGATGCGCAGCTCGATCTGGCTGTAATCGGCGTCCACCAATACGCAGCCGGGTCTGGCGACGAAGTAGGCGCGGAGCTGGCTGCCCAGCTCGGTGCGGATGGGGATGTTCTGCAGATTCGGGTTGTCCGAGGAGAGGCGGCCGGTGCGGGCTTCGGTCTGGTTGAAGCGGGTGTGGATGCGGCCGTCTTCCGCAATGACCTTCAGCAGACCTTCGACGTAGGTGGAATTGAGCTTCTGGTACGCGCGGTATTGCAGCACGTCCTCCACCAGCGGGTAATCCCGCAGAGCCTCCAGTGTTTCAGCGTCGGTGGACCAGCCCCGCTGGGTCTTTTTGCCGTGGGGCAGGCCGAGGGTGTCAAACAGCATCTCGCCCAGCTGTTTCGGGCTGTTGGGGTTGAAGCTGGTGCTGCCGGTCTCCATCTGGATGCGGGCGAGCACCTGTTCCAGCTCGGAGCGGATCCGGACGCCGAAGGCTTCAATGCCGGTCTTGTCCACCAGAACGCCGGTGCGGGTCATATCGGCCAGCACCTGCGCCAGCGGAAATTCGATCTCGTTGTACAGCGCGTCCTCCTCCCGGGCGGTGATCTCCCGCTTCATCCGGGCAAACAGGTCGGCGAGGAAACCGGCGTCCGGCCATTCGGCCGCGGCAAAGGCGGCTTCGGCGTGGTAGGCGGTGGCCAGCTCGCCGACCTGATACTTGGAGGCAGAGGCATCCAGCAGGTAGGCGGCCAGTTTGCCATCCCAGACGATGCGGCTGCCCCAGCCGCCTGCGGCCATGGCACGGGCGTACAGGGGGGCGGAGTCGAACACTTCCAGCGTGACGGCGGGATCGTCCAGCAGGCGGACAAGGTCGGCCTCCTCCAGAGGATAGACGGTGGTTCCCTGCACGGCGTACCATGTCTCGGGCTGGGTGATGACATTGCGGGTGCCCTGCTTGCCCAGAACGGCGGGGCGTGCAGCCAGCAGGTAGCAGCCAGACGGCTCTGCGGGCAGGGCGGCGATGGAAGCCTCAGCCATGGGAGCCGCTTCCGGGTCTGCCGCCGGAGCTACGCCGTCCAGACCAAACCGGGGGATGAGCGAGTGCAGCTCCAACTCCTGCATCAGGCGGACCGCAGCGGCTTTGTCGCCCGTGGTGATCTGGTAGGCACCCTCGGCGGTGTCGATGGGCGCGTCGGTGCGGATGGTGCCGAGGGTGTGGCTCAGTTCGGCATCCGCTTTGCACTCGATTAGATGCTCGCGCTGCTTGGGTTTGATGGCGGGGTCGTCGAGGTGGGTGTAGACGTTTTCCAGTGTGCCGAATTTCTGCACAAGGCTCAGAGCCGTCTTTTCGCCGATGCCCCGCACGCCCGGGATATTGTCGGATGCGTCTCCCATCAGGCTCTTTACCTCGATGAGCTGTTTGGGCTGGATGCCGTATTTTTCCGCGATGGCGTCCACGTCCATGGAAACGGTCTTGCTCCGCCCCATGACGGTGGTGGCCAGCAGGACGGTCGTGCTCTCGCTGACCAGCTGCAGGCTGTCGCGGTCTCCGGTGGCAAGGAAGCAGTCATCCCGGCGGGCATCGCAGGCCGCCGCCAGCGTGCCCAGAATGTCGTCGGCCTCCCAGCCCTCGGCCGTCACCTGACGATAGCCCAGATCGGTGAGCAGCTCCTTCAGCACCGGCATCTGCTGCGCCAGCTCTTCGGGCATTCCGTGCCGGGTGGCCTTGTAGCCGTCGTACATCTGGTGCCGGAACGTTGGCGCACGCAGATCGAACGCCACGGCGACCTCGTCGGGCTGGGTGTCCTTGAGCAGGGAGAGCAGAATATTCAGAAAGCCAAAAATGGCGTTGGTGTAGCGGCCGTCCTTGGTGGTCAGCAGCTTGATGCCAAAAAATGCGCGGTTGGCGATGCTGTTGCCGTCGATGACCAGTAAACGCATGGTGTGCAGTCCTCCATTCGATAATTTCACATCTTATAGTATAGCACAAAACGCGGACAAGCAAAAGAGCCGCTGTGCGCAGCGGCTCTTTTGCTTACTCGCTTAGGGTTATGGCACTCACCGGGCAGCTCTGGGCGGCGTCCACGGCCTGTGGAACGGCGTCGGGCGGCACTTCTCCGGGAAGGGCAACGGCCAGCGTGCCCTCCATGGTGAACACCGCGGGGCAGATGCCTGCGCACTGGGTGCATCCGATGCACAGATCGGGGTCAACGGTTGCGATCATAGCAAAATCCTCCTGTCAGAATCCGTGTTGGGGTTAGTCTGGGCGGGCAGGGGCGGAAATATACTATTCTTTTGGGCGCGAGTATGATACAATAGAAGCAGTTTCAGGAGGGAAAAGCGATGAACATTCAGATCTTTGGCACAAGCAAGTGCTTTGATACCAAAAAAGCCCAGCGGTATTTCAAGGAGCGGGGCATCAAATTCCAGATGATCGACCTCAAGGAAAAAGAGATGAGCCGGGGCGAGTTCGACAACGTGGCCCGGGCACTGGGCGGCTGGGAAAAGCTGGTGAACCCGGCAGCCAAGGACAAGCAGACGCTGGCGTTGCTGGACGCGCTGATCGACTGGCAGAAAGAGGACAAACTGTTCGAGAACCAGCAGCTGTTCCGGACGCCCATCGTCCGCAATGGCCGGCAGGCCACGGTGGGATACCAGCCCGAGATCTGGAAAACGTGGGAGTGATCCGGAGACCGCCCCAGACGACCCCGGCGGCAAACGGGCTTTCACAAAAAATCCACGGGCGGAATTTTGCGTCCGGAAGCGATTTGTGTTATACTGTACGTTGGAAGTGCCGAAAGTTGCTTCCACAGAACGAATTCTTGGAGACGATGATCTTATGAAAACCTATATGACTCAGGAGGAACACGCCCGGCATCACCGCCGCCGTGCGCGTCAGGCGTTGGGCGTCGTGATCGCCCTGCTGGTGCTGATCGGCATGGTGACGGTGGTGCGCGCCGGTGTGGGCGCGGTGGCAAACCTGTTTGACGATACCGCACAGAAGGCGGAGTATGAGGATAAGCTGGAGGGGCTTGTCCTCTTTGACCCGGTGGCGTTTGACGGCATCGAGAACATCGACGATCTGACCCTGCGGGAAGCAGCAGTTTGGGGCTGTGTGTACAACATTCAGGAGACGCAGGGCGGCTTCGGGAACTACAACACCGATCCCGATACCGAGCAGCTGCTGATCCCGTCGGTGGATGTGGATGCGTATCTGGCCAAGCTGGTGGGCCCCAGTTTCAAGATGACCCACAAGAGCTTTGAGATGGAAGATATGACCATCGCGTTCGACGATACCACCCAGTGCTACAAGATCCCGGTCACCGGCAGCGTCGGCAGTTACCGTGCCGTCGTGACCAAGCTGTTCAAGAAGGGCGGGCGGCTCCACGTCACGGTGGGCTACATCCCGACCCAGAGTCAGGACGACACCATCCTGACCACGACTTCGGATACGCCGGTGAAGTATATGGACTATCTGTTCTCGCGGCAGAGCGGCAGCTGGTATCTGACCGGCCTGACCGACAGCGAGACCAAGCCCGCATCGCAGGAGACGGCAGCGCAGTCTGCCGAACCGATGCCGATGGCCGAGAGCGATGTGCAGGACGCCATCCTCGCCACCACCGGCGACTCTGCCGCCGCCAGCGAAGCCGCCTCGGATGCTTCGGAGGAAGCAGCTTCGACGGAAGCGGAGTCTGCCGCCGGGGAAGCCGCCGAAAGCACTGCAGCCGATGCAGAAACGGCAGAGTCTGCCAGCACCGCGGCCTGATGCCGCCCGCAGTTTGAATCCATTGGAACCAGAAGAACCCCCATCCGAGCCTGTTTGCAGGCACTGCGGATGGGGGTTCTTGGTTATTTCAGGTCAAACCGCACGACGACAAGGCGGTACCAGAGGTAGGGGATGACGTTCCAGATCATCCAGAGCTCCATGAGGACATAGTGGGGCAGGTCACGGAAGCGGAAGGGACGTTTGCCGAGTTTGCCGGAGCGGAGCAGGTCGAAGGCTTCGTGCATCCCCTGATCCCAAGCTTCCCCAAAGCCCTGTTTGTGGAACTTGTAGGCCTTGAGCAGGTAGCCCAGAGCCAGCGGGAGGAAGTTGAGCAGCAGCATCAGGAGCGGCTCGTTTTTGAGGGGGAGCAGGATGCTGTTCCGGCCGCTCTGCTGGCTTTTGAAGGTGTTGTATTTCACTGCGCCGGTGCTGGCCCCGCAGATGTGGTAGCATTTTGCGGCGGGGCAGAGGATGTTTTTGTATCCGGCGTTGTTGGCACGCCAGCTCAGATCCACGTCCTCAAAGTAGGCGAAGAAGTTTTCGTCAAAGGTGCCGATCTCGTCAAGGATGCACTTGCGGTAGAGAGCCGCACCGCCGCAGGCCGAAAAGATCCGCTTCTGCTTGGTGTAGCGGCTGGCGCGCCGGCCGTCGCCGGTCTTGCAGGCAAAGCCCATCCATGTGACGTAATCGCCTGCGTCGTCGGCCAGCTCCCGGTCAAAGTGCCGGATCATCAGGCTCTGGACGGCGAAGATCTTTGGGTCGGATTCGGCGGCGCGGATCAGCTCGGCCAGCCACTGGGGTTCCGCAAAGGCGTCGTTGTTGAAGAGGACGACGAACTCACTTTTTGCTAAGGCGATGCCCTGATTGACGGCATGGGAGAAGCCGGTGTTGGTGCCGTTTTCGATCAAAGTGAAATTGGGGCGGCTGCGGTAGCTCCGCGCCTGCTCGAGGCTTTCGTCGGTGGAGCCGTTGTCCACGACGATCAGCTCAAAATCCTGCTCGGTCTGGGCGTAGATCGACTCGATGGAGTCTTTCAGCCAGCCCTTGCCGTTGATGTTGGGGATGACGATGGTTGCTTTTATCATATCAGTGTTCCTGCTTTCGTGATTTACGGTGACAGTATAACATATTAAGAGAGAAAAGGGAACGAAAGTTTTGCGGCTTTTTCAGCATCCTCGCCCTCTCCGTCTTTGCTTCGCAAATCCACCTCTCCCAAAGGGAGAGGCAAGAACCGCAGTGGTCAGGCCTTGGCTCCCCCTTTGGGAAAGACTCCCTCCGGCCGGAGGGAGATGTCGCGTGAGCGACAAAAGGAGGATGGCTGTCGCCGAAGGCGACTGAGAGGGTGATTTGAAAAAAATTGTATTACCCCCTTGACACAGAGCAAAAAATGAGTATTATTGTATTAGGCACTTAACACAACAATACAAAGTGCAGGGAGGACAACGATGAGCGAATCATTTGACGCCAGCCGCCCGATCTATGCGCAGCTGGTGGAACGGCTCAAGGCGAAGATCTTGGCGGGGAGCTACCCGCCCGGCGGACATCTCGACTCGGTGCGGGATCTGGCCGCGGCCGTGGGTGTCAACCCCAATACCATGCAGCGGGCACTGGCCCAGCTGGAAACCGAAGGCCTCGTCCGCACCGAGCGGACGGCGGGCCGCTATGTGACGGAGGATACCGTGTTGATCGAACGATTGCGCGCCGCGACCGCAGAAAAATTCGCGGCAGAATTTCTCGAAAAAATGCAGGGCATCGGGTACAGCCCGGCGCAGGTGGCCGAGCTGCTGACCCAGTACACAAAGGAGGAACCAAACCATGTGTGATATCCTGACCTGTGAGAGCCTGACCAAATGCTACGGTGCGAAAACCGCACTGGACAGCATGGATCTGCACATCGGCCTCGGCAAGATCGTCGGCCTGCTGGGGCCCAACGGCAGCGGCAAAACCACCCTCATCAAGCTGGCAAACGGCCTGCTGCAGCCCACCGGCGGCAGCATCCGGATCGCAGGCATGAAGCCCGGTGTGGAGTCGAAGGCCATCGTCTCCTATCTGCCGGACGCCGACTGGCTGCCCGACTGGATGCGGGTGGAGCAGCTGGTGGAGCTGTTTACCGACTTCTACAAGGACTTCGACCCGGCGCGGGCCAACGAGATGCTGGCAAAACTGGATCTGCAGCCCAAGGCCGCGCTGAAGACCCTCTCGAAGGGCAACAAGGAGAAAGTCCAGCTGATCCTTGCCATGAGCCGGAACGCCCGGCTCTACCTGCTGGACGAACCCATCGGCGGCGTGGATCCGGCGGCGCGGGATTACATCCTGCACACCATCCTGTCCAATTACAGCAAGGATGCGACGGTTCTGATCTCCACCCACCTCATCGAGGACATCGAACCGGTGCTGGACGAGGCAGTGTTCCTGAAAGAGGGAAAAGTCTTTGCGCACCGTGCAGTGGATGATATCCGCGAAAATGAGGGGATGAGCGTGGATGCGTATTTCCGGGAGGTATTCAAATGCTGAAAAGTTTGTTGAAGTATGAGTTCAAGGCCACCCGCCGCACCTACGGCGGCCTGTATCTGGTGTGGCTGCTGCTGGGGCTGTTGCTGGGCGTCTCGATGCGGAACATGGTCGAGACGGAGAATCCCAACGGCTGGCAGATCGGGTCGGTTCTGATGCTGCTCTACGTCGGCATCACCATCGCGGCCGGTGTGGTCTGCATCACGACCATTCTCCAGAGATTCACCAAAAATCTGCTGGAGCGCGAAGGCTACCTGATGCACACGCTGCCCGTGAACGAGTACCAGCTGGTCGGCTCCAAGCTGATCTCCAGCCTTGTCTGGGTCGTGTGCAGTGCGGGGGTCGGTCTGCTGTCCATCGTGCTGCTGATGCTGGGGCTCTGTGCATTCCAAAGCCCGCAGCGCATCCTTGCAAGTGGAACCATCGACGGCGTGCCGTATGAACGCGTCGTCACCTATACATGGGGCGACCTCTGGGGCATCCTCCGGCAGCAGCTGGCGCAGCTGGGCGGATCCTTCTGGGCGTCGGCGGCATGGAGCCTGTTTGTGGGTCTGCTGGGCACGGCGGTGCTCATCCTCTGCATCTATGCGGCCTGCATGGTCGGCCATCTGTTCCGGAAGCATAGCACGGTGGCAAGCATCGCGGCGTTCTTCCTGTTCCAGAGCGTGCAGAGCAAACTGGGCGGTACGGCGGGGGTCTCCAGCCTGATCCGGATCACCATCCGCTCGGCCAACGTCTTGCCGGAATCGACCCCGGCGGCCTACCCGTGGGTAAACCTGCTCATCATGCTTCTGTTCGGCGCAGCCTATTTTGTCACGGCAAGTTGGCTGATGAAAAACAAGCTGGACTTAGAGTAAAAAACAAAAACACGGCTGCTGTGTGAAAAAACCACACAACAGCCGTATTTTGTTATAATAAAATCTGTTTCGCCCAATCCAGAATCCGTGCGGCATCCCGGAGAGCCTGCGAAGCGTGACGCTCTTCGAGGAACATCTCGTTGGGGTACCGTGCCGCAACGCCGTAGGGCGTCAGAGCGTCGGCGGCATCGTAAAGTTCGTCGCTGACAGAAACCGTTTTGTGAAGCTGGTCGAGCAGGAAGGATAAGTCATGCCGTTTCGGGAGGCCGCCCGGACAGCCCAGCGAGACCATGACCGCTTTGATGGATTTTTCAGCGGCCTGCTGGCAATGATAGCAGATGATCTCAAGCGGTTTGGGGTAGAGGGCACCGTAAAGGTGCTGGGCAACAAGGAAGTCTTGCTGCGCGAAGTCAAGCCAGCTTTTGGTTTCCGGTGTCATAGAGGAGAACTCCTTTCTGATAGACTTCATTCTCGATGGAAGGAATCTGTCTGCGGGTCTCAAAACGGCTCTGGGTGCCGACAAGGATATCCACCGGACGCTGCTTGACCGGGCGGATGGAACGGTAGGCTTTCGAGGTCAGTGCCGGAATATCGGTCTGGGCATCGTCAACGACGATATAGAAATCAAAGTCGCTGTCGGGCTGCTGGCGGCCCTCGGCAAAGGACCCGAAGAGGTAGATGCGGATGGGCGAAAGCTGCTCGATGAAACGTTCCTTCAGCAAGTCGATCTCGTTGGTCGGCATGAAGATTCCTCCTTCCAGTTTTCTGATTTTATTGTAGCAAAAGAATGGGGAAAAATCAACGCAGGAAAGCATCCTGCCTTTGCAGCCGCCGGATGGAGACAAGGCTTCCGGAGGGAAAGCCAAGACAAAAAGAACCCGATCACTGAATGGATCCTTTCCATAGTGCAGTGATCGGGCTTTGTTGATTTTTACTTTGCCAGTGCAGCCTTGATATTGGCCAGCACGGTGTCGCTGTCTTCACAGCAGACAAGGATGACCTCGCCGGTGGGAGCGGTTTCGACCTTGGCAGCCTTGGCAATCTCGTACTGATCCTCAAGGTAGTGCTCCATGGTCTGCTGCTGGCTCAGGACGTAGTTGTCAAAAGCATCCACGACCTCCTGCGTCTTGCCCTCAGCAGGCTTGACGATGGCGACGCCGTAGCTCTGGGTCATCATGGCCGAGACGGAGGCCGCAAAGTCGGTGTAGCTGCCTTCTTCCAGCCCCAGCAGCGGGAGCAGCATATTCTCGATCTCATCGTTCAGCTGGCCGGCATCGTAGTCGCTGCTGTAGCCGTACTGGGCGGTGAACTTGCCGTCCTCGCCTTTGGTGAAGATCATGTTGTATTCGTTGTCCTCGTCGCTGCGGGCGTCGTGGAGGATCTGGGTGTAGTCTTTGGGGGTGGCAGATGCGGCGGGTTTGCCGGAAGAGCAGCCCACAAGGGCAAACAGAGCCAGACCTGCCAGCAGGGTCGCAATGATCCGTTTCATAATATCGTATCCTTTCGTTCTTGCAAAAATCCTTCTCCTGCCGCTAGTATCTGCGTTTTTTGCGGCAGCTATACAAGATACGAATCACAGCGGCAAAACATTGCACCGGACGGTCGGCGGGCTTGTAACAGTTTTATGAACAGGCGCGTCACAGCATCAGAGCCTCGAGGTCGCCGTGATTGACCGGCGTGGAAAGGATGATCTGGGTGCTGGTGGTGCCGAGCTTCTGGAACTGCAGGATCAGATGCTCGAGCTGGGGCATACTGCCGCAGCTGACCTTGATCAGGAAGGTGTAGGCACCGGTGACGTGGTAGCACTGCAGCACCTCTTTGCTGTTCTGCATCAGCTGCACCAGCTCATCCCGGTGCGAGGGCGAGACCGAAAGGCTGATGAGCGCATCGACGTACACCCGGTCGGAGGGGCGGTTGAGCTTGACGGTGTAGCCGTTGATGATGCCGTCGGTCTCCAGTTTGTGGATGCGGCTCGAGACGGCGGGGCTGGTCAAAGCCACCTGCTCGGCGATCTCCTTGACGGGCATCCGGGCATTTTTGGCAAGCAGGGCGAGAATCTTGCGGTCCAAATCGTCCATGAGAAAAGTACTCCTTTTTGAATTCTGTTGAATTTCATAAAAATTTTTGAAAGTAAAGTTTTATTGTTGTCGCTATCGCACAAACCTCGGAAAAGGCCGTTTTTGATTCGCTGGCTTTAATTATATAAAGTTTTGCGCAAAATGTAAAGTGCTAATTTAAAGCAAAACGGAAAATTGCGGTTTGACAAGAAAGAAAAAATGGGTATAATACATACTGCAAGGCCGAGCGGTGGTTTCCACCGCATCCGGATGACCGTTTCCCGGATGGCCGTGCCTGAAAATGCGATTCCCAACTTTATATACTTTCCCACCCCTCTATACACAAAAACCCGCTGCCAGGCGGGTTTTTGTGTTTGCTGGGGCTTTTTTTATTTAGCGGAAGGCACCTTAAACAAGGTATCCCTCAAAGCAGTGCAGGTCTTCGGTCTTGACGATGCCCTCGAGGTAGAGGCCGTTTTCACGGTATTCTTCCATCTGCACGCTGCCGCGCTCCCGCATGGGGGCGGCAAGCCCCAGCTTATCGTAGGGGAGCAGCACCCGGATGGTGTGGACCCGGTCGCTCAGGGTCTCGTCCAGCTTCTGGAGCAGCTTGTCCAAGCCGTAACCGGTCTTGGCACTGGTGAGCAGGATGTCCGGGTCGAACGACAGGGCACCGGGCTTATCACACTTATTATAAACGGTCAGGCGGGGGATGTCGGCACAGTCGAGGCCGTCCAGAACCTCGTCCGTGACGGCAAGCTGCTCTTCGCGCTGTTCGTCACCGGCGTCGGCCACCCGGACGATGACATCCGACCATGCGGCTTCTTCCAGCGTGGATTTGAACGCCTCCACCAGATTGTGGGGCAGGCGGGAGACGAAGCCGACGGTGTCCAC
>CAKTBG010000037.1 GCA_934533135.1 uncultured Faecalibacterium sp.
TCTCTTTGTCTAGGGCTAAAGCCGTTTTTATTCCACCAGCGGAGCTGGTGGTTGTCGCTCGCTCAAGCTACCCAATAAGTGCAGCACCTCTCTCAAAAACAAAGCATTTTTGAGAGAGGTGCTGCACTTTTATGGATGGGGAAACCGGGCAAAGATCCGCCGCGGCTTACCGGGGAGTGTCCGTTTCCGGCTGCTCTGTGCCTTCGCTCTGCCGCGAAGCAGCTTTCTGCTCCTGCAGCATGATCCGGACGATCTCCTTGTCGGTCTCCCGCATTCCGTCACGGCCAAGCTGACCCACATTGCGGATGGTATTCTCCACGCCTTTGCTCACGATGCCGTCACCGCCCCGGAACTGCTGGCCGTTCTGGTACAGATGGTAGCCCAGAATCCCGGCCTCGACGCTGGATGCGATCTTGGCGGCGCAGCTGGGTTTGGCACCGTCGCAGATGATGCCGGACACGATGGCAAGGGCGTTGACCAGCGTGTGGGAAACCGCCTTGAGGTCTGCCCCCTGCAGGTAGGCGATGGCGCATCCGGCCGCGCACCCGGCACTGACGGCACCGCAGTAGGCGGACAGACGGCCGATTCCGGTTTTTTCATGGATGGCAATGAGGTTGGAGAGCACCAGCGCACGGTAAAGCTTTTCTTTGGTACTCCCCAGTGCCTTGGCATATTCGATGACGGGGACCGACACGGTAATGCCCTGATTGCCGCTGCCGGAATTGATCACGACGGGCAGCTCACAGCCGCTCATCCGGGCATCGGAGCCTGCGGCTGCCTTGGCAATGGCACGGTTGCGGACGTCGGTGCCGTAAAATTTGAGATAGGTGGAGCCCACATTTGCCCCGTAATCCCCCAGCAGCCCTTCTTCGGAGATCTGGGTGTTGTACAGGATCTGGGTGTCCAGCACCGGGCGGACATCCGCCAGATCGCAGGTATCGGCAAACGCATAGATGTCGGCCATATTCAGCAGGCTGCGGTCGGTCAGGCCGCTCTCCGCCGGGGCCGAGCTGCCGCAGGATGCCAACGTCTGGTCGCCCGTATGGTCCAGCAGGATCGTATCGTTTTTCTGGATGTAGACAAGGTTGGTGTGGTACTGGCAGATGCGGACCACGGCAGATTCCCTGCCGTGGTACAGCGTCATGCGGATGTCAAAAAGGATGCCGTCGTCGATGGCGTTTACCGAAATGGGCACCGCCGCCAAAAAATCCCGCATCGCCTGTTTCTGCCCTTCCGAAACGTCCGAAATGACTTCCAGCTCCCGGGCAGCGTTTCCGCCCACGATGCCCGCAGCGGCGGCCGCTTCAATGCCCTTCATGCCGTCGGTATTCGGCACGACCACGCTCTTGACGTTCTTGATGATGTTGTTGCTGACGCCGATCGTCACCCGATCCGGCTCGCTGCCCAGAACCTCTCGTGCCTTGGCTGCGGCATAGGCAATGGCGATGGGTTCGGTACAGCCCATTGCAGGGATCAGCTCTTCTTTCAGAGTCTGCACATAGGTCTGATAAATCTTCCCGTTTTTATCCATAAGGTAGTTTCTCCTGCTTTGATTCTTCTTTCTGAAAATGTCCGCGATGCTCGTCTCCCTGCCCTCCCGCCGGGAGACGCCCCTCGATTGCGCATGGTCTGCTTTGGCGCGGTGCCATGGATCCATAAAATAGTATAGCAGAATCCGCTCCAAAAGAAAATGGATGCCCCCCAAATGCAGGGAGGCATCCACGATGGAAGCCTTGTGTGTTTTGTCTCAGTCGGCGAAGAGCGGAGTGGACAGGTAGCGGTCGCCGGTGTCGGGCAGCAGAACGACAATGTTCTTGCCGGCATTCTCCGGACGCTTTGCCAGCTGCAGAGCCGCCCAGACCGCCGCGCCGGAAGAGATGCCGACCAGCACGCCTTCCTTGTGGCCGACCAGACGGCCGGTGGCGAACGCGTCCTCATTGGCGACTGGGATGATCTCGTCGTAGACCTTGGTGTCCAGCACATCCGGCACAAAGCCTGCACCGATGCCCTGGATCTTGTGTGCGCCTGCGGTGCCCTTGCTCAGCACCGGAGAGCTCTCCGGCTCGACGGCCACGACCTTGACGTTGAGGTTCTGGCTCTTGAGGTACTGGCCAACGCCGGTGATGGTGCCGCCGGTGCCAACGCCTGCCACAAAAATATCGACCTTGCCGTCGGTGTCACCCCAGATCTCCGGGCCGGTGGTGGCAAAGTGTGCTTTGGGGTTGGCCGGGTTGACGAACTGGCCGGGGATGAAGGCGTTGGGGATCTCCTTGGCCAGCTCATCGGCCTTGGCGATGGCACCCTTCATGCCCTTTGCGCCCTCGCTCAGCACCAGCTCTGCACCGTAGGCCTTCATCAGCTGGCGACGCTCGACGCTCATGGTCTCGGGCATCACGATGATGATGCGGTAGCCCTTGGCTGCAGCCACGGCAGCCAGACCGATGCCGGTGTTGCCGGAGGTCGGCTCAATGATGACAGAGCCTTCCTTCAGCAGACCCTTTTCCTCTGCGTCGTCGATCATCGCCTTGGCGATCCGATCCTTGACGGAACCAGCCGGGTTGAAATACTCGAGCTTGGCGAGGATCTTGGCCTTCAGATCCTCCTGCTTTTCGATGTGGGTCAGCTCCAACAGCGGCGTATGGCCAATCAGCTGATCTGCGGAAGTATAAATCTTGCTCATAATCGTTTCCTCCAACAATGCGGGCGATCTGCCCGGCTGCCCCGGAGCGACCCGGTGTCTCATTCTGATCTTTTCATTTCCCTCTAAACCAACATGGTTTGTAGGTTTGATGGAATTATAGCCCTCTTCGCCCCATTTGTCAATAGAAAATCCGAAATTTTTCGATTGAAAAGTTATAAACCCTGTTGTATAATAGGTTTGAAAGCAACCCTCTCAGTCCGCCTAACGGCGGCCAGCCATCCTCCCTTTGTCGCAAACACGACATCTCCCTCCGGCCGGAGAGAGTCTTTCCCAAAGTGGGAGCCCTTGGCATATCGGGGCAGTTGCTTCGGACTGAACAAGCTTTCTTGTAACGTAAATTTCCGAGCCTTGCGATTTCGGGCAGCGGGTATGCAGCCGTGAATCCAGACCGCAAGGCCATCGCTTTTTTGTTTCACACATAAACTTGACCGGCCTGCCAAGGCCTCGCCCTTTGGGAGAGGTGGCATCGCGGCAGCGATGACGGAGAGGGCCAGCCATTTAAAGAAGGAGTACACCATGATCGTTTCTACCAAAGGACGCTATGCCCTGCGCGTGATGATCGACCTCGCCGAGCATCGGTCCGAAAAATACGTTCCGCTGAAAGAGGTCGCCGCCCGGCAGGAGATCTCGGAAAAATACCTCGAAAACATCCTCAAGGTGCTGGTGCAGAACGGCTTTCTGGAGGGGCTGCGCGGCAAGGGCGGCGGCTACCGCCTGACCCGCAGCCCCGATCAATACACGGTGGGCGAGATCCTGACCCTGACCGAGGGCAGTCTGGCCACCGTCAGCTGCCTTGCCCCGGGCGCACCGGCCTGCCGCCGGATGGCCAACTGCCGCACCTATGAAATGTGGAAGGGGCTCGATGACATGATCGCCGATTACTTCAGCAAGATCACGCTGGCCGACCTCGCCGCCCCGGAAGACGCCGGAAACGATTACGTCATTTGACACTGATTATAAATAGGATCCTCTCCGTCAGGCGATCGCCTGCCATCTCTCCTGCAAGGAGAAGCGGCAGGCGCAGCATGGACGGAGAGGTTTTCCTGTTTTTATGACGTCTTTGCAAACTTTTTGTGAATTGTGGGCTCGCACCGAAACAGGCTCTTGACAAAGCGGCAGGTTTGGAGTATAGTTTTAGCAGTCAAGCGGCTAGAGTGCTAAGACAAGATTAGCAATCCAAGATGCCGCCTGACAGCAAACGAAATCTTCGGTACGAATGGAGGTCAACTTTATGAATACCAGTCAATATACCCAGAAGACCCTCGAGGCTCTGCAGGCCGCCCAGCAGCTGGCTGTGGAGTACCAGCACAACGCACTGGAGCCGGAGCATCTGCTCCATGCTCTGGCCACGCAGGAACAGGGTCTGATCCCCCAGCTGCTCCAGAAGCTCAACGTCGATCCCGGCAGCTTCGCCGCTTCGGTGGCCGAAAAGCTGTCGGCTCTGCCCCGGGTCTCCGGCTCCGGCCGTGACCCCGACAAAGTCTATATCTCGCAGGCCACCGATAAGGTGCTGAGTGCCGCCGCCCGGGAAGCCAAGGCCATGAAGGACGACTTTGTGAGCGTCGAGCACGTGTTCCTCGGCCTGCTGGACGAACAGACCGCCAGCACCACCGAGCTGTTCCGTGCGTTCGGCATCACCAAGGACAAGTTCCTGCAGCAGCTGACGGCCGTGCGCGGCAACCAGCGGGTCACCACCGACAACCCCGAGGATACCTACAACGCCCTCCAGAAATACGGTCAGGATCTGGTCGATCTGGCGCGGAAGCAGAAGCTGGACCCCGTGATCGGCCGCGATCAGGAGATCCGGAATGTCATCCGCATCCTCTCCCGTAAGACCAAAAACAACCCCTGCCTGATCGGTGAGCCGGGCGTCGGCAAGACCGCCATCGCCGAGGGTCTGGCCGAGCGGATCGTCCGCGGCGATGTGCCCGAAAACCTGAAGGACCGCACGGTGTTCAGTCTGGACATGGGTGCTCTGGTGGCCGGTGCCAAGTACCGCGGCGAATTTGAGGAACGCCTGAAGAGCGTCCTGAATGAGGTCAAGAAGAGCGAGGGCAAGATCATCCTCTTCATTGATGAGCTGCACACCATCGTCGGTGCCGGCAAGACCGACGGTGCCATGGATGCCGGCAACCTGCTGAAGCCCATGCTGGCCCGCGGCGAGCTGCACTGCATCGGTGCCACCACGCTGGACGAGTACCGCCAGTATATCGAAAAGGATCCCGCTCTGGAACGCCGGTTCCAGCCGGTGCAGGTCGATGAGCCGTCCGTGGAGGACACCATCTCCATCCTGCGCGGCCTGAAAGAGCGGTACGAAGTGTTCCACGGCGTAAAGATCAGCGACAACGCCCTGATCGCCGCCGCCACCCTGTCGGATCGGTACATCACCGACCGCTTCCTCCCCGATAAGGCCATCGACCTTGTGGATGAAGCCTGCGCCATGATCAAGACCGAGATGGACAGTATGCCCAGCGAGATGGACGATCTGGCGCACCGGATCACCCAGCTGCAGATCGAGCAGGTCAGCCTGAAAAAGGAGACCGACGCCCTGAGCCAGAGCCGCCTGCATGAGCTGGAAAAGGAGCTGGCAGAGCTGCAGGATCAGTTCCGCAGCATGAAGGCCAAGTGGGAGAACGAGAAGAACGCCATCGGCAAGGTTCAGACCCTGCGGGAGCAGATCGAGCAGACCAACGCCGCCATCGAGAAGGCGCAGCGCGACTACGACCTGAACAAGGCCGCCGAGCTGAAGTACGGCAAACTGCCTGAGCTGCAGAAACAGCTGGAAGCCGAAGAAAAACTGGCCAACGAGAAGAAGGAAGACAGCCTGCTGCGCGACCGTGTGACCGACGAAGAGATCGCCCGGATCGTTGCCCGCTGGACGGGCATCCCGGTCGAAAAGTTGGTGGAGGGCGAGCGTGAGAAGCTGCTGCATCTGGACGATGTGCTGCACCAGCGGGTCATCGGTCAGGACGAGGCCGTCACCAAGGTCAGCGAAGCCATCCTGCGCAGCCGCGCCGGGATCGCCAACCCGAACCGCCCCATCGGCAGCTTCCTCTTCCTCGGCCCCACCGGTGTGGGCAAGACCGAGCTGGCCAAAGCTCTGGCACAGGCTCTGTTCGACGATGAAAAGAATCTGGTGCGCATCGACATGACCGAGTATATGGAGAAGTTCAGCGTCAGCCGTCTGATCGGCGCGCCTCCGGGATACGTCGGTTATGAGGAAGGCGGCCAGCTGACCGAGGCCGTCCGCCGCAAACCCTACAGCGTCGTGCTGTTCGATGAGGTGGAGAAAGCGCACCCCGATGTGTTCAACATCCTGCTGCAGGTGCTGGACGACGGCCGCATCACCGACAGTCAGGGGCGCACCGTGGACTTCAAGAACACGGTCATCATCCTGACCTCCAACCTCGGCAGCGACATCATCCTGAACGATCTTGAGCAGAGCCGCGCCAACGGCTCGAACGAGCTGAGCGCGGACGCCCGCCAGCAGATCGACCTGCTGCTCAAGTCCAAGTTCCGCCCCGAGTTCCTGAACCGTCTGGATGAGATCGTCTACTACAAGAGCCTGACCAAGGATGAGATGCGGCACATCGTGGATCTGCAGCTGAACGATCTGCGCCGCCGCATGGACGAGGGCAAGCACCTCAATCTCGCCGTCACGACCGCCGCGAAAGACTACATCATCGACTCTGCCTACGACAGCGTCTATGGTGCCCGCCCCATCAAGCGGTTCATCCAGAGCCGGGTCGAGACTTTGATCGCCAAGGCCATCATCCGGGGCAATTATGCCGAGGGTGCGACCCTGACCGTGGATTACGACGGCACGGCTCTCGTGCTGAAATAAGCCTTATTCACACACATTTTACACATTTTGTACCTGCAAACCGGCTGTAACGCTTGCGTGAAGGTGCAGAATATGATATCATAGGCTTTGAACAATGTGCTTTTCATCGTCGAAGGCAACGGTGGAAAGCACATTTTTAGTATTACAAAAGAAAGTTGAGTGTGATTTTCCTTTTTATGGACGATGGCAGTATTACGCTCTTGGTGGCGTTGGTGATTCTGGTGGCATTTTCCGCCTTTTTCTCCGCCTCCGAGACCGCATTTTCCTCTCTGAATCAGATCCGGCTGAAGAGCCGCGCAGACGACGGCGACGCCTCGGCTGCCCGTGTGCTGGCTATGGCTGAGCAGTACGACAAGCTGCTCTCCTCCATCCTGATCGGCAACAACATCGTGAACATCGCGGCGGCCTCCATCGGCACCATCCTGTTCACCAAGGCACTTGGCCCGGAGCGGGGCGCGACGGTATCCACCATCGTGCTGACCATTGTGGTGCTGATCTTCGGCGAGGTGACCCCGAAAAGCCTTGCAAAAGAGATGCCGGAACGGGTCGCAACCCTCGTTTCCCCCATCCTGAGCCTTTTGATGATGGTGATGACCCCCCTGACGTGGCTGTTCAGCCAGTGGAAAAAGCTGCTGGGGCATTTTGTCCACAGCAGCGAGAGCGACGGCATCACCGAAGGGGAACTGATGACCATGGTGAGCGAGGCCGAAAGCGACGGCGAACTGACCGACCGCGAGAGCCAGCTGATCCGGAGTGCCATCGAGTTCGACGATGTGGAAGTGGAAGAGATCCTGACCCCCCGCGTGGATGTGATCGCCGTTGAGGACGATACTTCGCTGGAAGAGCTGGCACAGACCTTCGCAGATTCCGGCTACTCCCGCCTGCCCGTCTATCACGGCACCATCGACAACATCATCGGCGTGGTCCACGAAAAGGACTTCTACCTTGCCCGGCTGAAAAAGGCCAGCAGCATCGAAGATCTGATCGCGCCTACCCTGTACACAACCGGTTCCACCCAGATCTCCCAGCTGCTCCGCACCCTGCGGGAGCAGCACCACCACATGGCGGTGGTCGTGGATGAATACGGCGGCACCGAGGGCATCATCACACTGGAAGACATTCTGGAAGAGCTGGTCGGCGAGATCTGGGATGAGCACGACGAAGCCACCGAGGACTTCCGCCAGCAGTCGGACGGCAGCTGGCTGGTGTCCGGCTCGGCCAGCATAGACGACCTCTTTGAAACGCTGGATCTGCCCGAGGACGACGAGATCGACTCGAACACCGTCAACGGTCTGGTGCAGGAAAAGACCTGCCATCTGCCCAAGGTCGGCGACCGTTTCACCCTCGGCAGCTATACCGGCGTCGTCACCCGCACGGCACGCCGCCGGGTCACCGAGGTTCGGTTCACGGCCGCCGCGCAGGATCCCCACGACCCTGAAAAAGAGAAGGACGACGAAAAGGAAAAACGCCTCAGCCGCCTTGCTTCCCGGGTCGAGAACCGAAGCTGATAACCCCCAAAACATATTGTAAAGCTCCCCATCTCCGCACCGCTAAGGTGTTGGAGCGGGGGCGTTTTTTCGTTCCGGACTGTTTTTTCACCGGAACGTATGGTATACTCAGCTTAACAAATCGGAATTTGGAGAGGAAATTATGTTAACTCTATATGAGCCAAACTATGAGGACTTGTGGTTTCGGCAAATGATGCTGGCCGATGAAGATACCATGTCCTACAATCATGCATGGGGTGGGACAATTCCCTGGCCGGAGGATAAATGGAGCGGCTGGTACGATTACTGGATCACTTGTCATGAGGGCAAGCGGTATTACAGATATCTAAAAAACAAAGACGGTCAATTCGTTGGGGAGATCGCGTATCACTACGATGCCGAAATACAGCATGAGATCGCCAACGTGATGATCTATTCAAAATACAGAAAAAACGGCTATGGGAGCGAGGCATTGGATCTGCTGTGTTCCATGGCGAAAAACAACGGGGTTTCCGTTCTCTATGATGATATTGCCATTGACAACCCGGCTATTACACTTTTCCTGAAACACGGATTTGTGGAAAAATACCGAACAGAAGAAAAAATAGTCCTCAAGAAGGAACTGTAATACAAATTCGCGTTTGTGGAGCGAAGTGGAATAAACGAAAAAAGCCCAGCATTGCAGGCTGCAACCGCCTTCGCAATGCTGGGCTTTTGGATTGAAAAACGGCGCGGGAGACCGCGCCGTTTCTTGTTCTGTTTACTGGTTCTTCCACCGGCGGGCAACGCCCATGCCGAGGGCATAGGGGCCGGTGTGGACGGCGATGGTGCAGCCGATCTGCAGCAGCTCCACCTCGCACGCGCTGGCCGGGTATTTGGCGCGGAGCGCGGCACGGGTCTGCATCCACAGACGCTTGCCCTCTTCCTCGTCGTAGCCATAGCCGACGGTGATCCGGTAGTCGTCCGGGTTGCCGCCGTGGGCGTCCAGATAGCCCATCAGCTGCTCGAGTGCCTTCTCAAAGCTCTTCTGGCGGCCGCGTGCCACGCCGCCGGAGAAGATCTCGCCCTCTTTGAAGAGGATCATCGGCTTGATGCCGAAGATGTTGGCGGCGCGGCCGGTCACTTTGCCGATCCGCCCGCCCTTGATAAGGTAATCGAGGTTGCCGACCGTAAAGAAGATCTGGTTGGTGGCCTTTTCTGCTTCCAGCCAAATCACGGCTTCTTCCAATGTGCGGCCTGCATCCCGGATGGCGACGGCGTTCTCCACGGTGATGGCCTCGGTGACGGTGGCGGCAGCCGTATCCATCACCTCGATCTGGGCGTCGGGATAATCCTCCAGCACCAGCTCCCGGGCGTTCCGTGCGCTGCCCACGCAGCCGCTCATCCTGCCGGTAAAGCAAAGGCAGAGGGTCGGCCGCTGCGCCTCGGCCTGCTTGCGGAACATCTGCTCAAAGTCCTCGATGGAGGGCAGACTGGTCTTGGGATAGGCCAAGGGGTTGTCCACCATAAACTGGTAGAACGACCGCACCGAGATCTCCTCGCCCTCCTTCTGGTAACGCTCGCCGTCCAGCGAGACATAAAAGGGCACGACCTTGATGTTCAGCTTTTGGGCCATTTCCGGCGTCAGATCGCACGCGCTGTCGGTCATGATATCAAACAACATATTGTGACGCTTCCTTTTCGATTACGGTCGGGTCCGCTCCGGCTCAGACGTGGTGAACGTAAGCCTCGCGCTCTGCGCCGACCGAAATATAGGTGATCTTGCAGCCCACTGCTTTTTCGAGGTACTCCACATAGGCGCGGGCTTCCTTGGGCAGATCTTCCCACTTGCGGGCTGCGGTGATGTCGCAGTGCCAGCCGGGGAGATACTCCACAATGGGCTGTGCGGTGTCCAGAGCTTCGCCCATGGGGAACCGGGTCGTGGTGGTGCCGTCGGTCAGCTTGTAGGCGGTGACCACGGGGATCTTCTCCATGTAGTCCAGCACGTCCAGCAGGGTCAGAGCAACTTCATCGCAGCCCTGACAGAAGACACCATAGCGGCTTGCGACCACGTCGATGGGACCCACGCGGCGGGGACGGCCGGTGGCTGCGCCGTACTCGTGGCCAGCCTCACGCAGAGCGTGCTTTTCTTCCTCGGTCATGGCCAGCTCGGTGGTAAAGGGGCCGTCGCCGACGCAGGAGGAATAAGCCTTCATGACGCCGATGGAGTTGGTCAGCTTATGCCCCGGGATGCCGGCACCGATGGGTGCATAGGCACCGATGACGTTGGAGGAAGTGGTGTACGGATAAATGCCGAAATCAATGTCGCGCAGTGCGCCCAGCTGAGCCTCAAAGAGGATCTTTTTGCCGGCAGCATCGGCATCGGCCAGATACTGGCCTGCATCGCAGATATAATCCTTGAAGATCGCGGCATACTTTTCCAGCCATGCCCACATCTCGTCCACGCGGATGGGCGCGGCGTTGTAGCTGCCCTCCATCACAAGGTTTTTGGAATCCACCATGGTGATCAGACGCTTCTTCACCGCGTCGTCCAGATGGAGCAGGTCGCCCATGCGGAGGGTCTTTTTCATGTACTTGTCGCCGTAAGCGTAGGCGATGCCGCGCTTGGTGGAGCCAAACTGTGCGCCGGTCTTGGACAGGCGAGCCTCTTCCAGACCATCCTGCTCCACATGATAGGGCATGGTGATCGTTGCACGGTCGGAGATCTTCAGGTTGGCAGGGCTGATCTCCACACCCTGCTCCCGCAGCTTGTTGATCTCGCCGTCCAGATGGTGCGGATCAATGACCATGCCGTTGCCCATGACGCAGACAACGTTCGGACGCAGGATACCGGAGGGCAGCAGATTCAGCACGAACTTGCCGCGCTCGTTCTTGACGGTGTGGCCGGCGTTGTTGCCGCCCTGATAACGTGCCACGATGTCGTATTCCTGACTGATCAGATCGACCATGCGGCCCTTGCCTTCATCGCCCCAGTTGATACCTGTGATTGCAGTAAGCATAATAAATGACCTCTTTATGAATATTCAAAAGACAGCCTTTTCCGGGCACCCTGCCCGGGATACGCTACCTTGGAAACACGTTTGCACTGCCCGTCTCCCCGCCGGGAGCACACAACAGTACGATTATAGTATAGCACTCTTTGACGCACAAAAAAAGAGGAAAAGCCGTTTTTGTACGACTTTTCCGAATTGGTTGGATAGCCCTCTCAGTCTGCTTCGCAGACAGCTCCCCCGGGGTGGGAGCCATTGGCAGGTCGGCAAAGTTACTTCTGACTGAGCTGAGTTTCTGATTCCGCAGACTTGATGGCCCTGCGGTTTGGATTCAGCTCTTCTTCGCCAATTTATGCACCGTGCCGTCCGGCTCTTTGATCTCGATGTTGTTCAGCTGGGAGCGGAAGTTGGCCTTGACGTCGGCCAGATACTCCTGCCGGAGAGCCTGCCGCTCGGCTTTTTCGGCCTCGGTCAGCCCCTCCGCCTTGCTCTTGCGCGCCAGCGCATTGATGCGGGAAATTTTTTCAGGTGTCATCGCCGTTCTCCTATTTTATCGAAAAGTGTGTTATAATGCTTTCAAACAAACTCAGTATACCAAAGGATGATTTCGATGTCAAAACAGTTGAATTTTGCACAGCAGATGGACGAAGTGTTGAAAACCCTTTCCGGGCGGCCCAAGCTTCTGCTCCACGCCTGCTGCGGCCCCTGTTCCAGTGCCGTACTGGAGCAGCTTTGCCAATACTTTGAAATTACGGTTCTCTACTACAACCCCAATACTTGGCCCGCCGCCGAATATCACCGCCGGGGGGAGGAGCTGGAACGCTTTGTGGCCGCCGCCCATCCGCTGGGCGTGACCGTGGTCGAGGATCCCTACGACCCGCAGGAGTTCTATTCTGCCGTCGCCGGGCTGGAAAACGAGCCGGAGCGGGGCAGCCGCTGCACCGTCTGCTACCGGCTCCGGATGCGCCGCGCCGCCCAGTACGCCGCCGCGCACGGCTTTGACTGGTTCACGACCACCCTTTCCATCAGCCCCCACAAGGATGCCGCCCGGATCAACCAGATCGGGCAGGAATTGGAGGCTGAATTCGGCGTGAAGCACCTACCCTCCGACTTCAAGAAGCACAACGGCTATCTCCGTTCTCTCCAGCTTTCGGAGGAATACGGCCTGTACCGGCAGGATTACTGCGGCTGCGAGTTCAGCGCAAAGGCCCGGGGAATTACCGAGTCAAAACCACCGGCTTAGCCGGTGGTTTGAGTAAGCCCTAGAAGAACACCCTACTGGAAAATCCCCTGCAAGGGGTCACAAGCAGGCCTCTTTCATCTGCATTACTTGCCCTGCTGCTTTAACAAGCGGTGCCCATAAAGTGCATCTTCTAAGATAACAATTTCTTTGTCATCTCGATTCGCTCGAATCTTATGGCTAAAGCATTTTTATTCTACCAGCTTAGCTGGCGATTGTCGCTTGCTCAAGCTACTCAACAGCCCCTTGATTATAGAAAAATCCGTAAGGTCTGGGTCAAAGGTCAATGCGATACTCTATATAGTTTATATTATCCTTAGAAAAGGTTCGAGTAATCTCTCCTCCATTTTTTGTGATGACTTTTATAGAGGCGATGTTGTCCGTCTTGCATACCAGCAGTACATTGCTGAGACCTTGCGCTTTGGCAATTGTAAGCAACTGCTTTAGCATTTCTGTTGCATATCCTTTATTTCGTTCTGTTGGTCGAACACTATACCCAATATGTCCGGAATCTTTGTAAAATTCTGTAAGAGTGTGCCGAAAATTGATCACACCGACTATCTTTTTTTCTTCGTTGATTGCGAGGAAAGTCTGTGAGGTGCCATACTTTGGATCTGCATCTTCTTTATGCAGATTATCGGTAATGATCTTTAACCATGCGCTATACGAATATTTATCAACATCTAATTTATAACTTCCGTTGATCGTTCGCTGCCCATTATCAAAAAATTCTTTTTTAAAAGCAATCACATCGGCTTCCATATGAATCCTTGGAAAAACTAATGAGATATCAGCCATTTTAGTGCCTCCGTTTCTGAATTGTAATTTCAGGGGAAATGTCGCTTACATCCTTAATTACTCCTCTTCCGGCAGTCTTGCGACGAGGACGGCGAAGATGAGAAGACCGACGCAGGGCACGATGTTGGTCATCATCCCGGCAGCAAGGCCGGCAGACTCAGCCACCCGGCCGATGACCCACGGCATCAGGATCGCACCGCTGGAGGCCACCGGGAGCATGATGCCCATGCTCGTCACGCTGGTCATCTTGCCCGCGCTGGCCACGGCGGTGGGGTTCATGCCCGCCATCGCAAAGGCGAAGGCGAACAGCAGCAGGATCGCCGGGAGCTGGCTGTGCGCCTGCATCATTGCCACATAGAACACGGTACAGGTCAACGCCATGACGACCATCGCCTTGCGGGGCTGCTTGAACGGGAACACGAACGCGATCAGCAGCCGTGCCGCCAGCGTTGCGCCCCACATGACCGTGACCGTGTACGCCGCCAGCGTGCCCGCAATGATGCCGCTGCCTTTGAAGTAGGTGACCATCCAGCCGGTGACGCTCTGCTCGGCGGCATTCTGGCAGAAGAGCAGACCCGTCAGCAGCCAGAACCGCGCCGACCGGAGGAAGCTCCAGTCGATCTTCTCCTTGGCCTTGCCGCTTTGGGCTTTGCCGCCAAAGGGTGTGGTCAGGTAGACCAGCCAGAGCACGCCGCCCAGCACCGCCAGCAGCAAAACGGCCAGCTTTGTGCTGGCTTTTGCCGCGGCCGCGATCAGCACCGGGCAGAGCAGCGCACCGCAGGCGTAGCAGCTGTGCATCAGGTTCATGCCCCGGGTGCGGTCGGTGGAGTGGTCGCTGACAAGGATGGTGCAGGTGTTGATGACGCTGCCCTTGGCGATGCCCACGAGGAAAAACGCCGCGGCCAGCAACGTTTCGGCTCCGGTCAGCCCCATGATGGCATAGCCCGCCGCATAGCCCGCCGTCAGCAGCAGGACGCTGGGTTTCATCCCCAGCACGCCGGGCAGCACCCCGATCAACAGACCCGCCAGCAGGTTGCCGATGCTCATCAGGGAGAGCAGGGTGCCCGTCATGCCGTAGGCAAAGCCATACTGCTCCTGCAGCAGGCTGACCACCACACCGCTGGAAATGGCGCAGATGCCGCTGAAAAAGAAGGTGGCGAAACCGGTGTTCCGCAGGCGTGCATTGTGTTCCATGGTATTCCTCCCTTGGATCGTTGGTTGAAAAAAGGAACGAGTCCGCTGAGACTCGTTCCTTTTTTTAGCAGATGCTTTGGATCATTCCGCTGCCTTGGGAGCCTCGGTCGTTTCCGCAGGCTTCTCGGCAGGCTTGGGAGCCGCCGGTTTCACCACAGGCTTCGGAGGATTGGGATCGTCCTTCAGCGGGAAGAGGATGATGTGCTTCGGGCACTTCTGGGCGCACATTCCGCAGCCCTTGCACTTGTCATAGTCGATGCGTGCCACGCCGTTCTCGACATGGATGGCGTCGAACTTACAGGTGCGCTCGCACATCCCGCAGGCAATGCAGGAGGTGGTACAGACTTTCATGGCCACAGGGCCCTTATCCTGATTGGAGCACAGGACGACCGGCTTGCGCGGGCCGCCTGCGTCGATCATGATGACCTTCTTGGGGCAGATGTTGGCGCAGGCACCGCAGCCGGTACATTTGTCCTTATCCACCTTTGCCACGCCGTCCACGATGTGAATGGCATCGAACTTGCAGACCTTGGTGCAATCGCCCAAACCAATGCAGGCGAAGGTGCAGGTCTTGGGGCCGCCGTAGAGCGCAGCAGCCGCTGCACAGCTCTGGATGCCCTTGTAGTCGTAGCTGGGCTTGCAGTGCTCAGAATTGCCCTGACACTGCACGACCGCTTTCTTTTCGACGGCACTGGCCTCACCGCCCATGATCTTGGCGATGGCAGCCGCCGCTTTGGGGCCGCCGGGGGCACATTTGTCGCAGGGTACGCCGTCCATGACGACAGCCTTTGCATAGTCGGAGCAGCCGGCATAGCCGCAGCCGCCACAGTTTGCGCCTGCCAGACAGGAGGCGACTTCTTCGATGCGAGGATCCTCCTCGACCGCCATGAACTTGGCGGCAGCGACCAGAACGATCGCGCCCACCGCGCCCACAATGGTGCAGAGGATAACAGCCGATACAATATTCATAGTTCTGTTTCCTCCCTTAGAGCGTCACGTTGAACAGATTTTCGACGATGCCGCCGAAGCCCATGAAGGACAGGCTGGTGATGGCTGCTGCAATCAGCGTGATGGGCAGACCCTTGAAGGGTGCCGGGGGATCGCAGGCCTCCACGCGCTTGCGCACGCCGCTGAACATGACCATGGCCAGCATGAAGCCGACGCCTGCACCGATGGCGCAGATCAGAGCCTCAATGTAAGCAACGCCGAAACCCAGCGTCTCCACGTCTGCGCCGTAATCGCTGACGACCAGAATGGTGACTGCCAGCACGCAGCAGTTGGTGGTGATCAGGGGCAGATACACGCCCAGAGAGTTGTACAGTGCGACGATGTATTTCTTCAGGAAGATCTCGATGAACTGAACCAGAACGGCGATGACCAGAATGAAGACGATGGTCTGCAGATACTCCAGCTTGGCCGGGTTCAGGATGAAGATCTGGATCGGGAACGTGACAGCCGTTGCCACAAACATGACGAAGATAACGGCACCGGACATACCAACGGCAGAGTCCAGCTTCTTAGAAACGCCCAAGAACGGGCAGATGCCATAGAACTTCACCAGCACGTAGTTGTTGACAAGGATCATGCTGAAGAAGATGGCGGCAAGTTTGACGAGCATCTTATTAGCCCTCCTTCTTCAGATTGTCGATGTCACAGCAGCTCTTGCGCTCAATGCGGGCGTCGAGCTTGCCTTCCAGCCAGACGCAGCCGGCCATCAGCACACCGTAGCAGAAGAATGCGCCGGGAGCCTGCGTCATGATGCTCATCTTGGCCATGCTCTCGGGCAGGATCTGGAAGCCCAGCCAAGTGCCGCTGCCAAGGATCTCACGGATGGAGGCCATCAGCACAACGGTCAGGGTGTAGCCGATGCCCATGCCGATGCCGTCCAGTGCGGAATCCACCACGCTGTTCTTGCAGGCGAACATCTCCGCACGGCCGAGGATGATGCAGTTGACGACGATCAGGGGCAGGAACACGCCCAGCGCGTTGTACAGGCTGTCCATGTAGGCGTGCATGAACATCTGAACGATGGTCACGAAGCCTGCGATGATGACGATGTAGCAGGGCAGATGGACTTTTGCGGGGATGACATTGCGCAGCAGCGAGATCAGGATGTTGGCGCAGACCAGCACGAAGGTGAACGCTGCGCCCATGCCCAGTGCGCTGGAAACCGCTGTGGTAACTGCCAGACAGGAGCAGGTACCCAGCACCAGACGCAGGACGGGGTTTTCTTTGATGATACCGTTGGTAAGGATGCTTACCTTGGACTTCTTTTCTTCCATTTCTTACCAACCTCCTTTATGCCAGCTCGTTGTAGCAGCTGATGCAGTCGTTGATGGCAGCAAACAGAGCGGTGGACGAAATGGTTGCGCCGCTGTAAGCGTCGTAATCCTGATTCATCACGATGTTCTGGGTGCCGTCCATGCCATTGAACTGTGCCAGATAATCGGCCTTGGCAACGTTGCTGCCGATGCCGCTGGTCTGGGTGGTCGCATCGACCCAGATGCCGGTGACCTTGCCCTCGGCATCAAAGCCCATGATGACGGTCAGGATGCCGCCGTCGAAACCGGACTCGCCGGCTTTGACCGCGATGCTGCCGTCCTCGGCCTTGACCGCGCCGGAAACATTGGCGGTGGTGTAGCCGGTGAGCTCTTCCAGCGTAGAAGCGTCGGAAACGTTGGGCATGACCTCAACGTATGCGGCCAGCGTTGCGGCTCTCTCGTTTGCTGCGATGACCGGAGCCGTCATCGAGTTGACGATCGCCAGCAGCAGGCTGACGACCAGCGCGATCACGCTCAGTACGACGACCGGTTTGACCGTGCTCTCCCAATTAGAAGACTTATTCATTTGCCAGCACCCTCCTTTGCAGGTTTTGCGGGCTTGACATAGCCATACGGCGTCTGACGGGTCAGGTCATTGATGTAAGGAACCCACAGGTTCATGAACAGCAGCGCGAAGGACACGCCCTCGGTGTAGCTGCCCCAGTAACGGATGGCAAAGGTCAC
>CAKTBG010000038.1 GCA_934533135.1 uncultured Faecalibacterium sp.
GCCGATGCTTCCAGCGTCATTCAGGGCTACATCAAGAAGGGCTACACCGTGACCGGCCAGACCTACGAGGAGCTGGCCGAGGCCATGGGCGTGGATGCTGCCGCCTTTGCAGAGACCATGGACAAGTGGAACGGCTATGTCGAGGCCAAGAACGATCCCGACTTCGGCCGCACCAGCTTTGCAAACCCGCTGAACACCGCCCCCTACTACGCCATCAAGGTCACCGCCGGTGTGCATCACACCATGGGCGGCCTGAAGATCAACCCCAACACCGAAGTGCTGAAGGCTGACGGCAGCGTGATCCCCGGTCTGTTCGCAGCAGGTGAGGTCACCGGCGGCGTCCACGGTGCAAACCGTCTGGGCGGCAACGCCGTGGCAGACTTCACCGTGTTTGGCCGGATCGCCGGCAAGAGTGCCAGCGACTACGCTGCATGAGCGTGAAGCGCAAACCCGCTGAAGCTTCAGGCAAAAAAGCCCTGAAGCCGTGGCAGAAAAACCTGATCTTCGCCCTGATCGTCCTGCTGGCCGCCGGCATCGCGTTTTTCGCGTACCGCAGCCAGCACCGTGCGGGAAACGATCTTGCCGCCCTCGTTGATTTTGGCGGCGGCGTCACCGAGACGCTCCCCCTCGACGAAGATCACGACTATCTGTATGAGGTCGGCGATTACGTCGTCCACATTCAGGTCAAGGATGGCGCGGCGGCCTTCCGCGACAGTCAGTGCCCGGACCATGTGTGCGAGCAATTCGGCTGGCTGCGCGAAGAGGACGCATGGGCCGCCTGCGTACCGGCTGGGGTCTATCTCCAGATCGTACCGGCGGACAGCGCAGAATAACCCCTTGAACGGCATCCCGGAGCTTCCGGGGTGCCGTTTTTGTTTGCTTTTTTTGTGAAATGAAATTTGGACGCTTGTGCAACTGCCGAAAATGCGATACACTACATTTATAAATGGATTCTCACTGGGAGAGCGGATTTTTCCGCCCTCCTCACGCTAGGAGGAAATTGGAAGAATGATCTGGAAAAAGAAGAAGGACGCGCCGTCCGATACCCCTGAGGCAGCAGCGGCTGCCGGTGCAAAAAAAGGCGGCCCCCTCCCCTTTGTCAAGCAGCACTGGAAAATCATCCTTGCGGTCGTCTGCGTGGCGGCGGCAGGCGGTTATTTTCTGCTTCAGCAGCGGGATGCAAAACCAGCCAATGTGGACACCAGCTATGTGGAGGATGTTCCCTCCCGCCGGGATGTCTCCAACACCCTCAGCGGCACCGGCACCCTGAACCCCGCCAACACCTACACCGTGAAATCGCTTGTGGACGGCAAGATCCTGACCGCTGCCCTCGAGGAAGGCGACGTGGTGACCGAGGGCGACGTGCTCTACACCATCGACAGCTCCAATGCGTCCACCAACCTGCAGAAGGCTGAGATCGCACTGCAGCAGGCGCAGCGCAGCTACGACAAGACCGTGGATCGGCAGTATGTCCGCGCCGACGTCGCCGGTACCGTCAGCAGCCTGAAGGTGGCCAAGGGCGACGAAGTGACCAGCGGGCAGGAAGTGGCCGTCATCCGGGACAGCTCCAAAATGCTGCTGACCCTCGAGTTCCCGGCGGCCGATGCCGCCAACTTCTCGGTCGGGCAGACGGCTCTCGTGACGCTGGACGGCACCTTTGAGACCCTGAACGGCACTGTGACCAAGGTGACCGGTACCGACGCCCTGAGCACCGGCAACCTGCTGACCCGCACGGTGACCATCTCGGTCCAGAACGCAGGCGGCCTGACCACCGCACAGGCAGCCACCGCCTCCATCAACGGCGTCAGCTCCATCGCCTCGGCCAGCTTTGCCTATCAAGCCGAGCGCACCCTCACCGCGCAGGCTTCCGGCACTGTATCGGCCATCAACGTGCAGGAAGGCTCCACGGTCGAGAAGGACGCCATCCTGCTCCAGCTGACCGGCGACGACCTGACCGAAGCCATCCAGTCCGCCTCCGAGACCCTGCAAAGCGCGCAGATCTCGATGGAGAATATGCAGGACACCATGAGCAACTACACCATCACCGCCCCCATCAGCGGCACCATCATCGAGAAGGATGCCAAGCAGGGCGATGCGATGACCTCCGGCACTACCCTCTGCATCATCTACGACCTGAGCTATCTCGAGATGCAGATCAATGTGGATGAGCTGCAGATCAGCTCCCTGTCGGTGGGGCAGAAGGTGCAGATCACCGCCGACGCCGTCCAGAGCAAGACCTACATCGGCACCGTCACCCGCGTGTCCATGAAGGGCTCGGCCAGCGGCGGCACCACCACCTACCCCGTCACCATCCAGCTGGACGACACCGACGGCCTGCGCCCCGGCATGAACGCCAACGCTGAGATCGTGGTGGCCGAGGCCAACAATGTCCTCACGGTCCCCAACGCTGCCATCGTCCGGGGCAATTATGTGCTGGTAACGCAGGATTCGCCCAGTGCTGCCAACGCCGACGAGACCATGGAGGCTCCCGATGGGTATGTCTATGTACCGGTGCAGACCGGCGTCAGCGACGACGACTACACGGAGATCACCTCCGGCCTGAAGGACAGCGACACCATCGCCTACGACCCCAACTCCGTTGCGTCGGACAGCTACTATGACGACGGCTCGTATATGATGATGTTCTGATGACAGGAGGGCGTGCATGAGCGCATTGATCGAATTTGATGCGGTCTGCAAATACTACCAGATGGGTGACACCACGGTAAAAGCCGCAGACCACATTACCATGAAGATCGACAAGGGCGAGTTTGTCGCCATCGTCGGTCAATCCGGCTCGGGCAAATCCACCTGTATGAACATCATCGGCTGCCTCGATGTGCCCACCTACGGCACCTATCTGCTCAACGGCCGGGATGTCGGTAAGATGAACCGGAACGAGCTGGCCTCCATCCGGAACGAGATGCTGGGCTTCATCTTCCAGCAGTACAACCTGCTGCCCAAGCTCAACCTGATGGAGAACGTCGAAGTTCCGCTGGTGTATGCGGGCATCCCCCGTGCCGAACGCCACCGCCGTGCCCGCGAGGTGCTGGAACAGGTGGGTCTGGGCGATAAGCTCAAGAACCGCCCCAACCAGCTTTCCGGCGGCCAGCAGCAGCGTGTTTCCATTGCCCGCGCACTGGTGCGGAACCCGGCGGTCATTCTGGCCGACGAACCCACCGGTGCTCTGGATTCCCACACCGGCCGCGAAGTGCTGGGGATGCTGCAGCAGCTGCACAAGGAAGGCCACACGGTCGTCCTCATCACTCACGACAATTCCATCGCGGTACAGGCCGACCGGATCATCCGGCTGGAGGACGGCCGGGTGGTCTACGACGGCGATTCCCACGCACCGGAGGCCATCGTCCAGCCCACTCTGCTGCCTGAAACGGAGCCGAAGGAGGTGCAGGCATGATCTTTGAAACCTTCCGGCAGGCTCTCCAGAACGTCTGGAGCAACAAGCTACGCACCTTCCTGACCATGCTGGGCATCATCATCGGCGTGATGGCGGTCATCGTCATCGTCGGCCTTGGCAACGGCATGACCAAGAGTATGCGGGACAGCTTTTCCGCCCTCGGCACCAATACCCTTTCCATCAACATCTGGGGCTACGGCTCCCGCACCGCCTCGGTGGAGGATGTGTACAAGATCGTGGAGCAGAACGCCGACCTCATTTCGGCCATCTCGCCGCAGGTGGATTTCAGCAGCAACAAGCCCAAGGTCGGCACCACCACCTACCGGTACTCCAACGTCTACGGCGTGGATGAGACCTACACCGAAATGAAAAGCTATACCATCGCCAAGGGCCGCGGCCTGCAGTACATGGACATCAAGGACAACAAACAGGTCTGCGTCATTGGCGATTACCTCAACCGCGTGGCCTACGGCGGCAACGCCGTGGGGCAGACCATCAAGCTGGGCGCGTATAAATTCCGGATCGTAGGCGTGCTGGCCCCCAAAGTCAACGACCCCAGTATGCAGCAGGGCACCGATGACGACTGCGTCTACCTGCCCTACACCACCGTCAACCGGCTGTCCTCGCAGGCCATGGTCGGCTCCTACACCGCCATGATGAAGGACGAAAGCCGTGCAAACGAGGCCAAGGCCGCCATGGAGCAGGGGCTCTATGACCTGTTCAAATCCGACAGTGCCTACTATGTTTACAGTGCCAGCGAGTGGCTGGAAGAGATGAACAAGATGATCAACATGGTCATCATCATCCTCACCGGCATCGCCAGCATCTCCCTGCTGGTGGGCGGCATCGGCATCATGAACATCATGCTGGTGTCGGTCACGGAGCGCACCCGGGAGATCGGCATCCGCAAAGCTCTGGGTGCCAAGGAGCGGGTCATTCTGGCGCAATTCGTCGTCGAGGCGGCCACCACGTCGGCCCTCGGCGGTGCGCTGGGCATCGTGCTGGGCTACATCGTCTCGGCAGCGGCCAACCGGGTGCTGCCCCTCCTGATGAGCGACACCAGCATCACGGTCAGCCCCTCGTTCAATTCGATCGTGGTCGCCTTCGGCATCTCGGCCGGCATCGGCGTGCTCTTCGGCTATCTGCCCGCCCGACGCGCCGCACGGCTCAACCCGATCGAAGCATTGCGGTATGACTAACCTCTCACCGTCCGCCGTTGGCGGCGCGGTTCGACAGCTCTCCCGGAGGGAGAGCCAAGTATAGCGGAATCTCTTTTTTAAGGAGTATAGGTATGAAAAAACGACTTCTCGCCTTTCTGCTCGCGGTCTGTCTGTCCGTCTCGATGCTGGTGATCCCGGCATCGGCGGCAGGCAGCGCGAACACTGCCGTCCAGTTTGCCATCACGCTGGGCGCGATGGACACCGACCAGACCGGTGCCCTGAACGCCGTCGTCACCCGCGGTGCCTTTGCCCGGATGCTGGTCTCCTTCTCGGCCTACCGGGAGAGTGCCGCCTCGCAGGGCACGGTCGGCACCCTCTTCACGGATCTGCCCGGCGCATCGGCTTACGCCCCCTACGTCCGCATTGCCGTCCAGCAGGGCTGGATGAACGGCTACACCGACGGCAGCTTCCGCCCGGACAACGCCGTCACTCTGGAAGAAGCCGTCACCGCCGTCCTCAAGATGATGGGCTATAAGATGACCGAGCTGACCGGCTCCTTCCCGGCTGCCCAGCTGAACAAGGCGCAGGAAATCGGCCTGCGCAGCCAGCTCGAGCGCAAGCAGGGCGAGGCCATGAACTACGAGGACTGCGCCGTGCTGCTCTACAATGCCCTGACCTCCAACACGGCCAGCGGCTCTGCCTACGGCACCTCGCTGGGGTTCACTGTTTCCAATGGGCAGGTGGACTCCTCTTCGGTGCTGCTCAGCAGCCTCAAGGGACCCTTTGTGGCCGCAGCCGACACCCAGCTGCCCTTTGCCCCCACCACCGTCTACTGCAACGATAAGGCCGTCTCGGAGGCCGCACTGAGCCCATACGACGTCTACTATTACAGCGAGCCGCTCCAGACCGTCTGGCTCTACACCCGCCGCGCCGCAGGCCGCATCACCGCCGTGGCACCCTCGGCCAGCGCACCGACCTCTGTGACCGTGGCGGGCAGCACCTACACCCTCGGCAGCTCTTCGGTGGCCTCCAAGGTCTCTTCTCTCAACGGCGGCGGCGTGGGGCAGGTCGTGACCCTGCTGCTGGGCATGAACAACGAAGTGGCCGACATCATCACCGGGCAGGAGGCGGACGAAGTCTTTTACGGCGTCGTCCAGACCGCTTCCCGCAGCCTGATCGAGGAAAACGGGGCGGATGTGATGCAGAAAGTCACCGTCCTGTGTACCGACGGCATCGCCCGCACCGTGAGCATCGACAAAGACCTGAACTATCCGGCCGGCTGGCTGGTTCGGATCAACGTGGACGGCGACGGCGAACACGTCAAAGCGATCTCCTCCAAGTCCACTTCCGGCACCATCAACGAAACCGCCACCGCGCTGGGCGATTACACCCTTGCCGATGACGTACAAATTCTGGATACAACATCGGAGGGTGTGGCTGGGACGGTTCGTCCCAGCCGCCTATCCGGGGTGAAGTTATCGGCTTCTGACGTCCGCTATTTCACCACCAATGAGAAGGGGCAGATCGACCGGCTGATCCTCAATGACGTCACCGGCGACCTGTGGAGCTACGGCGTGCTGGACGATGTCAAGAACCTCGCCGCCAACATCACCACCCTCCTCCAGCAGTCCGGTTCTTCCGGCGGCTCTTCCAGCAGTTCTTCCCGCGCGTCCTCTTCGGCCAGCTCCGGTGCTTCTTCCGGCAGCGCGTCGGGGGCGGCGTCGGATTCCAGCTCCGGCAGCAGTTCCACGACCATCACCACCCCCGTGCAGGAAGTGACCAGCCTGCTGATGCCGACCACCAGCGAGATCCTGTGGGGCGTCATCAGCGGCGACATCCTGAGCACGACGTGGAACCGCCTGACCAGCAACACCGGCTCCCTGCTGGGCATCGGTTTCCGGCAGATCGCAGCCATCACCGGCACCCCCTTCAAGCAGATCTTCGGCTTCATCGGGGGCGGTGCCACCTACATCTGCTACGTCAACGGCAGCCCCACCAGCTACACCACCTCCATCAAATATCCGGTGCTGGCCGGCGGCTTGGCCGTCCGTCAGGAGACCTCCGGCTCGGTCAAAGCCATGGTCCAGCTGATGCCGATGAAGATCGACCAGATGGGTGCGGCCTCGGTCCTCTCGGGCGATACCCGGTATGAGACCGCCGACAACCTGCAGGTCTATCTGTGGTACAAAGGCCAGTATTACCCCACCAAGCTCTCCTCCGTCAACTCGGAGGATTACTACCTGACCGGCTGGTACGACAACTTTGGCTGTGCTGCCGGCAAGAAAGTCCGCGTCATCATCGCGGTCAAGAAAGACTGAATATGAACCACAACACCCGTCCGCTCTGGCTCCTGCGGCAGGCCAGACAGCTGGTCTACCCCCGCCGCTGCCCCTTCTGCGGACGGGTGCTTGGTTTTCTGCCCGCCTGCGAGGAATGCGCCCCCGCACTGGATCTTCTGCGCCGGAGCCCTTCCATGCGGCTGAACAGCTCGCAGCACCTCCTGCACGACCTTGACGGCGCGGCAGCTCCCTATCGGTACAGCGGCCCCGTTCGCCGGGCTGTGCTGACCGCCAAATACCACAACGCGCCATGGGCCGCCGAGGAACTGGGCGTGGAGATGGCGCACCTGCTCTTCGGCTCCGAGGTCGTCATGCGGGGCGCAGAGCCCCTGCCGTGCCCCGTAGAGGGCTATGAGCGCGGCTACCAGCTCATTCTGCCGGTGCCGCCCTCCAACCGGCGGAGAGGCTACAACGTTCCTGAGCGGATGGCACGCCCCCTTTCCGCCGCCCTTGGCGTACCGCTGCGCACCGATCTGCTTTTCCGCGTCCGCAGCCGCCGCAAGCAGGAGGGTCTAACCCTAGAAGAACGTCTCGAAAATGTGGCCAACGCGTTTCAGGCCGCCCATCCGGAGCAGTTGGAAAACAAGCGCATTCTGCTCATCGACGACGTCATCACCACCGGTGCAACCATCTCCGCCTGCGCCCACACCCTGCTGCAGGCCGGTGCCGAAAGCGTCTACGCCATGGCTTTTGCCACCGTCGAGCCCGCCCCTGCTGCATCCAGCACCTCTCCCCCATCCGGCGAGCACACCGCCCCGGAGCGTTCGGATCTCGATCCCGCTCCGGATGAGGACGATCTCTTCGATTTTTGAACAAGATCCACGACGCAGCATCGCGGTTTTCCCTCTTTTTCAAAAAAGTTGTCAATTTTTTGAAAGAAACGCTTGACAAAATGCCCCAAATCGGGTATACTGATTGAGCTGTGAGCGACAAGCTCCAACAGATATCCGGGTGTAGCGCAGTTTTGGTAGCGCGCTTGAATGGGGTTCAAGAGGCCGTGAGTTCGATTCTCGCCACTCGGACCATAAATCCAACGATTTCACGTTAGAAATCGTTGGATTTTTTTGTTTATAGGCTGGCCTCATTTGGTTTTGACCACAATTTTGACCACAATGCCAACGATTTTATCTGGTCTAATTAGTGCCGTTCCGTCCAATTTTCAGGCCGAAAACGCCTCACTGAACAACTGGATCGCACTCTGCCGAATGGATTCCTGAACATGGAGATAATGCTCAGTCATCTCGGTGTCGGCATG
>CAKTBG010000039.1 GCA_934533135.1 uncultured Faecalibacterium sp.
CGATCATATCAAGGGTCTTTTCGCTCTGTTCCATTGTAATAACATCCTTTCCGTCCGCGGCTGGCTTGCCGTGTCGTTTGTGTTGTTTCGGGCAGCTTTCCCCACTGCCGCGTATTTTTATAATATCATGTTTTGCGGAGGGTGTAAAGAGCCCTCGCCCTCTCAGTCACCTACGGTGACAGCTCTCCCAGAGGGAGAGCCATTGGCAGGCCGGTTTTGCTCCTGCTGACCGAGCAAAGTCTGATTTTGGGGAAGCGGCCGGGCCTTGTTCTCTTACTTATGGTACTTCATACCCGCATTGATGGTACAGGCGCGGTAGATCTGTTCGGTCAGGACAAGGCGCGCCAGCTGATGGGGCATGGTGATGCGCCCCATGCTGAACTTGAGAGCCGCCGCTTTTTTTACCTCGTCGGACAGTCCGTGGGAAGAGCCGATGACAAAGGCCACATCCCCTGCGCCGCTGCCCGCACGGTCGGCAAGGAACTGCGCCAGCTCCTCGCTGGAGATCTGCCTGCCCTCGATGCACAGGGCAACGAGAGCCGCCCCCTTGCGGACATTGGCGAGGATGGCTCTGCCCTCTTTGTCGAGGGCTTTTTTCACCACGGCGTCCGAGGCGTTTTTCTCTTCGATCTTCTCTTCCGGCAGCTCCAGGATCCGGAAGTTTGCAAAGGCCGCCAGCCGTTTCTGGTATTCGGCCACGCCCTCGGCAAAGTATTTTGCGTTGAGCTTGCCGACACAGATCAGGTCAATATTCTGCATGGATCCTTCCCCCTCACAACAGGCTCATCTGCTCGCCCTCATCCTCCGCGCGGAGCAAAGCACCGGCAGCGGGCAGGCTGCGGACGCGGTAGCGATGGGGGTTGGCCAGCTCCAGCGTATCCGCCGGAACCACCGACTCGATGTGCTGGTTCTTTTTCAGGGTCACGACCGCCACGCCCTGACTGTCGCGGGTGGCCTTGGACGCGATCTGCGCCGTGCCCACCAGCAGCATCCGCCCCGCGCTGGTGCGGATGGCCAGTTCGCCCTCCTCGGCGCGGTAGAGCATCACGGCCAGCGGCTCCTTGTCGCAATAGGCTTTCAGCAGCTTGCGGCGGTTCTGCTTGGTGGCGTAGGAGGCCAGCGGGATCTTTGCGCATTTGCCGCTGGCAAAGAAGAAGTACATAAACCCGCTGTAATCGCCGGTAAGGACCATGGCGAGGATGTTCTCGCCCTCGTCCATCCCGAGCCGCCCCGGGATAAAAATGCCCATCTGCGCCACCTTGCCGTCTTCCAGCTCCGCAAGGCGCACCTTGTACACCTGCTGCTTGTCGGTGAAGAAGAGTGCCTCGACATTGTTCCGGGTCTCGATCTGCTGGAGGATCTCGTCGCCCTCCTTCAGCTTGTGGGCACCGGCCGTGCGCAGGCTCTGGGGCGGGATCTTTTTCAGGTAGCCCTCCCGCGTGAAGAAGACTGTGACCGGGTAATCCGGCACCGCTTTCTCCTCCTGCCCGCCGTCGTCCTCCGGCAGATCATAGAGGATCTCGCTGCGGCGGGGCTGGCCGTATTTCTTGGCCACATCGTTCAGCTCGCTGATGATGATGCGGCGGATGCGGGCGGGCCGCGCCAGCACATCGTTCAGATCGGCGATGTCCTTTTCCAGCTGTTCGATCTCGCTGGTGCGCTTGAGGATGTATTCCCGGTTGAGGTGGCGGAGCTTGATCTCGGCCACATAGTCGGCCTGCACCTCGTCGATGCCGAACCCGATCATCAGGTTGGGAACGACCTCCGTTTCTTCCTCGGTGGTGCGGATGATTTTTATCGCTTTGTCGATGTCCAGCAGGATCGCCGCCAGACCCTGCAGCAGGTGGAGACGCTTTTCCTTGCCGTGGAGGTCGTAGTAGGTGCGGCGGCGGACACACTCGGTGCGGAACGCCGCCCACTCTTTCAGGATCTCCCGCACGCCCATGACCCGGGGCTGGCCGGACACCAGAATGTTGAAGTTGCAGCTGAAGCTGTCCTCCAGCGGGGTGGTCTTGAAGAGTTTGGCCATCAGCTTGTCGGCGTCCACGCCCCGCTTGAGGTCGAGGGTCAGCTTAAGGCCGTTCAGGTCGGTCTCGTCGCGCATATCGCTGATCTCTTTGATCTTGCCGGCCTTGACCAGCTCGGCGATCTTGTCCATGATGGCTTCGACCGTGGTGGTGGGCGGGATCTGCGTGATCTCGATCATGTTCTCGCCCGGCACAACATTGTACCTCGCCCGCACCTTGACGCTGCCGCGGCCGTTCTCGAAGATCTCCCGCATCTGGGCTTCATCGTAAAGGATCTGGCCGCCGCCCACGAAATCCGGTGCCGGCATGGTGGTGCCGATGTCGTGGTGCTCGTCCTTCATCAGAGCCACCGTCGTGGCGCACAGCTCGGCCAGATTGAACGAACAGATGTTGCAGGCCATACCGACCGCGATGCCCAGCGTGTTGTTGGCCAGAATGGTCGGGAAGGTCACGGGCAGCAACGTCGGCTCGGTGGTGGTGCCGTCGTAGTTGGGCACAAAATCGACCGTCTCCTTGTCGATATCCCGGAACAGCTCTTCGCAGACGCCCTCGAGCTTGGCCTCGGTGTAACGGGCGGCCGCGCAGGACATATCCCGGCTGTACGCCTTGCCGAAGTTGCCCTTGCTGTCCACATAGGGCACCAGCAGGCTCTCGTTGCCGCGGCCCATGCGCACCATGGTATCGTAGATGGCGGCGTCGCCGTGGGGGTTCAGGTGCATGGTGCTGCCGACGATGTTGGCCGACTTGGTCCGCGCCCCCTTGATCAGCCCCATCCCGTACATTGTATAGAGCAGCTTGCGGTGCGCCGGTTTGAAGCCGTCGATCTCCGGCAGTGCGCGGCTGACAATGACGCTCATCGCATAGGGCATGTAGTTCGTTTCCAGCGTGCGGGTAATGGGATCTTCCAGCACGCTGCCTGCATTCAAAATCTCAACGCCCTCGCCCAGCTGCGGGCGGACGGGCTTTGTGGTTTTTTTGGTTGTTTTTCTTGGCATTCTTTCTATCCTCTATTCCGATCAACAGCTGCTTCGTCTCAGCTCACGTCCAGATCATCCAGATACTCTGCGCCGTGCTCCGCGATGTGCTCCTTGCGGCCGGCGAGGTTGTCGCCCAGCAGGACGTCAAAGACCTTTGCCGTCTCCAGCACATCCGTCGGCATGACCTTGATGAGGCGGCGGCTCTCCGGGTTCATGGTGGTCAGCCACATCATTTCGGGGTCATTCTCGCCCAGACCTTTCGACCGCTGGATGGTGTACTTTTTCTCGCCGATCTCCTCGAGGAAGGTGGCCTTCTCCGGCTCGGTGTAGGCAAAGTAGGTGCGGTCCTTGGTGGTGATCTCGTACAGCGGCGACTCCGCAATGTAGACATAGCCCTCGTTGATCAGGGTGGGCGTCAGGCGGTAGAGCATGGTCAGCACAAGGGTGCGGATCTGATACCCATCCACGTCGGCATCGGTGCAGATGACGATCTTGTTGAAGCGCAGGTTGTCGAGGTTGAAGGTCGCCAGCTCCTTGTTGTGCTTGCCGCCCAGCTCCACGCCGCAGCCCATGACCTTGATCAGATCCACGATGACGTCCGATTTGAAGATGCGGGCGTAATCGGCTTTCAGGCAGTTCAGGATCTTGCCGCGGATGGGCATGATGGCCTGATATTCGCTGTCGCGGCTGGTCTTGACCGCGCCCATAGCCGAATCGCCCTCGACGATGTACAGCTCCCGGCGGGAGGCATCCTTGGTGCGGCAGTCCACGAATTTCTGCACCCGGTTGGCCAGATCGATCTGGGTGGAGAGGGTCTTTTTGATGCTCTGGCGGGTCTTTTCGGCGTGCTCGCGGCTCTGCTTGTTGACCAGCACCTGCTGGCAGATCTTCTGCGCCTCCTCAGGTTTCTCGAGGAAATAGACCTCGAGATAGTGCTTGAGGAAGTCGGTCATGGCCTGCGAGACGAACTTGTTGGTGATGGCCTTCTTGGTCTGGTTCTCATAGCTGGTGCGGGTGGAAAAGCTGGACGAGACATAGACCAGACAGTCCTGCACATCCTGAAAGCTGATGGAGCTTTCGCCTTTCTTGTAGAGGTTCTTGTCTTTCAGGTATTTGTTGATCTGGTAGACAAACGCCGTGCGGACGGCGTGCTCCGGGCTGCCGCCGTGCTCCAGCCAGGAAGAGTTGTGGTAGTATTCCAGCATCTGCACTTTATTGGAAAAGCAGAATGCCGCACTCATCTTTACCTTATATTCGGGCTGATCCTCGCGGTCCTTGCCGGACGCCTCGCTCTCACAGCTGAACACCGGCGTCAGGCTGTCCTCGCCGGCGACCTCGGCCACATAGTCGGAGATGCCGTGCGCGTAGCACCAGCTCTCCTTCCACGCCTTGCCGGTGGCAGGGTCTTTTTCCTTCTCATCGGTGAAGTTCAGGGTCAGCCCTGCATTGACCACGGCCTGACGGCGCAGCACATCCTTATAGTAGCTGCCGGGAACGTCGATGTCGGTAAACACCTCGTCGTCCGGCTTCCAGTGGATGATGCTGCCCGTCCGCCGCCCCTTGTAAGGCTCCTTCTGCAGGCCGCCGACGTTCTCGCCCTTCTGGAAATCAAGGTGGTAGTGGTATCCGTCGCGGTAGATGTCGGCGGTCATCCACGCCGACGAATACTGGGTGGCGCACAGACCCAGACCGTTCAGACCCAGACTGAACTCGTAGTTGTCCTCGCCCTCGCCGTATTTGCCGCCCGCGTACATCTCGCAGAACAGCAGCTCCCAGTTGTACCGCCCCTCGCCGTTGTTCCAGTCCACGGGCATTCCGCGGCCGAAGTCCTCGACGATGACGCTTCCGTCCTTGCAGCGGGTCACATTGATGACATTGCCATGCCCATCCCGGGCCTCGTCGATGGAGTTGGAGACGATCTCAAAGATCGAGTGGGCGCAGCCGTCTACACCGTCCGAGCCGAAGATGACGGCCGGACGCTTGCGCACACGGTCGGCACCCTTTAAAGAAGTAATGCTTTCGTTGCCATATTCCTGTTTTCTTGCCATGCTTATCCTCCCGGCATCCCGCACCCTGCGTTGGGCGGCAGACGCCGCTTTTGCTCTGTTTCCCAATTATTAAACCATAGGTTGTTATCAATGTCAAATTCAAATGTTTCTCCCGGCGGCAGAAGAAGCCGCCAACGGCCGCCCTCTTATTCTAGCCGAATTATTCGGCGTTTGCACGCGATTTTGAGGGAAATTTTCATTTTTTTCAAAAAAATTTGAAATTACCCCTTTACAAATTTCAAATTTCGGGTATAATAATCATCGTCCGGTGCGCCTCTGTAGCTCAGTCGGTAGAGCAGGGGACTGAAAATCCCCGTGTCATTGGTTCGATTCCGATCGGAGGCACCACCATTATGATGAATCAGGATTTTCCTTCTTCATCATATCTGCGGCCGTAGCTCATCTGGTAGAGCGCCACCTTGCCAAGGTGGAGGTAGCGAGTTCGAGCCTCGTCGGCCGCT
>CAKTBG010000040.1 GCA_934533135.1 uncultured Faecalibacterium sp.
GCGGCTTCTTCCAGCGTGGATTTGAACGCCTCCACCAGATTGTGGGGCAGGCGGGAGACGAAGCCGACGGTGTCCACCAGCAGCACAGCCATGCCGCTGGGCAGGACGAGCTTGCGGCTGGTGGGGTCGAGGGTCGCAAACAGCATATCGGCCTCGGCGACGCTGGGGCCGCAGAGGGCGTTCATCAGGCTGGATTTGCCGACGTTGGTGTAGCCCACCAAGCTGACCACCGGCATCCCGGTTTTGGCGCGGGCCTTCCGGCTCTCACCGCGGCGTTTTTCCATCTCGGCCAGCTTTTCGGCCAATGCGTCGATCCGGGCGTGGACATGGCGGCGGTCGAGCTCCAGCTTGGTCTCACCGGCACCGCGGCGGGCACCGCCGCCGCCGCCACCGCCGCCGCCCTGACGACTCAGGCTTTCGCCCATGCCCTGCAGCCGGGGCAGACGATACCGCAGGAGAGCCAGCTCGGTCTGCAGCTTGCCCTCGTTGGTGACGGCGCGGCTGCGGAAGATCTCGAGGATCAGCATGGTGCGGTCGATGACCTCCATGCCGCCCAGCGCGGTGGAGATGTTGCGGATCTGGCTGCCGGTCAGTTCGCCGTCAAACACGGCGCACTCGGCACCCAGCGTCTCGGCGGCAAGGTGCGCTTCTTCCAGCTTGCCGCTGCCGAGGACGATGCCGGTCTCGGGCGTGCCGCGCTTCTGGGTGATCTGCGCGACCGCCTCCATGTGGTTGGCCTCGCATAGGGCAGAAAGCTCGGCAAGGCTGCGTTCGCAATCCCAAAGCCCCTGATCGAGGGCGAGTAAGATCACCTTCGTCGGGGGAGTTTCCACTAAAATGTCGTAAAGTTCGCTCAAAGTAGATCCTTTCTGAGAGGTTTATTTCAACTCTTCGTAGTGTTCTCTTGTCAGTGCATAACATTTGCAGGAGACCGGTGTGCCGTCAAATTTATGATACTCGGCATCATGGTCGTAGACAAAACCGGCCTTGGTCATGACCTTTCCGCTGGCGGGGTTAGCAACAGCGTGGCTGCAGGCCAGCCAGTCGGAGTCTGTATTCCTGAACCAGAAGTCCAGTACGGCTTTCAGGGCCTCGGTGGTAAAACCCTTGTTCCACCATGCCTTGCCGATGCAGTAGCCGACTTCCCATACTCCGTTGCTGTGGTCGAAGCCCGGCCACGGATCACGGACAGACTCAGCAGAGCTGGAACGAAAGACACCGAGGGAACCGAACACTTCTCCGGTGGCTTTTTCCACGATGCCCCACTGGTAATAATCGCCGTTCGGGTAGAGGGTCGCCCATGCAGCCAGCAGCTCGTGCGTTTCGGCCTCGTTCTTGTGGGGCTCCCAGCGGAGAAAGCGGGTCACATCCGGGTCGTTGGCCCAGTTGCGGTACATCATCGGGGCATCCTCCGGGGTGAGGCGGCGCAAAAGCAGCCGCGGCGTTTCGATCTCCTGTGTTCCAGCATGGCGCATGGTTTCCTCTCTCCTTACATTGTAAAGTACGCCTAGAATAGCACAAATTTGCCCCGGACGCAAGGAAAAGCGGCCAGCGGCCAGAGAAAATGCTTGACAAGGACGGAAACTTCATTAAACTGAAGATGACGGTGTGTTTTCATGAAAATCGAAGCAGCCTGCCTTTATTTTTGCCATGAGCTCGGCTTTGACCTCTTCCCATGGACGGGTTCTGCCGGCAGCTACATCGTCTAGGCCTTTCTGGATTTCAGCATACAATTCGTTGCGAGCAATTTCTTCGGGTGTTAAGTTGGAATTCATAGCGATACCTCACAATTTTTTGTAATTGTTGATAACATCATATCGTATTTTAAGGGATAAATCAAGAGACAAAGGAGCCTCCAACATGATCGACATCCGGAAACATCTCGAAAGCAAGCCGCTGCTGTTTGACGGCGGCATGGGTACCTATTATAAGGCGAAGCCCGGGCAGGAGTGCGAGCAGGCCAACCGCACCGACCCGGCGGGGGTGCAGGCCGTCCACCGGGAATATCTGGCTGCGGGTGCGGATGCCCTCAAGACCAACACCTTCGGCCTGCCGCGGATGGCGGCGGCAGGGCTTTCCGGCTGGGAAGAGCTGGCCGAAGCAGGGTGGGAGCTGGCAGAACAGGCGGCGCAGGAGCGCGGTGCGGCGGTGTTTGCCGACCTCGGCCCGGCACCGGACACCGAGGCACTGTCGGCCGGAGAGGTGTACATCGCCGTTGCAAAGGCATTTCTTGCACGAGGGGCAAAGAATTTTCTGTTCGAGACGCTGAGCTCCGACGCGGGCGTTCTGGATGCGGTGTCGTATCTCAAAAAATGTGTTCCCGATGCCTTTGTGATCGTCTCGTTCGCGGTGCTGCCGGACGGCTACACCCGCGAGGGTCTGTTCTGCAGAGATCTTGCCCGGCAGATGGCCGAGAGCGGGCTGGTGGATGCCGTGGGTCTGAACTGCGTGTCGGCACCGGGTGCCATGCGGCCGCTGGCCCGGCAGCTGATGCACATCGGCCTGCCGCTGTCGGTCATGCCGAACGCAGGGTACCCGGTGGTGGCACGGACGCAGGTGAAATATCAGGGCAAGCCGGAATACTTCGCCCGGGAACAGGCAAAACTGGCGGCAGAGGGGGTCAAGATCCTCGGCGGCTGCTGCGGCACGACGCCGACCCACATTGCGGCACTGCGGGCGGAGCTGGACGCCCTGCCCGCGCAGACGGCTGTGGAACCGGCTCCGCTCTCCACACCGGAGAAGCCGGATGTGGAAAAAGACGACGCTTTCCTGCGGAAACTGAACGCGGGGGAAAAGGTCATCGCCATCGAGCTGGATTCGCCCAAAGACGCCGACCTGACCCGGTATCTGGACGGAGCCAAGCGGCTGCAGGCGGCGGGTGCCGACCTGCTGACCATCGCGGACTGCCCCATTGCCCGGGCACGGATGGATTCGTCGCTGGTCGCCTGCCGGGTACACCGGGAGCTGGGGCTTTGCACCCTGCCCCACATGACCTGCCGGGATCGCAACCTGAACGCGACCAAGGCGTTGCTGCTGGGGCTGTACGCGGAGGGCGTGCGGGAAGTGCTGGCCATCACCGGCGACCCCATCCCGACCGCCGAACGCGACGAGGTGAAAAATGTCTACCAGTTCAACTCCCGCAAGCTGGCGCAGTACATCGTCTCGCTGGCGGGCGAAGGCCGGGAGATGCCCTCGCCCATGACGGTGTTTGGTGCCTTGAACCTGAACGCCCGGAATTTTGACGTGGAGCTGCGCCGGGCGGTGGAAAAGGTGGAAAACGGGATGTCCGGCTTCCTGACCCAGCCGGTGCTGTCGGAGCAGGCGGTGGAAAACCTGCGCCGCGCCCGGGAGGTGCTGGGCGGCCGTGCGAAAATTCTGGCCGGTATCATGCCGGTGGTCAGCCAGCGGAACGCCATCTTCATGGAGAACGAAGTCAACGGCATCCATGTGGAGGAAGCGATCATCCGCCGCTTTGCGGGGCTGGATCGGGAGCAGGGCGAGGCTCTGGGGCTGGAACTCTCGCTGCAGATGGCGGCGGCGGCTCTGCCCTATGCCGACGGATTCTATCTGATGACGCCCTTCAACCGGGTGGCGTTGATGGAGCGGCTGATCGCACGGCTGAAAACGGAGCTTTTGAAAGAAATCTGAGCCAAAAGATTGACAAATCGCCCCAAAACCGTTATATTCTTTTTGATAAATGCAGTGAGAAAGAGTGTGCGCCCTGCGGTCTTTGGCAGAGAGCCGGGAGAAGGTGAAAGCCCGGCAAGGTTCCGCTGGCGCACTGTCGCTTTTGAGCAGAGACGGTGAAACCAGTAGTCGTCTCCGGTTCTGCCCCACGTTATCGGGGCATCAAGGGGCGTGGTGCCGGGCGTTGACCCGCACTGCGCAATTTGGGTGGTACCGCGGTATGTAAATGTTACAGCCGTCCCATGGAAGAATCCGTGGGGCGGCTTTTTTGCACCCCACGCGCCACAATTTGGGAGGTTACAATGAAAGAACTCGCAAAACAGTACGATCCCAGTCAGGTGGAAGATCGGATCTACCAGTTCTGGCTGGACGGCGGCTATTTCCACACGAAGGCCGACCCGGACAAGAAGCCCTACACCATCGTGATGCCGCCGCCGAACGTCACCGGCCAGCTGCACATGGGTCATGCACTGGACAACACCATGCAGGACGTCCTGATCCGCACCAAGCGGATGCAGGGCTATGCCGCACTGTGGGTGCCCGGCACCGACCACGCCTCCATTGCGACCGAGGCCAAGGTCGTCGAGGCCATGCGCGCCGAGGGTCTGACCAAGGAGATGGTCGGCCGCGACGGGTTCCTCGAGCGGGCGTGGGATTGGAAGACCAAGTACGGCAACCGCATCGTCAGCCAGCTGAAAAAGCTCGGCACCAGCTGCGATTGGGAGCGTGAGCGGTTCACCATGGACGAAGGCTGCTCCGACGCAGTGAAGGAAGTCTTTGTCCGCCTGTACGACAAGGGGCTGATCTACCGCGGCAACCGGATGGTCAACTGGTGCCCCCACTGCAACACCTCCATCTCGGACGCCGAGGTCGAGTACGAGGAAAAGGACGGCAATTTCTGGCACCTGCTCTACCCGGTCAAGGAGACCGGCGAGATGCTGGAGCTGGCCACCACCCGCCCCGAGACCATGCTGGGCGATACCGCTGTGGCCATCAACGGCGAGGATCCCCGCTATGCCCATCTGCACGGCTGCCATGTCATCCTGCCGCTGGTCAATAAGGAGATCCCCATCGTCTGCGACGAACACGCCGATATGACCAAGGGCACCGGCGTGGTCAAGATCACCCCGGCACACGACCCCAACGACTTTGAGGTGGGGCTGCGCCATGATCTGCCCATCGTCCGGGTCTTTACCTACGACGGCCGCATGACCGGCGCCGCAGACAAGGCAGCGGCCGACGCGCTGTTTGCCGCAGGCAAGAACACCGTCAACGAGCCGGAAGTCATGGACTGCGGCAAGTACGCCGGGATGACCACCCTCGAGGCACGCAAGGCCATCCTCGCCGATCTGGAAGCAGGCGGGTTCCTGAAGGAGATCGAGCCGCTCAAGCACGAGGTCGGCACCTGCTACCGCTGCCACTCCACCATCGAGCCGATGGTCTCCAAGCAGTGGTTCGTCAAGATGGAGCCGCTGGCAGAACCTGCCATCGAGAGCGTGGAGAAGGGCGACATCAAGTTCATCCCGGAGCGGTTCACCAAGAACTATATGAACTGGATGAAGAACACCCGCGACTGGTGCATCAGCCGCCAGCTGTGGTGGGGCCACCA
>CAKTBG010000041.1 GCA_934533135.1 uncultured Faecalibacterium sp.
AAGAACTATATGAACTGGATGAAGAACACCCGCGACTGGTGCATCAGCCGCCAGCTGTGGTGGGGCCACCAGATCCCGGCATGGTACTGCGACGACTGCGGCGAGACGGTGGTGGCAAAGGCTGCGCCCTGCAGCTGCCCCAAGTGCGGCGGCACCCAGCTGACGCAGGATCCCGACACGCTGGATACGTGGTTCTCTTCGGCTCTGTGGCCCTTCAGCACGCTGGGCTGGCCCAATGAGGAGAGCGCGGATCTGAAGTATTTCTACCCCACCAACACCCTCGTCACCGGCTACGACATCATTGGCTTCTGGGTCAGCCGCATGATCTTCTCGGGTCTGGCCTACACCGGCAAGGCACCCTTTGACACCGTCTGCATCCACGGCATTGTCCGTGACAGTCAGGGCCGCAAGATGTCCAAGAGCCTTGGCAACGGCATCGACCCGCTGGAGGTGATCGCCAAGTACGGCGCAGACGCCCTCCGCTTCATGCTGCTGGACGGCTCCACCCCGGGCAACGATATGCGTTACAGCGAGAAGAAGGTCGAGGCGGCCCGCAACTTTGCCAATAAGCTGTGGAACGCCACCCGTTTTGTCCTGATGAACCTGCCCGAAGACTTTGCGCCGGGTCTGCCCGACGAGTCCAAGCTGGACATGAGCGACAAGTGGGTGCTGACCAAGCTGAATCAGGTGGCCGGTGCCATGAGCGACAACCTCGACCATTACGAGATGGGTCTGGCCGTCGCCAAGATCAACAGCTTCATCTGGGATGTCTACTGCGACTGGTTCATCGAGATCGCAAAGCCCCGCCTGAACTCCGGCGACGCAGAGCAGGCCGACACCGCCCGCCGCGTGCTGGTCTATGTGCTGGACAAGGCTCTCAAGCTGCTGCATCCCTTTATGCCCTTCATCACCGAGGAGCTGTATCAGGCTCTGCCCGGCTCGGCCGAGACCATCATGACCCAGCCGTGGCCCGCCTTCGACGAGAAGCTGAACTGGGCGGAGGAAGAGGAAGCCTTCGAGAAGGTGATGGATTACATCAAGGCCGTCCGCACCATGCGCACCGAGATGAACGTCCATCCCGCCAAAAAGACCAGCATGATCCTCGAGACGGCCGATGCCGCCCCGTTCCAGAAGGCGCAGGTCTATCTGGCCAAGTTTGCCTTTGCCACCGATGTGACCTTTACCGAAAAGTATGAGGGCAGCACCGACGGCATGGTGCAGGTGTCCACCCATGCGGCCCGCGGCTTCATCCCGATGATGGAGCTGATCGACCGCGAGAAGGAGCTGGCTCGCCTGAACAAGGAGAAGGCGAAGGCGGAGAAGGAAATGGCCATGTTCGAGAACCAGCTCAACAACCCCAAGTTTGTGGAGCGCGCCCCGGCAGCTCTGGTGGAGGAGATCCGCAGCAAACACGCCAAGAGTCAGGATAAGCTGGCCAACATCGAGCAGAGCATCAAGGCTCTGGGCTGAGGCAGTCCATGCAGGAACACAATCTCCGTAAGGCTTCTGTCTCCCCATGGCTGATCGCCGGGCGGGTCATCTTCACGTTCGGGCTGATCGCCTGCATCGTGTTCATCTTCTCCAATTCCATGAAAGTGGGCAATGTGTCGGAAGCCGCCAGCGGCCGGGTGCTGGCACTGGTGCAGAAGGTGCTGACCCATCTGGGAATGCCCGGCGCGGCCAGCCATGTCACCATGCATCTGATCCGCAAGCTGGCGCATTTCTGCGAGTATATGCTGGAAGGCTTTCTGCTGATGCTCTGCCTCCGGGTCTACACCCGCCACTTTGTCAAGCACATGGCGTGGCCCATTCTGGGCGGCCTGCTGACGGCTCTGACCGATGAGACCATCCAGCTCTTTTCCCCGGGCCGGAGCAGTCAGGTCGTGGACGTCTGGATCGACTTTGCGGGCGTGATGACCGGCCTGCTTGTGGGAATGTTCGTGCTGGCACTCTTCCGGATGTGCCGACTGCTCTATATACATCGAAATGAGGATTGACGCTATGACGATTGAACAGGCAAATCAGTATTTCTCCGCCCTGCCGGACGGCTTTGCACCGGAGGAAGAACTCCGCGCCGCATTGCCCGCCCACGCGGAGAAAGTGGCCTTTGTAGGCGTGGCCGGTACCGCAGGCAAAACGATGGTGGCCGGTCTGCTGGCGGCAATCCTCAAAGCAGCGGGCTTTCCGGTGGGCTTCTACCGCGCCGGATGCGAGCCGGTGGAGCGGCGTATCCGGATCCAGGGGGAACCCGTGGATCCGGGTCTGCTCTCCAACGCGGTGGAGGCATTGTCGGCGGCAAAGCCTCTGCCCCGCCCGGCGGCAGAGCTGGCGGCTGCGGTCTTCTGCTTCGCGGAGGCAGGCTGCAAGCTGGCGGTGGTCGAGATGGCCGACGCAGGTCTCGCTGCTGCACTGCCCCGGATGCCGGTCTGCGCGGTGACGTCCATCGGCCCGGATGGGGTCAGCCGCTCCCTCGAACGCTCGGCAGCATTGGCGGCCGGCGTCATGCGGGAGGGAGCCATCTGTGTGACCGCACCCGAACAGCCCAAAGCGGCACTGAGCGAGCTGATCGTGGCCGCAGGCAAGGCGAACTGTGAGCTGGTGGTGCCCGATGCCGAGGACATCCAATTTCTGGAGGCGGAGAAGTTCACCAGCCGGATCGACTACGGCGGATACACCATTCCGCTGGCGTTTCTGGGGCGTCACGCCGCAGGCAACGCGGCGATGGCCGTCGAGCTGGCACTTGCCCTCTGGCGCAAAGGGTTCGAGATCGAGGATGACGCCATCCTTGCAGGCCTTGCCGCAGTCGAGAACCGCAGCAGCATCCGGGTACTCTCCCAGAAGCCGCTGGTCATTCTGGATGCCTGCCGGACGCCGCAGCAGGCGGCGGCTCTGCTCCGCGTGCTCAATATGGCCAAGGTGCGCCACATGAGCGCGGTGGTCGGACTCTCTGCGGAAGAAGGGGCTGAGGCGTTTTTCTCCGCACTGGAGAGCGGCCTGACCCCCGAAGAGCAGAAAAAGGACAAGACCACCATGCCCGGCATGAGCGAGAATCCCTTTGATAAGGTATTCCTCGTGCCCCTGCAGGGCGGGGAGGCTGCCCGGAACGAGCGTCTGCTGGAGACGGCGCGGTACCATTTCGAGGCCGAACTGTGTACCACGCTGGAAGAGGCCGTCCGGCTGGCCAAAGCCAACAGCCGCCGCGGTCTGCTGATCTGCGGCAGCGAACAGATCGCGCTCGAAGCTGCAGAGCAGCTGGAAAACCGGCTGTAATGCCGCCGCGCGACAGACTTCCCTAAAAAATACGCATCGGATCCCGTACACTGGAAACAGCAGTACGGGATCTTTTATTTTGCACAAAAAGGTGGGACAGGCTTATGGCAACGGTAACGTTCAGCGCAGCAGACGACGTGCTGTATGCGTATCTGGCGGGCGAGATCGACCACGACGCGGCGCAGAGTCTCCGCATCCAGTTGGACGACGCGCTGTTGAACCGCACACCCCAGACGCTGGTGATGGATCTGGGCGGGGTGGGGTTTATGGATTCCTCGGGCATCGGGCTGATCCTGGGGCGGCAGCGGTGCGCCCGGATGCTGGGCGGGCGGCTGAAGATCCAGCACGCACCCGAACCGCTGCGGAAGGTGCTGCAGCTGGCAAACATTCCCTGCACCGGGGAACCACAGGAGGAAGAACGATGAAAGCAGAAAATACGACTAAGATCCAATTCGACGCACGCAGCGTCAACGAGAGCTTTGCCCGGGGAGCGGCCGCCGCGTTTCTGGCGCGGTACGACCCCACCGTGCCGCAGCTGGCCGACATCAAGACGGCGGTTTCCGAAGCCGTGACCAACTGCATCGTCCATGCCTACCCGGGCCGGGTCGGGAGCATCGTGATGGGCATTGCCGTTTATCCCGGCCGGGTGGTCAAGATCACGATCACGGACAAGGGGGTGGGCATTCCGGATGTGCCCAAAGCCATGGAACCGCTCTTCACCACCGGCAACCCCGAGGAGCGGTCGGGGCTGGGGTTTTCCGTGATGCAGAGCTTCATGGACAAGGTCTCGGTGCGCTCCCGGGTCGGCGGGGGCACCCGGGTGACCCTGACCAAACGGCTTGACGAACGGGAGACTGCTACATAAGCAAAAGAAGGAGCGGTCGCAATGGTATCAGATCAGACCCGGCGGAGTGCCTTCATCGAACAGAACCTCGGCCTTGTGCATTCCTGCGCCGGGCGGTTCCGGGGCAGAGGGCTGGAATACGATGACCTGTACAGTGCCGGTTGTATGGGGCTCATCAAGGCTTACGACGGTTTTGATGCATCCCGCGGGGTGTGCTTTTCAACGTATGCCGTGCCGGTGATCCTTGGCGAGATCCGGAAACTCTTCCGAGACGGCGGAACCGTGAAGGTGAGCCGGTCGCTGAAAGAACTGGGGCTGCGGATCAATGCGGCGCGGGAACACCACAGTAAGATCTGCGGCCGGGAGCCGACCCTTTCCCAACTGGCAGAGGAGCTGGGGGAGAGCATGGAGAACATCACCCTTGCGATTCAGGCAGCACAGCCGGCTCTCAGCCTGACACCGGAGAACCGGGAGGACGACGAGCATCAGATGGATATCCCGGTGGAGTCTCCCGAGGAGGAGCTTGCCGATAAGATCGGGTTGGAAGAGGTGTTGGACAGTCTGCCGGAACAGGACCGGCTCTTGATCCGTCTGCGCTTCTATGGAAACCGCACCCAGAGCGACACGGCAAAGATCCTGCATACGACACAGGTGCAGATCTCCCGGCGGGAGCGGAAGATCCTGCAATGGATGCGGCTGCGGCTCTTGGAAGAGTGAAAAAGGGGAGTGGGAAAAAATTTCAAAAAAATGGGAAAAAAGTGTTGACAAGAGCCCGGCTTCGTGGTATTATACTCGAGCACCAAGCGAAACGACCTTGAGAGTCACTTCTCAATGTCGAAGAACTTCAAAAAAAAGAGCTTGACAAAAACCGCTTCTGTGGTATAATAAATAAGCTGTCAGCCGCGAGGCTGAGGGTGCTACAGGA
>CAKTBG010000042.1 GCA_934533135.1 uncultured Faecalibacterium sp.
CTGCCGGGGTGGCTGTCGCCGAAGGTGCTCTCCACCAGGATCTGGGGCTTGGAAAGGTCCTCGACCTTCCAGCCCATGCCCATCTTCAGCGGGTCGTTTTCCGGGGCCAGCGTGCGGACTTCCTGTGAACGCAACTCCATATTCATACCTCCAAAATGCTCTCCTTTTGTGTCCTTTTTCTGTCGGACATCTTACGTCTTCATTGTAATCCGGCCGAGCGTCTTTTGCAAGTTGTCCCCGATACATCCTACTATTTGTGCAAAAAATCTTGGATACATCTAGCATTTCGTCCAATCTTCTGGGATACATCGAATCAAAATGCCCTCTTAAGGCTTCTTTTGCCCTACTCCCGTTTCAAAATCATCAGACAACTTCATGCAAAACGGGCTCCCTGCACAGCCTTCTGTGCAGGGAGCCTGTTTCGGTTCCAGATCATTTTACAAAGGGTGCGATCCCGATGGTCCCGTCGTCCGGGTCTTCTCCGTCGTAGACCTTCTTGATATAGGTGCGGTTGAAGTTCAGGTGCATCACCATGGCGGCCTTTGCCCCGATGGGGTCATGGTTCGCAATGGCCTCCACGATCATCCGATGGGTCATGATCGTTTCGTCCACCAGCTTTTTGTGGGTGACGTTGACAAACATCATCACGGCGGTGTCAATGATGGGGATCAATTGCTCCACCACCGTGTTTTTGCTGCTCTCGGCGATGCAGGTGTGGAAAGCAATGTCGTCTTCGATGTAGCGCTCCCCCTCGTGGATCTTGCTTTCTACCCGCTCACACAGCCGCCGCAGACGCTCAATGTCCTCGTCGGTCGCGTGCTGCGCCGCCATCTCCGCGATGCCCGGCTCCAGCAGCAGACGCACATTGACCAGGTCCAGCGCCAGCGCGTTTTTGTCCTTGACCGAGCGCAGGCCCAGCGGATCGGACAGGCCCTTGGTGGTGGTCACCACATAGGTGCCCGAACCCCGGCGCACCTCCACGATGCCCTTGCTGGACAGCAGCTTGACGGCCTCCCGGATGGTGCTGCGCCCCACCCCGAACCGTTCGCCCAGCTCAAACTCGTTGGGCAGCTTGGCCCCCGGCTCGATGGGCGTATCCAGAATGTAATGGTAGATCTGGTCTTCGACCTGCTCGGCCAGCAGCTTGTTCTTCAAATGCGAAAATTCACTCATTGCTTTTGCACCTTACCCAAAGAAGGACGGACTCCGACTTATGGCCGGGCCGAGCGTTCCCCGGCCCCGGCCTCCACAGCACCAGTATACGTTTTGCGGGGCAGCACGTCAAGCCGGGAGGAGCCGGACGGTGCCAGCCCTCTTAACAAAGAAGGAATCCATCAAGCGTTTTTAAGAATCGTCCATATTGTGAATAATCGTCCATAGACAAATACGCGAACAACTTGTAAAATACTTGACGGATAGTCAAGGCTAACCACGAACAACTTGAGAGGATGATCCATGTATGAAAAGGACGCGGATGACAGTCTTTTTGTTGATAATAACATCGCTTGTATCTGCGGTCATTACGCTTTGCATGGGCGCAGTTCAGATCCCGGTACAGGATACCCTGTCCGTCCTGCTTCAGCATCTGTTTGGGGCAGATACTGGCACTCCTGTGTCCATTGCCTTTGAGCAGATCATCTGGCAGATCCGGATGCCTCGCATTATTCTGGGCTTTCTGGCCGGAAGCGGTCTAGCCCTCTGTGGTTGTGTGATGCAGGCCGTTGTCCAAAACCCAATGGCAGACCCATACATTCTTGGCGTGTCGGCAGGTGCAACGCTGGGAGCCACTGGTTCGCTCTTTCTGGGGCTGGGCGTGATTTCCGGTTTCTGGGCCTTTGTAGGAGCTGGCGGTGCCTGCTTTCTCGTATTGGCCCTCTCCTCGGCGGACGGTAAAACCACCTCGGTCAAGCTGATTCTCTCTGGCATGATCGTCAATGCGCTGCTGACCGCATTTTCCAACTTTATCATTGCAGTAGCAGGTGATTCGGACGGTATGATGTCCATCAAGTTCTGGACGATGGGTTCGCTGACCCGCGCCGGATGGAAAAATATCGGCCCCATTGCACTGATCGTACTGGCGGCAGCAGTCTTTTTTCGGACGCAGGCTCAGACACTCGATGGTCTGATGCTGGGCGAGGAAGCCGCCTCCACCATTGGCATCAACACCTTCCGGTGTCGGTTGGTTTATCTGCTGGTGCTCTCCGTGCTGACCGGTGCATTGGTATCGGTCTGCGGCACAATCGGCTTTGTAGGGCTTATCATCCCTCACGTTTCCCGCGCCATTGCAGGCACAGCACACCGAAAATTACTGCCCATTGCGGCATTATCCGGCGGACTGTTCATGCTTTGGGTGGATGCCATCGCCCGCAGTCTGATTTCCAACACCGAGCTGCCTGTGGGCATTTTCACTGCCTTGGTGGGTGCGCCGTTCTTCGTCTATGTGATGGTGCGTAAAAAGTATGGATTTGGAGGCAATTGAATGAAACTGGATGCGAAAAACGTCAGCGTTTCGATTGCTGGAAAACCCATCGTGCGGAATCTCTCCATTGAGGTGCCGGATCGGAAATTTTCAGCCTTGCTGGGTGCCAACGGCAGCGGCAAGACCACTCTGCTCCGCTCTATCTATCGCACACAAAAAATGGACAGCGGCATCGTTCGTCTGGACGACAAGGACATCACACACTTTTCCGGCAAAAAGCTGGCGCGGAACATGGCGGTGATGGGCCAATTCAACCAGATCAATTTTGACTATACCGTGCTGGACATCGCCCTGATGGGGCGGTATCCCTTCCATTCCCTGCTGGAGCAAGAACGGGAGCAGGACTACGAGATAGCCTTGGAAGCACTGGACAAGGTGGGTATGAAAAACTACCGCGACCGGAACTTCCAGTCTCTCTCGGGCGGTGAAAAGCAGCGGGTAGTTCTAGCCCGCGCGCTGACCCAGTCGCCCAAGATCCTGATCCTAGACGAACCGACCAATCATCTGGATATCCGCTATCGACTGGAGATTCTTTCAATCATCAAGGAACTGCACGTTACGGTTCTGGCTGCTCTGCATGATCTGAGCCTTGCGGCGCAGTTCTGCGACTATCTCTACCTGATGAAACAGGGTGAGATCGTTACGCAGGGAACACCCGAAGCCGTAATGACTCCTGAGAACCTGCACCGTATCTTTGATGTCGAAGCCTGTGTTTACCCCAGTCCAGTCAACGGGAAACTGATGATCCAATATTTATAAACGCGGGAGTACCCCGCAGAAAGAGGAAAGTTTATGAAAAAGAAAACCCTGAGCGTTGCTGCTGCGGCACTGGCCGCCGTCATGCTGGCCACTGGCTGCGGTCAGACTGCATCTTCTGTGGCATCGTCCGTTGCTGCCTCCTCCGAGGCTGCTTCGTCTGTTGCCGAGAGCACCGTCTCCGCCGAAGAGACCTCTTACCCCCTGACCCTGCAGATTTATGACGCTGATGGCAATGCTGTGGATATGACCTACGATCACGCCCCCGAAAAGGTGCTGTCCACTCAGTTGTCCATGACCGAGCTGCTCATTAAGCTGGGGCTCAAGGACAAAATTGTCGGTGTGTTCGATAATGACAACGCCCTGAAAGGCGACATCGCCGATGAAGTTGCTTCGCTGAACAGCCTTGGCGATAAGAAGTCTGTTTCTAAGGAGACTATCCTTGCCACAGAGCCGGATCTGATTCTTGGCAAGGGTCCTCTGATGTTCACCGAAAGCAGCATTGGCACCGTCCAATCCTATCAGGAACTGGGCATCCCCGTCTACACCGAGTTGGCCAGTGCTTCCACCGACCAGTCTCTGGACAACATCGTAGAAGATGTGCGGAACATTGGTGAGATCTTCAACGTGCAGGAGACTGCAAATGCTTACGCTGACGAACTGCAGGAGAGAATCGACGCGCTGATGGACAAGGTCAGCGGCCAGAATGGAGAGCCTCTGAAGGTCCTGTTCATGGCTGGCTACGCCGATGGCACCTTCGTGGCCTTCAATTCCAAGATGAGCAGTTGTATGCTGAATGCCTTGAACGCTGAGAATGTTCTGGACAAGGGCGGCAACGGCCTGACGCTGGAGAATCTGGTCTCCATGAACCCGGATGTCATCGTCTACGTCCGCGCAGACCGCTTTGGTGCCACCGATGCCGACGCTGTGGAGCAGTTGACTTCCAACGCCGTCGTGCAGGAAGTTCCCGCCATCGCCAACCAGAAGGTCATCGAGATGGATTATGATGACGTAATGGA
>CAKTBG010000043.1 GCA_934533135.1 uncultured Faecalibacterium sp.
CAGCAGAGCCCCGCCCGCTGTGTGGAACTGCTGAACGAGGTGGGCATCTGCTTCTTCTTTGCCCAGAAGTACCACGCCTCCATGAAGTACGTTGGCCCCATCCGCAAGGAACTGGGCTTCCGCACCGTGTTCAACATCCTTGGACCGCTCACCAATCCCGGCTCGCCTGCCATGCAGCTGCTGGGCGTCTACGATGAATACCTTGTGGAGCCGCTGGCGCAGGTGCTCATCAGTCTGGGCGTCCGGCGCGGCATGGTGGTCTACGGTAAGGATAAGCTGGACGAGATCTCCCTCAGTGCCCCCACCAAGGTCTGTGAGATCAAGGACGGCTGGTACAAGTGCTACACCATCACGCCGGAGCAGTTCGGTCTGACCCGCTGCGAAAAGGCCGACCTTGTGGGCGGTGCTCCGGCAGAGAACGCCGCCATCACCCGCGCCATTCTGGCAGGCGAGAAGGGTCCCAAGCGTGACGCCGTTCTGCTGAATGCGGGTGCATCCCTCTACATCGGCGGCAAGGCCGAGACGATGGCGGACGGCATCGCACTGGCCGCACAGCTGATCGACAGCGGCAAGGCGGCGGCTGTGCTGGAAAAGTTCATCGAAGTGAGCAACCGCCCGGAGGAAAATGCATGAACATTTTAGACCAGCTGGCCGAACACGCCCGGCAGCGGGTGGAAGCGGCAAAGCAGACCCTGCCGCTGGCCGAAGCAAAGCAGCAGGCACTGGCGCTGCCGAAGGGCGATTTCCGTTTTGAAAAAGCGCTGGCAAAGCCGGGGCTTGCCTTCATCTGCGAGTGCAAAAAAGCATCGCCCTCCAAGGGGCTCATCGCACCGGAGTTCCCGTACCTGCAGATCGCCAAAGAATACGAAGCTGCCGGGGCAGATGCCATCTCGGTGCTGACCGAGCCAAAGTGGTTTTTGGGCAGTGACGCCTATCTGAAGGAGATCGCTTCTGCTGTCTCCACACCCTGCCTGCGCAAGGATTTTACCGTGGATGAATACATGATCTACGAAGCAAAGCTTCTGGGCGCTTCGGCGGTGCTGCTCATCTGCGCTATTCTGGACGATGCACAGCTCAAAGAGTACCTCGCCATCTGCGAGGACTTGGGACTCTCCGCACTGGTGGAAGCCCACGATGATGCCGAAGTGGACCGGGCGCTTGCCGCCGGGGCACGCATCCTTGGCGTGAACAACCGCAACCTGAAAACCTTCACGGTGGACACCGAAAACAGCCGCCGCCTGCGGGCCCGTATCCCGCAGGATGTGCTTTTTGTCTCGGAAAGCGGCGTAAAAACTGCCGAAGATGTTGCCGGGCTTGCAGCCATCGGGGCAGACGCCGTGCTCATTGGCGAAACGCTCATGCGTGCGCCGGATAAGACCGCAAAGCTGCGGGAACTGAAAGGACTGCTATGACAAGGATCAAATTGTGCGGTCTGACCCGTCCGGAGGATATCGCAGCGGCAAATGCCCTGCAGCCGGAGTATATCGGCTTTGTGTTTGCCCCCCAAAGCAGGCGGTATGTTTCCCGGGAAATGGCCGCAGAATTAAAAGCACAGCTTTCCCCCGGGATCCAGGCCGTGGGTGTGTTCGTGAACGAAGCGCCGGAAACGGTGGCGGGTCTGCTGAATGCAGGCATCATTGACATCGCCCAGCTCCACGGACAGGAGGACGCCGCATACATTGCCCGGCTGCGCAGCCTGACCGCAAGGCCGCTCTGGCAGGCTTTCCGCGTGACGGATGCCGAAAGCCTTGCAAAGGCGGAAAAAAGCCCGGCAGACCTTGTTCTGCTGGATTCCGGCGCAGGCGGAACGGGCAGGGCCTTTGACTGGGCGCTGCTGGAAAATTTCAAGCGGGACTATCTTCTTGCTGGAGGGCTTGGCCCGGAGAATGCCGCCGATGCAGTGGAGCGTCTGCACCCCTATGCGGTGGATGTGAGCTCCGGCATCGAGACGGCAGGGAAGAAGGACCCCG
>CAKTBG010000044.1 GCA_934533135.1 uncultured Faecalibacterium sp.
ACCTTCAGCGCCATGTTGGCGTTCTGCTCGTTCAGCAGCACCGTGATGCCCTGCTGATTGACCGTGCGGATGATGTCGAAGATCTCCCGCACCACAATGGGGGCAAGACCAAGGCTTGGCTCGTCCAGCATCAGCAGCCGGGGCTTGCTCATCAGGGCACGGCCTACGGCCAGCATCTGCTGCTCGCCGCCGGAGAGGGTGCCTGCGCTCTGCCAGCTGCGCTCCTTCAGGCGGGGGAACAGGCTGTACACCCACTCGAGGTCCTGTTCCATTTCGGCCTTGTCCCTGCGCAGATAGGCACCGATCTTCAGATTTTCGACGACCGTCAGATCGGCGAATACTCTGCGGCCCTCCGGCGACATGGCAATGCCGCTGGCCACGATCTGGTCGATGGGCCTGCCCAGCACTTCCTGGCCGTTCCACAGAATGGAGCCGCTCTGTGCCTTGACAAGGCCGGAGATGGTGCGCATCAGGGTGGACTTGCCGGCACCGTTGGCACCGATCAGGGTAACGATCTTCCCCTCCGGAACCGTCAGCGATACGCCGCGCAGCGCCTGAATGCCGCCGTAAGAAACGTGTAAATCCTTGATCTCAAGCATCTTCGTCCACCCCCAGATAAGCGTCGATCACGCGCGGGTCGTTCTGTACTTCGGCGGGCGTGCCCTCGGCGATCAGGCGGCCAAAGTCCAGCACATAGACCCGGTCAGAAATGTCCATGACCAGATCCATGTGATGCTCGATCATAAACACCGTCAGGTTGAAATCGGTGCGGATGCGGTCAATAAAAGCGGTCAGCTCTTCGGTCTCCTGCGGGTTCATACCGGCGGCAGGCTCATCCAGAAGCAGCAGCTTTGGTTCAGTTGCCAGTGCGCGGGCGATCTCTACCCGGCGCTGTAAGCCGTAGGGCAGACCGGTGGCCAGCTCGTTGCGGACCTCCTGCAGACCAAGCACCTGCAAAAGGTGCTCGCATTCCTCGCGCTGGCGCTTTTCTTCGTCGGCATTCAGGCGGAAGGTGGCGCTCAGCAGGTTGGCGGAACAGCGGCAGTGCTTGGCGATGAGCACGTTCTCAAATACGGTCTGGCTTTTCCACAGACGGATGTTCTGGAACGTGCGGGCAATGCCCATCCGGGTGATCTTATCCGGAGTCGGTGCAATGATGTGGGAATACGTTCCCGCGTTCTGCCCCTTGTAGAGCTTTTTCATCTTGCCGTGGGGCGTGTTCTCAATGATCTTTCGCCCCTCGAACCACACCGCGCCGTTGGTGGGCGCATACACACCGGTCACAACGTTGAAGGCGGTGGTCTTGCCTGCGCCGTTGGGGCCGATCAGGGAGACGATCTGATTCTTATCTACCTTCAGGTTCAGGTTGTCCACAGCCACCACGCCGCCAAACTGCATGGTGGCGTTTTCAATGGTCAATACATTTTCACTCATTTGGAGCGCACCTCCTCTTTGGCAGCTTTTGCAGTGGATGCGGGCTTTTTCTGGAAGAGCTCGCGGTCACCCATGATGCCCTTGCGGAAGAACAGCACCACAGCCATGATGATGATGCTGAACACCACCATGCGGAAGCCGGAGCGCAGCAGCGGCAGACGGAACCCGCCGATGTAGGTCTCGTTGTCGAGGAAGCGGAGCAGCCACTCGGAGCTTGCAATGAACAGGAAGGATGCGATGATGGAACCGGACACCGAGCCGATGCCGCCGATGACCACGATGAGCAGGATCTCATAGGTCATGCTGGATTTGAAGGTGGTGGC